>JAWKUM010000023.1:0-72723 GCA_041398545.1 Planctomycetota bacterium | reverse complement strand
TCCCCGACGAGGAGCTCGACAAGGTCCTCGAGGCCGCGAGCCGCTCGGTCGACAAGGACGCCACCTGGCTGCGCTGGCAGGAGGGGCTCGGCCGGCTCAAGGGGCAGATCCTCGAGGGCCGGCGCGGCATCCGCCGGGAGCGGCGGCAGATGGGCCGGGAGGCGCGCCGGGGGAGCGGGCCGGCCGCGGGCGAGGCCGGCGGGGGCGAGGCCGCGGAGGGCGCGTCCACGTGATCCCGATCTCGGGCTGCGTGATCTCGCTCGACGAGGAGGACCGCATCGAGGCCTGCCTCAGGAGCCTGGCCTTCTGCGACGAGCTCCTCGTGCTCGACTCGGGCTCGTCCGACCGCACGCGCGAGCTCGCCGAGGCCTGCGGGGCCCGCGTCGAGGTCCAGCCCTTCCTCGGCCACCGCGCGCAGAAGCAGCGGGCCGTCGAGCTCGCCCGGCACGACTGGGTGTTCTCCCTCGACTGCGACGAGCGGGTCACCGACGGCCTCCGGGGCGAGATCGAGGCGCGCCGGCGCGCCTTCTCCGAGGACGCCGCCGGCTTCTCCATGCCGCGCCGCAACGTCTACCTCGGCCGCCCGATGCGGCACGGGCTGTTCTGGCCCGACCGCAAGCTCCGTTGGTTCGACCGCCGGCGCTGTCGCTGGGGCGGCACCGACCCCCACGACCGCGTCGAGGCGGAGCCTGGCGCGCGCATCGTCGCGCTCGGCGGCGAGATCCTGCACGACAGCTACCGGTCGTTCGCGGAGCACCGCCGCACGGTCGAGCGGTTCGCCGCGATCGCCGCGCGCGCGCTGCGCGACGAGGGCCGGCGGGCGGGCCCGCTGGCGCCGTGGACCCGCGCCGTCGCGGCCCTGGCCAAGGGGCTGGGGCCCAAGCTGGCCTGGCTCGACGGCTGGCGCGGGGTCCTCGCCGCGTGGATGTCGGCGCGCTACGACTACCTCAAGTACCGCGACCTGCGCCGGCTCCTGGCCGAGGCCGACGAGGGCCGCGGGCGATGAAGGTCCTGCACCTCTACGCCAACCACAAGTGGACCGGGCCCGCGGACCCGGCGCTGCTGCTGGCGCGCGCCCTGCTCGGGCCGGTCGTGGCCGGCGGCGGCAGGCTCGACTGGGCCGTGGCCGGCTTCGTGCACGAGGGCCTCGACCACGCCGTCCGCGCGCGCGCCACCGAGCTCGGGCTCCCGCAGCGCGAGGGCCTCGCCCTGCGGCGGCACTTCCACCTGCGCAGCCAGCTCGCCGACGCGCGCAGGCTCGCGCACTGGCTCGACGACGGGGACTACGACCTGCTGCACTGTCACCAGAAGGGTGACCACGCGGTCGCCTCGCTCGCGCTGTCGATGGCCGGTCGCAAGGTCCCGGTCGTCCGCAGCCTGTGGGAGGAGCGGATCCCCCTCGCGCTGCCCCGGCAGGCCCTGGCGTTCGGCCGCACGGCCGCCGTCCTGACCCCGTTCGCGGACCAGGTCCCGCTGCTCGAGGCGCGCTACGGCCTCGGCCGCGGGCGCGTGCTCGTCCAGGAGCCGCTGCTCGAGCAGGCCCCGGCCGGCGGGACGTCCCCCGACGTCGCCCGCGCCGCGCTTCTGGAAGAGCTCGGCCTGGACGACGGCGCCCTGCTGCTCGGCATCACGGCACGGATCCAGCGCCGGCGTCGCTGGGAGCTGCTCTGGGACCTGCTCGCCGCCCTGGCGCCGCGGTTCCCCGCGCTCGCCCTCGTCGTCCTCGGGCGCCCGGACGAAGGCGTGTTCGACGAGCTCTGCGCCGGTCCGCTGCGCGCCCGCGGCCTCCAGGACCGCGTGCGCTTCCTCGGCTACCGGCGCGGCGACGCGTACCGGGACGTGCTGCGGGCGCTCGACCTGTTCGTGTTCCTCGTGCCCGGCAGCGACCCGACCTGCCGCGCCTTGCGCGAGGCCATGGCGGCCGGCTGCGCCGTCGTCACGACCGACCTCGGCCGTCTGCCCGAGCTCGTCGCCGACGGCGAGACCGGCCTCGTCCGCGAGCCCGCGCCGGAGCCCCTGGCCGAGGCCGCCGGCGCCCTGCTGGCCGACCCGGACGCCCGGCGGAGGCTCGGCGCGGCCGCGGCCGCCGCGGCGCGCGACCGGTGGGGCGGGGCGGCCCAGGTCGCGCAGACGATGGCGCTGTACGGCGCGCTGTGCGGAGGCCGGTCGTGAGCCTGTGGCTCGGCGCCGGCCTGTCGCCGGCCGACCGGGAGCGGCTCGTGGTCCTGCTCGAGGGTGGCGAGCTCGCGGGGTCCGTGACGGTCGCCGACCGGCCCCTGCGCCGGGTGCTCCGCGCCCCGCTCGACCTCGGCGCGGTCTACGTCAAGCAGGAACTGCTTCCCGCGCCTGGCGGTGCGCCTCAGTAGCGCTGCGCGCGTCGCCGACGCAGCACGAGCTGAGGCCCGTGCCGCCCTCGGCCTCCGCGTCCCGGAGCCGGTCGGCGAGCCACGCGGCGGCTCCGCTCACCCGGTCCGCGCCTGCCTCGCGACCCGCGCGCTGCCGGAGGGGCGCGCCCCCGGAGCCGACCGCACAGCTGAGCTGGCCGACCGCCTCGCCGCGCTCGGCGTCCTGCACCCGGACCTCCACGGCGACAACCTGCGCGTCCTTCCGACGGCAAGTGCAGCACGGCCCTCCTCGACCTCCGCCGTGCCGCTCGCGGGAGGCCCCGCTCGGGACCGGACCTGCGCGGCGGATGCGGGCCAAGGCCTGCCACGACCTCGCCGGGCGGATCGGCCACGAGGCCCTGGCCGAGCTGTGCCGGGAGCGGTACGGGCCGGACGAGACGACCCGCCTCCTCGACCTGGTCGGCGCTCTCGAGCGCCAGCGGCTGGCCAGCAGGGCGCGCCACCTCGACCGCTCCTCGTCGCGCGTCGAGCGGCGCCGGCTGGGGATGTTCGGGCGCAGGCTCCAGCGGCGGGGGCCTCGCCCGTCCGTTCGGTCCCGAGCACGGCCTCGAGGTCGAGCCGCTCGGCCCGTCCGGGTCGCGCGCGACGAGGCGGGGGCTGGTCCGATCCGCGCCTCCCGGGGGGCCTGCACAGGGTCTGGATCGCGGCCATGCTCGCGCAGGAAACCGGCCGAAACCCTTTGCCGGTTGTGGCTTGGGAACGCGATCCGGGGTTATGGCGGCGGCGGGAGAGTCTCTATATTGGCGGGCCGATCCCGGACGCGGAGCTCGTGGATCTCCTCCTCCTCTTCCGACCCGAAGTGGACGACGTCAGCGGCATCTGATGGATGCCCCGAGCGGTCCGCTCGAACCCCTCATGCCGGACCAGCCCCCCAAGTCGAACCAACCCGGCCAGCCCGCGATCACCGCGCTCGACGTACCCACCCCGGAGCCGCTCGAGCCCCGGCGGGTCCTGTTCTTCGGCAAGCGCAAGTCGCGGACGCGTTGCACCGGCGCCCTCGTCGAGGCCCTGAGGGCCCAGGGGCTGCAGGTCCGCACGGTGAACTGCTCGATGCTCAAGCGGTGGATCGGCACCTGGGGCATGCGGGCGGCCGTCCGCCTCGTCCGCCGGCTCTACGACCCGGACCTCTGCTTCGTCTTCTTCCACGACCTCCCGCCCGACCTCATGGAGGAGATCTCCGGGGAGATCCCCACGGTCGTGTGGATGGAGGAGCAGCTGCGGCACACCGACTCGTCGCACGTCGACTACGTGCGCAAGGTCCGGCTGCTGTGCCTCTCGACCCCCGACCTCGTCGAGGCCTACCGCCGGGCCGGCGTCCGCGACACGACGTTCTCGATGAGCGGCTTCTCGCCCCGCTATCACCGGCCGCTCCGCGCGCCGCGGGCCCAGGTCCGCGACCTGTGCTTCATCGGCGGGCCCGGGCACATGGGTGACCGGCCGCAGTTCCTGGCCTGGCTGAGCCGGATGCACGACGTCGAGGTGTTCGGCCGCCGGGACTCCTGGCTGCCGTACCTCAAGCGCTTCCCCGAGCTGCGCCTCGTCGGCGAGGTCCGGCCCCGGCGCTACGCCAGGGTCTGCGCCGAGACGCGCATCGTCCTCGGCCAGAACCAGACCCACGACTCGCCGCTGTACTTCAGCAACCGGCTGTTCCTGACGCTGGCCTCCGGCGGCTTCCACCTGACCCACTACGTCCCGGGCATGGAGGAGCTGTTCGACCGCGGCGCTGCCTCGACTGGTTCGAGAGCCGCGAGGAGGCCCTCGAGAAGATCCGCTACTACCTCGCCCGCCCCGAGCTGCGCGCGCGCATCGCGCGCCAGGGCTGCGAGCTCGTGCACGAGGAGCACCGCTACGAGGACCGCATCCGCGAGGTCCTCGCGATCCTGCGCCTCGAGCGCGCCCCGTACTGCCCGGTCGACTCCCTGCGCGAGGAGCCCGCGTTCGTGCTCGAGCCGCTGCCGCCCGTGCTCGAGGGGCGTCCCGCCCTGCGCAAGGTCTCGGGCAGCCTCGGCGATTGAAGCTGCTCCACGTCCTCTCCGAGCGGCACTGGTCGGGCGGCGAACACCAGCTCGAGGCCCTCGTGCGCCACCTCGCCGCCGACGGCTGGGACCAGTCCTGGTCCTGCGCCCCGGCGCGCGGTTCGCCGACCTCGGCCGCGAGCTCGGCCTCCCGGTCCGGGAGCTCCCGCTGCGCAACGGCCTCGACGTCGGCTCGGCCGTCCGCCTGCGCCGCCTGTGCCGGGCCGAGGCGCCCGACCTCGTCCAGCTCGGCTGCTCGCGCTCGCACAAGGTCTGGGGCCTGGCGCGCCTGCTCGGCGGCGGCCTGCCGCCGGCGGTCGTGACCCGGCGCATGGACTACCCGCTGCGCCGCGGCCGCTACCGCCGCTGGCTGTACGGGCGGGCCGTCGACGCCGTCGTGGCCGTGTCCGAGGCCGTGGCCCGCGAGGTCCGGCGCTGGGCGTCGAGCCTGGCGTCGAGGTCGTGCCCGACGGCGTCGACACGGCCCTCCTCGAGCCTGGCCCCGCGGAGGGCGGAGGCCAGGAGCGAGCTCGGCGTGCCCGACGACGCCGTCCTCGGCGTGACGCTGGCCTCGCTCCACCGCCGCAAGGGGCTCGACGTGCTGCTCGAGGCCCTGGCCCGGGTCGCCGTCCCCGAGGGGCGAGGGCTGACCTGGATCCTGGCCGGGGAGGGGCCCGAGCTCGAGGACCTCCGGCGCCGCGCGGGCCGGGCGCGGCCCCAGGTCGACGTCCGGATCCCCGGGCGGCGGATGCCGGCGGAGACCCTGCTCGCGGCGGCCGACCTGTTCTGCCTGCCGAGCCGCCGCGAGGGGCTCGGGGTCGCGCTGCTCGAGGCCATGGCCGCCGGCCTGCCCTGCGTGGCGAGCAGGGTCGGCGGCATGCTCGAGGCCATCGAGGACCGGGTCTCGGGGCTGCACGTCGACGTCGACGACGTCGGCGCGCTGGCCGGCGCGCTCGGCGAGCTCGTCGCCGACGAGGGGCTGCGCGCCCGGCTGGGCGTCGCCGCACGGGCCCGGGTCGCCGAGCGCCACGACATCGGACGGATGTGCCGCGACAGCGAGGCCCTGTATCGTCGGGTCGTGGTGCGCGCGGCTGAGCAGGGGACCGGAGGCAGGCGGAGTGGGTGAGCGACTCGACGAGCTGAAGCGGGACTGCCGGTGGTTCCGCTCGGAGCGGCCGTGCACGCCGGCCAAGCTCCGCGGCAAGACCTGCGCCGCCTGCGACGAGTACGCTCCGTCGCCGCCGTCGGTGGCCGTCGTCAAGCTCGCCGCCGTCGGCGACGTGCTGCGCACGACGGCCTTCGTGCCGTCGATCGTCGCGGCCTGGCCCGACCACCGCCTGCACTGGGTGACCTCGCCGGAGGCCGCGCCGCTGCTGCTCGGCAACCCCGACATCCACGCGGTCTGGCCGATCGAGGCGGAGACCCTGCCGGACGTGCTCCTGCACGAGGCCATGGACGCCGTGCTCTGCCCCGACGCCGACCCGCGCACCGCGGGCCTCGCGGCGCGCCTGCCGCTCAGGGCCGGCGGCCGGCGCGTCGGGTTCACGGTCGGCGGGCGCGGCCTCGTCGAGCCGCTGTCGGACGCCGCGGAGCGCTGGTTCCGGCTCGGCGTCGACGACGCGGCCAAGCGGGCCAACCGCGAGACCTACCAGGACCTCGTCGGCGCCGTCCTCGGCCTCCCCGGCCCGGTCCGGGACCGGCCCGGGCTCCACCTGTCGGCCGCCGAGCGCGACGCGGCCCGCCACTGGCTGACCGCCCAGGGCGCCGTGCCGGGCCTCCTCGTCGGACTCAACACCGGCGCCGGGGGGCGCTGGCCGCGCAAGCAGTGGACGCCGGAGGGACAGCGGGCGCTGATCGAAGCCGTGGCCCGACGCGGTGGTCGCGTGGTCCTGCTCGGCGGACCCCAGGAGCGCGAGCGCCACGCCCGGCTCCTCGACGACGCGCCCGAGGGGGCCGTCGTCGACGCCGGCAACGACAACGACCTCAGGGGCTTCGCGGCAAGGCTCGGCCTCTGCGACGTGCTCGTGACGGGGGACACGATGGCGCTGCACATGGCGACGGCGCTCCGCGTCCCGGTCGTGGCCCTGTTCGGCCCGACCTCCTCGGCCGAGATCGAGCTGTACGGCGACGGGGCCAAGGTCTTCGACGAGACGCTCGACTGCCTCGTCTGCTACTCGACCTGCGACCGCAGCCCGAGCTGCATGGACCGCATCGACGTCGACATGGTCCTCCAGGCCCTCGACCGCGTGGCGCCGCGGCGGGCCTGAGCGACGGGGGCCGAGCGGGTATCGTGGCGGGCATGGCTCCCTCCGTCCGGCCCGTGCGCCCCACGACCGGCCCGGCGCTCGCCGGGCTCCTGCTCGCCGTGCTCGGCGCCTGCTCGAGCACGACGCGGCCGGCCATGACCCGCGAGACCGCGCAGCGCCTGCACGACATCGCCCACGAGCGCGACGTCGACGCCGTGCTGCGCGAGGCCGGGAGGGCCCGGCTCGACGGCTTCCCGACCGAGCTGTCGGGCGACGGCTTCGGGCCCGGGGAGCGGCTGCTGTACGGCATCGAGGCCTGGGACGAGGGCGAGGTCGAGCGCTGCCTGCTGCTCGTCGAGGCCGTCGCCCCGGCCGCGGGCAACGCCCCCGGCCCGATCGAGGTCGAGCTCGAGCAGGACTTCGTCCGTGGGGGCGACCGGGAGACGGCGCGGCGGCTCGTCGAGAGCCCGGCCGCGCGGCTGCGCATCCGGCTCCTGGACCTCGAGGGCGGCGTCCTGGCCGAGGACAGCAGCGAGGTGCCCCGGCTGCTGCACGAGGCCGGCTGGTTCGCCTGGGCGCGGCTGCACGACGGCCACGGCCTGTGGCGCCTGCCCGAGGGGATGCTGACGGGGCCGCGGACCTTCCCGCCCCCCGAGCTGCGCGACCGCGACTGGGGCCGGTCCGCGGTCTGGGCGATGCTGCAGCACCTCATGGGCAACGGGGCCATCGAGGCCCTGCTCGCGCGGCTGCCGATCGGCCCGCGCTTCGGCGAGCTCGGCGACTTCATCAGCGGGACGATCGACCTCTACCTCGGCCTCGAGCGCCCGCGCGTGGTCGACCAGCCCGTGCCCGAGCTCCCGGCCGGCACGCGGGCCTTCGAGTGCGGGCTGTCGATGTACCGCGAGGGCCGGCAGCTCCTCGTCGTCAACGTGGTCGTCGTGCCCTCGGCCGGACCGATGGTCCTGACGGGCGGGATCGTGACGATGACGGGGTACCGGGGCGGCGACCCGGAGCGCCGCTTCGTCATGCGGCTCCTGGCCGCTAGGGGCTGACCGGGCGCGCGCCGCCGAGCCGCGCGGGGAGGAGCCGGTCGAGCCGGTGGCGCAGCCGCTCCATCGCGGCCGGCATCGTCGAGTGCAGCCCGACGTAGAGGTAGCCGGACGCGAACAGCGCGTCGAGCAGCCCGAGGCCGAGGATGCCGTTGCGCAGGCACAGCCAGGACGCGGCGCCGCTGCCGAGGCCGAGGGCCAGCTCGAGCAGGGGCGCGAGGTCGCGGGCCGCGCGGTACTTCTTGCCGAGCCAGGTGTCGCCGCGGGCGTCGACGCGGTACTTGGGCGTGCGCACGAAGGGGCTGCGCCGCCCGGCCGCGGCCTCGAGCACGGCCCGCGTGTTGTTGACGCAGAGGCCGACGCCGATCGCCAGCGAGGCCGGCAGCAGCAGCAGCGACGGAAGCAGGCGGCGGCCGACGCGGAGCTGGCCGACCAGGAAGAACACGAGCACCGGCAGGATGCCGAGCCCGAGCAGGTAGCCGTCGAGGGCGGCCGGGACCTCGGTCGCGCCCCGCTCGACGGCCAGCGCGACCGGGAGGGCGAGCAGGGACACGAGCCCCATCAGGGGGTAGGCGAGGTTGCAGGTCAGGTGGAACGCGCCCTCGAGGCGGACGCCGAGCGGCAGGTCGCGGCGGCGCAGAAGGGTGGGGAGGAGCTTGAGCGAGGTCTCGATCGCGCCCTTGGCCCAGCGGTGCTGCTGGCCCTTGAACGCGTTCATCTCGACCGGGAGCTCGCTCGGGACCCCGAGGTCGTTGAGGTAGTGGAAGCGCATGCCCGCCATCTGCGCCCGGAACGACAGGTCGAGGTCCTCGGTCAGCGTGTCGTGCGACCAGCCGCCGGCGCGCTCGATGGCCTCGCGGCGCCAGACGCCGGCCGTGCCGTTGAAGTTGAGGAAGCGGCCGGCGCGCTGCCGGGCCTCGTGCTCGACGGCGAAGTGGGCGTCGAGGAACACGGCCTGGACGCGGGTCAGGAGGGAGTGGTCGCGGTTGAGGTGGTCCCAGCGGGCCTGGACGAGGGCGAGGCCGTCGTCGGCCATCAGGACCGGCACGGTGCGCTCGAGGAAGTCGGGCCGGGGCACGAAGTCGGCGTCGAAGATCGCGACGAAGCGCCCGCGGGCCGGCGGCTCGCCGTCCCCGCCCGCGAGCCCGAAGGCCAGGGCCCCGGCCTTGAACCCCTCGCGGGTCCTGCGGCGGACCTGGCGCGCGTCGAAGCCCCGGGCCCTGAGCTCGGCGACCTTGCGGCGCACGGCCTCGACGGTCTCGTCCTGGGAGTCGTCGAGGACCTGGATCTCGAGCTTCTCGCGCGGCCAGCGCAGCGCGGCCGCCGCCTCGAGCAGGCGGTCGACGACGTAGAGTTCGTCGTAGAGGGGGAGCTGGACCGTGACGACGGGGAGCTCGGCCGCCGGCGGGGGGGCGGGCCGCGGGCCGGCGCGTCCGACCCCGCCGTCGACCGGGCGGTGGCGGAGCAGGCGCACGACCAGCAGGGCGCGGTGCAGGCCGTGCACCGACAGCAGCAGCAGCAGGGCGTAGCAGGCGAGGATCGCGGCGAGATCCATGGGCGAGGGGGAGATGATAGGTAGGCTCGTCAGCCCGGGAAAGGCGGGCCGAGGCCCAGGGAACGGATGCGGCTGAGCGACTTCTCCTACGAGCTGCCGGACGACCGGATTGCGCGGGTTCCGGCCGAGCCCCGGGATTCGGCCCGGATGCTGGTCTGCTCCCGCGGCGACCCGTCACGGGTCGAGCACGCCCGGATCCGGGACCTGCCGCGCTACCTGGGCCCCGGGGACGTGCTCGTGCTCAACGAGACGCGCGTCCTGCCGCACCGCCTGCTCGGCCGGCGCGCGAGCGGCGCTCGGGTGGAATGCCTGATCCTCGAGCGCAGCGGGCCGGCCTGCGTCGGCTTCGTCAGGCCGGCGCGCAAGCTCGCCTCCGGCGAGCGGGTCGCGATGGAGGGCGGCGCCCTGACCCTGGTCGTCGAGGAGCGCCTCGACGAGGGGCGGTGCCGGTTCCGGCTCGCGGCCGCGGACGGCGAGGACGTGGACGCGGTCCTGGAGCGCGTCGGCCGGGCGCCGCTGCCGCCGTACCTGGCCCGTCCCGACCGGCCCGAGGACCCGGTCCTCGACCGCGAGCGCTACCAATGCGTGTTCGCGCGCGAGCCGGGCGCGGTGGCGGCGCCGACGGCCGGGCTGCACCTCACGCCGACCCTGCTCGACTCGCTCGCGGCCGCGGGCGTGCGCGAGGCGCGGGTCGTGCTGCACGTCGGGCTGGGGACCTTCGAGCCGATCCGGGCGGAGGTCGTCGAGGAGCACGTCATGCACGAGGAGGAGTGGTCGCTGCCCGAGGACGCGGCCGCGCGCTGCGACGCGGCGCGGGCCGGGGGCGGCCGGGTCGTCTGCGTCGGGACGACCAGCGTGCGCGTGCTCGAGAGCGCCTACGACCCCGAGGCCGACCGCCTGGTGCCGGGCCGGGGCCGGACCCGGCTGTTCCTCCACCCCGGCCGCGGTCCCCGCGTCGTCGACGTCCTCCTGACCAACTTCCACCTCCCCGAGAGCAGCCTGCTCCTCCTCGTGGCCTCGATCCTCGGCCGCGACCGCACCCTCGAGCTCTACCGCACCGCGATCGCCGAGGGCTACCGGTTCTTCAGCTTCGGCGACGCGATGCTGATCCTGCCCTGAGGGGCGCCTGACGCTCGGTCCTCGAGGCCTCCGTCGCCGCGGTGATCGCCCCGGGTCGGACCCCAGTTCCTCACCTCGCGCGCTCCCGCCGTCGCCGCGGTGATCGCCCCGGGTCGAGCCCCATCTGTGCCGGTTCAAACCCTCGTCGCCCGATCCCCGGTCCCCGGTCCAGCCTCCTCCCGGCCCTCCTGCTGCGGAACCGTGCCGAATCAAACCCAGCACACACCTCGGCTCGGGCTCCCGATCGTCGGCCGAGCCTCCTCGGACTCCTTCGCTGAGCCGAGGGATCACGAGGAGATGGCTGGTGTCCACGACCGCGTGCCCACACCGGCTCCCGCCGATCGGCGTCGCCGTGTCCATCACGGCGTCCGTCGGCTGGCGTCGTCGTGTCATTCACGGCCTACGTCGGCTGCCGACGGAGGCCGTGCCGCCCGGCTCCCCCCGCCCCTTGCCTGCTGTCGAGACCCGCCTCCACCGGCGCCCTGCCCGCTCCCCCTCACACGGAACTGTGCCGAATCAAACCGCGGGCCGTCCCCCGCAGCACCTCGCGTGGATCCAGCCCTCCCGCCCGAACTGTGCCGAATCAGAACCCGTCGCGGAGCAGTCGACAGGGCGGCTTCAGGGCGAAACGCACCGGCGAGCCGACGATCGGATCGGTGGAGAGCGAGGAGGTGGATCGTGGGGAAGCAGCGGTCGGCGGGGACGACACGGCATCCAGCACCGCAGCGGAGTGCGGCACCGCAGCGGTGTGCGGCAACGCAGCGGAGTGCGGCAACGCAGCGGTGCGCGGCAACGCAGCGGTACGCGGCAACGCAGCGGTGCGCGGGGAGCTCTGGTGGGACCGGGAGGCAGCGACAGGGCGAGCTGCGGTTCGGGGATCCCCGCGGCGGCAGGCGGAGGGGTGCGGGGCGCAAGCCGCGGGGCGCGCGCGCCGGGGTGCCGCACGTGCCCAGGGCGAGGCTCAGCGGGCGGGAGCCGGTCCTGGTCACGGCGAGGCTGGTCGGAGGGCTGCCGAGCCTGAGGTCGGGGGCGGCGAGGGAGGTGCTGTGGCGGCAGTTCAGGCGCTACCGGCGGCGGGGCGGGTTCCGGCTGGTCGAGTTCTCGATCCAGGGCAATCACCTCCACCTCATCGTCGAGGCCCGGCACCGCAAGGAGTGCACGAGGAGGTTGCAGGGAATGTTCGTCGCCGTGGCGAGGGCGTTGAACCGGCTGTGGTGGCGGCGGGGCAGGGTGTTCGGCGATCGGTTCCATGACCGCGTGCTGGTCGCGCCGCGACAGGTGCGCAACGCGATCGCCTACGTGCTGCACAACGCCAAGAAGCACGGCCACCGGCTCGGGCGGGTCCCGATCGACTCCTACAGCTCGGGGCCGTGGACGTGCTGCTGGCGACAACGGGTCAGTGTGAGGGGACTCGACGGCGTCGAGCCGCCCATCGTCGAAGCGCGGACCTGGCTGCTGCGCACCGGCTGGCGCCGGCACGGCCTCGTCGACCTCACGGAGCGGCCGGGGTGATGCGGCTCCACGGCCACGGTTGTGTCGCTGAACGACCGTGGGGTGGAGGCCCCACGGCACTGTCGTGATCAGCGAACAGTGGGCGACTGCGCCTCAGTCCCGGTTGAACAGGGCGAGGAGGTACCAGAACAGCAGGACGACGTCGACGAAGAGTTCGATCGCGGCCGGGAGGGCCTCGTCGCTGCGGTGGTGGTGCAGGATGTTGCTCGTGTCGTAGAGGATGTAGCCGCTGAACAGCAGGGCGCCGACGAGGTTGAACAGGAAGCCGAGCTGGAAGCCGAAGATCAGGGCGCAGATGCCGACGCCGATCATCCCGAACAGGACCGTGGTCAGGATGCCGCGCATCCACGAGAAGTCCTGCTTGGTGATGAACACGTAGGCCGTCAGGCCGAGGAACACGCAGGTGGTCGTGATCGCGGCCGCGGCGATGACGTTGCCCGTCGAGAGGATGACGAGGGGGGCGATGAAGATCCCGAGCAGGGCGGCGTAGGCGAGGTAGCCGATGACCCCGATGCCGGGCTTGCGGGCCAGGGCACGGACGGCGTAGGCCGAGCCGAGCAGCACCAGGATCAGGATGATCGGGTTCATGCTAGTGAGCAGGGACATCGACCACTGCCCGAAGCCGCCGAGGTTGCGGTCGATCGCGAACAGCACGCCCGAGAAGACCGCGATGCCGAGCAGGACCCACGAGTAGGTCCGCTGGAGGAAGCCGATGCGCTCCCACTGCTCTGCCTGGGCGACGAAGAGGTCCTGGGTCATCTCGTGCTCGGGGATCTGCTGCGACATGGATCGCTCCTGGGTGGTCCTGGGCCGGGCGCCGGCGGGTGGCCGGCGGATGGCGCCTGACGATTCCTCGGGGGTGGGGCAGGGTCAAGCTGGAGTCGACCCGAACCCCGCCCCGATCGACCCTATCGCAGGTACGGGGGCTTGACCTGGCGCACCGTCGGGTCGTCAAGCGGTCGGTCGTCGAGCATCGCGCGCAGGTCGGCGGCGACGGCTCGCGGGTCCTCGGCGGCGAGGAGGCACGACGAGACCGCGATCCTGCGCAGGCCGAGCCCGAGCAGCGGCGGGAGGCGCGCGGGCGTGATGCCGCCGATGCCGAAGGCCGGGACCGGCGCCAGGGACAGGAGCCGGGCGAGCTCGTCCGGGTCGAGGCCGCGCGTATAGCCCTTGGTCGTCGTCGCGTGGCAGGGCCCGACGCCGACCGCGTCCGGGGCCTCGTCCAGCGCCAGGGCCAGCTCGTGCTCGTCGTGGGTCGAGAGGCCCAGCGGGATTGCGCGCCGGCGCAGGCTGCCGCGCGGGAAGGCCGCGAGGTCCTCCTGCCCGAGGTGCAGGCCGAGGCCGCGCGCCTCGGCCAGGTCGCGGCGGTCGTTGACGACGACCGGCACGCCGTGCTCGGCGCAGCGCTCGGCGACGCGGTCGATCCAGGCGAGCGCGTCGTCGCGGAACGGCTTCTCCCGGACCTGGACGAGGTCGACGCCCCCCGCGAGGCAGGCGGCCAGCGTGGCCATCGGGTCGGTCCGGCACAGCGACCGCGTGAGCAGCAGCTGGAGCCTCCGGCCCTCGTAGATCGACGCCATGGGGGCCAGGATGCCGCCGGACCGGACGGGTGCCAGCGGTCCCGGCAGCGGCCTCGGGCCAGGGAGCCCGGAAGCCGCGGCCCGATGCGGAACCCCGCCCGCGGCCCCGCTATCATCCGGCCGACCCGTGTTCGCCGACTCCTTCCTGTTCCAGCTCCTGGTCTTCGTCGTCGTGCAGGCCACGGCCCTGGCCCTGCTGCGCACCGGCATGCTCGTCGCCGGCTTCACGCTGCTCGGCGGCTCGTGGCTGCTGGCCGACGCGGCTCTGATGCTGCGCTTCCTGCTCCACGACCCCGACACGACGCGCCTCTGCCTCGTCGGGCTCCAGGCCATGGCCGTGCTCGGCGGCGGCGGCTTCGCGCTGTGGCGCGTCGTCCGCGGGCGCCCGGGCTTCCGCGCGCGGCCGGAGGAGCAGTGGCGGCGCGCCCTCGACGCCTACATGGCCGGGCGCGACCAGGAGGCCGTGTCCCTGCTGGCCCGGCTTCGGCGCCGGGATCCCTGGGACGCCGAGGCCTGCCTGCTGGCGGCGCGGATCGAGGTCGATGGCGGCCGCCCGGGCCCGGCCCGCCGGCTGCTGGCCAGGGCGGCCCGGCTCGGCGTCGACACCCCCCTGACCCCCGAGATCGAAGAGGAGCAGCGTTGCCTGAGACGACCCAACCGGCCGAGCCCGGCACCCCTCCCGAGCCCGAAGGCGCGCGCGACGGGGCGGGCGGCCGCCGTCTGAGCAAGCACCTGACGCCGATCGCCCCGGAGGACCTGCTCCTGACCGTCGTCATCCCGGTCTACAACGAGGAGGCCACCCTCGAGGACATCGTGCGCCTCGTCCAGCGCGAGCCGACCCGCAAGGAGATCGTGCTCGTCGACGACGGCTCCTCGGACGGCAGCCTCGAGATCCTCGCCCGCCTCGGGCAGGAGGACGGGATCCGCGTCGTGCACCACGAGCACAACCGGGGCAAGGGCGCCGCGCTCAAGACCGGCTTCAAGGAGGCCCGAGGCAACGTCGTCGTGATCCAGGACGCCGACCTCGAGTACGACCCCTCGGACTACGCCGCCCTGCTCAAGCCGATCGTCGAGGGCAAGGCCGACGTCGTCTACGGCAGCCGCTTCCTGGTCCGCCAGTACGCCCGCGTCCACCTCTACAGCCACTACCTCGGCAACCGGTTCCTGACCTTCCTCAGCAACGTCATGACGGGCCTCAACCTCACCGACATGGAGACCTGCTACAAGGTGTTCCGCAAGGAGATCGTCGACCGTATCGAGCTCAAGTCGCGGCGCTTCGACGTCGAGCCCGAGCTGACGGCCAAGATCGCGCGCCTCAAGTGCCGGGTCTACGAGGTCCCGATCAGCTACGCGGGCCGCGACTTCTCCGAGGGCAAGAAGATCACCTGGCGCGACGGCTTCGCCGCGATCAAGGCCATCCTCAAGTTCCGCTTCGTGAACTGAGCGCCGGCCCCGCAGGGACGGGCGGCGGTCCGGGGTGTGACCGGTGGGTCGGGGGTCCCCAGGACCCCCTTCCCGGCCGATGATGCGCGCTCCCATGGAAGTCCATCAGCCAGCTTCCGGGCGCCGGACCGCACTCCTCCTCGGAACCGTGCTCGTCATGGTGTCGATCGGTGCCTGGTTGCTGTTGCGTGGCCTCTCCGCCGGAAACAGTGCCGGATCAAACGACCGGAGCCGTCCCGAGGGGGCCGGCCCTGTCGCACAGGTCGGATCGGCCTCGGAGGTCACCGGCGCGGGCTCGCGCCAAGGCAGGACCCCTCTCACCGGCGCCGGCCCCGCTCAGATGATCTTCTCGGCGATCGACTTGGCCTGCTGGAACAGCAGGAGGTAGTCGCGGCCGCCGGCCTTGGAGTCGGTGCCGGACATGTTGAAGCCGCCGAAGGGGTGGCCGCCGACGAGGGCGCCGGTGCACTTGCGGTTGAGGTAGAGGTTGCCGACGTGGAACGTGCGGCGTGCGTCGTCGAGGCGGTCCTCGTTGGACGAGTAGATCGAGCCCGTGAGGCCGTAGATCGTGTCGTTGAAGATGCGCTTGCCGTCCTCGTAGTCCTTGGCCCGGATCACGGCCAGGACCGGCCCGAAGATCTCGTCCTGGGCCAGCCGCGCCCGCGAGTCGACGCCGGTGAAGATCGTCGGCTCGTAGTAGTGCCCGTTGCCGTCGACGCGGCCGCCGCCGCAGAGCAGCTTGCCCTCCTCGCGGCCGATGCCCTGGTACTCGGCGACCTTGCGCCCGGCGCTCTCCGAGATGACCGGCCCGAAGCTGCACTCGGCCTTGCTCGGGTGGGTCACGACGAGCTTCGCCGCGGCCTCGCGCAGCCGGTCGACGAACTCGTCGTGGATCGCGTCGTGGAGGATCAGGCGGGAGCAGGCCGAGCACTTCTGGCCCGAGAAGCCGAACGCCGCGGCGATCGTGCCCTGGACCGCGGCGTCCATGTCGTGCAGCTCGTCGTCGACGTAGATTGCGTCCTTGCCGCCCATCTCGGCGACGACGCGCTTGAGCCAGATCTGGCCGTCCTGGACCCGCGCCGCCTCCTCGTTGAGGCGGATGCCGACGGCCATCGAGCCCGTGAACGAGATGAACCGCGTGCGCGGGTGGTTGATCTGGCGCGGGCCGATCTCGCTGCCGATGCCGGTCACGAACTGCAGGACGCCGCCCGGCAGGCCGACCTCGCGCATCAGGCTGGCGAACCAATGCCCGATCAGCGGGGTCTCCTTGGCCGGCTTGAGCACGACCGTGTTGCCGGACACGATCGCCGCGCTCGTCATGCCGACGAGGATCGCGAGCGGGAAGTTCCACGGCGGGATGACCTGGCCGACGCCGAGGGGGATGTAGCGCAGCTCGTTGCGCTCGCCGGGGATCGGCGTGATCGGGTGCTTGCCCGCGTAGCGCAGGGCCTCGCGCCCGTAGAACTCGAGGAAGTCGATGGCCTCGGCCGTGTCGGCGTCGGCCTCGACGCGGTTCTTGCCGGCCTCCCAGGTCATCACGGCCGAGAACTCGTGCTTGCGCTCCCGCATCAGGCGCGCGGCCTCGAACAGGTAGCCGGCCCGCTCCTCGGCCGGGCGGGCGGCCCAGGTCGGGAAGTAGCGGTCGGCGACGTCGACGGCCCGGTCGACGTGCTCGACCCCGAGCCTGGGGAAGCGGCCGATCAGCCGGTCGAGCTCCCCGGGGTCGTGGCTCTCGTACCAGGCCTCGGCGGTCACGTCGCTGCCCCCGATGTGGGCCGCGTGGTCCTTGCCGAGCATGCCCTCGACCTTGGCCAGGGCCTGCTCGTAGGCGCGGGCGTTGTCGGGCTTGCTGAAGTCGGTCAGCGGCTCGTTGCGGAACTCCTCGACCACGGCGCTCTCCTGGCTCGATCCCTGGACCCGCGCGGCGACGGCCGCGCTCGAAGGGCGAGCATCATAGGCAGGCGCTCCCCGAGGCCCAAACCCGCGGTCGGTACGCGCGACGACCCGGCCCCCAGGGGGGTCGGGTCGTCGGCTCGGTTCGGTGGGGGCGGGGCCCCCGGGGGTCGGGGGCCGGGGGGCCGGGGCCGGGAGTCTCTCGTGGGTGGGGCGGGCCCGCCTCAGGAGGCCTTGGTCCGGCGGCGCCGCCCGGTGGCGGGCTTCTCGCGCTGCAGCGAGGCCGTGAAGCTCTTGAGGTCCTCCTTGCTGAACAGGCGGACCTTGGTGCCGCAGTGCACGCAGAAGCTGTGGTCGACGCTCATCAGGAAGCGGACGTAGTCGCCACACTTCTCGCAGAACTTCTTCTCGTTGTAGAAGTCGATGATCTCCATGAGGCTCTCCTGTGCTGACTCGCCTTCTCCGGCCTTCCGCACCGGGTGGAGCAAGCCGCTTGCCAAACGGGTCCCGTGGGCCCGGCGGGGCTGAACTCGCGCCCGCATCGGGTCTCCGGGACTGGCGCCGTCGGCGAGGCCTCGCGTCGTGTTGCGCACCCCATGTAGGGTCGCGACAGCGCTCGGTAACCGTCAGGGGGCCGCGCTGCCGGGGGCATCGGGCGAGCGTCCCATGGCGCCGGAGGCACGGCGCCGCGTTGGGAAGTCGCAACGCGGTGGCCCGGATGCAACCCGCTCGCGCTCAGCCGAGGCCGGCCAGCGTGGCCTCGAGGTCGGCCCGGAGGGCTTCGTCGTCGGTCCGCCGCAGCGCGTCGGCGATCGCCTCCCGCCCACGTCCGAGCCGGGCCAGGGCCCAGGCCGCGGCGCTGACGAGGCCGGGGTCCCGGTCGTCGACGGCGCGCAGCAGGGCCGGCACGGCGTCCTCCCGGCCGAGGTTCCCGAGCGCGATGGCGGCGTTGCGGCGCAGGCCCTCGCGGCGCGCGCGCCGGATGGCCGTGCCGGTGAAGTCCCGCTGCCAGGCCTCCTCGTCGAGCTCGAGCAGGCCGACCAGCTCGTACCGCTCGACCGTCGGGTGCAGGGCCAGGTCCGGGTCTTCGGGCCGACCCCGACCCCACTTGGCGTACGGGCAGACCTCGAGGCAGACGTCACAGCCGAACACCCAGTCGCCCTGCGGGGCGCGGAGCGCGGCCGGGATCGGCCCGCGGAGCTCGATCGTCGTGTACGAGAGGCAGCGCCGCGCGTCGACCTCGAACGGGGCCGTGATCGCGTCCGTCGGGCAGGCCTCGAGGCAGCGCCGGCAGGTGCCGCAGGAGCCGGGGGACGGCGGGTCGGCCTCGAGGTCGTGCCGGGTCAGGACCTCGGCCAGGAGCAGCCAAGGGCCGCGGCGCGGGTGGATGACCCCGCCGGTCTTGGCCAGGAAGCCGAGCCCGGCGCGCGCGGCCAGGGCGCGCTCGAGCACCGGGACGGCGTCGACCCCGTAGCGCAGGTCGCCGGCCTCGACCCCCTCCTGCACGAGGGCGCCCTTGAGGCGGCGCAGGCGCGCCCCCAAGGCGCGGTGGTAGTCGCGTCCGGCCGCGTAGCGGGCGACCTGGCCGCCGCCGTCGAGGGCCACCTGCGGCCGGCCGTAATCGACGCCGAGGGTCACGGCGCTGCGGGCGCCGGTCAGGAAGCCGCCGGCCGAGGCGATGCGTTCCGCGTTGCGGGCCAGCCAGTCCATCTCCCCGTGGCGGCCGGCCTCGACCCAGCTGAGGAACCGTCCTCCGCCGTCGCCGGGCGCGGCCGGACCGATCGCGACGAGGTCGAAGCCGGCCTCGAGGGCGAGCTCGCGGACGATCCTCGGCGAGGGCTTCATGGGTGGCGGGGGGACGCGGAGGGGTTCGTTCGGGAGGGCGGTCGGGAGCCCCCTCCGGCGGCCGCCGGAGGGCCGTCCGGGTGAGCTTCCCCAGGGGACTGACCAGGGGATATCGAAGCCGCGGGTCGGAGGGTATTTTGCCGCGTAGTCTTCGGTGGGTTCCCGGGTTCCGTCCCATAAGGAGGGGCGTCCCCGGAAGCCGTCGGGACGCAAGGACCTCCAGGACGACGTCCAGGAGAACCACCCCCCACTATGTCTCCTCTGCAGATCCAGCAAACCTTCCCCGTGGACCTCGGCGCGCGCCTCGTGGCGCTCCATGCCGAGACGGGGGACGCCACGCTCCTCGAGCTGGCGAACGACCTCGGCGCGATCATCGCCGAAGGCCGCGCCGACAAGGCCATCCTCGAGGCCTTCCGTGACCGCCTGTCGACGCGCCTGATGGACTGCTACCGGGTGACGGCAAGCGGCGAGGCCTTCGGCCTGCTGTACGAGCTCAACTACCGCCTGTTCGCCAACGTCATCCAGGCGCGGCTGCGCAAGTTCTACTTCCAGCTCGACGTCCAGGACGTGCTGCAGGAGGTGTTCTTCAACATCTACCGCTACCCGCACAAGTTCCAGGCCGACAAGGACCAGGCGTTCCGGCACTGGGCCTCGACCATCATCCGCAACACGGTCTACAAGAGCACGCGCGACAAGGACCGCGAGATCAACCGCGAGGTCCAGGACGAGGAGATCGAGACGAGGGCCGACGAGCACCGCCAGGGCCCGCTCCTCGAGGTCATGCACGAGGAGAGCCGGGAGTGGTGCACGGGCGCCTACCTCCTGGTCCTGCAGCTCTACCTGGCCGCGTTCGACGAGCTCAGCGAGCGCGAGCGGACCGCCTTGCGGATCGTCGAGCTCGACGGCGAGCCGTACAAGGTCGCGGCCACGCAGCTCGGCATCCGGCTCGAGAACCTCAAGATGGTGATCTTCCGGGCGCGCAAGAAGATCCTGCGCCAGGTCGAGCGGACCCTCGCCCAGGGCCAGGGCGAGCCCGAGGTCCCGCCGGCCCGCCCCGAGGTGCGCGTCGAGCGCGCCCGCCCGATCGACCGCCGACGCCTCGCGAGCGCCGGCGACTCCCGCTTCGCTCTCCCCCGATCGCTCAAGCACGCCGAGACCGCCGGCCAGGACGGGATGTCTGCCGGTGGTGCGCTCTCCTGACCAGATGACCCCTCATCCGCAGCTCGACCCCTGCCACCAGATGCAGGCCGATCTCTCGGCCATGCTCGATGGCGAGTTGGACGACGCCGTCGTCCGGCGGGCGATCGTGCACCTCGAGATCTGCGGGCACTGCCGCGGCTTCCTCGCCGGCCTGCGCGGGCGCGCGCGGCTGCTCGACGGGGGCCGGGTCGAGGCCGAGCGCTGGACCCGCGTCCGGCAGCCGGTCGACGAGGTCCCGGTCGACGCGGACCTCGACAGCTTCGAGGGCGACCTGTTCACCGACAGCGGGTTGTGGGGCGAGGAGCTCGCCGAGCTCGGCCCCGACACGATCGACCGGCCGGCCGACCACCTCGAGTGGGAGGCCAGGATGCTGGCCGAGAGCCGGGAGAAGCTCGCCGAGATCTTCTTCCAGCTGGGTCGCGCCTACGTCCTCCTGGCCCTGAGCCCCGAGCTCGTGCACGTCTATGTGCGCGAGCCCGTGCCCATCCCCGAGTACCGCCAGCGCGGGCGGGCGATCCTCGACGGCACCGGCGGGGTCCGGCGCCGTGCGGCGAACCCGACCGGCACCGGCTGGCGCGGCGCGGAGGATCTGCTCCAGCGCAGCCTCGACTCGGTCAGCGGCAACCTCGACAAGGCCACCCGCCTGCTCGAGGAGGCGCTGTGCCTGCGGGCCCCGTTCCCGGCGGCGCAGATCTTCCTGGCCAAGTGCCGGATGCAGCGCGGCGACCACGACGACGCGCGGCGGCTGTACCGCGGGGTCCTGGCCCAGACCGCGAGGAGCCGGGGGCCGGCGGACACCGTCACCGGCGTCCCGCTGCGCACCTACGCCATGGAGCACCTCGGCGTCCTGGCCCTCGTCGAGGGCGAGCCGGGGCTGGCCCGGATGTTCTTCCGCTGGGTCGTCCGGAGCGGCGCTCCGGAGCAGCACGGCAGCTTCTCGTCCTCCCTGCTCAACCTCGCGTGGGCCTGCGTCCTGGACGAGCGGAACGAGGAGTGCGTCGAGGCCCTCGAGCAGGTCTACCGGAGCTGGCCGGGCAAGCGGGCCGAGATCGGCCGGCTCCTGGCGCTGCGCCGTCCGTTCCAGGCCCTGGCCCGTGGCGACGATGCCATCGGGGCCAGGCTGGCCACCACGTGCCCGGAGTGGTTCGGTTCAGACCCCGAATCACTACGACAGGGCCAGAGTGTTCGCTTCGAGCTCGTCTTCGGCGAGGACGAGAACGGGACAGAGTCCCCGACAGAAGCCCGAAATCGCCCCGCAACCCGGCCGGGCAAGCTGGATACACGCAAGGGTCCAAGGTGATGTCGACCATGCTGCAAGAACGTCGCAAGAGGAGGAGTGGCTCTCGCTGGCTGCTGGCCTCCGTGTTGCTCCTGCCGCTCGCGCTGGCGGGCTCGGTCCTGGCCGACGAGGACGGAAGGTCGATCTTCGACAGCAACTCGCAGCCCCTGAAGGCGCCCAAGAACTCGGGCGGCTTCGTCATCAACCTGCCCAACAGCTACAACCCGACCAAGGTCGACGAGACGACGGTCTCCCTCCAGGGCGAGACACTGATCAACGCCTACTCGCGCTACATCAACGGCTGCCTGACCTTCGCCCCGGTCGTCACCGGCGTCGACATCGTCAACGACGGCGACCCGATGACGGGCGAGATGCTGCTGACCAAGGACGACGGGTCCTGCAAGGCCCAGGTCCTGCTCGAGACCGACGTCTTCGCCAACGGCGGCGTGCTCGAGGTCCGCACCTGGTTCCAGGACCCGAAGCACCCCACGCCCTACGTCCCGGCCTGCACCTGGTACGTGATCGGCTCGTCGGTCATGCAGCTCGACGTTCCCGGCATCCTGGCCATGGGCCAGCAGGGCGGGTTCAACCACGTCGAGTTCGTCCTCTACGATCTCAACGCGCTCGAGCGGGCCCGGGTCCGGATGGAGCTGTTCGGCTCCAGCGGTCACGTCCACTTCATCTACTGACGCGGGCGCCCGCCCGACCGGGGCGGCAGGCATGGGCGGCGACGACTCGCTGCGACCGACGGAGCTGCCGGAGGCCCTCGTGCTCCGCCCCGGCGACCGCTTCCGCGCGTCCGTCTCGAAGGTCTGTGCCGGCGGCGACGTCGTGCTCGGCTTCCGCGGGCTGGAGCTGCGCGTGGCCAGCAGGGTCCGACTGGAGCGCGGCGACGAGCTCGAGCTCCTCGTCGTGCAGGACGGCGACGGGCTGAGGCTGCGGATCCTGCGGCCCGACGAGGCGGATGGCACGCGGCCCGCGGGGCGCAGGGCGCCACGCGGGCCGGGCGGGTTCGACCGGCTGGCCTGAGCCGCGGTCAGATGTTGCCGAGGTAGCGCTCGAGCTCCCAGGGGTGGACCTGGGAGATGTAGTCCTGCCACTCGGTGCGCTTGGCCAGGCAGTAGTGCTCGAAGATGTGCGAGCCGAGCGCCTCCTGCAGGACCTTGTCCTTCTCGAGGGCGTCGACGGCCTCGCTGAGGTTGCCGGGCAGGGAGTCGACCTTGTGCCGGGCCCGCTCGCGCTGGCTCATCTTGTAGAGGTTCTTGTTGACCGGCTCCGGGGCCTCGAGCTTGCTCTGGATCCCGTCGAGGCCGGAGGCCAGCATGCCGGCGAGGGCCAGGTAGGTGTTGCAGGCCGGGTCCGGCATGCGCAGCTCGACGCGCGTGCCGACGCCGCGGCGGGCCGGGATGCGGCACAGCGGCGAGCGGTTCTTCTCCGACCACGCGATGTGGGTCGGAGCCTCGTAGCCGGGCACGAGCCGCTTGTAGCTGTTGACGATCGGGTTGGTCAGCGCGGCCAGGCCCTTGGCGTGCTTGAGCAGGCCGGCGATGTACTGCAGCGCGGTCCCACTGAGCTCATAGGGCTGGTCCTTGCCGAAGAACGCGTTCTTGCCGTCCTGGTCGAACAGGCTCTGGTGCGTGTGCATGCCCGAGCCGTTGATGCCGAAGACCGGCTTGGGCATGAACGTCGCGTGGTAGCCCCAGTCGCGGGCGATCTTGCGCACGACGAAGCGGAACGTCGTCAGCATGTCGGCGATCGACAGGGCATCCGAGTAGCGGAAGTCGATCTCGTGCTGGCCGGGGGCGACCTCGTGGTGGGCGGCCTCGACGTCGAAGCCCAGCGCGTGCAGGGCGTTGACGATGGCCCGGCGGCAGGGCTCGCCGCCGTCGAGCGGGGCGAGGTCGAAGTAGCCGGCCCGGTCGTTGGTCTGCGTCGAGGGCCTGCCCTCCTCGTCGAGGTGGAACAGGAAGAACTCGGCCTCGATCCCGGCCATCATCGAGTAGCCCAGCTCGCTGGCGCGGGCGATCTGGCGCTTGAGCGTCCAGCGCGGGCAGCCGGCGAAGGGGGTCCCGTCGGGGTTGTGGACGTCGCAGATCAGGCGGGCGACGCGGCCCTGGTCCTCGTCGTCCCACGGGTAGATCCGGAACGTGTCGAGGTCGGGCACGAGGATCATGTCGGACTCCTCGATGCGCACGAAGCCCTCGATCGACGAGCCGTCGAACATGATCTGGCCGTCGAGGGCCTTCTCGAATTGGGTCCGCGGGACCTCGACGTTCTTGTTGGTGCCCATGATGTCCGTGAACATCAGGCGCAGGAACTGGACCTCCTGGTTGCGGAGGGTCTCGAGGATCTCCTCCCGGCTGAGCTTCATCTGGCTCTGGGGGGTGTCGACCGAATGCTCGCGCTGGCTGGTCATGGGGATCTGCATGATCGGGGTCCGTAAGGGGGAAAATTGCAAAGTGAAAGGCAACTGGGCGGCATTTTGCAGAATTGGACCCTGCGAGTCGCCGTCATGGTGCCGAATTCTGCAGATTGACCCTCAAAAGGGGGTCAATCCGTCATGAATCGGCTGCGGCGCCGGAGCAGGGCCGGCAGCCACTCATGCAGAACCGCTTGCCGCAGGCGGGGTTGCAGCGGGGCCAGGACCGGGTGCCGGTCCGGGTCGGGCCAGAGGACGTCGAAGGTCATCTGACCGGGGCCGAGCAGGTGGCGTCGGCGGCGGCTGCAGCGCAGCTCGAGGTCCAGCAGCACGCCCCCCCGGTTGTTGGGCCAGAACGGCGTCGCCGGCTTCGCGATGGAGGTCCCGAAGCCCCCTTCGGACTCGTTCCATGCCTTCACGTCGAAGGGGCGCCCGCAGTCGAGGATCCAGGACTGCCGGACGTCGGGTCCCGGCAGCTGGCGCTCGCGGACCCGCCCGAGCCCCTGGAACCCCGGCAGCCCGTGGACGATCCAGGCCCAGGCCGCGGCGCTGTGGTCGTCCGACAGCCCGGTGCGGTTGAGCAGCCGGAGGCGGGGGAGCGGGGACGGGGCGGCCAGCAGGGCCGGCGTCAGCCGCCAGCGCACGTAGAACGCCTCGCGCTCCGGGGCGCCGGGGAACAGGCCGACCGGCTCGAGGTGGACGTGGGGGCCCTTGTTCCGGCCGCGGTAGAGCGTGACCGGGGCCGAGCGGTGGAAGCCGCCGGCCGGTGGGGCGGCCAGCCGCGGCGGTTCGTCGGCCTCGAGGTGGAACAGCGCCCACAGCGTGCACAGCCGGTAGCGGCCCTGGCGGATGGTCGCGAGCCAGGCGCGGCCATCGCGGCGGGGGAGCGTGAAGGGCTCGAGCGTGACCTCGGCCCCGGCCAGGGGGGCGGTGACCTCGACGCCCGGCGGGAGGGTGACCCCGGGGAGCCACGACGTGCCGAGGTCGAGGGCCTTGTGCTCCTCGAGACCGGCCCGGTCCCAGGCGTCGTCCGGCAGGACGCAGCGGTCGTCGGCGCCGCCCCGGAGGTCCGGGAGCGGCCAGCGGAGCGCGGCGCAGAGGCGGTCGAGGAGCGCGCGGTGGACCGCGGCCTCCTGCGGGTGCTTCACCTCGTCGAAGCCGCTCTGCTGCAGGGCGCTCGGGACGAGGTCGCCGCGCTCGTCCTCGACGAGCAGGCCGAGCGGCGGCAGGCCCTCGCTCTGCGAGCTGTGCCAGGGCGCGCGGCCAATGCCGTCCGGATCGTCGCGCCGGATGTCGAAGCCCGCGCGCCCGCGCCGACCGGCGCCCGGGTCGGGGGCCCTGGCCGCCGAGGCCCTGGCGAAGGCCGGCAGGAGGACCTCGCACAGGAAGCGCCCGCGCTCATGGTCCGGCAGCAGCTCGTCGAGCCCCTCGAGGCTCACGAGGAGATGGGGACCGCGAGGGACCGGATCCCCCTCGAGCAGGGCCCAGGCCCGATCTTCGCGCGGCGGGTCGCCGCGGGCGCCGGCGCGCTCCCGCCATGCTCCCGTCGGCAGCAGGCGGCGTGGGCCCCCCGCCTCGACCGCGTAGCCCGCGAGGCGGACGACGAGGGTCGGGGCCCCGGGCCCGAGCGGGAGGTCGAAGGTCCAGTCGTCCCGCGGCTGCAGGCCTTCGAACGGCAGGCCGACCTCCATGCCGGGCTCGAGGTACAGCGGCAGCTCGTAGCCGCGGTGCCAGAGGCGGCTGCCGAGGCGGACGGACGAGGACCCCGGGTGGACGTCGCCCGCCTCGAAGAAGGCCACGACCTCGTCCTCGCAGGCGAAGGGCCAGCGGGCCCGGGCGACGAGTGCACGGAGCCAGCGGTCGCGCGTGGCCGCGTCGGGGGCGGCCCGGGGACGCGTGGCCTGCGGCTCTCCGGCCGCGCCTCCGGCTCCCTGGGCCGGGGCCCCGGCCGCGGCGAGCAGCAAGGGCATGACGAGGGCGCGGGGTCGGAGGCCGGCTCCGACCTCGCCCGGACGGGAGAGGGGCTTCATCGGCTGGAACTGCTGGCCTGACGAGGCGGGGGGGAGTCTACTCCCGGGCATGGATGCCAGCGCCCTGCGAGACGATGTCCGCGAGTCGATCGCCACCAAGCAGCGCCTCCTCGACGGGGGCTTCGAGCCGATCGAGCAGCTCCTGGCCGAGGCCGAGCACAGCCTGCGCGCCGGCGGCAAGCTCCTGCTCTGCGGCAACGGCGGCTCGTCCTGCGACGCGGCGCACGCGGCCGGCGAGCTCGTCGGCTGGTTCCTGGCCAAGCAGCGCGGGCCGCTCCCGGCGATCGCGCTCGGCCACGAGGTCCCGGCGCTGACGGCGATCGCCAACGACGCCGGCTACGAGCACGTCTTCGCGCGCCAGCTCGAGGCCCTCGGCCGGCCCGGCGACCTCCTGATCGGCATCACGACGTCTGGCGGCTCCAAGAACGTCCTGGCCGCGATCGAGACCGCCCGCCGCATCGGCGTGCGCTCGGTCGCGCTGACCGGCAGCGAGCGCAAGGCCTGCGCGGAGGCGGCCGACCTCTGGGTCCCGGTCCCCTCGACCGAGACGCCGCGGATCCAGGAGTGCCACCTCCTGATCGTCCACCTGCTCTGCGCCCACCTCGAGCGCGCGCTGGCCTGAAACGACAGGAACGGTCCCTGACAGGCTGTCAGGAAACCGTTCCGTATCGAGGCCGGCGAACGGAAGGGTTTCCCGGGAAACCCTTCCGTCGATGTCTCCGAGACGTGGGGCCGGTCAGTCGCTCTTGTCGTTGAGCTCCGACAGGAGCTTGTCGGCCTCGTCGCCGATCTCCGTGCCCTTGAACTTGATCGACAGGCGCATCAGCTCGGTCTTGGCCTTCTTGGGGTCGCTGTCGGTGAGGCCCTGGGCCTCCTGCAGCTTCTCCCGGCCGATGCCGAGGATCTTGTCGTGCTGGACCTTGAGCGGCCTGGTCGACTCGGCCGGCCACTCGGCGGTCTTCTTCTCGAGCTTCTCGAGCTCGCCGAGGGCGCCCTTGTAGTCGTCCTTGGCCAGCTTCTTGGCGCTCTTGTCGACCGCCTCCTGGACGTCGGCCAGGTCGCCGCGGGTCAGCTTGGGCTTCCCGTGCTGCTCCTCGATCTGCTTCTTGGCCTCTTCGGTCCATTCGATCAGGGACTTGGCGGAGTAGCCGCCGCTCTGGTTGCGGATCTCCTCGAGCGTGAACGGGTCCACGATCGCGGTGTAGGGGATCTTGCCGGTCTTGTTGTAGGTGCTCGCCTTGCTCTGGCTCAGGGCGATCATCTCGGCGGGCTGCATGCCCGGGTACTCGACGAGGTACTCGACTTCCTTGCCGTCGACGTCCTCCTCGGTGTAGGTCTCCGCGAGCTTCTCCTTCTTGTCGATGCCCTCCTGAAGCCTGCTCAGGGAGATGACCTCGACGGTGTTGTCATCAGCGTGCTTGATGTACTTCTTGTTCCTCAACACGGAGGAATGCACGCCCCAGCACGGGCCTCAGTAGAAGCCGTGGCTGTGCACCACGATCGGCAGGTGCAGCAGCTTCGCCTCCTCGACGGCGGCGTCCCAGGTCTTGGCGAAGTGGACCGTCGGCTTGAGCTTGGGCTTCTTGCCCTGCAGCTCGGCGGCCGTGAGCGGCTCGTGGGTATCCAGCGCGAGCGGCACCGCGAGGGCGAGGCCGAGCGCCAGGGTCAGGGTCTTGGTGTTCATGCGGGACCTTCTGCGGGATGGGGTCCTGGGAGAGCGCCGGGGTCGGCTCCGGGCCGATCCGGTGGCGAAGGAGTCTACGAAGATCGGCCCCCGGCGGCTCCGATCCGGAGGCGTCGTTTGTGTCATTCTTTTCCCGACTCGGGCGACCCGACCGGGACCAACGCCGCGAAGCCCTCCGCGATCGGGCGGATTTCCGCGGACAGGGGTCGGAGCGGGACCCGCAGGACGGCCTTCCCGTCCTCGCCGAGTCCGGCCAGTCGGAGGGCCTCGCAGGCCCCCGGCGGCATGGGGGGCGGGGCCTCGCCGGCCCAGGCCGAGGCCCGCTCGCGCAGGGCCGCCAGGGCCCCGGCGGCGACCTCGATCCGGTGGGGCCGCCAGGCGCCGAGCCAGACGCGGCCCTCGCCGTCGACCCGCAGGACGACGTCGCCGTCGTTGCACGACGAGCGCTCGTAGGCCAGGCGCCAGTCGCCCTCGACATGGCCGAGCCGGTCCTCGGGGCGCAGGACGTAGCCCTCGCCGATGCGCCTGCGCGCGATGGCCTCGACCGCGGCGCGGGCGGTGGCCCGGTCCTCGCGCGCGCCCATGGCCCGATAGCCGAGGGCCGGGGCGAAGTCGCCGCTGCGGCCCTCGTCGCGCAGCTTGACGAGCCAGGGCTGGAGCGCCTTCCACGCGCGCTGGCGCAGCGGCACTGCGAGGTCCTTGCCGAAGCAGTCGTCCTCGGCCTCGAGGGCCTCGACGAGCAGCGGCACGCCGTCGAGCAGGGAGCGATCGAGCAGGGTCCCGGCCGCCTCGACCTGGATGTTGGGGTCCTCGTCGTCGAGCAGGGCGCGCAGGCGCGGGTGCAGCTTGACGCCGTCGAGGGCGTGCAGGCCGTGCAGGCCGGCGCGGCGGTAGAGGAAGCTCTTGGTCGCCAGGGCCTTCTCGTAGCGCTCGCGGTCGGCCTCGAGCCCGAGGCCGATCAGGGCCTCGAGGGCCTGGGGGCGCCACACGAAGCCGGGGTCGGCCTCGCAGGCGCGGAGCAGGTCGCGGCTGCGGTCGCGCCCGAAGTCCCCGAGCACGGCCAGGGCGTCGGGGCCGAGGACCTCGCGGCCGTCCTGCTCCACGAGGGCCAGCAGGGCGTCGAGCCCGGCGTCCCCGGCCGCGAGCAGGAACCGTCCGGCCTGGCGGCGGATGTTCCAGCGCGGCCCGCAGAGGTCCTGGGCCCAACGCGCCAGCTTTGCGGGAGGGACCTCGGGCTGCGGCGCCGGCTGCGTTGCCGGCCGGGTCGCCGGCGCCTGCGCGGCGTCGCCGTCCTGGGGTCTCGCGTTGGCCGCGTCGGAGGTCGCCGCGGCCGCGAGCAGGAGCAGGACCGGGGCGGCCGCGGCCTTCAATCCCGGACCTTCGTGACGGCCATGCGGTAGAGGGACAGGACGTACTCGCCGTCCTTGTCCTCGCCGACCGACAGCGTGCCCTCGACCTTGATCGGCTCGTCCTTGAGGTCGATGGTCTCGCCCTCGCTGAGGATCGCGAAGACCATCTCGTTCATCTTGGGCGCGCCCTCGCAGTCGCAGTTCTGGTTGACGAGCCAGAACCAGCCGACGTCCTTGACCTCCCCGTCGGCGCTGCGGCCGAAGCCGGTGAGCTTGACCTTCTTGCCGTGGAGGTCCTTGACCTTCTTGGGCAGGTCCATGCCCTGGGTGTACTCGAAGCCCGACAGGACCTGGAAGTCGAGGTCCTTGGGGTCGTCGCCGCGGAGCGGCAGCAGCAGGATCGTGGCCAGGGCCAGGAGCT
Source organism: Planctomycetota bacterium (assembly GCA_041398545.1). Classification (GTDB taxonomy): domain Bacteria; phylum Planctomycetota; class UBA1135; order UBA1135; genus JAWKUM01. Next base: position 43,679 of record JAWKUM010000023.1, on the reverse strand, counting down.
TCATGGCCGAGCAGTGTACGACGGGTCGAGCGGTCGGCCCAGGGCCTCGCCGACCCGGAGCCGGGTCTCCGGGCTCGAGACCGGCCAGGTCGATCCGCCCAGGCTCGAACAGCAGGATGATCGTCGAGCCGAAGTGGAAGCTGCCCAGCTCGGCCCCGCGCCGGGCCTCCGCCGCCGGCTCGAGCCGGCCTGCGGCCCGGGCCCGGCCGGCGTTGGTCGGAGCTCGGGCGGGGCGTGGACGGCGATGTCGCCGACGTTGAGGGCGCGACCGGGACGACGGCGACGGTCCCCAGCGGCGTGTCCTCGAGCAGCATCGAGACCCGCTCGTTGCCCGGGAACAGCCCCGGGATGACGCGGACCGCCGGCGGGTTGACCGGGAAGAGCCGGCCCGGGACGGCCGACCAGGCCGTCAGCCTGCCGTCGCAGGGCCAGTGGAGGCGGTGGTAGTCGCCCGGGGCGAGGTAGATCGTGCACTGGTCGCCGTCGTCGAAGCGTGCGTCGACGTCCGGCAGGCCGGCGAGCAGCTCGGCGACCGCGTAGCTGCGGCCCTTGACCTCGGGGATGCGGCCGGAGGCGATCCGGCCGGCGTTGACGATCGCGCCGTCGCAGGGCGCGACCAGCGGGGCGTCGGCCACCGGCCGCAGGCCCTCGCGCAGCGGCCGCGAGAACATCTCACGGAACGTCCGGAACTCGACGAGCGGCTTGGCCGACTCGCTCCGGTCGATGCCGAACATCCACGCGTAGAGCCCGTAGGCCGGCCGGCGCAGCAGGCGTGGCAGCGGGACCCTGGCGATCAGGCCGATCAGCCGGGACAGCAGGGCCTTGGGGAGGAGGATCAGGAACAGGCGCAGCAAGACTTCAGGACCGGTAGTCGGCGTTGATGCGGACGTAGTCGGCTGAGAAGTCGCAGGTCCAGGCGCGGGCCTCGAGCGCACCGGCACCGAGGTCGACCCAGATCCGCACGTCCTTGCCCAGCATGTGCGCGTGGGCCTCGGGCTCGCGCTCGGGGTGGGGTGGTCGTCGCTGTAGAGCTCGGCGTCGCCGATGCCGACGCGGACCTTGCGGGTGTCGAGGTGGGCGCCCGAGCGGCCGGCGGCCGCGAGGATCCGGCCCCAGTTGGGGTCCTCGCCGTGGATCGCGGTCTTGACCAGCGGGCTCGTCGCGATCGTCCGCGCGCAGAGCCGGGCGTCGGACACGGTCGAGGCCCCGAAGACGTGGACCTCGACGAGCTTGGTCGCGCCCTCGCCGTCCCGGGCGATGGCCTGGGCGAGGTCGACGCTGACGCGGTCGAGGGCCTCGACGAAGGCCTCCGGCGCGGACGTGCCGTCGTGCCGGCCCGAGCTCAGCAACAGGACCGAGTCGTTGGTCGACGTGTCGCCGTCGACCGTGATCATGTGGAAGCTGCGGTCGCAGGCCGCGCGCAGGGCCATCGTCAGGTCGATGCCGGGCGCGACGTCGGTCAGCACGTAGCCGAGCATCGTCGCCATGTCGGGGTGGATCATGCCCGAGCCCTTGGCGATGCCGAGCACCGAGCCGCCGGCGAGCAGGCGGGCGCTGAGCTTGGGCACGAGGTCGGTCGTCAGGATCGCGCGCGAGGCCTTGTCGAGCGCCTCGGGCGCGGCCGACAGGCCCTCCATGAGCCCCGGCAGGGCGGCCTCGATCTTGTCGACGGCCAGCCGCTTGCCGATGACCCCGGTCGAGAACACGAGGACCTCCTCGAGCGCGCAGCCGACGGCGTCGGCGACCATCTCGGCCGTGCGCAGCGCGTCCTGGTCGCCCTCGGGCCCGGTCCCGCAGTTGGCGCAGCCGGCGTTGACGACGAAGGCGCGCACGCGGCCGCCGCTGCGGCGCATGTGCTCGCGGTCGAGGGCGACCGGCGCGGCGACGACGCGGTTGCGCGTCGTGACCAGCGCGGCCGCGCAGGGCTCGTCGGCGACGACGAGGAGGAGGTCGGGGCGCTCGCGCTTGGTGATGCCTGCCCAGGTCGCGGCCAGGCGGAAGCCGGTGGGGACGGTCCAGTCGCTCATGTCCTGCTCCCTACTCGTCGGCCTGCTTCGGCACCGGCCCGCGGAACAGCCAGTCGGCTCCGCCCGAGAGCGGCCCCCGCGTCGGGAAGGCCTCCGCGATCGGGCGCAGGTCCTTGACCACGGCGACCTCGTCGCAGGCGTTGAACTTGGGGCAGTTGAGGCAGTCGCCGTAGACCTTGTGCGGCAGCTCGCGGTGCTCGACGCGGCGGAAGCCGAGCTTCTCGAAGAAGCCGGGCACGTACGTGAACGCGTAGACCCGCGGCAGGAAGAGCTGGTCGGCCTGGTCGATCAGGGCCAGGGCCAGGGCCTTGCCGAGCCCCTGGCCCTTGGTCTCGGGCCGGACCGCGATCGAGCGGATCTCGCCGAGGTCGCCCCAGACGACGTGCAGCGAGCCGCAGCCGAGGATCCGCCCGCCCTGCTCGGCGACGACGAAGTCGCGGAGGTTCTCGTACAGGAACAGCGGGGAGCGGGGCAGCATGACCTGTGCCTTGGCGTAGTCGTTGATGATCTCGAGCATGTCGCCGACGTCGCGGACGATCGCCGACCGGATCACGACCTCGCCCTGGCCGATCCCCGCCTCGCTCTGTGGCTGCCCCTGCGTCATCTGCCTCCTCCCCGGGGCCCGGGACCGTCCCGGCCGCCCCGAAGGGCCGGCCATGATCCCTGCCCGGCCCCGGCGCGGTAAGCCCTTGCATGGAAAACCGGGCGGTCCATGCAGCAGGCGGGGCCAGCGGCCCGTGCTCAGCCCGGCAGGAACTCGAGCACGCGGACCTCGTGGGGAGCGAGCCTGCCGATCCACAGGTCGCCGCCGAGCCGGACGAGGGCCTCGTCGGCGCGGATCATCGTCACGCCGGCCGGCCGTCCCGGTCGCGCCACATCGAATGCAGCACCCGGGGACTGGGAAGTCGACGACCGCACCCAATGCGCCGATGTAGCTCGGCGGCATGAAGCCCAGCGAGTGCGCCGGATCGACCCGCTTCCAGGCCGCCGTCGGATTGGGTGCCGTGTCGATCTCCCCGCCGTCGAAGTCGAGCACGAGCGGCCGCTCCATGCGCCCGTCGACGACGAAGGGCCCGGCCATGGTGTCGGCATACCCGGTCCACAGGTTACAGCGCGGCCATGACGCGGAGGCCGACCCTGGTCGGATCGGCCTGGATCGGTGGCGACCTCGTCGTCCACGAGGTCGACGGTCGGCGGCCCGAAACCATCTGGTCCTCGAACACCGGCTGGGCCCGGCGACGAAGGACAGGAACGGGAACAGCACCGAAGTCCAGGAACTCGTCCGGGGTCAGGCCCGTGAAGCCGCCCGGATCGCAGTAGCGGGGCTGCTGCCGAGGGCCACGAGGTTCATCGGCGGCCTGAGCCGGAACGTCGGCTGATGCTCGTGTGGTAGACCGCCGACCACAGGGGCGGCGACAGATCGCGGGCCTGGACCGGGATCTCCGGAGCACCTGGCGATGTTGTGACCTCCTCGGCGAGCTGGAGGTGTCCGGGTGCCCAGTAACCGTCCTGGGCTGACAAACCGAGGAGGCCGACGAGCCTTCCATGACCCCCTCCGAGATCAGGAACAGGTCGCCGTCGGGTTCGGCTGCGGTGCGGAACGTGCTGGCCTCTCCTGCGAGCGCTTCCGGATCCTCGGCAGGGCGGTTGCCCGGCCGGGGACGTCGCCGAGGTTGCCGGGGTGGGTCGCCTCCAGTCCGGCGGGGCGTACAGCAGCCATGAGGGGATCCCCGAGATCAGGTCGAGACATCCCGCCGAACCCCGTTTGCGACATCTCGGGACAGAGTCGATCGACGTAGAACCGCTGTCCCCTGATTGCGGTGGTCGACGAGGCTGCCCTGGGTGTCCTGTCCGGTGAACTGGGTTGCCCGAGGCGACGTGATCGCGCCGGTAGACGAAGGCGTCCGAAGGAAAGCCGCTCCTATCGAGCAGCTCGGGCTGATGACCATCGGGATCGTGTAGGCCGAGCAGCGCACGTCGAGCCTCCTGGCCCACTGCATGACCTGGGCCCAGCCGGTGTCGAGGTCGTCGGCGATCGGCGGCTGGGGGTTGGGGGATCGCTGTCGACGCCCTGTCCCCCGTAACGGTAGATCTGCGCGTGGAGGTAGGCCCGCGACAGGTCGACCCAGGGGCTGGACAGACCCTGCCACGCCAACAGGTGCCGCAGCATCGCGTGGTAGACCCCGGATCGGGCGGCGTGACGTTCCGATCGAAGAACGTCGTCGAGAACAGCGACGGCCCGCTCAGCCTCGAGGTCAGGGCCGGGTTCGAGATCCTCGCCCGGCCGCTCCCGAGGCCTGGGCCCAGTCGCGCACAGGGCGCAGGCGTCGGCATCAGTAGAACGCATCGGTCTCGGCCTTCAGCACGCCGACGACGGCCGGATAGGGCGAGGCGAAGCTGTTGCCGAACTCGTCGAAAGGTCTCCTCCGTCGGGACCGTCCGGAGCGAGAGCGTCCCTATCGGGGTCCGGTAGCAGTGCTGCCAGCGTACCAGCTCGTCCCCGGCCTCGGTCGAGACGACCTTGGTCCGGTGCTCGAAGGCCTTGCGCGCTCCCGACAGCATCCTCGCTGCCGACGTAGAGCATGCGCCGATGGCTCTGCAGGTCGCCGGAGTCGGCTGCGTACAGGCACGAGAACCGCAGGATCTGCCCGGCCGAGGGGTGCTCGAAGCGTCGGTCCGCCTTCTCCTGATAGGTAAGCCAGAACAGGAGTGGGCTGTTGGCCGAGCTGGAAGGGCTGGATCCCGGTCAGGCCGGTCGGGATCAGCAGCCGGGCCCGCACCTGCTGGTAGTGGCTCGAATGGTCGCTGTGCGACCGGGCCCGACCCACAGGACCGAAGCTGGACCTCGTCGATCGAGAACCCCCGGTCCTCGCGCCGCCCGACCCACAGGTCCCAGCGACTGCGGGGTCTCCGTCCCCTCAGCCGGACCCGGACCAGGACCCAGAGCACCTGCCGACTCGGTCGTCCCGGTGACCTCGACGGGTCCAGCCGAACAGCAGCGACTGCCTGCCTGCGGTCGGCCGGCCGGTCCGCGCGAAGAACCCGTCCGCCGTCGGCCTGACCCGAGCTCCTCCCCGCTCTTCTCGAGCGTCCCCTGGACCCGAACAACCTCCCGTCGTGCCCCGACTCCGGCGGCGGATCGGTGTCCCAATCGAATCGCTCGTCCCTGCTGATCTGCGTGATCGCGACGAGCTGAACCCCTACCTCGGGATCGGCCTCGAAGTGCAGCGCGATCCTGTCGTTGGCCAGGGTCCGCGACAGGCCGGCATCGCCTCCGGCCATCCGGGCCAGCAGGTCCGCGAGGGCCCCTCGGGATCCACGGCTGTGCCGGCAGTGGCCGGCGGATTTTACGGCTGGAGCAGTGCGTCGCCTCGCCGAGCGCGTCACGCTCAGGATCGCGTCGAACACGACCGAGGTCCCGACCGCGGGCGCCGGTAGGGTGTTCGTCCGGGTATGCGATCAGTGACTGGAGCTGATGGTTTCGAGCTGGATGCCGTTGATCGAGATCGTGTAGGTGCCTGGCTGGGGGACCTCGAAGAGGTAGGTGGGTCCCGCGGTCGGATCGGTCGGATCACCGGTCTCCCAACTGTAGAGGCCGTTGCTGCGCTTCAGGTAGACGTAGAGGCGCTCGTATCCGGTCGCAATTGACCTCAAGGGCCCGGATCTCGAGCGAGACAAAGTTACCGTTCCGCATCTCGATCGGTGCAGAATGTTCCTCGCATGACACGACGTTGCCCGGAGCGCCGGCATAGGGATCCGTCATCTGCTGCACGATCACGATGCCGCTCCGGGCCAGCTCGTAGGTCGGCATCGTCGGCTCCGCTATGCTGTGATCAGGTGGTCGAGGAGAGTCGGATCCAGGCGGAGCCAGCGCGCGTTCAGCAGGCGGGGAGCCAGTGGCTCCGGTGCCTCAGGGATGAACAGGGGGATACCTTGGCAGTGCTGCCGGCCTCGAGTCCGTGACGACGGTGACGGAAGCGGTCCCGGACGGCGTGGCCTGGATCAACAGGCGCCAGTAGATCCCCTTGCCCTGGACCGCATGGGCGGCGTCTCCGAGCCCAACTGGCCCGAAGGTGTCGACATAGGGCCACCCGACTCCGTCGTTGCCAGACCTGACCACACTTAAAGCACCCACCGCACCCGCCGACAGGTCGGACACGTTGATCCCAAAGCCAGCTATACCAGAGAAAGGCAACCAAAAATCTATATATTCCCCAACGCTATCTACAACCATTACTTGCGACTTATAACATTCTTCAGAGAGCATGCAACTATCAAGATAGAGATTCCCTTGCACTGGCTTCATCTGGGTTATCAATGAATACTAAGGGCAAATAAATAATTGCAGAGCAACACGCTTGCTCAGACTCACACGTTGACCGGCACTGCGAATACGTCAAACAACATCGAAGGAGGCGTGGTTGCACCTCCGCCCCCGACCGATTCGAAAGAAAGCCTGACGTGGCGACCTTGGGAGTAACTAATAGTAGGACCGCCCAGATAGGCGACGTCTATAAAACTCCCAAGGCCCGCGGTAATAGTCCAAGTTCCAGACAGCACTGGATTGCTATATTCAACCCCTTCCCACATGTGCACCTTCAAATTGCTATACGGGGCAGCGGAAGCGCCGGTTCCTGGGACTAGGCCGGTTATTGTCACCTGAATAGAAAGGGCATTGAAGCCGGTCATATCTATATCCCCAATCGGCTCCACTAAAACCGGGGAAGCCCCCGACATCACGATGTTTCTGTAGATGCTACTCATATATCCCTCAGAGGTTGACTACACGCCCGACAAGGGTGACCATAATTCGGTTGGTATCATTGTATAAACCACTGACCTTGACCCGCAACTTCTCGCCTGTGGGCACGACCAGGGGGGTGGCAAGGGAAAATGAGGAGTCGAATAAGTCATTGGCATTTGAAAGAGCCAAAGGCTTTACCCGCTCGCCAAGTGACCAAGTCCAGCCATTGGTAGCCTCAAGATACACCCCGTCCCCGGCCTTAAGGAAGTGGCGCCCCTCTCCTTGGTGGAAGGTTGCCTGCATATCCGTGACCAGTACCCGGAAACATTTGTTCTCCGAGTCCATTCGGCCGTTCTTGTCGAAGTCGACGAGGACCTCGTAGGTGCCGTCCTGGGTGATCGTCTCGGTCCAGGACCAGACGTTGGAGCCGTCGGGGGTGACCTTGATGGCCGTGCCGAAGGGGAGCTGGGGTTGCAGGCCCGAGTAGGTCATGACCGGGCCGGCGAAGAAGGCGACGGTGCCGAGGCCGAGACTGGCCGAGAAAGCGATCAGAGCGAGCTTGAGCATCCTGTCCTCCAGGCAGGGGACCCGAGGACGCCGGGTGGCGCCCAGGCATTAGATCCCCCCCCCCCCTGCCTGCCGTCAAGCCCCCCCGGAGGGGGATACCTGGGATTTCCTGGGAAAACCCCTCAGAGCCGCGCGGTCCAGGCCTCGGCCTCGGCGCGGACGAGGGCCGGGTTGGCGGCGCCCTTGGCCGTGCGGCGGGCGAGGATCGCGTCGATCGCGAGGCTGGCGCGCATCGACGGCTCGAAGGCCGGGGCGATGCGGCGGACCTCGTCGTCGGACAGGGCCGTGAGCTCGCGGCCCTGCTCGAGGCCGAGGCGGACGAGGCGGCCGACCTGGTCGTGGGCCTCGCGGAACGGCACGCCGGCGGCGACGAGGAGCTCGGCCAGCTCGGTCGCGTCGAGGTAGCCGCGGCGGCAGGCCTCGGCGCAGCGCTCGGCGTCGAAGCGCGCGCTCTCGACGCAGAGCCGCGCGACGACGAGGCAGGCCTCCCAGGTCTCGAGCACCTCGAACAGGGCCTCCTTGTCCTCCTGCAGGTCCTTGTCGTAGGCCAGCGGCAGCGAGCGCAGGCAGGCCAGGAAGCCGGTCATCCGGCCGAGCAGGCGGGCGCCCTTGCCGCGGATCAGCTCGAGCGAGTCGGGGTTCTTCTTGTGCGGCATAAGGGACGAGCCGGTCGTGACCTCGTCGCCGAGCTCGAGGAAGCCGGCCTCCTGCGACGCGAAGAAGATCCAGTCCTCGGCCAGGCGCGAGAGGTGGGCGCCCGACAGCGTCGCGACGAACAGGAGCTCGGCGACGAAGTCGCGGTCGCTGACGGCGTCGAGGCTGTTGCGCGTCGGCCGGGCGAAGCCGAGGTCCCTGGCCAGGGCCTCGCGGTCGACCGGCAGGAAGGTCCCGGCCAGGGCGCCGGAGCCGAGCGGGCACTCGTCGAGGCGGGCCGCGGCCGCGGCGAGGCGGTCGCGGTCGCGGGCCAGCATCTCGACGTAGGCCAGCGCGTGGTGGCCGACGGTCACGACCTGGGCGCGCTGCAGGTGGGTGTAGCCGGGGATCGGCGTCGCGGCCTCCTGGGCGGCCAGGACCGCCAGCGCCTTCATCGTCGCGCCGAGGACGAGGTCGAGCTCGGCCGTGCGGTGCCGGCACCACAGCCTGAGGTCGGTCGCGACCTGGTCGTTGCGGGAGCGGCCGGCGTGGAGCTTCTTGCCGAGGTCGCCGAGCTCCTCGACGAGGTGGGCCTCGACGTAGCCGTGGATGTCCTCGGCCTGCGACTCGCGCAGCGCGGCCGGGTCCTCGGCGAGGTCGGCCTCGAGCCGGTCGAGGGCCGCGAGCAGGCGCTCGGCCTCGTCGGCGGCGAGGCTCTTGGCGGCGCGCTGGGCGCGGACCCAGCCGCGGCTGCCCTCGAGGTCCTCGCGCCACAGCACGCGGTCGAACGGCAGCGAGCGGTTGAAGGCATCGAAGGCCGGGTGCTGTCCGCCGGCGAAGCGACCACCCCAGAGACTCATGGCTGCACCTGTCGTGTCGTCTACGCGGCCGCGCGCGGGCGCCGGCGCGCCGGGCGCCGGTCCGGCCTCGCGGCACGACCGGCATCATCGTGCCAGCCCGGGCCCGCAGGTCCATCGCGCAGGCGCGGGACCCGCGGCGGGCGAGGCTCCACGCGTCCTCCGCGCCGGATCCCGGTCCGGGTTCGACCTCCAGGAGCGGGAGGCTATCGTGGTGCCCTCCCGCCGCAGCCCTGCCCCCGACCCGCATGCGCCAGGAGATCGACGACCAGAGCCTCGAGGCATGGATCCGCGAGGCCACCGAGCGCTCCCGTACGATCGTCGAGCCGCTCGACGACTCGGAGCTGACGTTCCCGTACGCGCGGGAGGTGACCCCGGTCCTGTGGGAGCTGGCCCACATCTGCTGGTTCACCGAGCACTGGTTCCTGCGCACCTGCCTCGGCGAGGACTCCTGCGACCCCGAGCCCGAGCGCTTCGACTCCCGGACGATGCCGCACGAGGACCGCTGGGACCTCGACATGCCGTCGCGGGAGGCGCTGATGGCCCGCCTCGACATGACCGAGGAGCGGACCCTGGCCGGCCTGCGTGCCGGCAAGGCCGTCGGCGAGGCGCGCCGGGCCCTGCTGCTGTCGATCTTCCACCACGACATGCACAACGAGGCCTGGACGTACATGCGCCAGTCCCTTGGGCAGGTCGCGCCGCCGACCCGGGCCGAGGTCGAGGCCTCGCGGGAGGACAGGGCGGACCGCGCGCCCGCCGCGGGCTCCGGCTCGCCGGCCGCGCGCGGGACCGTCGCCGACGCCGACCTCGACGGCGACGCGAGCTTCGGGGCCGGCACGCACCGGCTCGGGGCCTGCGGCAGCTTCTTCCACTTCGACAACGAGGCGCCCGCGCGGGAGCTCGAGCACGGAGCCTTCCGGATCGCACGGCGGCTCGTGACCCAGGGCGAGTTCCGCGCCTTCGTCGAGGCCGGCGGCTACGCCGACGCCCGGCTGTGGGACGAGGCAGGTCTGGCCTGGCTGCGCGAGCAGGGGCGGGACATGCCGCGCTACTGGCGACGGACCGACGGCGGCTTCGCGCGGCGGCGCTTCGACGAGTGGGTGCCGCTCGAGGACGACGCGCCGGTCGTCCACGTCACGTGGTGGGAGGCCGAGGCGTTCTGCCGCTGGGCCGGGCGGCGGCTGCCGACCGAGCTCGAGTGGGAGGTCGCCGCGACGGAGGGCCGGGGCCACGTGGGCCGCTATCCCTGGGGCGACGAGGTCGAGTCGGCGGGCCGCGCGAACATGGACTGGCACGCGCTCGAGCCGCTGCCGGCCGGGGCCTTCGCCGGCGGCCGGACCGCGCAGGGCGTGACCCAGCTCATCGGCGACGCCTGGGAGTGGACGGCCTCGCCGTTCGAGCCGTTCCCGGGCTTCGAGCCCGGCTGCGAGGGCCGCTTCTACCGCGAGTACTCGGTGCCGTTCTTCGGCGACCACAAGGTCATGCGCGGCGGCTCGTTCGCGACCGCGACCCGGATGCTGTCGACGAGCTTCCGCAACTTCTACCCTCCGCGCCGCAACGACCACTTCGCCGGGTTCCGGACCTGCGCGCGCGACTGACATGCGGATCAGTATCGTCTCCCCGGTCCCGTTCGCGGACAGGCTCGGCAACGCCACGACGGCGCGGCGCTGGCGCGACCTGCTGCGCGGGCTCGGCCACGACGTCGACGAGGCGCTGGACTGGGACGGCGAGCCCTGCGACCTGCTGCTGGCCCTGCACGCGCGCAAGAGCCACGGCGCGATCGCCCGCTTCGCCGCGGCGCGGCCCCGGCGGCCGCTCGTCGTCGCGCTGACCGGGACCGACCTCTACGTCGACCTGCCCGACGACCCGCAGGCCCTCGAGTCGCTGCGGCTCGCCGACCGCCTCGTCGTGCTGCAGCCGGCCGGCCTCGACGCCCTGCCGCCCCAGCACCGGGCCAAGGCCCGCGTGATCCTGCAGAGCGCGGTCGCGCCGGAGCGGGTCCCGCGCAAGGACCCCGACGGCTTCGTCGCCTGCGTGCTCGCGGCCCTGCGCGAGGTCAAGGACCCGCTGCTCCCGGCGCGGGCGGCCGCGCTCCTGCCGGGGGCCTCGCGGGTGCGCGTGCGCCACGCCGGGAAGCCGGTCGAGCCCGCGCTCCTCGCCGCCGCCGAGCGCGAGGCCGAGGCCAACGACCGCTACGAGTGGCTCGGCGAGCTCGAGCCCGAGCGGGCCCGTGAGCTCCTGGCCACGTCCCACGTCCTGTGCCTGCCGTCGCGGGCCGAGGGTGGGGCCAACGTCATAAGCGAGGCCGTCGTCGCCGACGTGCCGGTGCTCGCGTCCCGGATCCCGGGCACCGTGGGGCTCCTGGGGCCCGAGCATCCCGGCTACCCTCCCGTCGGCGACGCCGAGGCCCTCGCGGCCCTGCTGGCCCGGGCCGAGTGCGACCCGGGCTTCGTCGAGGCATTGCTGGCCTCGGGCGCGCGCCTGCGGGCCGCGCTCGCGCCGGAGCGCGAACGCGGGAGCTGGGCCGACCTGCTCGCGGAGATCCGTGCCGAACCCTGAACCGGAGAGGACGATGGAATTCCTGACCGAGCGCGCCGGCAGCCTGGTCGTCGTGCAGCGCGCCGAGGAGTCGCCCAAGGAGGACTTCGGGGCGGCCCTGCGCCGTGGCCTGACGCAGCCGGCCAAGGCCGTGCCGTATCACTTCCTGTACGACGCCCGCGGGTCGGAGCTGTTCGAGCGGATCACGACCCTGCCCGAGTACTACCTGACCCGGGTCGAGACCGCGATCCTCGAGGCCCGCGCCCGCGAGATCGTCGCCGAGCTGCCGGCGGGCTGCTGCCTCGTCGAGCTCGGCGCCGGCTCGTCGCGCAAGACGCGGATCCTGATCGAGGCCCTGCTGGCCGCGCGCGGCGCGCTGCGCTTCGTGCCGATCGACATCTCGGCCGAGGCCCTGCAGGACGCGGCCCACCGGCTCAACGAGGCCTTCCCGTCGCTCGAGGTCACGGCCTTCGCCGGCGAGTACGGCGACGGCCTGCACTGGGTCGCCGACGCGGTCCCGGCCCCGCGCTGCTACCTGTGGCTCGGCTCGAGCATCGGCAACCTGACGCACGACGAGGCGCGGCTGTTCCTGGCCGACCTGCGCTCGTGTATGGCCCCCGACGACGTGCTGCTGCTCGGCTTCGACCCGCGCAAGGACCGCGCGAGCCTCGAGGCGGCCTACGGCGACGCCCAGGGCGTGACCCAGGCCTTCGTGCTACAACCTCCTCGTCCGCGCCGACGAGGAGCGTGGCGCCGACTTCGACCCCGAGGCCTTCGCCCTGCGCGCTCGACCTTGAACCCCGACGCCGGCCGCGTCGAGATCCGGCTCGAGAGCCTCCGCGCCCAGCAGGTCGACCTCGGCGACGGCGGCCCGCCGATCGCCTTCGCCGCCGGCGAAGCGCGTCCACGTCGAGTGGTCGGCCAAGTACTCCCTCGCCGAGATCGACGGCCTGCTCCAGGCCTCCGGCCTCCACCGCCGCCGGCGCTGGACCGACGAGGCCGAGCGCTTCGCCCTCGTGCTGGCGCGGTAGGGGGGGCGCGGGCGGAGAGCCCGCACCCTGCGCTGGGCTCCCCGATGCAGCCGGCCCTGCTTCAGCGGCCGAGGCCGGCCTTGGCGTGATCGCGTCGAGGGCCTTGCGGGCCTCGGTGGCGATGGCCGCGCTCTCGGACGAGCAGAGGTCGATCAGAACGGCTGGGCAGTGGGTCCCTCGGAGGGCACCCAGCGATCTCAGGGCCAGGAGTCGCTGCCAGCCCTGGGCGCGGCCCTCGCCGGTCTGGCGGCGCAGCGCAGCGACCGCGTCCCCGGAGGGAGCCTGCGGCGCCTGTGCCGACCTCGGACCAGAACCGCCTTTGCTCGTAGTAGTAGTGGATCCCGTCGAGGGCGTTGCGGGCCGCAGTGGCGAGGTTGCCGTCCGGCGAACGGATGACCTCGAGCGCGATCGGCACGAAGCGGTGGTCCTGTGACCAATGGGCCATGTCCAGGATCTCCCGCCGCCGGTCGGCATCGGCCTGCTTCCATACATCCAGAAGGACCCCGACAGCTCGATCAGGGTCGATGACGTACAGGGTCCGTGCGGCCTGTCGCAGGATGAGGGGTTTGGCGGCCTCGACCGTGGCCGCGACAGGTGCGAATGCCTCCGGGACCGGATCCGTGTAGAGGAAACGCAGCGTGATGTAGGACAAATCGAGGCTGTCACTCTCGAGGAAGCGGAGCAGAAGAGAGGTGATCCCGAATCGCTTGTCATAGGACAGCTTCGACAGGATCGACCAGGCCTGGCCATCGCTGGCCTCTCGCAGGGACTTGCGAAGCGACTCCCGGACCACCTCCGACCGCGTGCCAAGTTGGTTGAAGATCAAGCTTCGGAGATTCCCGGCCGCCATCGGGTCCAGCTCGTGATATCGCGGGAGCCGATCGAGAACGATCTTCAGGATCGCGTCGTCGACGTAGAAGGCCGGTTCCGAGTTCGGGCTGAGCCCGAGCTCCCCATAGGAGGGATTGGACATGATCTCGGGGATGTTCGACCAAAGCGCCGCCAGCCCCTGATCGAGGAGGGTGGGGAGCATCCTCCTGACCTCGTCGAGGTCGATCCCATGCTCCAGACCCAGCCCGTCACGGCGGATCGCGAGCAGGAGGCTGAGTGGCCCGACCGACATGTTGGCCGGGACCTTGGTGATCTCGGTTGTAAGGCGGGGAACCGGCGTCCGGAAGATCCCGATCCGAGCCGCGGCGAGGCAGTCCTCCATGTAGCTGGTCGCGCCGGCCCGCGCGATCCTGGCGAGGATCTGCGTCCGCAGGTCGGCTCCGGAAGCGCCCAGGTGGACCAGCTTCGACCAGGTCGCTGCCTCGGGTTCCTGGTCCCACTGGAGGAGTGTGCGAGTGACCGTACGGAACAGACCGGGTTCGATCTCGACCAGACGCACGGCCAACGTGGCGCTGCGCCCCGTCTCGAGCTGGAGGAGGCTCCGAGAGAGCGCCTCGGCGGCCTCTGCCCTCCTGTGTTCATCCATCTCCTCGGCCTCGGCGAGCTTCTCGACGGCCTCTGCGTAGGCCGGCAACAGAGGCTCAGGGGCCGAGAACCTGCCGAGCCAGGAGGGGACCTGTGCCTGCATTGCCGTTGGATCGGCCAAGAAGAACCGGATGAGCTCGATCGGATGGTCATCGTACCAATCCGAACGGAAGGATTGGCTCACGATCCCTTGCCGGTCGTACCCGCGTTCAATGAGCAAGGGCACGAGCTCGTGATATCGCCGAAGGCCGCCGCGCCCGAAGAGCTCATGGATCTTCCAGTGCACCGCGTCCAACGATTGGCTCGCGGGAGTGGGGTCGGGCGGTGCCTGGCCACACCCGGGCACGGAGAGGATCAGGGCTCGGAGGTGCTCGACATCAGGCAGCAGGCCTCCGTCGGCCGATCCGGGGATCGGATTCGTCCCATTCGGAAGGGGAGGGGGAAGCGCGAAGCGCACTCGTTTCTCGAGCGAGCAGTTCCACAAGGCCAGGACCAGGTCCCAGCCTGCCGGTCGTGCCAGCAGATCGCCCCAAAGGTACGGATCATTGACCAGGTAGTAGGACGTGAAGGTTCCGTCGGCGATCCGCTTGGAGATGATGCCGATCAGTCGGGTTCCGTCGGACGGGCTCCCTTTCGGAGAGCCTCGCCAGCTCCATTCGCGACCTTCGGCTCTGGATGTGTTCTTGTCATAGGCCTCTGCGAGCCGGCCGAGGACCGTGAGATCCCCTCCTTCGAACAGGTCGAGCACCTCGGAGCGCGTGAGCCACGACAGCAGGCAGAGCCTGGCCTCGGTCCGGACCGCGGGGTCAGGGTCCGCGAAGAAGCGTCGCAGGGTCGGATGCAGGGTCTCGTCGAGCGAGGTCCGGAGCCTGCTCGCCACCGCGCGCCGGAGGGTCGCGTCCTCGTCGGCGAGGACGGTCTCCAGGAAGCCGCGGGCCGCGTCGGGCGAGAAGTCGAAGACCACGCCGGTCGCGTGCTTGACGAAGGGGATATCCAACCTGCGGCGGAGGATCTCCCGGGCCGTGAGCTTGGGACGACGCGGTCGCCGAGCCAGACCAGGTTGTTGTGTGCCTCGGGTCGAGGATCGGCTCGCCTGGCCTCGTCCCGGTCTCGAGCCGCTGCAGGAGGCGGGTCGATCAATCGGCGGACCCTGCCCCCGAAGGGGTCCTCGTCCCGGGCGTCCTGGATCGCGGCGGCATCCCCGCCCGAAGGCGGGCTGACCTGACCTCCCTTCGCCAGCGCCTTCGCCAGAGCCTGGACGGCCCCGGACTCGGCCTTCCCCTCGCCGCCCTTTTGGAGGAGGGCGGCCAGCGCGTTCAGGGCCTTGATCCTCCAGGATGCCGGTGCCCCGTCGTCATAGCCGAGCTCGCGGAACAACCGGATCGCGAGCTCGGCGTCTCCCTCGCGGTCACGCACGAGGCGCGCCTTCTCGTACGCGACCTCCCAACGGTCCGCTTGGCTTGCCTGTAGCGTCCGAGGCACGGACAGGGTGCCGGCCCGGGCACCCGGGGAGAACAGGAAGAGGAGCGCGGGCACCAGCCACGCGATCCTGGGACGGGGGATGTGAGCATCGCGATCGGATTCGGGTCGTAGCATCGGGTCCTCCTGGGTGGGTCCAAGGCGCGCTCCATTCGACCCCCTCGGAGGTCTCCGGTTGTCAGCCTCCCGGGAAACCCCTGTCAAGCGGATGTCGAGGCCCACGGGGCCTGCATAATCCGACCCCACGAGGCCGGAGGCCGCCCCGACCGGCGAATCGAACGGAGGACCATCGCATGCGGTCGATCCTCGCAGGTGCTCTTGTCCTCGCGGCGCTCGGGCCGATCCGTCGCGGGAGCGGCCAGGACGCGTTCCTGGGCCGACTCCCGTCCGAGCCGACGACCCAGCTCAGGCTCGACAACCCGAAGCAGTTCCTGGCGGAGCTGCGCCGCTCCAAGGTCGTGCGCGTGTTCGACGACGACGTCGTCTCCTACCTCGCCGAGCGGCTGCCGGGGTCGCCGGTCTGGGAGCAGTTCCGCTCGAGCTTCACGCCGATGAGGGACCCCGAGCTGGCGCCGCTGTTCGCCAAGGTGTGGGAGGTCGTCAGCCGGTCGGAGGGGCAGCTCTGCGCGGCCGGCGGAGGCGTCGAGTTCGAGACCGACGTCGGGGAGCTCGGTTGGACCCTCCTGGCGGTCGACGTCGAGGAGGAAGGCTCCGAGGAGCTCCGGTCGACGGTGCTCGAGCTCTGTCGCCGCGGTGGGTTCGAGCAGGTCGAGGGGAGCGTCGAGTTCGACGGCAAGCGCCGCGCGCTGATGCATCGGGGCAAGAAGCAGCAGCTCGAGCCCTTCGTCTCCGGCGGCAAGCTGTGGCTGATCTGGGGGACGCGCCTCGCCGAGCGCCTCGCGCAGCGGCCCGCCGAGCCGGTCCGGGGCCTGCTGGCGGGGAGGACGGAGCAGCTCGTCATGACGATGGATGCCGGAGCGCTCGTGCGCTCGGCCCTCGCCGCGGGGGCCGCGCGGTATCCGAAGGCGCTGACCCCGCTGGTCGAGGCCATGAAGGTCGGCGAATTCGGCCGCTTCACGTGCAGCCTCGCCGCCCGCGACAACCACCTCGTGCTCGGCCTCGACCTCGGGCTGCCCAAGGCCGGCCTCGCGCGGGACCTCCTGTCGGGGCTGTTCCCGGTCGAGGCCGATGCCCGCGCCCTGCTGCCGCGCATGCTCCGCGACTTCCGCTTCGCCTGCATCTGGACCATCGACGCGGGCCGGCTCTGGAACGCGGGCATCGAGGCCACGCGGCTCCGGATGGATCCGGATGGGGTGGCCGGCGTCGACCTGAAGGACCAGCTGAAGCGACAGCTCGGGTTCGACCTGGAGACCGACCTGGTGGACCAGCTCGACGGTGGCATCCTCGACGTCCAGGTGTTCTGGCCGGATGCCGTCGAGGGCTCGAAGGACGACCGGCAAGTCGGCCCCCGACAGCGGATCCTCAACATCGGCGTACGTGACCCGAAGGCGGTCCTGGCCACGATCGACCGGGAGCTGCGCAGGCGTGGCCTGCACGCCGCCGAAGGAAGTCCGGAGGAATGCGGGGACGTGACCATCCAGCGGCTGCCGTTCCTGCCGGGCGCGGAGCTCTGCTACGCGGTGGCCGGCAAGCGGCTCCTCGTCGAGTTCGGAGGCCGCTCGGGAAGGCTCGTGCGGGCGATGATCGACCGGGAGGCCGGGCTCGGCGAGGCCGGTGGTGGTTGGCAGCCGGGCGAGGCGCTTGCCGGCCAGCTGGCGCTGCTGCCGGGCCCGCCCGGCATGCTCCTGTTCCTGGACATGCCCGGCGTGCTCGAGGACATGTCGGAGCTCCTGGTCCCGGGGCTGGGAATGCGCCCACGAGACCAGGAGGACGACGAGGAGCGGGAGCAGCTCGAGGAGGTCACGACCCGGGTCTGCGACCTCATCAGGAAGCAGGGCATCCGTAACTCGATCTTCACGGCCGGCACGAACGACACCGGCCTCTGGTTCCGCATGATCTGGTGAGCCTCGGAACCTCCAAGGGGAGCAAGCCCATGATGCTCGGGACCGCCTTCTCGCTCGGACTCGCCCTGTTGCAGGGGCCGCCGCCCGAGGCCCAGGGGCCCGCCTCGCGCAAGGCCGCGGTGGAGTTCCCCCGGCTCTGGCCGAGCCCACCGATCTTCGCGATAGGGCTGGCCTCCCCGGCCAGGCTCGCGCGGGATTGGGACAAGACGCGCGTCATGGAGTGGTTCGAGAGCGCGGACATGGCAGAGGCCCGCCTGTTCCTGGAGCGCGTGCGGGAGGGGAGCCGCGCCGCGCTGGGCCAGGACCTCCGCGAGCTGCGGGCGGTCTTCGAGGCCTGGTGGTCGTCGCCCGACTGCCGGCTCGAGATGGCGTTCGGGGCCAAGAAGTCGGAGAAGCTCGTCTCGGGCACCTTCCTCGAGAGCGGTCCCTGGGCCGCCCTGAGGGTCCAGGGCTTGCCCGAGGCGGCCTGTCGGGACCTCAGGGGGTGGTGCACCGACTTCCTCCAGGACCTGGCCGAGGTCGGGGCCGAGGACCGACCCTGGCGCAGGTCGTCGGGGTGGAGCAGGGCGATCCGGCTCCCGATCGAGGAGTTCGAGATCGAGGTCGAGCTGGGCGTCTCCATCGGCGAGCACGACCTCGAGGTCTTCGTCGCGGGGGACCTGGCCTGCTTCGACGCCGAGGGGCCGATCGGGCGGAGGCTGGCCGCGGACTGGAGCGCCGCGCCGTGCGCCTTCTGCTACGACTTCAATTCGCTGATCCAGATGTGCTTCGGGATGCTCCGGTTCCGGGCGGAGCTCCAAGGCGGCCTCAAGTGGGAGCAGAACATCCTGCTCCGGAACTCGCGGACTGGGTGCGTGAGGTGGTCGGGCTGCAGACCCTCGAGCCCGTCCTGTTGACGCTGCGCGCAGAAGGCGAGCGCCTCATCGGCGACTGGAGCCTGGGCGTCGACCCGGAGGCGAAGCGCTCGCTGGCGTCGTGCCTGCTGGCCAAGGACGCCTCCTTCGACAAGTGCTACGCCGTGCCCTACGCGGAGAACGACTGGATCATCCTCCCGCTCGACCCGGCCAGGACCATCCGCTACGCGTTCCAGGCCTTCCGCCACCCGATCTGTCCCGGGAACATCCGGCTGCCGGACCTGGTCGGGACGTTCAAGCAGAAGACCGGGGTCGACGTCTTCGAGGAGCTGCTCCCGGAGCTGGCCGGGCCGGTGTGGATCGTGTTCCCGCCGGGCGGCCCGCCCGTCGACGCCAAGGGCGTGCTCGCCAACGTCTCCGGTTGCTGCGTGGGCATCGGCCTGACCAGGCCCGACCGGTTCGCCGGGCTGCTGGCCAGGACCCTGACCGCGGCCGGCCTGGACGAGTCGTCGGAGATCGTGAAGCACCGCGGCCGGGAGCTCCGGACCCTGGACGTGCCGAGCGTGGGGCGGGTCTCGTGGACGGTCTTCGAGGGTGGGCTCCTCGTCGGCTTCGGTCAGGCATCGACCGAGCGGCTCCAGGCCTGCCTCGACGGCGTGGCCGAGGACATGTCCGGCCCGCGGGACCCGGCCCTCACCAGGCACGTGGCGACGCTGCTGACCTCGAGCGGGCTCGAGCCGGTGGGTCTCGGGGCGTTCCCCCCGAGCAAGCACATGATCAACTACCTGATCGGTGGCCTGGAGGGCGGCCTCGAAGGCGGTGGCAGCTACGGCCCCCTGCTGGCGAGCGTGCAGCGCTTCCGGAAGCGCCTGGGCAACGATGCCTCGACCGCCATTCGCGAGCGGGGGCTCGACCGCGTCGACTGCGTCTGGGGCTGGGTCGACGGCCGCCTCGTCCTGAGGCAGATCTGGTAGGCGTGCCGCGCCGAGGGGTGATCGATCCTGATCGATGCGGGCTACAGTGCCCGCTCCCGGACGAGGTCCGCCCATGAACAGAGCCCGCCTCCTGGTGATCCTCGTCGCCATCTTCGCCATCGCCTGGATCGCCTGGCCGGATCGCGTCGACCAGGGACGTCCGACGACCCTCGAAGAGCCGACGACCCATGGGGAGCCCGGGGCCCTCGAGCCGTTCCCGACGACCTGGCCGAGCAGGCCGACCCTCGTGCTCCGGCTGCCTTCGGCAGGTCGCCTGTCTAGCGGGATGGCCTCGACAAGGGTCATGCAGTGGCTGGCCAGCGAAGACGGTGCCGGAGCGCAACTCGTCCTGGACCAAACCCGGGTGGCCATGTCCCGGATCCTGGCGTCGTTCGGGCTGTCCGCCGCGAGCTTCGACGAGCTCATGGACGATGACGACCTCGTCGTCGAGCTCGCTGCGGGTTGTCTGCATCCGGACGCCCTGTGGAAGGCGCCGTTAGGGGACAGCGAGCCCTGGGCCTGCCTGCGGATCCGGGGGCTTCCCGAGTCCCTGCGGGCGAGGTTGCAACGGCTCCTGGGTGACCTCGAGACCGCCCTGCTCCGGGATGGTGCGGTCCGGTCGTGGTCGAAGCCGCGGGAGTGGGGCAGGTCGATCCACAGCCGGGATCCCTGGCTCCAGCTGGACCTGGAGTTCGGCTTCGTCGGCAATCCCGGTTGCGTCGAGCTCTACGTCGCCCGGGACTTGGAGGTCTTCGAACATGCCGGGTCCGAGGCCCACAGGAGCGAGCACTGGCAGCGGTCCGTCCTCGCCTACGGCATAGACGTCCACCAGCTACTGGGGTCCATTACCGCCGAGATGCTCCTCCGGTCCTCGATGCGGGATCGGCGTCGGGTCTCCGGCAACGCCTCCGACCCACCGGAGCGGGTGAGCCAGACACAGCGCGGCATGAGGGTCCTGTCGGAGGGGATGGGGTTCGGAGCCTTGGGCATCTTCATGTGCGACCTCCACCCCGAGGCGGACCGCTGGGTCTTCGAGATGTCATCCGACGTCGAACGGGCCGCATGGGGCGACCCCCTGGCCTGGTTCTCGAGGATCGAGCCGACCCAGCAGGCGCGGGCCCGGGCGCTCGGGCAGGAGTGGACCGTGGTCGGGCTCGACGTCGGCGCCGTCCTCCGCCAGTGGCTGCAGGCCGTGACCGAGGCGGCGTCACGATCCGAGGGCACAACCGTCGACCTCGAGGGCGACTTCGAGCGGCTGTTCAAGGTCCGGTTGACCGAGGGCATCCTCGACCGGATCGGTGGACCGCTGTGGATGGGCTGGACCCTCCGAGGAGACATGCCGGCCCAGCAGGGGATCCTCCTCGGGCCCATGGGCAGCGCGGTGTTCGGGATCGGGGTTCACGACGGCCCGGGATTGGGCAAGACGATCGACAGGTTGCTCAGGAGCCGCGGACTCCACATCGCGCGCAAGACCCTCGAGCACGAGGGGCACACCTACTACGCGGTCCCGGTGCTCGGTGTCTACGACATCCTCTACGCCCTGACCGATGACTCCCTCGCGATCGGGTTGGGCAAGGGGAGCGAGGCCGCGATCAAGCGATGGCTCGTGGCGTCGTCGACAGCCGGTGACCGGGACCGGGTCGCATCCGATGACCGCCTCGCCGAGGTCGTTCGTGCCTCGGGCCTGGCGCCGGTCGGGCTGGCGAGCGAGACCCCGCTCACAGGGCTCCGCTTGCAGCTCGAGGACATGCTGGATCGGATGCGGGTGAGCGAGGCCGCCGGCAGCGCGCGCATGGTCACGATCCTCGAGCGACTCCGAGAGGTCGTCAGGAGCATCCCTGACCCGGGCCCCTCGCTCGCGGACCGCGGGATCGACCGCATCCACAGCGTCTACGGCATCGATGGCCGCAGGCTCGTCCTCCGCTCGGTGTGGTGAGCTAGGAGGCCCCTGCCCGGCCGGCGTCGTGGTCGAGACCCCCGAGCGATCGGCGGATCGGCCCGGTACCGTGGAGGTCCCGGCGACCTGCCGATAAGCCCCCTGGATGACCTCGATCACCGGAGCGCTGCTGCTGTTCGACGTCCTCGGCCTCGCGGCCGGGGTCTGGCTCGCGCTGCGCGTGCTGGGGTCGTTCCGGCCGCTGAGGGACCTGGGCTGGCTCGGCCTGTTCGGCCTGCTCCTGGCGACGGTCGGCTGGCTCGTCGGCACCGGTGCGTTCCATGACCGCTTCGCCGTCCTCAACCTCTGGTGCCACGCGATCTTCGTCGTGCTCGGCCCGGTCCTGCTGCTGCGCGCCGTCGTCGTGCTGCGGGCCGGGGAGCGCGGCGACCGCGGCTGGGGGGTCCTCGGCTGCGTCGTCGCCGTCGTCGTGCTCGGCGTCGGGGGCTTCGCGTACTTCGTCGAGCCGTACCGGCTGCAGGTCAGGCACTACCGGCTCGAGTCGGCGCGGCTGGCCGGGATCCCGGGGCCGATCCGCGTCGTCGTCCTGGCCGACCTGCAGACCGACGAGGTCGGCGCCTTCGAGCGCGAGGTCTTCGCCCGCGTCGACGCCCTGCGCCCCGACCTGCTGCTCCTGCCCGGCGACTGGCTCCAGCTCCCGCTCGGGGACCCGGGCTTCGAGGCCCAGCGCGCGAAGCTCGTCGAGCTGTTCCGCGGGCTCGAGCACCCGCCGCGCTACGGGATGTACGCCGTCGACGGGGACGTCGAGGAGGCGCGCCAGGTGCTGCGCGGCACCGGCGTCACGATCCTGCAGGACCAGTGCGCGCCCTGCGACCCCGTGAGCAGGCTGCAGGTCTTCGGGCTCCGGCGCTGGTCGTCGCGCCAGCCGGCCGGGCCCGGCAGCGCCTGGGACGAGGCCTTCTTCAAGGCCCAGGCCCGGTTCGACGGCCTGACGATCCTGCTCGGCCACTCGCCCGACTTCGCCCGCGGCTTCTTCGAGGGCGTCTCGACCGAGGTCCTCGCCGTCGCCGGCCACACCCACGGCGGCCAGGTCGTCGTGCCGTTCTACGGCCCGCCGATCACGCTGTCCGACCTGCCGCGCGACGTCGCCGCGGGGGGCTTCTTCCGCTTCGGCGACGCCGCCCTCTGCGTCTCGCGCGGCGTCGGCATGGAGCGCGCCGCGGCCCCGCGCCTGCGGTTCCTGTGCCCGCCCGAGCTCGTCGTCATCGACCTGACGGCGCCGGGGCCGTGAGCCCGGCGCCGGCCGGGCCTCAGTCGCCCTCGTTCCAGCTCTGCAGGATGCGGGCGTAGTTGGCCCGCTCGAGGGCGTGGGGGTCGGGGCAGCGCAGCAGGCTCATCGAGCCGCGGAGCTCGCCGAGGTCGGCGTACTCGTGCTCGTCCATCCAGGCCTCGAGGCCGTCGAGGAGGTCGCCGATGCGCTCGGGGCCCTTCTGCAGGATGCAGGACACGACCTGCACGCCGTCGGCGCCGCACATCAGCGCCTTGACGAGGTCGACCGCCGTGTGGACGCCGCCGGTCAGGATCAGCGAGGCCTCGACGCGGCCGTACAGGATCGCGATCCAGCGCAGGCGCAGGAGGAGCTCGTGCGACGAGGACAGCCGGAGCTTGCGCTGGTACTCGAGGGCCTCGACGTCGATGTCGGCCTGGTAGAAGCGGTTGAACAGGACGAGCCCGTCGGCGCCGGCCTCGACGAGGCGGCGGGCCATGTTGGCGAACGACGACCAGAACGGCGACAGCTTGACCGCGATCGGGACCGTCACCGAGCGGCGCAGCTCGGCGACGACGTCGAGGGTCTCCTGCTCGACGGCGGGGCCGGAGCGCTCGAGGTCGGTCGGCAGGTCGTAGACGTTGAGCTCGAGGGCGTCGGCGCCGGCCTCGACGAGGAGCCGGCCGTGGTCGAGCCAGCCGCCCAGCGAGGTGCCGTTGAGCGAGGCGATGACCGGGATCGACACGGCCTGGCGCAGCCGGCGCAGGGCCTCGAGGTGCTCCTCGGGCCCGAGCACGAACTCCTGCGGGTCGGGGAAGAACGACAGGGCCTCGCCGAAGGCGTCGCTGTGGGCCTCGAGGGCGTGGAAGGTCGACAGGGACTCGCGCTCGATCTGCTCCTGGAACAGCGAGTGCATGACGACGGCGGCCGCGCCCTGGTCCTCGAGGCGGCGCACGTAGTCGATGTCGTCCGACAGGGGCGAGGCCCCGACGACGAGGGGGTGCGGCAGCTCGAGGCCGCAGTACTTGGTCGTGAGCCTCATGCCTCACCTCCTCCGTTGGAGCCCGAGGGTTGCGCGGGTCGGCGGCGGGGGCGGCGGCCGCGTCGGCCGCCGGGATCGCGATGCCGGCCAGCTGAAGCCAGAGCGCGAACCGCCGGCGCGCGCCCCTCCTGGCCCGCGCCTGCAGCTCGGTGAAAGCGGGTCGCGTCCATGCGCTCGACCATGCGGAAGCGCGTCTCGTTCTGGGTACGAACGCCGACAGCGGCTTCCGCGGCGGCTTGAGTCGAGCGTCATGCCGGGCTCGCCGCGGGCTGCGTGCGCCGCGGGTCGTGTAGCGGAACAGCGGCCAGTAGCCGGTCTCGACGGCCAGCTTCTGCTGGTCGACGCCGTGGCGCAGGTCGTAGCCAGGCGCGATGCACGGGCTGTAGGCCAGGATCAGGACGGGCCGGGCCAGGACTCGGCCTCGAGGAAGGCCTTGACCGTCTGGTTGTAGCTGGCTGGCGGCCACGCGGGCGACGTAGACGTGCCCGTAGCTCATGGCCTCGAGGGCGAGGTCCCTTCTTGCCGACCTCGCGCCCGATGACGGCGAACTTGGCCGCGGCCCCGGTCGGCGTGGCCTCGAGGCCTGCCCGCCGGTGTTGCTGTAGACCTCGGTGTCGAGGACGAGGACGTTGACGTCGCGGTCCATCGACAGGACGTGGTCGAGGCCGCCGTAGCCGATGTCGTAGGCCCAGCCGTCGCCGCCGACGAGCCACACGCTCTTCTGCACGAGGCCGTGGCGCGAGCTCGCGCAGGAGGGCTCCTCCGGCGCGTCGCCCAGCCTGTCGTGGAGCCTGGTGACGAGGGCGCGCATCCGAGTGACGCCCTGGCGGTCGCGCTGGTCGACGTGGCGGATGCGCTCGACGAGCCCGCACCGGACCCCGGCGGCGCAGGCGTCGAGGGCCTCGGAGGCCCGCTTGCCCCGCATGTCGAGCGCCAGGCGGAAGCCGAGGCCGAACTCGGCGTTGTCCTCGAACAGGTTGTTGGACCAGGCCGGCCCGCGGCCGTCGGCGTCGGTGCAGTAGGGCGTCGTCGGCAGGTTGCCGCCGTAGATCGACGAGCAGCCGGTCGCGCTGGCGATCAGGGCCCGGTCGCCGAAGAGCTGGGTCAGGGGCTTGACGTGTACGGCGTCCGCCGCAGCCCGCGCAGGCGCCTGGAGAAATCAGAACAGCGGCTCGAGGAACTGGCTGGCCTCGGCGTCGACGCGGCCGAGGTCAAGAGGTCCTTGTCGGGCAGCGTCGTGGAAGGTCCCGCGGTCCTTCTCGACGGCGCAGACCTCGTCGAGCGGCGTCATCCGGATGGCCTTGCTGCGGGTTGGTCTTGTCCTTGGCCGGGCAGATCTCGACGCAGAGCGTGCAGCCGGTGCAGTCCTCGGGCGCGACCTGATCGTGTAGGCTGCGTCCTGGAAACTCCTGCCCGCATGGCCGCTACAGGAAGTTCTCTCGGGCGCCGCTGTCCAGCGCCGCGGGTCGTAGACCTGGATGTGCGGACCGTCGCGTGCGGGCACACGAAGGCGCACTGGTTGCACTGGATGCACAGGTCCGGCTCCAGACCGGGACCCCGAGGGCGATGCGGCGCTTCCACCGCGTGGATGATAGGGCCAGGTCCCGTCGATCAAAGGCGCTGACCGGCAGCGATCGCCCTTGCTGGCGAGGCATGACGGCCGTGACGCGCTTGAGGAAGTCGGGCGACTCCTCGGCGATCAGCGGCGGGCGGCCGCGGTCGGTCGTGACCGCGCCGGGGTGGGCGACCTCGTGCAGGTGGTCGAGGGCCGCGTCGACGGCCTTGAAGTTGCGGCGCACGACCTCCTCGCCGCGCCGGCCGTAGGTCTTCTTGATCGAGTCCTTGATCGCCGCGATGGCCTCCTCGCGGGGCAGCACGCCCGAGATCGCGAAGAAGCACGTCTGCATGACCGTGTTGATGCGGTTGCCCATGCCCGCCTCGCGGGCGACCGTCACGGCGTCGATGGTCCAGAGCCGCAGGCCCTTGTCGACGACGGCCTGCTGGACCTCCCGCGGCAGCCGGTCCCAGACCTCGCCGGGGCCGTACGGGCTGTTGACGAGGAAGACGGCCCCCGGCGCGGCGTGCTCGAGGACGTCGTACTTGTCGAGGAACGACCACTGGTGGCAGGCGACGAAGCCGGCGTTGCGCACGAGGCACGTCGCGCGGATCGGCTGCGGGCCGAAGCGCAGGTGCGAGACCGTGACGGCCCCCGACTTCTTGCTGTCGTAGACGAAGTAGCCCTGGGCGTGGAGGTCCGTGCCCTCGCCGATGATCTTGATCGAGTTCTTGTTGGCCCCGACCGTGCCGTCGGCACCGAGGCCCCAGAAGATCGCCCGGACGCCGTCGGTCTCCTCGTCGACCTCCTGCCACGGGACCGACAGGTGGGTGACGTCGTCGACGATGCCGACCGTGAAGTGGGGCCGCGGCCGCTCGGCCGCGAGCTCGTCGAACACGCCGGCGACCATGCCCGGCGTGAACTCCTTGGACGACAGGCCGTAGCGGCCGCCGACGACGACCGGCGCCGCCGCGAACGGCGAGCGGCCGGCCTGGGCGGCCTCGGCCACGGCCGTCAGCACGTCCTGGTACAGCGGCTCCCCGATCGAGCCGGGCTCCTTGGTGCGGTCGAGCACGGCGATCCGCCGCACGCTCGGCGGCAGGGCCGCGAGCAGCGCCGCGCCGTCGAACGGCCGGAACAGGCGGACCTTGACGAGGCCGACCCTCTCGCCGGCCGAGACCATGTCCTCGACGGCGACGTGCGCCGCCTCGGCGCCCGAGCCCATCAGCACGATGGCGCGCTCGGCCTCGGGGTGGCCGACCCAGTCGAAGGTCCGGTAGCGGCGGCCGGTCTTGTTGCCGAAGTCCTCGAACACGGCCTCGACCTCGGCCGCGCAGCGGTCGTAGTAGATGTTGGCCGCCTCGCGGGCCTGGAAAAACGTGTCGGGGTTCTGGGCCGTGCCGCGGATGACGGGCCGGTCGGGGTCGAGCGCGCGGTCGCGGTGCTCGCGCAGCAGCTCGTCGGGCAGCAGGTGCCGCATGACCTCGTCGGGGATGACCTCGATCTTCTGGACCTCGTGCGAGGTCCGGAACCCGTCGAAGAAGTGCAGGAACGGCACGCGCGTGCGGTAGGTCGCCGCCTGGGCGACCATCGCCATGTCGTGCGCCTCCTGTACGCTGCCGGCGCACAGCATCGCGAAGCCGCACTGGCGCGCGGCCATGACGTCGCTGTGGTCGCCGAAGATCGACAGGGCGTGCGTCGCGAGCGTCCGAGCGGCGACGTGCAGCACGAACGGCGTCAGCTCGCCCGCGATCTTGTACATGTTGGGGATCTTGAGCAGCAGGCCCTGGCTGGCCGTGAAGCTCGTCGTCAGCGCGCCGGCCTGCAGCGCGCCGTGCATCGCGCCCGCGGCGCCGCCCTCGCTCTGCATCTCGACGACGTCCGGGACGGTGCCCCAGAGGTTGGGCCGGCCCTGGGCCGACCAGAGGTCGGCGTGCTCGCCCATGGGCGAGGCCGGCGTGATGGGGTAGATCGCGATGACCTCGTTGCACCTGTGCGCGACGAGGGCGACGGCCTCGTTGCCGTCCACGGTGATGTGGCGAGCTCGGCTCATGGGCTGGATCCTTGCCTCGGACGTCCCAAGTCTGCCGCCTCCGAGTCATCCCCGGCTCAGCCGTTGTGGGTAGGGTCCGGGGGAATGGAGCGGGGCGCCGTCCTCCCCACATCCCGGCCACGGGGTCGAGGCCGGCTGACGGCTCCCCGCGCGGGGCCGGGCCCTACGCACTAGACCCGAGCGCCTCCCTCCCGTCGGCCCAGGGTCGGCAGCGGGCGTCCTGCCGAGAATCCTGGGGCACCGCCGGCCTCCTTCCACCAGCCCGGCCCGAGGAGGGACGATGATCCTCACCGCCAAGGACCTGATGCAGCGCGAAGTCCACACCGTGCCGATGGACATGACGCTGATCGAGTTCGCGAGCTTCCTCGAGGAAGAGGCCATCCACGGCGCGCCGGTCGTCGGCCCCAAGGGCAAGGTCGTCGGCGTCGTCTCCTACACCGACCTCGTCCGCGAGGTCTCGGAGGAGCGCGAGAGCCGCGGCATGCACCCGTACTTCTGGACGCTCGAGCAGGAGGTTGCGGAGTTCGATAGCGAGGGCTTCACCGACTCGTTCCCCGGCGGGGAGCGCAGCGTGACGGAGATCATGACCCACGACCTCGTCTCGGCCAGCCCCGAGACCTCGGCGGGGGACCTCGCCGAGATGATGCTCGACCAACGCGTGCACCGAATCCTGATCACCAAGGAGGGCCACCTCGCCGGGATCGTCACCGCGACCGACCTGCTCAAGGCCGTGAAGCGTTACGAGACCGAGTCGGCGAGGAGCTGAGCGAAGCGAAGAGAGAGAGACAGTTTCCGTGGGCTCGCGGGAGCCGGCCGGGGTACATCGTTCGTGGGCTGGAGGATGATCACTCCCGGCGGTCGGGACGCCTACCTCCCGCAAGGGAGGTGGAAGGCGGCGTTCCCACCCCGCGGGCCTGCGATTTTCTCCGCCTGCGCTACGCTCGGGGCATGGCCCTGGATCCCGCCCGCTACGAGCTCCTGAGCTTCGACTGCTACGGCACGCTCGTCGACTGGGAGGCCGGCCTGCTCGCCGGCCTCCGGCCGCTCATGCCCGGCGTCGGTGACGAGGCGGTGCTCGAGGCCTTCGCCCGGGCCGAGGCCGCCGTCGAGGCCGCGTCCAACGAGGAGGACCACCTCCGCTACCGCGAGGTCCTGGCCCGGGTCCTCGAGCGGATCGGCGCGGAGGCGGGGTTCGTGCCGGCGGCGCGCGAGGCCCTGGCCGAGGGGCTGGCCGCCTGGCCGCTGTTCGCCGACACCAAGGCGTCGCTCGCCCGCCTCGGCCGGCGCTACCGGCTGGCCGTGCTGTCCAACATCGACCGCGACCTGTTCGAGACCACGCGCCCGCGGCTCGGCGTGGACCTCGACGCCGTCGTCACGGCCGAGGAGGTCGGCGCTTACAAGCCCTCGCCACGGTTCTTCGAGGCCGCGGCCGGGCGGCTCGGCGTCGACCGGGAGCGTTGGCTGCACGTCGCCCAGAGCCTGTACCACGACGTCGCCCCGGCCCGCTCGCTCGGCCTGGCCACGGTCTGGGTCGACCGCCGCCAGGGCCGGCCCGGCTCGGGCGCGACCGCGCCGAGCGACGCCGTCCCCGACCTCCGCGTCCCGTCCCTCGAGGCCCTCTGCGAGGCCCTCGCCGTCCCCCCGCCGTTGGAGTGAGCCGATGCTCGACCACGTCTGCCTCAACGTCTGCGACCTCGACCGCAGCAAGGAGTTCTACGTCCGGGCCTTCGCGCCCCTCGGCGTTGCCGTGGTCATGGAGTTCCCCGGGGCCGTCGGCCTCGGGGACGGCGGCAAGCCTTGGTACTGGCTCGTGCGCCGCGACCCGGTCGAGGGCGGGGCCCACGTCGCCCTGGCGACCGACGACCGCGGCGTCGTCGACGCCTTCCACCGGGCGGCGCTCGCGGCCGGCGGCGCCGACAACGGGGCGCCGGGGCCGCGCCCCCAGTACCACGCGCACTACTACGGGGCCTTCGTCCTCGACCCGGACGGCAACAACATCGAGGTCGTCTGCCACCGACCGCAGGGCTGAGCGGGCCCGCCCCGCTCAGAACCGGAACTTCATCCGGATCTTGCCGTTCGAGGTCGTGACGACCGACCGCTGGCCGTTCCCGAGGTCGACCTCGACGTGGTCCTCGCTGTGCCGCTGGACCTTGTCGGCGCCCTGGACGTCGATCGAGCCGTTGCTGGTCGTCGCCATGATGACGCCGGCGAGTGCGCTGGCGTCGACCGTGATGCCGCCGTTGGACGACCGCAGGGTCACGGGGCCGGCGTTGTCGGGGCGCAGCTCGGCCTTGATGCTGCCGTTGCTCGTCTCGGCGCGGAGCCTGCCGCCGATGCCGCGGGCCTCGATGCCGCCGTTGCTGGTCACCAGCTCGGCCGGGCCGTCCAGGTCCATGGCCGAGATCCGCCCGTTGCTCGTCGTGGCCACGGCCTCGCAGGCGAAGCCGCCGAACTCGATCGAACCGTTGCTCGTCCGCAGCTGGAGCCCCGCGGCTGCCGGGACCCTGATGACCAGGCTGCAGCCCTCGTTGGACAGGGTCCGCCCCTCCGGCCAGTCGATCGAGACCCGCATGACCCCGTCGGCCTCGGCGATCCGGACCGCGGTCCGGGCGAGCCGTTCCTCGGAGGGGCTGCGCAGCGTGGCCACGACCTTGTAGTCGGTCCCCTCTCCGGGGGTGACCCGGATGGCGCCGTTGTCGGTCTCGACCGCCAGGGCGGCGCCCGCCGGCCAGGGGCCGGACTTGACCTGGTCGGTCTCGTGGACCTCGGTCTGGCAGGCGCAGAGGTGGCAGGCGGTCAGGACGAGGGGCAGGGTCGGGAGGAGGGCGAGGCTGCGCATCGGTGGCTCCTGGTGGTGGGGGGTGAGGGCGGCGACATTCCGGTCCTGGGGCCGAAGATTCGCGGACGACCAGGATATCGTGCCGGGCGATGGACCTCGCCGCACACTGGGGCCTCGAGGAGGGCGTCCGCTACCTCAACCACGGCTCGTTCGGGGCCTGCCCCCGGCCGGTCCTCGCGCGCCAGCGGGAGCTCCGGGACGAGTTCGAGGCCAACGGCACCCGCTTCCTCGGCCGCGAGCTCCTCGGCCGGCTGGCCGTGGCCCGCGAGGTCCTCGCCGCCTTCGTCGGCGCCGACCCTGCCGACCTCGTGTTCGTGCGCAACGCGACGATGGGCGTCAACGCCGTGCTGCGCTCCCTGCCGCTCGGGACCGACGACGAGCTGCTGACGACCGACATGGAGTACGGGGCCAGCCGCAACGTGCTCGACTTCGTCGCCGCGCGGGCCGGCGCCCGGGTCCGCGTGGCCCACGTGCCGTTCCCGCTCGAGGCCGAGGACGAGGTCCTCGGCGCCCTGCACGCGGCCGTGTCCGCGCGCACGCGGCTGCTGCTGATCGACCACATCACGAGCGCGACCGGGCTCGTGCTGCCGCTCGCGCGGATCGTCGCCGAGATGCGCGAGCGCGGCGTCGAGACCGTCGTCGACGGCGCCCACGGCCCCGGCCAGGTCGAGCTGCGGCTCGACGAGCTCGGCGCCCTCGCCTACACCGGCAACTGCCACAAGTGGCTGTGCAGCCCCAAGGGCTCGGCCCTCCTGTGGGTGCGCCGCGACTGGCAGGAGCGGATCCGCCCGACCTCGATCAGCCACGGCGCCACGGCGCGCCTCACCCCGGGGCGCAGCCGCTTCCTCGAGGAGTTCGAGTGGCTCGGCACCGACGACCCGAGCCCGGCCCTGTGCGTGCCCGACGCGATCGCCTTCCTGCGCGGGCTGTTCCCCGACGGCTTCGCCGGGCTCCGCCGCCACAACAAGGCGCTCGTGCTCGAGGGCCGGCGGCTGCTCTGCGAGGCCCTCGGGATCCCGGCGCCCGCCCCCGAGGCGATGATCGCGGCGCTGGCCTCGGTCCCGCTCCCCGACCTGCCCCCGGCCGAGGCCGAGGGCGCCCTGCGGCCCGAGGCGCTGATGGCCTGGCTCAACACCCGCGGCTTCGAGGTCGTCGGCCAGTGCTGGCCGGCGACGCCGCGATGCGTGCTCCGCGTCAGCGCCCAGGCCTACAATCGGCCCGAGGAATACGCGGACCTGGCCGGGGCCGTCGCCGAGTTCTTCGCCGGACGGCGGTGACGAGGCGGCCGCCGGGCCGGACGAGGACAGGACCGAGACCGATGCGCATCGCGCTCGCCCAGCTCGACTACACGATCGGCGACTTCGACGGCAACCTCGCCCGCATGCGCGCGGCCTGGGAGCGCGCGGGTCGCGAGGGGGCCGACCTCTGCCTGTTCTCGGAGTGCGCGATCCCCGGCTACCCGGCCCGCGACCTGCTCGAGCACGCGGCGTTCGTCGCCCGCAACCTCGCCGCCCTCGACGAGCTGGCGGCGTGGACGGCCGACGGCCCGGCGATCCTCGTCGGCTTCGTCGAGCCCCGCGAGGGCGACGGCAACCCCCTGGCCAACGCCGCGGCGCTGTGCGACGGCGGCCGCCGCGTCGGCGTCGCGCGCAAGAGCCTGCTGCCGACCTACGACGTCTTCGACGAGGACCGCTACTTCGAGCCGGCCGACGCCGTCGCCCCGCTCGCGTGGCGGGGCCGCCGGCTCGGCGTGACGATCTGCGAGGACGTGTGGAACGACCGCGGGTTCTGGCCGCGGCGGCGCTACGAGCTGGACCCGGTCGAGCGCCTCGTCGAGCAGGGCGCCGAGCTGATCCTCAACCTCAGCGCCTCGCCGTTCCACCTCGGCAAGATCGGGCTCCGCCGCGCGATGATGGCCGCGTCGGCGGCCCGCTACGGCGTCCCGCTCGTCTGCGTCAACCAGGTCGGCGCCAACGACGAGCTCGTGTTCGACGGGACGTCCTTCGTCGTGACCCGGGACGGCGGGCTCGGCCTGGAGCTCGCGTCCTT
The DNA here is from genome assembly GCA_041398545.1 of Planctomycetota bacterium. Lineage (GTDB taxonomy): Bacteria > Planctomycetota > UBA1135 > UBA1135 > JAWKUM01. The sequence continues at coordinate 11,773 of JAWKUM010000023.1, read as the reverse complement.
CCGCGAGGACTTCGCCGTCTGGGACGAGGACGCGCCGGAGGCCGGGCGGCCGGTGCCCGCGGCCGCGCCGCTGACGCTCGCCGAGCGGGCGGTCGAGGCCCACGACGCCGTCGTCCTCGGCCTGCGCGACTACGTGCACAAGTGCGGCTTCGCCGACGTCCTGCTCGGGTTGTCGGGCGGGATCGACTCGGCGCTGGTCGCCGCCCTCGCCGTCGAGGCGCTCGGGCCCGACCACGTCGCGGGCTTCGCCCTGCCGTCGCGCTACTCGTCGCCGCACAGCCGCGCCGACGCCGAGGCCCTGGCCCGCAACCTCGGCATCGCCTTCGAGGAGGTCCCGATCGAGCCCTGCTTCGAGGCCAGCCTGGCGACCCTCGCGCCGCTGTTCGCCGGCCTGCCCGAGGACGTCACCGAGGAGAACCTCCAGGCGCGGATCCGCGGCCTGCTGCTGATGGCCGTGTCCAACAAGCGCGGGGCCCTGCTGCTGTCGACCGGCAACAAGAGCGAGCTGGCCGTCGGCTACTGCACGCTCTACGGCGACATGAACGGCGGCCTCGCCGTCATCAGCGACGTGCCCAAGACGCTCGTCTACGCGATCGCCCGCCACGTCAACCGCGAGCGCGAGGTCATCCCGGTCTCGACGATGACCAAGCCGCCGAGCGCCGAGCTGCGGCCGGGCCAGGTCGACGTCGACAGCCTGCCGCCGTACGAGGTCCTGGACCGGATCCTCGAGCTCCACGTCGAGCAGCACGCGCCGCTGGACGCGATCGTCGCCGAGGGCTTCGAGCCCGCGCTCGTCGAGCGGATCGTGCGCATGATCGAGCGCAGCGAGTACAGCGCCGCCAGGCGGCGCCGGGGCTCAAGGTCACGAGCAAGGCCTTCGGGGTCGGCCGACGCTACCCCGTGGCCGCGAGGTACTGAGCCTCCACGGGAGGCGAGGAGGGAGCATGAGCGCGGAAGGTGCGCTGCGCGTCGTCGACGTCGCCGAGCGGTTGGCCAGCTTCGACGAGCGCTGGACGCCCAAGGTCGTGGCCCGGCTCAACGGCCAGGACGTGCGCCTGGCCAAGCTCGAGGGCGCGTTCACCTGGCACGCCCACGCCGATGAGGACGAGCTCTTCCTCGTCGTCGCCGGCCTGCTCCGCGTCGAGCTCCGGGACGGCGAGCTCCGGCTCGGCCCGGGCCAGCTCTGCGTCGTCCCGCGCGGCGTCGAGCACCGGCCGGTCGCCGAGCCCTACGCCGAGGTGCTCCTGTTCGAGCCGTCGGCGACCCTCAACACCGGCGACGCCGACGACCCGCGCCGCGTCGACGCGCCCGAGGCGATCTGACGGTTTCGGGATGCCCGGGGCCCGCAGGCCGGCCGTCCCGGGATAGGCTCGAAGCGATGAAGCGCGTGCTCGCCCCCCTGCTCGCCCTGGCCCTGGCCTGCGGCTACGCCTGGCTCCTCCTCCCGGCCACCCACGGGACGTTCCAGTCCCCCGATGCCAACGGCTACTTCGTGCAGGCGGCCCTGCTCGTCGACCACGGCTCGACCGAGCTGGTCCCGTCCTCGCCGCTCGACTACATCGGCATGCACTTCCTCGAGACGGCCGACGGGCGCTTCTTCTCGCGCTACTCCCCGGGCCTCGGCGTGCTCATGGCCGGGCCCTACGCACTGTGGGGCCCCGAGGCCGCGCTGAAGCTCCAGCCGCTGATGGCGGCGGCCACGATCCTCCTGCTGTTCCTCCTGGTCCGCCGCTACGCCGGGGACGGCCTCGCCCTCCTGGCCGCGCTGCTGTGGGCCCTCCACCCCCTGGCCGCGGTCCACGCGCTCAACTGGGGCGCGCACACCGCCCTGACGTTCTTCCTCGTCGCCGGCTGCTGGGTGCTCGAGGCCTGGGCCCGGGAGCCTCGCTGGTGGAAGGCGCTCCTCGCGGGCCTCCTCCTCGGCGCCATCCCGACGATCCGCTACGCGGAGGTCGTCGCCGGCCTCGGCGTCGCCGCGTTCATGGTCGCCCACGTCGTCCGGCGCCGGGACCGCCTGCCCGACCTGTTCGTCGCCCTGGCCGGGGCGCTGGTCCCCGTCGGCCTGCTCCTGTGGCGCAACTACTCGATCTACGGCGACCCGCTCGACACCGGCTACGCGCTCACCGGCGAGCAGCAGGCCGGCACGGGGTTCGCGTGGGCGTTCTTCGACGCCAAGTGGCTGCAGTACGTCGAGGCCCTCAGCACGAGCGGGCTCGGCCTGTTCCTGGCCCTCGGCCTCGCGGGCCTCGCCGGCATGTGCGTGCGCCGCGACACGCGGCCGACCGCGCTCCTCGTCGGGCTCGTCGTCCTGCCGATCACGGCCGTGTACGCGGCGTACTACTGGGGGGCGCAGGGCGGCGGCCAGGGGCTGATGGGGCTGCGCTTCCTGCTGCCGACCCTGCCGTTGTGGCTCGTGCCGGCGTTCTGGTTCTTCGCCACCGCCGGCCGCGACCGCGCCGTCGGCGTCGGGCTCGGCCTGCTGTTCGTCGCCCAGTGCGGCCTGCTCTACGCCGAGGGTCGCCCGCAGGTCGAGCGCACGATCGCGAGCCTGGAGCGCACGCGCCAGGCGTACGACTTCGTCGCCGAGGAGGTCCCCGACGGCAGCGCGCTGATCGTCGACCGACGGCTGGCCGAGACGCTGCAGTTCTATCCCCGCTGGCGGTTGCTCGACGCCTCGGTCGTCGGGGCCGGCGCTGGCGCCGGCCGCCGCGGCCCCGGCGGGTTCCAGCCCGGGGGCTTCGGGCCGGGCCGCGCGGGTGGGCCTCCCGGGGGCGCGACCAACGGCCAGCCCGGCGAGACGCCCGACCGCGCGAGCCCGATGCAGCAGGGCAAGGCCAGCCGCCTGCGCGAGGACCTCCTCGTCCGCGACGCCGGCGAGCGCGCCCGGCGTGTCACCGGCCTGCTGTACGACGTCGTCGAGAAGGGCCAGGCCCTCTACTGGATCGGCCGGCCCGAGGAGGTCGAGGCCTTCGCCGACAACCTGTTCCCCGGGGATCGCTTCACCGAGGTCGCCAAGGTCGAGCTCGCCGGGGACGCGGGCGACGCCGCCAGGGGCGCGGGGCAACCCGCGCGCCGGCAGGGGGCGAGGGGGCAGCGTCAGGGCCCCATGGGCATGCCCGGTCCCGGCGGCGGCCCGAGGCAGGGGCGCGGCGCCGATCCCTTCGGGCTCCAGCCCGGCCAGGTCCTGGTCCTCTACCGCTTCGAGTTCGCCGACGAGGGCGCGGAGCCGACCCGGCACAAGGGCACCGTCGACGCCGCTGCGGGCAAGGGCACCGCCGAGCCGGCCGCGGGCGAGGACACCGCCGAGCCGGCCGCGGGCAAGGGCCGGTGACACCGGCGGGCCGGGGCGGCGGCCCGAGGTTCAAGCCACCCCGGCGCGTGGCCCGATGAGGAGGGGTTGCGCCCCGCGCGCAGGGAGCCCGTCCGCATGAGCAGTCCGGAGACCCAGGCAGGAGACGTCGGCCGGTTGGCCGAGCTCGAGGCGGCGCTGGCCGACAAGGAGCGCCAGCTCGAGCTCAAGGAGCAGGAGCTGGCCAGCCTGTACGCCTCGCTGATCCACGGCCTCGACACCCCGCTCGAGGTCCACCGCGAGCTGATCGCCCAGCTCACGAGCGGGATCGGCGGGGGGCTCAGCGACGAGCAGCGCGGCTACCTGGCCCTGATCGAGAAGCACGGCCTGCGCCTGCGGGCCTGCCTCGAGGGGCTGCAGGAGTGGTGGGGGCTGCGCATGCCCGGCGCCAGCCTCGAGCGCGACGACGGCTCGCTGCTCCAGCTCGTCCACCGGGTCACGGCGGAGTTCGAGGTCGAGGCCGCGATGCGCAACATCGCGCTCGACGTCGAGCTGCCGCCCTCGCTCGCCCCGGTCCGGTTCCATGCCGCCAAGCTCGCTCAGGCCCTGGCGACGCTGGTCGAGAACGCCCTGCACGTCTCGCCGCGCAACGCCCACGTCGTCGTGCGCGTCGTGCCCTCGGCGTCCGAGGTCGCGATCGACGTCGACGACTCCGGGCCCGGCGTGCCCGACGAGGACCGGGAGCGGATCTTCGAGCCCTTCGAGCGGCCGGGCCATGGCCTCGGCCTCGGCCTGGCCCTGTCGCGCGAGTACCTGCGGCTCCACGGCGGCGACGTCGAGCTCCACCACCGCCCCGAGGGGGGGAGCCGGTTCCGGCTGCGCCTGCCACGGTGAGCCCGATGGCGTCCTACGACAGCGAGCGCCCGTCCGGCGCGGCCCGGCTCCGCCGGTGGCTCAAGCTGCTCGTCGTGCTCGGCCTCGCGGTGTGGTGGGGCCTGGCCCTGTGGGTCGTCCACGAGACGAGCCGGCCGCGCAACCGGGCCGTCGCCGAGCGCAGCGAGATCGCCGGCCACCCGGTCGAGAAGGTCAAGCTCCGGGCCAAGGACAAGGTCGAGGTCTCGACCTGGTGGGTCCCGGTCGACCGCGAGCACGCCGTGATCCTCGTCGCCGGTATCGGCATGAGCCGGGAGGCCAACCTCCCCGCGGCCGAGTTCTACGCCAACCGGGGCTGGTCGGTGCTGATGCCCGACCTCCGCGGCACCGGGGAGAGCTCGCCCGAGCGGATCACCTTCGGCTGGTACGAGGCCAGGGACATCGCGGCCTGCCGCGAGTTCCTGACCGGGCGGGGCTTCTCGACCATCGGCGTCCACGGCCGCTCGCTCGGCGCGGCCGCGGCCCTGTACGAGGCGTCGAGCGACGGCGTCCCGGCGTTCCTCGTGCTCGAGTCGCCGTACTCGGACATCCGGCTCGCCCTCGCACAGCGCCTGCCGAGGGTCCCCATGCCCGAGCTCAGCTTCTTCCCGGTGCGGGTCCTCGCCTCGATCATGCTCGGGGTCCACGCCGGCGACCTGCGCCCCGTGGACGTCATCAGGCGCTGCGCGACGCCGACCCTGCTGCTCGGCGGCCAGCTCGACCGAGAGACCATGCCGTCCGAGCTCGAGGCCATGCTCCAGGCCTGCCCGGGGGGCGCCCAAGCGCCTGCACTTCTTCGAGGGCGCGCGGCACTTCGAGTTCGACAAGTTCGCGCCGGCGGAGTGGCGCACGGTCGTCGGCGACTTCCTCGACGCGATCCCGTTCTAGGCCGCCGTACAAGGACGAGTCCCGGCCCGGCCATGCCCCGCAGCGTGTGCGCTAATCGGGCCGGTGCGCGGAACTCGTCGGGATGCTCTGGACCGCAGGGCGGGGCTCAGTAGCCCTCGTTGCGGTACTTGGTGTGGCAGGCCGTGCAGGAGGCCTTGAGGGTCCTGAGCGCCTTGACGGCCTCCTCACCGGCCGCGGCGTCGCCCTTGGCCTGGCGGTCGAGCAGTTGGGACAGCTGCTTCGACTCCTCGACCGAGTCGGCCAGCCAGCCGCGGAAGTCCTCGGGCCGCGACCTGACCTCGTCCAGGGCCACGGCCTGGGCGAAGGACTCGGCCGTGCGCCGGGCCTCGTTGGCCGCGTTGGCGTCGGGGTGCTCGTCGGTGGCCTTCCAGCCGTTCTTGGCCAGCTTCTCGGCCGTCTCGAACGACCTGCTGATGTCGATCATCGCCTGGCGGAAGCCCTTGAACCTGTGCGCGGGGGCGAAGTCGAAGGCACAGGCCTCGGTGGCCTCCTCGCTCGGGACGTCGCCGAACGCGATCGTCGAGTAGAGGCCCTCGTACTTCCCGGACGTGCCGCAGTACTGCCGCATCTCGGCGATGGCCAGCTCGCGCGGGACGCCGTCGAGGACGACGCGCCCGAGGGCGGCGGCGGCCGGGCCGCGGTGCTTGCCGTGGAAGCAGTGGACGTAGAACGGACCCTCCAGCTCGCGGAAGGTCTTGGCGATCTCGAGCCGCTCCTCCTCGGTGATGCCGGCGTAGCGGATCGGCACGTGCACGTAGCGGATCCCGTGCCTGGCCGCCGTGGCCGCGTCGGGCGCCTTGCCGTCGACCGAGAGGATGGTCTTGATTCCCATCGCGCCGAGCCGCTCGAAGGCCGCGTCGCCCTCCGGCTCCCCTCCGCTGACGATGTCGTCGCTGAGGTGGTAGAGGTTGTGCAGCCCCTCGTGCTCCTCGGGCTTGCGGTCGGGGAGCTGCTGCTCGCCGGCGAGGTCGTAGGCCTTCCCCGTCCGAGGGATCGGGGGGGACGACTTGCGGCCGGTCGCGCAGGCGGCGATCGCGAGCGTGACGGCGAGGAAGAGGATCGGCTGCTTCATGTCGGCTGCGGGGTGGCGCTCGAGGACGTGCTCAGGGGCTCGGGTGGGGTCCTTTGAGCAACACCTGTGCCATGGCCGGGCCGGATCACCAAGGCGGGAGCGGGCATTGATTTAGGCACCGCGGCGGATCCGGCACAAGGGCCCATGGTTCCCGGCCGGGAACAGGGGTGCCTCCGGGAGGAGCGGTCGCCGGGGCCGGGGCCGGGCCCCGGGTCGGGGCGTAAAGGAGAGGTCACATGGCCGGTCGGGGCGGGAGGGCCCTGCTTCCTGCTCGGCGGGGACCTAGACTCGTGGCTCTCGCGGGCCCGTCCGGTCCCGCCCAGGTCCTCTTCTCCCCCTGCCTCTGACCTCAGGAGGTCCCCGATGCGACTCCGCATCCTCCCGATCCTCTCCCTCGCCCTGATCCTGCCGGCGGCCGCGGCCCAGACCGTGGACTACCCGGACAGCACGCTCAACTCCCCGCAGGGCCAGTATCCGGTCTACACGCCGACCAACGGCAACACGGTCCGCGGCCAGCTCTACTGCCCGGCCAACTTCTCGGGCCTGCCCACGGTCAAGTGCATCGTCAGCCGGATCGGCATCCAGATCGCCGGCCAGGAGGACTACACGACCTTCGTCGTGCGCGCGGGCACGACCTCGGTCACGGCGCTGACGACGTCGTGGTCGACGAACCTGCCCGACCAGCGCGTCCAGGAGGACCTGTCCGGCACCAAGCTGCCCGGCGGCCTCAACGGCACGACCCAGGTCAACCAGTGGGTCGAGTTCGAGATCGACTACCCGTTCCTGTTCACGCCCGGTGACGCCCTCGTCGTCGACATCACGGCCAAGTCCAAGGTCGCCGGCACGTACTGCCGCTCGGCGATCGGCACCGGCGTGCCGCGCGCCCTCGACCTCGCCTACACCAGCACGAGCACCGGGCCGACGACGCTCTCGACCAGCGGCGGCATCAAGCTGCGCTTCGTGTTCCAGCCGATCCAGTACGTGCCCTTCGGTGACGGCTGCCCGGGGACCGGCAACAGCAAGCCCGTGCTGGCGATGACCGGCGCGATGAACCTCGGCCAGGTCGTCGTGGTCAACCTGTCCAAGGGCCTCGGCGGGGCCACGACCGTTTTCTTCCTCGGCCTGTCGCCGCTGCCCATGCCGCTCCCGATCGGCGGCGGCTGCACGCTGCTGACCCCGCTCGACTGGATCAGCCCCCGGGTCGCCAGCGGCTCCGGCGCGGGCAACGGCACGTCGACCCAGGCGGTCCTGATCCCCAACGACAAGACCCTGCTCGGCGGCGTCGTCAACACGCAGTGGTGCCAGCTCGACAACGGCTCCGCGGCGCTGATCCCGTTCACGCTGTCGAACGGCGGCAAGATCGTCATCAACTGACCCGAGCCGACCTCCCGCGGGGAGCGCGACCGGCCCGCCTCCTGCCCGGGGGCGTGGCCGGTCGCGATTGGTGCCTCCGGCGGCATCATTCGCGCCCCTCCCCGCGCCGGGATCCCCGCCCACGTGCCCCGTCCGAATACGCAAGGGCCATGATTTCCGGCCGGCCGACGTGCCGCACGATGTACCCCTCGAGCTTCCCCAGAGAGGAGGTGGTACATGAAGGCGTTCTTGGTCCTGGCGGTCGCGCTCTGCGCTCCCCAGGGGATCGCGCAGACCCTGTCCTGGCGGATCCAGCTCCCCGTCAACGTCCCGACGTCGCGCTCGTCGCCCGCGATGGCCGAGGACGGCGTCAACGGCGGCGTCGTGATGTTCGGCGGCCTGGGCTCGGCCGGACCGCTCGGTGACACGTGGACCTGGGACGGGTCCGACTGGACCGCGACGACCCCCAAGACCGCGCCGTCCCCGCGGTGGGGCGCCGGCGCGGCGTGGGACCCCGTCCGCAAGGTCGTGGTCCTGTTCGGCGGACTCGGCACCGGCGTGCTCGGCGATACGTGGGAGTGGGACGGTACGGGGTGGACCCTGGTCCAGCCGACGACGGCCCCGCCGGCGCGCTACGAGCACGGGATGACGTACGACAGCGCGTCCGGGAAGGTGCTCCTGTACGGCGGCCAGACGGCGACCGAGGCGCTCGGCGACACGTGGACCTGGGACGGGAAGGCCTGGACCAAGGTCGCGGACCTCTACCCGATCCCGAGGTACCGTCCCTCGATGGCGCTCGACGAGACCAGGAAGGTCGTCGTGCTGTTCGGCGGCTACGGCGGCGAGCCGCAGCGGACGCTGTCGGACACGTGGGAGTGGGACGGCGCGCAGTGGAAGCCGATGCTGTACGCCAACCGGCCGTCGAGCAACTGGTCGGACATGGTGTGGGACGACCTGCGCAAGCGCTGCCTGCTGCGCTACGAGCACGGCCCGATGTACCTGTACGAGAACGGCGGCTGGACGTACCTCGGCGCCACGGCCAAGGAGCCGGCCGGGCGGATGCGCTCCGGCTTCGCCTACGACCGGACGCGGAGCCAGACCGTGCTGTTCGGCGGCGAGCTCTACTTCCCGCTCCAGGACACCTGGGTGCTCGACGACGGCCCGGTCCCCGGCCGCTGGGTGCCCTACGGCAAGGCCTGCGGGCCGACGCCGCTCGTGGACCTGTCGTCGCCCGACACGCCGCGGCTCGGCAAGCCGCTGCAGGTCGTCGTCGGCAACCTCACGGACAAGGCGACCATCGCGCTGCTCGCCGTCGGCGCCGGGCGGACGAGCTTCGGCAACTTCCCGCTGCCGATCCCGATGGACGCGTACGGGATGACGGGCTGCCTCGCGCTCCATGACTTCGCCGCCGGCACCTGGGCGATGTCGGTCAGCGGATCCTCCGCGACGCTCGGCCTGACGGTCCCCAACACCGCGTCGTTGCTGCAGACGATCGTCTACTTCCAGGGCATCGTCTACGACCCGACGGGCAACCCGGCGGGGCTGCTGATGACGCAGGGCGCGCAGCTGCTGATCGGCCAGTGACGCCCGCGATAGGGGTCGCAAGCGGCCCCTATCGGGATCCGCCCCCGCACTTGGGCCCTGCGACGAAGCGCGCGCATCCACGCGTGGCGCAGGGCCCGCGGAGGGGGGACGATCATCGGCGTCCCAACCCGAGGAGGTGTGGCATGAAGACCTCCTTCATCGCCTGCATCGTGCTGTTCGCCGTGCCCATCCCGGCACAGATCGCCGACTACCCCGACTCGGCGATCGGCGAGGCGGCCAGCTTCTTCCCGATCGCCACCCCCCGCGACGGCCGTACCGTCCGCGGGCAGATCCTGTGTCCGTCGACCGCGGCGGACCTGCCCCAGACCAAGGCCATGGTCTGGCGCGTGGGGTTCCAGCTCGCAGGACGCGAGCCGTACGCGACCTTCGTGCTCCGTGCAGGGACGTCCAAGATCCAGTCCCTGACGGGCTCGTGGTCCACCAACCTGCCTGACCAGCGCGTCCAGAAGGACCTGTCCGGGACGATCCTCCCGGGCGGCAACCAGGGCTGGCCTCCGCAGAACGTCTGGGTCGAGTTCGACCTGGACCACCCGTTCCTGTTCACGCCCGGCGACGCCATCGTCGTCGACATCACGGCCAGGTCCGAGGTCCCCGGCGAGCACTGCCGCACGGCCATGGGGCCCGGGGTCTGGCGCGCCTACGACCCGAGCTACGACGAGTCGAGCACGGGGCCGACGACGATCTCCGACTTCGGCGGCCTCAAGCTGCGCTTCGTCTACATGCCGGTCGGCTGGACGCCCTACGGCAAGGGCTGCGGGCCGGAGCCGCAGGTCGAGCTCTGGGGGGTCACCGAGCCGAAGCTCGGCGGCAACCTGAAGCTCGCCGTCAACGACCTCACCCTGACGACCGTCGAGGCGCTGCTCTGCGTCGGCGGGAGCAGGACGTGGTTCAACGGCGTCCCGCTGCCGATCGCGATGGACGGCTTCGGCATGCCGGGCTGTGAGGTCCTGCAGGACTTCGCCGGCGGCATCCACCGCATGGCCAGGATGGGCTCGGCCGCGTCCCTGACGTTCGCCGTGCCCAACGACCCGGGGCTGCTGGGCGTCAAGCTCTGGTTCCAGGGCCTCGTCTGTGACGTCTCCACCAATCCCCGGGGGCTGGTCCTGACCCAGGGCCTCGAGATGCTCCTCGGCAACTGAGCCGAGCGGGCAGATCTCCCCGTCCACGGGGGGCTGGTCCAGGACACCTCGGAGCCTAGGCTCACCCGAGTCCCCGTCTCCGAGGTGTCCGACCATGCCGAGGCTCCGTGCCCCCGCCGGCCTTCTGCTGCTCGTCGCGTGGCTGCCGGCCCAGGACCGGGAGGACTTCCGCGTCGGGCTCGGGCTGCAGGAGCGCGGCCTCCACCGCGAGGCGGCCAAGGCCTTCGAGCGCTTCGTCGCGGCCAGCCCCGAGGCGGCCGAGGCCACCGAGGCCTGGTACCGGCTCGGCGTCTGCCGCGAGGAGCTGTCCAAGGCCGCCGACGCCTGCAAGGCCTACGAGGCCATGCTGAAGGGCGACGCGGAGTTCCGGCACCGCGCCGAGGGCCGGTTCCGGCTCGGCCGGCTGCTGCAGGCGGCCGGCAAGCAGGCGGAGGCGGTCGCGCAGATGGAGGCCCTGCTCCAGGAGGCCGGCCAGCGCCACTACCTCGCGCCGGCGGCCTGCTTCGCGATCGGCGAGTGCCGCGAGGCCCGGGGCGAGAAGGCCGAGGCCCTGGCCGCGTACGACCGGACGGCCGCGCTCGCGCCCAAGGGCGAGCTGGCGTTCCCGGCGTTGTACAAGGCCGGCCACCTCGCCCTCGCCGCCGACGACCCGCTGGCCGCGGCGACGCGGTTCGGCAGGGCCGCGGACGGCTTCCCCGACCACGAGGCCGCGACCGAGTGCCGCTACCTCCAGGGCCTCGCCCTGGTCCGCGGCGGGCGCGATCGGCAGGCGGAGGCCGTGTTCGCGCGCGTGACCGAGGGGCCCTGGGCCGACGACGCCATGCTGGCCCTGGCCGACTGCCTCGACCGGCGCGGCGACGCCGACGGCGCCCTGCGCGTGCTGGCCGAGCTGCGCCGGCGCCACCCCGACTCGCCGCTCGGCGCGCGGGCCCTCGAGCGGACGGCCTTCGCCCGGCTGCAGGCCGGCAAGGGGGACGAGGCGGCGACGCTGTTCGACCAGGCGCTCGCGGCCCTCGGCCGCGACGCGGCCGCGGCGCCGGCGCGGTCGCGCTGCCTGTACGGGCTCGCCGAGGCGCGCGTCGCCCTAGGCAAGGACGCCGAGGCCGTCGACGCGTACGCCGAGGCCGAGAAGCTGTCCACGGACCCGGCGCTGCGCGGCGACGCGGCCTACGGCGCGTTGTTCGCGCTGCACCGCCTCGGCCGGCACCGCGAGTCGCTGCGCATCGCCAAGGCCTTCGCCGGCGAGTACCCCGGCCACCGCCTGGCCCTGCAGGCCGGCTTCGCCGTGGCCGAGAACCTGTGGGCGCTCGAGGACTGGGCCGGCGCCAGGGCCGGGTACGCCGAGGCCGCCACCGCGGCGCAGGCCGCTGCCGCCGTCGCCGGCGCGGAGCCCGCCGCGGCCGCGTCGGCCCGGGCCCTGGCCGACCAGTGCGCGTACAAGGTCGCGTGGTGCGACTGGCTGCGCGAGCAGCCCGCGGACGCGGCCGCGGGGTT
>JAWKUM010000022.1:0-72964 GCA_041398545.1 Planctomycetota bacterium | reverse complement strand
TGCTCTACGGCCCCTCGTTCGACGGCCAGCGCGGCGCGACCGACTCGCTGCGCATCCTGGCCGAGCGCCAGGAGGAGTACGGCATCTTCACCGACGAGTGGCGCACGCCGATGGCCGTCGCCGACGCGGCCCGCGGCCTCGTCGACCTCGCCCTCGACTGGTCGGTCACGGGGATCCGCCACCTGTTCGGACCGAGGCGCCTGTCGCGCTGGGAGCTGGCGCTCGAGATCGCCAAGGCCGAGGGCCTCGACCCGGCCGGCTTCCGCAAGGCCTCGCGCCTCGACCTGCCCGGCCCCGAGCGCCCGCGCGACACCTCGCTCCGGACGCGCTTCGGCCGACCCCTCCACGGCGAAAAAAGCGCCTCGGCTCCGGGCCCGCACTCCGGAACCGAGGCGTCCTCATGAGGATCGGAACGCAGGTGCATGGGAGGCTCCTGCGGTCCCTGTCGTGGAGAACCGTGAGACTCCGCTCCGATCGGGCGGTATCGCCCGCCTTCGCGTCGCCTCACGGCCGGCCATAGCCGGGTCGGTAACGGCGGTAATGAGCCGTTCCGAACTTCACGATCGCTTCCGCACCGGTGTGACATCCCACCGGGCGGAACGCCCGGGCGCTCAGGGAGCCTCGTAGATCCAGGGCTTGGCCAGCTCCTGGGGGTCCATCCAGAAGCTCAGGTCGAACTGGATGAACTTCTTGCCGGGGAACTCGACCCAGCTCTCGTACTCGACCTTGCCCTTGGCCGGGTCGACGTCGAGCTTGGTCGGGACGCCGCGCCCGCGCTTGATCGACAGGGCCTTGTCGCCCGGCAGCCAGCCGAGGAACTGCCCGCGGTGGTCGCGGATCAGCAGGACGTCGCGGTCGACCGGGATCTTGATGCCGCCGGGGTGGATCGTGATCTCCTTGGGCGACTTCTTCTTGGGGTAGTCCTTGGTGATCGAGTCGGGCACCTCGTAGCGGTCGACGACCTCCTTCCAGGTCTTGGCCGCCTGCTTGACCGCCTCGGACTCGGTCTGCTGCTTGGACTTCTTCTTGCCCTTCTTCTCGTCCTTCTCGTCCGCCTCCTCCTCGGCCTTCTTCTCGGCGGCCTCGGCGTCGAGCTGCTCCTTGGTCTTGCGCTGCCCCTTGTTGGCGCGCAGCTCGATGTTGCCGGCCAGCATCGCGAGGTGCAGCTCCTCGGGCAGGCCCTCGGTGCGGTAGAAGACGTAGCGGATGCCGGGCTCGACCTCGAGCTCGCCCTTGACGCCGGTGGTCGAGCGGGTCTCGAAGCGGATCGGCTTGCTGTGGAAGATCGCGGCGATCGGCATGCCGTGGCGCCCGGCCCCGTCCATCGAGTGGCACCAGCCGAGCCACTCCTTCTCGCTCTTGGGATACCCGTCCTCGCCGAGCGCGACGACGGACTTGATCGGCACGACCGAGACCATCTGGTAGGCGTGGATCAGGCCGTCCTTCATGTCCCAGCGCTCGAACCCGCGCTGGCGGTAGTCGAGGAGCTTGCCCTTGCGCATCAGCTCGCGGTCGGCGGGCGACGGCAGGTCGAGCTCGTGGCCGAGGAGCGTGCTGACGTCGAGCTCGTAGCGGGCCTTGAGCGCCGTCGTGTCCAGGGCCGGGACCGTGCTCTTGGCCGGACGGAAGCCGAGCATGCTGATGTGCTGGCTGTCGATCAGCGGGATGCGGCACTGCTTGCGGAACACGATCGGGGCCTCGTCGCCGCGGCTGTCGGCGCAGCCGCCGTGGGCGAGGCGCATCGACGGGTCGAACACCGGCGTGTACAGGTCCTTGACCTCGATGCGCCGCTTGCGGAGGAGGTTGCGGTACTCGCTGAACTCCTCGTTGAAGCCGTCGAGCTGGTCGAAGCCGTCGTCGACCCACTCCCAGTGGTTGCCCATGAGCTCGCAGAGCCCGAGGCTGTTGACGCCGAAGCCGCTCGTGCCGACCGCGACGACCTTCTTGGGGACCTCGACCTTGTCGTCCCAGTTCTTGCCCCAGGTGTAGCGGTCGTTGCCGAAGCCGTGCTGCCACTCGGCCGAGGTCGGCAGGCGGAGTCCGGCCCAGATGCAGAAGTCGCGCGCCTCCTGGTAGGTCACCCAGCCGACCGGCATGTCGCGGAGCTTCTCGGGCACCTCCCACTCGCACTTCTCGAAGTTCTTCTCCCAGAACTCCTCGAGCTTGAACTCGAAGCGGACGCCGTCCGGCTTCTCCTTGTCCTTCCAGCGCTCCTCGAACTCCTTGTGGGCCTCGTCGCGCTTCTTGTCCTGGTCCTCCTGCTTCCACCACGTGAACGGGAAGCGGTACTTGGGCCAGAACTTGCGGACGAAGATCTCGTACTGGGCGTTCGTGACCTCGTACCGGCTCAGGTAGAAGGCCGGGACGTTGCGCTTCTCGTGGCCGAGCTCCCGCAGCAGCAGCTTGCGGTACTTGTCCCGCGCGTCCTCGCGCCGGACGTTGGTGTCGACGATCTCCTCGAGCTCCTTGCCGGTGATCCCGAGTTCGACCTCGCCGGCCGGGACCATGACGAAGCCTTCGGGGAGCCCGCTCGGGACCAGGCCTTCCTCGTCCGGGTGCGTGCCGGAGCCTGTGGGCGTGGTCTCGACCGTCTGCGCCGGGCCTGCCGCCGGTGCCAGCTGGCACGCGAACAGCGCCTTCGAGGCGGGCACGAAGAACAGGAAGAAGCCGAGCGAGACCTCGATGTTCATCGTTCAGGCAGCAGGGAAACGGAATGCTCGCCGCGCACGACGAGGACGGGAGCCATGGAGCCACGATCCGGCCTGGAGGGCATGCCCGCGCGGACAGGGGGTGTTCTCCTCGGGACGGTACCGGCTTCCGTGGGTCGGAAGCTCCGGGCGGATCGGGCGCTCGCCGTCCCGGGGGTTGGTCGGGCGATGCGAGACCGAGACTAACCAACGAGCCGGGGATCGTCAAAAGGGCGGGTCGGGCTGGGGTGGATACCCCGCCGCCGGTCCCCCTCAGAACAGGGTGCCCTGGGCCTCGGTGCCACCCTCGGCAAGGGGCTCCCGGAAGAACTCGCCCCCGGCCCGGGCGACCCCCTCGGACACGATCCGGCCGAGGTCCGGGTCGAAGTGGCGCCCGGCCTGGGCCTCGAAGAACTCGGCGATCTTCTCCCGCGGCCAGGGGTCCTTGTACGAACGGGCCGTGGCGAGGGCGTCGTAGACCTCGGCCAGGATCAGGATCCGACCCGGGAGGGCGACCTCGTCGCCGTTGAGCCCGCGCGGGTAGCCGCGGCCGTCCCAGCGCTCGTGGTGCTGATAGACCCACTCCCGGACCCGGGGCAGGTGCTCCAGGGGCTCGAGGATCCGGTAGCCGATCTCGGGGTGCTCCTCGATGACCTTGCGCTCGTCGGCCGTCAGGGGGCCCTCCTTGCACAGGATGGCCTCGGGCGTGCCGATCTTGCCGACGTCGTGCAGCAGGGCGGCCAGGCGGAGGTCGCGGCGCTGGTCGGCCGGGACCCCGACCCGGCGGGCCAGGTGGTCGGTGTAGGCCACGACCCGGTCGCTGTGGCCGCCGGTGGTCGGGTCCTTGGCCTCGATCGCGTTGGGCAGGATCCGGGACAGGAGCCGGTTGACCTCCTCGAGCTCGAGGAGCTGGAGCTTGAGCTTGCGGGCCTCGATGGCCTGCCGGGCGCGGTGGCCGAGCTGGGGCAGGGAGACCGGCTTGGTCAGGAAGTCGGTGGCCTCGGCGCGGAGGCCCTCGAGGGCGGCGTCCATCGTCGGCCGGCCGGTCAGCAGGATGACCGGGAGCGGTGGCTTGCGGTGGGTCGCGGCCTCGCAGACGAGGTGGCCCCCGGCCCGGCCCTCGCGCTCGTCGAGGTAGATGTCGGTCACGACGAGGTCGAGGTCCAGGTCGCGCTCCAGGGCGGCCAGGGCGGGCTCCAGGCCGTCGGCGAAGATCGTCGTGAAGCCCTGCTCCTCGAGGTAGGCGCAGACCTGGCGGCCGAGCGCGACCTCGTCGTCGACGACCAGCACGCGGAAGCTCCCGGGGAGGCTCGGGGACATCGACACGATCTCGGGATGCGGATCGACCGGGAAAGCCGGCAGGCCTGCCTTTATACAGGAACCATGCCTGCCAGGAACGACGGAAAGGCCGGCGGGAGCGGGGCTTCGGCCGGCTCCGGCGGCCACGGCGTCACGCCGCGGGCCCGCTTCCGGGCCGGCGCGGCCGAGGCCGGCGAGCGCCTCGACCGCTGCCTGGCCGCCTGGCTGCCGGAGCTGAGCCGCGCGTACCTCCAGGAGCTGGTCGCGGCCGGCGCCGTGCTCGTCGACGGCGAGCGCCGGCCGGCCTCGTACCGGCTCACCGAGGGCGCCGAGGTCGAGGTCGAGCAGCGCCCGCGGGACGAGCTGCGCGGGCGCAGCCCGGTCGCGCCGCCGGCCCTGGTCGTGCTGTACGAGGACGAGGACGTCGTCGTCCTCGACAAGCCGGCCGGGCACGCGATGCACGCCGGCGGCAGCGTGTTCTCGGGCACGATCGCCGAGGCCGCCGAGGCGCGGTGGGGGCCGGGCCTGCCGCAGCGGGCGCCCGGCGAGCCGGGCATCGTCCACCGCCTCGACCAGGACACCTCGGGCGTCGTCGTGCTGGCCCGGACCGAGGCCGCGCTGGCGGGGCTGATGCGGCAGTTCGAGGCCCGGACGGTCGAGAAGGAGTACACGGCCCTGGTCGCCGGCCGGCCGCGCTTCGCGTCGGACTGGATCGAGAAGCCGCTCGAGCGGGACCCGCGGCGCAAGGACCGCATGCGGGTCGCGCGCAAGGACGGCCGCGAGGCCGCGACGTACTGGGAGCTCGTCGAGGACTTCGACGGCTTCGCCCTGCTGCGCTGCCGGCCCCGGACCGGCCGCACCCACCAGATCCGCGTCCACCTCGCCGCGGTCGACCTGCCGATCGTCGGCGACGAGGTCTACCGGCCCCGCTCGGCCCAGGGCCGCGGGCTGCCGGCCGACGCGCCCGCGCCGGGGCGGTTCTTCCTGCACGCCGCCGCGCTGGCCTTCGACCACCCGCGCGACGGCCGGCGCCTGCGCTTCGAGGCCCCGCTGCCGCCCGACCTCGCGCGGCTGCTCGACTGGCTGCGCGCCCACCGCGGCCGGGGAGGCGGGAAGCATGGCGGCTGAGGCGGCGCCGACCTGCGCCTGCTGCGGCGGGCCCCGCTGGCGCCCGGCCTACGCGGCCGTCGGGCACCGCTTCGAGCGCTGCTTGGACTGCGGCTTCGTGCGCATGGCCGACCCCCCCGACGACGGCGCGGTCGACGCGCAGTACGTCGAGGACGAGGCCCACGGGCTGCTGGCGTTCCAGGAGCAGGCCCAGGACCTGCCGCGCTTCGACGAGATGCTGCGGCGCGTCGAGGCGGTCGTCCCCCCCGGCCGCCTGCTCGACGTCGGCTGCTCGATCGGCACGTCGCTCGAGGCCGCGCGGGCCCGGGGCTGGGACGCCGTCGGGCTCGAGCTGAGCCGGCCGGTGGCCGAGTGGGCGCGCCGCGAGCGCGGGCTCGACGTGCGCCCGGTCCGGCTCGAGGAGGCGGGCTTCGCGCCGGGCTCGTTCGACGCGGTCCTGATGCACCACACGCTCGAGCACCTCGCCCGGCCCGACGAGGTCGTGGCCCGCTGCCGCGCCCTGCTGCGGAGCGGCGGCGCGATGTACCAGGCCCTGCCCGACCACGCGAGCCTCAAGGGGCTGCTGTTCGGCGAGCACTGGACCTACGGCGTCGTGCCCCAGCACCTGTCCCACTTCACGCGGCGCACGCTCGGCATGCTGCTGCGCCGCGCGGGCCTCCGCGTCGTCCGCACGTGGACCCGGACCGCGAGCCGCGACCCGCACCTCCTGATCAGCGCGATGGCCCGGCTCGGGCGCATGGACCTGCTGCTGCGCTGGTGCGGCACGCCCGCGGGCTTCGACCAGGAGGCCTACGTGCGCCTGATGACCGACCGGCCCTGGGCTCGGATGGTCAGCCAGCGGCTGTGGCCGGCGGCGCTGGTACGCTGGCTCGGGCTCGGCGAGGACCTGCACGTCCTGGCGGTGCGCGACGGGACCCTGGAGTAGGCATGGCAGGCGACCTCTCGACCAAGGCCGTCCGGACGGCGGTGGTCGCCAACGGCGTGATCACGCTCGCCAAGGGCGCCGGCTTCCTCGCGACCGCGAGCCCGTCGCTCCTGGCCGAGGCGATCCACTCGCTGGCCGACACGACCAACCAGGTCCTGCTGATGGTCGGCATCCACGCCGGCCGGCGCGGGCCCTCGCGGCGCCACCCCTGGGGGCACGGCCAGGCCCGCTACTTCTGGAACCTCGTCTCGGCCATGGGGATCTTCTTCATCGGCTGCGGCGTCACCGTGTGGCACGGCGTCGAGGCCCTGCTGCACCCGCCGGCCGTGCACCGCGAGGGCGGCGCGACCGGCATCGGCCTGGGCGTGCTCGCGCTCGCCTTCGTGCTCGAGGGCTGGTCCTGGTACGTGGCGCTCCAGGCCCTGCGCAAGCAGGCCCCGGGCCGCTCCCTGGCCCAGGCCCTGCGCGAGGCCCGCGACCCGACGACGATCGGGGTCCTGCTCGAGGACTCGCTCGCCGTGGCCGGCGTCGTCCTGGCCTTCGCGGGGTTCATGCTGAGCCGGGCCACCGGCAGCCACGTGCCCGACGCCCTGGCCTCGGTCCTGATCGGCCTCCTGCTCGGGGTCATGGCCCTGTGGCTGGCGCGGATCAACGGCTCGTTCCTGATCGGGCAGGCCGTCCCGGCCGCCGAGGAGGGCGAGATCAGCGCCTACGTCGCCGCGATGCCGGAGGTCGAGGCCGTGCACGCGATCCGCACGACCGTGCTGGCCCCCGACCAGGTCATGCTCGACCTCGAGGTCGAGCTCCACGGGGGGCTGCTCGCCGACCGCCAGGCCCTCGTCGACGACGCGCGCGAGATCCAGCGCGGGGCTGACCCCCTGCCGCTGCTCGTGGCCGCGGCCGAGCGGAGCGTCCGCAGCGTCGGGCGCAGGATCGACGGGATCGAGGACCGGATCCGCGAGCGCTTCCCTAGGATCGTGGCGATCTCCCTGGAGGTGCACTGATGTTCCCGCTGTCCCGCATGCGCCGGCTGCGGCGCGACGAGGCCACGCGCTCGCTCGTCCGCGAGCACCGCCTCCACCCCTCCGACCTGCTGCTGCCGGTGTTCGTCCACGACCGCCCGGCGGGGACCGAGCCGGTCCCGTCGATGCCCGGCGTCGAGCGGCTCGGCCTCGACGACCTCGTCGCCGTCGGCGAGCGCTGCGCCGCGGCCGGGATCCCCGGCATCGCCCTGTTCCCGGTCGTCGAGCCCGGGCTCAAGACCGAGGGGGCCGAGGAGGCCTGGAACCCCGAGGGCCTCGCGGCCCGAGCCCTGCGCCGGCTCGGCGAGGCCGTGCCCGGCCTGCTCAAGGTCGCCGACGTGGCCCTCGACCCGTACACGATCCACGGCCAGGACGGCCTCATCGACGGGTCCGGCTACGTGCTCAACGACGAGACCGTCGAGGCCCTGGTCCGCCAGGCGCTGTGCCTCGCAGAGGCAGGAGCCGAGGTCGTCGCGCCGAGCGACATGATGGATGGGCGTATCGGCGCGATCCGCGAGGCGCTCGAGGACGGCGGCCTCGTCCACACGCGGATCCTGGCCTACGCGGCCAAGTACGCGTCGCACTTCTACGGGCCCTTCCGGGACGCCGTCGGCTCGGCCGCCAACCTCGGCAAGGGCGACAAGCGGACCTACCA
Organism: Planctomycetota bacterium; assembly: GCA_041398545.1. Classification (GTDB taxonomy): domain Bacteria; phylum Planctomycetota; class UBA1135; order UBA1135; genus JAWKUM01. Next base: position 65,248 of record JAWKUM010000022.1, on the reverse strand, counting down.
GATGGACCCGGGCAACGGGGACGAGGCCCTGCGCGAGGTCGAGGCCGACCTCGCCGAGGGGGCCGACATGGTCATGGTCAAGCCGGGGCTGCCGTACCTCGACGTCATCCGCCGGGTCAAGGACGCCTTCGGCGTGCCGACCCTGGCGTACCAGGTCAGCGGCGAGTACGCGATGCTGCGCGCGGCCGGCCGCGCGGGCTGGCTCGACGAGCGGGCCTGCGTCGACGAGGCCCTGCTGTGCTTCAAGCGGGCCGGGGCCGACGCGGTGCTGAGCTACTTCGCGCTCGAGGTCGCCGAGCGGTTGTAGTCGACCAGGCGCTGGCCGGCGGCGCCGCAGCTGGGGCACCAGGCCTCCAGCATGCGGCCCTCGCGGGGGCCGCGCAGGGGCAGGACCTTGACGCGGAGCTTGGCTGCCTGGCACAGCGGGCAGGTCACGAGGCTGGCTTCGGGGACCTCGTCGACCCGGAGCGGCCGGGTGCGGATGCGCCCGGCCCGGGCGGTTGCATTCATGGGCGTGTCGTCGGGGGTGGAATCCATCGACCACTGCTATCGGCCGAACGGGGCCCGGACACGAGAAAGTCCAGCGAAACTGTCGTGAAGATCGACAGCGGCGCGCCCACGTATCGCGGTCCCGGGGGCCCCGCCGGGGCCACGGGGTCCCGCGCGAGGCCTACCTGTGGCCGGCCTCGGCGGGCTCCTTGGCGGGCTTCCAGTTGCGGGTCGAGGGGACCAGCTTGAAGCTCGTCACGAGCGCGTTCTGGATCGTGCGGCGCCCCTTCCGGTCGACCTCCCCGGCCTCGACGAGGGCCTCGAGCTCCTTCTTGCGCAGGCGCAGCTCGTCGAGCTGGGCGCCGCCGACCTCGCACTCGTGGGCGTGCTCGAGGTAGGAGTCGATGCCCTCGAGCATCGTCACCGCGTCCCGGACGCGGGCGTCGGGGCGGTCGATGAACGCGGGCCGCCCCTCAGCCGTGGCCAGGTCGCGGAGGACGTCGCGGGCGAAGCGCGCGTTGGCCTCCACGAGCCCGTAGTCGACGCGGTCGGGCGTGTCCTGGACCTGGTGGTAGTACCACGGCGTGGCCGTCGACAGGAAGAGGTACGGGACCCGCTTGCCGCGGAACGCGGCGTAGTCGCTGCGGGCCGAGATCGCCCCGAGCGGCTCGAGGACGTAGGTCCCGATCGGCCGGACCGCGACGCCGCGGCCGTCCTTGCGCTTCTCGACGACGGCGTCGACCTCCTTGCTGTGCTCCCCGCCCATGACGTAGAGCCGGCGCTCCTGCCACGGCATGAACCGGCAGCCGAGCATGTCGAAGACCATGACGAAGCGGAGCTTCTCGGTCGGGATCACCTGGTTGCCGACGAAGTAGCGCGAGCCGAGCAGGCCGAGCTCCTCGCCGTCGAACGACGCGAACACGACGTTGACGCGGAGGCCTTCCCTGTGCGTGGCGAACCAGCGCGCGATCTCGAGCATCGCGGCGACGCCGGTGGCGTTGTCCTCGGCGCTCGGCCGGATCGCGCTCCCCGTCCGGCCCTGGCCGTCGTGGTGGGCCCCGACGAGCACGTACTCGTCGACGTCGTCCCCGGACCTCAGCACGCCGATGACGTTGCGGCCCTCGGCCCCGCCGGGCAGGGGGAAGGAGTGGTACCAGGAGTCACCGTTGCCGGGGACGCAGCCCAGGGCCTGGAGCTGCTCCTTGACCCACTCCCCGGCGTCGTCGGCCTTGTCCGTCCCCGCGCGCCGGCCCTCGAAGTCGGGGGAGGCGAGGAAGCGGACCGTCTTCTCGAGCGTCGCGGCCTCGATGTCGCCGGCCGGCGTCGCCGCCGGCCGGGTCGCGGACCGCTCCTGCGCCGGCGCGCAGAGGGCGGCCAGCAGGACCACCGGGGCGGCGAGCCGCCCGAGCTGTGGGGCCGTCATCGGGCGATGGCGGCGAGGCCGTTGGTCATGACCGCGTTGCCCTTGTTCGCGCCGACGGCGATGACGAAGGACTGGAAGTACAGCGGCAGCCCGGCCAGGGACTTGTCGTTGGGGATCGGCAGCGGCAGGTTCGCGACGCCCTGGGCGTCGACCTGGTAGGCGAGGGACAGGATCAGGTCCTGGAACGCGCGGCAGCCCGGCATCCCGAGCGGGTCGAGGGCCAGCGGCAGCGGGATCGGCCCGAACATCGCGTCGTTGACGCCGAGGAGCAGCACGGCGGCGGTCTTGGCCGGGTGCGAGAGGGCCAGGAGGTTGAGGGTCTGGCCCAGGGCCGGGTCGGTGTCGGCGCCGAGGATCGGCGCGTCGGTGGAGGTGCCGTCGCAGCCGGCCCCGTGCAGGACGAAGACGCCGCTGATCGGGGACAGGTAGGCGCTGCGGCCGCCGGTCAGCGGGCCGATCGTGCTCTGGTCGGAGAGCAGCGCGTGCAGGCCGCCGCCCTGGAGCGTCGGGCGGTAGCCCGTGACCCAGGCGAACTGGCTCGTCCGGCCGTTGGCGCGCATCGTGACCTTGGGGCCGACGCCGGTCGGGAGGCAGGGGCGCATGTAGAGCTGGTTGTAGGTCTCGCTCTTGAGCGACCAGATGGCGAAGACCTTGCCGCCGGGGGCCGTCGACAGGCTGTAGTTGTACGAGCTGTTGTTGCCGCCCTGCCCGTAGGTGTCGCTGTCGATCAGGTAGTCGGCCGAGAACGACGTCGCGCCGGCCTTGAGATAGGCGACGCGGATCTCGCTGACCTGCGGGGTCGCGGCGGCGTTGTTGCGGATGTACATGACCCAGATGTCGCCGTTGACGGCCACCGCGAGGTGGTTGCGGTTGGCGTGGGTCAGGACGGTCGTCCCGGTCGGGGGCGGGAGCTTGATCTCGGGGCCGAACTTCTCGCCGTAGACGTCGAAGGTCCGGTACGCGGTGCCGTAGCCGCCGGTGTTGATCCGGTAGGACATGTGCAGCAGGCTGTCCCACGGGCTCCAGTGGATGTTGTTGCCGATGCCGTAGGTGTCGACGTTGACGCGGTTGGGCACGGAGAAGCCCTTGCCCTTGTCCCAGACGAGGTAGCCGTTCCACGAGCCGCTGCCGCCGGTGGCGTTGGGCGGCGTCGTGTAGCGGCTGTTGTAGGCGATCATGACGTAGCCCTCGGGCGAGACCGCGATGTCGGGGTCGTGGTACTGGGCGTTGGCGTCCTTGCCCGGCTGGATCGCGACGTCGGCCGTGCCGTTCCAAGCGTTCTTGACCGTGTCGTAGGTGCCGTAGTACACGCCCTGGCAGTAGGTCGTGCCGCTGAGGACGCCGTTGGTGGCGTTCCAGACGATGTGCAGGGTCCGCCCATCGGGGCCGGTCACGAGCGAGCCGTAGGTCTCGCCCGTCGTCCGGGCCTCGGTGACCTGGGTCCAGGACGCGCCGCCGTCGGTCGAGACCGACAGGAACATGTGCCGGTCCTTGTCGGCGTCACCGGTCTTCTTGTCGTCGTTGTACGACACGGCCCAGAGGCGGCCGTCCGATGTGGCGGTGATCCCCTTGCGGTGCGACAGGGTCGAGCGCACGAGGTCGGTCGTGTTCGAGTTGTGGACGATCGGGTCCTGCGCCGCGAGCGTGCCCGGGCCGAGGGCCAGGGCGAGCGCGACGGGCACGAGGGGAGACTTGACGAGAGCGAGGGGTCTCATTGCGGGTCCTCCGGCAAGGGGTGGTACGGCGCACAGCCTAGCCCCTGGGCCGGGATCCGGGCAGGGCCCCGCCGGGCCCGATGAAGCCCCGATGAAGCGCGGCGGTCGCCCGGGCCGGGGGCCCGGGCGACCGCCGCCGCTCAGCGCTCGAGCTCGCTCAGCAGCGCGCGGCCTGCTGCTTGACGTTGGGGAAGCGCGGGTCCCACTTGCGCTCGAGCATGGCCTCGAGGCGGTCGCGGGCCTCGCCGTCCTTGCCGGTCGCGCGCAGCGTGCGCACGACGCCGAACCAGCCGTCGGGCTCGTCGGTGCGGATCTCGACGACCCGCTCCCACTGGGTCAGCGCCTCGGCGGGCTTCCCCTCGCCCTCCCTGACCTTGGCCAGGGCCTCGTGGCTCGCGGCCTCGGCCGGTCGCAGCTCGACCATGCTCGTCAGCGCGCGCTCGGCCTGGTCCGCCTCGCCCAGGTCGCGCATGCGGCGGCCGAGCTCGGCGCAGGTCGCGATCGGGTCCGCGACGTGCGGGAGGGAGTCGAGCAGGACGGCGATCGCCTCGGCCTTCTGGCCGAGCCGGTCGTGCGCCTCGACGAGGAGGCGGCAGGTCTCCTCGTCGCCGGGCTGCAGCTCGCGCGCGAGCACGAGCTGGCCGACGGCCTTGGCGGCCTCGCGGCGCTCGAGGAAGACCTTGCCGAGCACCTTGCGCAGCAGCGGCGCGTCGACGCCCGACCGCTCGACCTCGGCGTCGTACGACGCGAGCCAGTCGTCGAGGCCCTTCGCGCGGACGAGCAGGTCGTGCATCTTGCCGACGGCCTGGTTGCGCCGGCCCGCGTTGGAGCCCCAGGTCAGGATGGCCTTGCTGACGGCGTCGACGGCCTCGGCCGTGTGGCCGAGCCCGGCGTGGGCCTCGGCCAGCTCCTCGTACCACTGCGCCAGGGTGCCGTCGCCGCCGCGTCGCTTGTGCGGCTCCCAGGCCGTGATGGCCTGCGTGTAGTAGCCCACGGCCTGCTCGAGCAGGCCGCCCTGGCGGCAGGCCTGCCCGAACGCCGCCATGACCTGCGGGTGCCAGGCGCCGCGCTCGCGGTAGAGGCCCTCGGCCGCCTGCATGTGGGCCAGGGCCTCGTCCTTCTTGCCCATGCCGGCCAGCGCGGCGAACTCCATGACGCGCCACTGCCAGGCCAGCGGGGCGCGCTCGACGAGCCGCCGCACGTAGGTCAGGGCCTGGTCGTAGCGGCGCAGCTCCATCAGCCAGCGGGCCAGGACCTGCGTCCCGCCGACGTCGAGGAGCTCCTTGCCGTCGGCCGCGACGAGGGCCGCGACGGCCTCGTCGCGCTCCCCGAGGTCGTTCCACAGGTACTGGGCCGTGCGGTTGACGGCGTCGATGCGGCCGGCCTCGAGCTCGAGCACCTTGCGCGCGACGCGGCGGAACTCGTCGCGCTTGGCACTCCAGAAGTAGCGCCCGCGCCGGTAGATCGTCGACCCCCGGCTCGAGCGGTTGGCCAGGTCGTCCTCGAGGGCGGCGAGCACCAGCCGCAGCAGGCGCGGCTCGAGGTCGCCGAGGCCGCCGGCCTCGGCGCGCCAGCGGGCGATCTCCCAGCCGTACTGGCCCCACAGGTCGAGGCCGGCCCGCGGGTACCAGGTCGGCTCGTGCTCGATGCGGGTCACGAGGAAGTCGAGCCCCTGGCGCGCGCCCGACAGCTGCTTGACGGTGTTGCCGATCAGCTGGCCGAGCCAGGGGGCGTTGGGCGGGCAGCGGTCGAGCATCGTCGTGAAGCTGCCGTAGGCGAACTCCTCGAACTGCTTGGCGGCCTTGCGGATGCGGGCCTTGTGCGCCGTCAGGTGCAGGTTGCAGAACAGCTGCATCCGTGACTGCACGTAGCCGGCGCCGAAGCTCCACATGCCCTCGAGCAGCGCCGCCCGGGCGGCGTCGTAGAGGGCCTCGCCGCGGCCGAGCGTGGTGTCGCCGAAGCCGGCGAGGGCCTTGAGGCGGCACTGCCACAGCCGGTCGTCGAGCCAGTGGCGCTCGCCGAGGTTGCTCGCGCCGCCGAGCTCGTGCATGAGCTCCTCCTCGGCGCGGACGAAGCGGTCGAGGCTCTCGTTCCACTCGACGAGGTGGACGAGCGGGCCGCGGTCGGACGCGTCGAGCCAGCCGCCGTGGCGGTTGCGGTACTCCTTGGCGGCCGCCGCGAGCCAGTCCAGGGCCTCCTGCCGCCGGCCGACGAGCCAGCGCGTGGCCGCGTGGGCGTCGGCGACCTGGAGGTGGGCCCGCGAGCCGGTCGCGCACTGCTCCTCGAGCGCGGCGAGCTCGGCGAAGCGCTCGGCGTCGAGCTTGGGGTCGGAGACCTTGCCGAGGCCGAGGAGGTAGCGGGCCATGCGGATCCGCTCCTGGTCGTCGAAGCCGAGCTCGAAGGCCTGCTTCATCGCCGCGACGGCGCGCTCGATGTGCGGGCCCGGCTGGTTGCGGACGAGGCCGGCGCGGGCCTCGACCTGGGCGCGGATCAGGAGCAGGGCGCGCCGGTCCTGGGCCGAGCGCGCGGCCTCGGTCAGCTCGTCGAGGCGCCGGCGGAGCTCGTCACAGGTCGCCTCCTCGTGGACCTGGGCGACGAACTGCCCGAGCGTCGCGAGGTAGTCGTAGGAGCGGTCCCTGGTCAGACCCACGGCCCCGTCGGCCATGGCCGCGAGCACGCGGAAGTCCTTGGTCCGCTCGTAGAACCGCCACAGGGACCCGAGCTGGTTCTGCGGGTAGCTGGCCTTGGCCAGCAGGGCCTTCATGACGATCAGGGTCTCGCTGTCGAACTCGCCGGGGGCGCCGCCCTCGGGCCGGTTGACGAGCGCGCTCCAGCGCCGGTTGAGCTCGCGGTTCAGGTCCCACTCGTTGCGCGCGCGGTACGTCTCGAACAGCGCCTTGGCCCGGCGCTGGTCGTCGCCGACCACGAGGGCCCAGGCGGACATGGCCGTCCACTGGGCGGCCCCGAGCGGGGTCAACGTCGCGCACTGGTCGAGCGTCGCGAGGGCCTCGTCGAGGCGGCCGAGCTCGGCCTGCAGGTAGGCCAGCAGGACGCGCCAGCGGCCCTCGATGCGGCCGGGGGCGATCCACGACGTGAGGCGCTTCTCGAGCGGGCCGGGCCGGTCGAGGACGATCAGCAGGCGCGCGACCTGGAACCGCCAGTCGTGCAGGTCGGGGTGCTTGGCGCCGCGGGCGTCGAGGGCCTCGAGCAGCTTGTCGCCGAGCCCCTCGGGCGCGCCCTTGCGCACGCAGGCGTACGCCGCGATGCGCAGCGCCCGCTCGCGGTAGGTCACGAGGTCCTGCCGCTCGGCGGCCTCGTCGTCGGTCGGCAGGGCGTCGAGCAGGGCCAGGGCCCGGTCCAGGACCTGGCCGTGGAGCTCGGGCTTCTCGCCGGCGTCGGCGGCCAGGAGCCGCGTGTCGACGGTCAGGAGCTCGAGGGCCCGCCACGGCGCCGCCGCCTCGGGCAGCGCGCCGAGGCCGGCCAGGACCTCGCGCAGCCCGCGGCGCGCCGCGACGCGGGCGTCCTTCTGCTTCTGGCGCAGCGCCTCGCGGCTCAGCTCCTTGTGCTCCTCCGGGGGGCCGAGCTCGGCGGTGTAGCGCATCGCCTCGAGGCCCTCGCAGAGCTCGCGCAGGACCTGACCCCAGCGCGCGCCGACGGTCTTGGGCGGCAGCTCGTCGGAGACGAGGTCGGGCAGCAGGGCCACGAGCTCGGCCTGGACCTCGGCGGTCCAGGGCTGCGCGCGGAGGCGCCGCCACAGGTCCTGGGCCAGGGCGGGCGCGTAGCGCTCGTCCTCCTTGCCGCGCCGCTCGCGCAGGAAGGCCAGGGCCTCGACGCCCTTGCCGCGGCGGTCGAGGACCGCGACCAGCGTGTTGCCGACGAGCCAGCGCTCGCGCGCGTCGTCGCTGCCCGTCCAGCGCCGGCGGAGCGCCGTCGCGACGCGCTCGAAGTCGGCCTCGGGGCAGGAGTTCCCGTCCCAGCCGAGGAGGTCGATCCAGGCCCGGAGGTGGCGCGGCTCGAGCGCCGCGACCTTGCCCTCGGCGGCGAGCTCGGCGAGCAGCGTCGCGCGGATGTCGCGCGCGGCCTGGAGCTGGTTGAAGCGCCAGTTCCCGAGCACCTGCGCGGTGATCGCGCTCTCCTCGACCCCGGCCCGCATCCAGGCCAGGGCGATGTCCTTCAACGTGCCGTGGAACTGCTCGAGCACGACGTTGGTGTTCCAGTTCCAGCCCTGGCCCAGCATGTACTGCACGGCGGCCCGGACGTCCTCGAGCACGGGCTCGTCATCGGTCGGGGCGACCGCGGCCCGCCCGCGGGCCCAGGCGTCCGCCTCGTCGAGCTTGCCCTGGTGCAGGAGCGCGCTGAGCAAGCGCTGCCGCGCCGTGTAGCCCTCGGGCCGCTCGGCCACCCAGGCCGCGCAGTGCTCCTCGAGGCCCTCGAGGTCGCGCGCGTCCCACAGCCGGTCGGTCAGGTGGACGTGCAGCCACTGGCGCTCGCCGTAGGCCCAGGTCTCGGCCATGCCGAGGGCCTCGCGGTCGAGGGCGATCGCGGCCTCGAAGTCGGCCATCGAGGTCAGGTCCCCGAGGTGGTCGACCAGCGCGCGGAAGTCCTTGGGGTCGGCTTCGTGCAGCGACCGGCGGATCGCGCGGGCCTCGGGGCTCCGGCCGCAGCCGTCGAGCAGGCTCGCGCGCCGGCGCTCGAAGGCGCGCAGGCGTCGCTCGCGGTCCTCGCCGTCGGCCTTGGCGAGGGCGGCGAAGCCCTCGTGCAGCTCGAGCCGCTCGTTGGGCCCGAGCACCTGGGCGGCGGTGTCCTCGATCCGGTCGGCCAGCCACAGGCCGGGCCACAGGGGAGCGCCCGCGAGGTCGCGGGCCCTGGCGGCGGCCAGGAACTCCGGCCCGCGGCGGCTCAGGGACTGCAGCCACAGGCGGACCCAGGCGACCCCGTCCTTGCCGGCCCCGGCCTGGCCGCAGGTCGCGGCGAGGGCCTCGAAGGCCTTCCAGGCCTCGGGCCACATCTGCACGACGACCTCGTGGGCCAGGACGCGCCAGCGCTCGGCGACGCCGGCCTTGCCCTCGAAGTCGGCCTGCCGCGCGTCGGCGAGGTCGGGCAGCTCGAGCGGGAGCGTGAGCGCCGCGTCGACGCGGGCCGAGGCGTCGGCGAAGGCCTTGGCGGCGGCGTCGGCCGTGGCCGCGCGGACCTGGAACTCGACGCTGCGCACGCGCCGGTCCTCGTCGTCGCGGACCTCGCACCGGGTCGGCCAGGTCAGGCCGGCGACGTCGACGAAGCCGGAGAAGCGCATGCTGCTGCGCTTCTCCTCGCCCTGGAAGTCCTCGCGCGAGACCAGGACCTTGCGGCCCGTGTCGACGACGAGGCGGAGCGACGAGCCGTCGAGCTCCGGGCTCTCGAACAGCAGGGTCACGAGCGCGCCGTCGCGGCCGAGGACGCGGGCCGTCCACCGGCGGTAGGTGCGCTCGAAGCCCTCGACGCCGGCCAGGTCGGTCGGGATCGGCAGCATCCGGCGGTCGGCGGCCTCGGTCGGGCGGACCCGCGCGAGGTCGAGCATCGTGTTGACCGCGGCCAGCCGCCTGGCGTCCCTGAACCTGAGCTCGGGGGCCTGGCCGGGCCCGTCGTTGGTCACGAGCCAGTGCTCGCCGTCGTACAGCACGCGCGTGCGGGTCCACCTCGCGGTGACCTGCTGGACCGGGTGCAGGCTCGAGTCCATCCACTCGAGCTCGAACGGGCTCCCGGCGGCGAGCATGGCCTCGCGCCGCGCCAGCAGCGCGAGGGTCGCGCGGACCTCGGCCGGCCAGTGCTCGGCGACGTGGTCCGGCGGGACCTCGACGACCGGCGGCAGGTACGGGAAGCCGGGGTCGGCCGGCATCGCCATGCGCTGCTGGTTCGCGAGGTTGTAGCGGTCGTAGGCGCCGTTGAGCGAGCGGGCGTCGGCCATGCGGCCGGCGGGCCGGGCCTGCCGGCGCGCGAGCTCGGAGCGCATCTTCTTGCCCGAGAGGTTCTCGAAGTCCTGGTCGAGGGCCGGGGTCATGGCCGGCTCGCCGGCGGCCTCGCCCTGGAGCTCGAGCTCCTCGAGGGCCTCCTCGGACTTGGCCGCGGGCGGGGCCCCCGGGGCCGCGTCGCCGGGGCCGCGGTAGCCGCCCTTGCGCGCGGCCCCACCGGCGCGCGGGTCGTTGGCGATCTCGTCGTCGAACAGCTCGCCGCCCTCGGCCCCGCCATCCCAGCCGGTCACCGTCGACGGACCCCCGCCCCCGCCGCGCAGGCCGCGGGACAGGAGCTCGCTGTTGCCCTGGGCGAAGCCGAGGTGGGCGGCCTGGGCCTTGTCGACGTCGAAGTCGCGGACGTACTCGGCGATCGCGCCCTCGAAGATCGGCAGGTCGAGGCCCAGCGACGCGATCTCGCGCAGCATGTTGTGCCGCAGGGCCAGGCGCCACTGGCGCGCGAGCCGCATCTGCTCGCGGGCCGCCTCCTGGTCGACGGCGTCCTTGGCCTCGGCGAAGAAGCGCTCGCCGTCGCGCATCCGGACCTGGCGCTCGACCCCGTACTGCTCCCGCTGCTCGTCGCTGTCGAGCACGAGGAAGCTCGTGTACGGCGTCATGACCTGGTACTCCTGCGAGAACGCCACGATGTCCTCGACGACCCGGGGCGAGCGGCCCTGGGCCAGGAGGGAGTCGAGGTGGCGCCGGGCCCACAGCCGCGGCAGGAAGCTGTTGCCCTCCTCGCCGGCCTGGAGCGCGAAGTCGGTCGCGAACCGGACCTCCTCGTCGCCGAGCTTGCCGCGCAGCGTGGCCTTGCCGCGCTGCTCGCCGGGGCCGGGCAGGAAGCGCCCGAGCACGGCCTGCTGGGCGCCGGCCGGCAGGTTGGGCAGCGCGGCCGGGTGCACGGCCGCGGCCCGGAGCCCGGCGATCTCGAGGGACAGGTCGTGGTACGACGGGCGCGCGGCCTCGGCCAGCAGGCGCTGGACGGTCCGGGCCGGGGCCTCGCCGGCCTCGCGGACCGAGCCGCCGCCGATCGTGGCCAGGGCCTGGAGCACGCCGACCTCGTACGTCGCGCCGGTCGAGATCGCGTGGCAGGTGACGCGCTTGCCGCTGGCCGCCTTCTCGAGGCGACGGGCCAGGGCGACCGGGTCGCCGTCGCCGCTCGTGCCGATGCCGTCGCCGAGGTACAGGACGGTCGCGCCGTCCCCGGCCTTGGCGAAGACCTCGCCGAAGGCGCGGTCGAGGTCGGTCCAGCCGAGCGAGGTCAGCCCGTCGAGCCAGGCCAGGGCCCGGGCCGCGTTCTCGTCGGTCGCCGGCAGGGCCTCGGCCGAGAACCAGCGCGCGTCCCAGTCGCAGGCCATGAGCCGGAACCGGTCCTTGTCGCCGAGCATCGTCAGCAGCGCGGCCAGCGCCTCGCGCTGGACCTCGCGGTCGGCGGCCGACATCGAGGCCGAGGTGTCGGCCACGACGACGACCTCGAGGGGCTTGCCCTCGGGCAGGAGCTCGCGCTGCCAGCCCTGGGCCTCCTCGGACGGCGGCGTGAACAGCAGCATGAAGTAGCCGTCCTCGCCGCGCTGGTGGGAGACCAGCTTCAGCGGCTCAGGCCTGGCCAGCTCGACGGTCAGGGCGAAGTCCTTGTCGGGGCTGTACTCCTTGGCGTCGAAGGTGACCATCGCCGTGCCGTCGGTCGTCCGGGTGAGGACCTCGTGCGAGGTGCACTCGACCTTGGCGATCGGCGTCGACGACAGGACGCGCACGCGGATCGAAAGCTCGCGCAGCGGGTGCTTGCGCAGGAGCTCGGAGCGCAGGGCGTAGGAGTAGCGGAACGAGCGGCCCTCGAGCGGGAGGACCTGGGTGTAGCGGATGCGGACGCGCTTCTCGCTGTGCCCGAAGATCGGGAACACGCGGGCCTGGAACAGGTTGCCGCCGGCCCACTCGAGCAGGCCGGGGTCCTTCTTCTGCCGCAGCAGGTCCTCGTAGATCTGCCGCGCGCGCTGCTTCTCGACGATGTCGGCCTCGACGAGCTCGTTGCCGATCCACATGCCGAAGCCGGAGATCGACGCGTCGGCGGGGAGCGGGAAGTAGAACCGCCCCTCGAGGGTCTCCTTGGTGTCGTTGCGGAAGCTCTGCTCGATCGTCGTGCGCGCGATCTGGTCGCGCACCTCGACCGTGACCTTGTGGTAGCCGACCGACAGCGGCACTTCGCGGCCATCGACCTTGGCGATCAGCGAGCCCATCCACTCGTCGGTCGTCGATGCGCGGTAGCCGGTCAGCCAGCGCGGGGCCTCCGCCAGCACCTCGGTCCGGCCCTTGCCCGCGCGCAGGACCAGGGGCTTGTCGGCGCGCTGCTCGAACCCGCCCGGGCCGACGGCGACCGGCCGCGCCTTCTCCGGCACCGCCTCGCCCTCCTTGGCCTCGGCCGGGGCCAGCTCGCACTCGCCGTACAGCAGCCGGGCCCGGCCGGCCTCGGGGAGCTCGACGAGGCTGCCGGGCCCGATCAGGAGGCTCCCGCCGCCGGTCAGGGCCAGCTCGACGGCGTTGGCGCCCCACGGGCTCGTGCGGATCAGGTCGCCGGGCATGACCAGGTCGCGCTGGGCGACCGGGGTCCAGCGGTCCCGGGTGACCGGGCGCAGGTAGCCGGTGCCCTGGAGGTCCCGGACCTTGGCGACCGCGTCGCTCTGCTTGAGCGTGGGCTCCTGGGGCGGCAGCGGGACGACGGCGGCGTAGACGACGTACAGGAGCGGTGCCAGCAAGCGCATCGTTGCCTCGGGTTCGATCGATCGGCGGCGGAAGACCGGACAGACGGGAGGCGGCGGCGCGGGTTCCGGGGTGGGCGGACCACACGAGGCCTCGGCCTCCGGCCCGGTCCGGGGCGCCGATTGTCGCGCCGAGGACGGCCGATGCCCGGACGAAATCGACCCCCGGCCGCGGATCACCCGGCCCGGGCGGAGCGCCCTGGCCGCCCGCGGCCGAAATCCCCCTCCCGGTCGCCGGGGCGAGGCTCCAAACTCCGGGGCATGACCTGGAAGGACGAGGTGTGGGGGCCCGCCCGGGACCGGAGCCCCGAGCGGCGGGAGCGGTTCGAGACCAACAGCGGGATCCCGCTCGAGCCGGTCTACGGCGACGGCGAGGGCATGCCGGGGACGCCGCCGTACACCCGCGGCGTCCAGCCGACGATGTACCGCGGGCGGCTGTGGACGATGCGCCAGTACTCCGGCTTCGGCTCGGCGCGCGAGACCAACCGCCGCTTCCGCTACCTGCTCGAGAACGGCCAGACCGGCCTCAGCGTCGCCTTCGACCTGCCGACGCAGATGGGCTACGACAGCGACCACGCGCTCGCGCGGCCGGAGGTCGGCAAGGTCGGCGTGCCGATCAACGGCCTGCCCGACATGCAGCGCCTGCTCGACGGCATCCCGCTCGACGAGGTCTCGACCTCGATGACGATCAACGCGACGGCGCCGATCCTGCTGGCCCTGTACGTGGCCGTCGCCCGCGCCCGCGGCGTCGACCCGGCCCGGCTCTCGGGCACGATCCAGAACGACATCCTCAAGGAGTACGCGGCGCGCGGGACGTACCGCTTCCCGGTGCGGCCGTCGATGCGGCTCATCACCGACGTGTTCGCCTGGGCCGGGGCCGAGGTCCCGCGCTGGAACACGATCTCGATCTCCGGCTACCACATGCGCGAGGCCGGCGCCGACGCCGTCCAGGAGCTCGCGTTCACGCTGGCCAACGGGCTGGCCTACGTGCAGGCCGCCGTGGACCGCGGCCTCGACCCCGACCGCTTCGGCCAGCGGCTGTCGTTCTTCTTCAACGCCCACAACGACTTCTTCGAGGAGGTCGCCAAGTTCCGGGCCGCGCGCCGGCTGTGGGCGCGGCTCATGGCCGGGCGCTTCGGCGTGCAGGAGCCCCGCGCGCTCGCGCTGCGGTTCCACACGCAGACGGCCGGCTCGATGCTGACGAGCCAGCAGCCGCTCAACAACGTCGCCCGGGTGACGATGCAGGCCCTGGCGGCGGTCCTCGGCGGGACGCAGAGCCTGCACACCAACTCGTTCGACGAGGCCCTCGGCCTGCCGTCCGAGCTCAGCGCGCGCACGGCCCTGCGCACGCAGCAGGTCCTGGCCCACGAGGCCGGCGTCGCCGACGTCATCGACCCGCTCGGCGGGGCGCCGCTGGTCGAGGCCCTGACCGACGAGGTCGAGCGGCGCGCGGAGGAGCTGATCGGGCGCATCGACGGCATGGGCGGGGCCGTCGGCGCGATCGAGCGGGGCTTCTACCAGGACGAGATCCACCGCTCGGCGATGGCCTGGCTCCGGAGCGTCGAGCGCGGCGAGCGCGTCATCGTCGGCGTCAACCGCTACGAGGTCGAGGAGCCCGAGCCCGAGGTGTTCCGGGTCGACCCCGCGCTGCAGGCCGAGTGCCTGCAGGACCTCGCCGCGCTCCGCGCCGGCCGGGACGCGGCCGCCGCCGAGGCCGCCCTCGACCGGGTCGCCCAGGTCGCCAGGGGGGACGGCAACCTCATGCCGCCGATCCTCGCCGCGGTCGAGGCCTCGGCCACGGTGGGGGAGATCTGCGCCCGCCTCGAGGGGGTGTTCGGGCGCCACGTGCCCGGCCAGGGCGGCTGACTCGGGCCCTCCCGGCGGTGGACCCGGGAAGCATGCCGGAGCGCCGGTCAAGCTGGTGTGACGGCGGGCCCCGGGGCTTGTGCCGCCCGCCGCCGCGTCGATGCTGGAGGGGCCGCGCGGCCGTCCCCCCGTCGGGACCGGAGCCGCGCCCTGTCACCCCCGATCCGGAGTCTCAGATGCGCCCTGGTCTGCTCGCCGCCCTCTTCGCCCTGACCCTCCCCGCCGCCCTCTCCGCCCAGGCCGCGCCCAAGGACGCGGACGCGCTGCGCTCCTGGGCCGTCGCCGTCCACCCGGGCGTCACGGCGGTCCACCACAAGGACCTGCTGCGCGAGGCCCGCGCGCTGGGGTGGATGTCGAACCCGGCCGACAGCAAGCGCTTCAAGCGCCTGCTGCGCGAGGCCACGCGCACGCGGGGCGCCGGCCGCCTGCTCGCCCTCGCCGACCCGGCCCCGACGCCGTGGCAGCCCGGCGCGCTGGCCGGGGCCGAGAAGGAGTACAACGACTCGGTCGCCTTCGCCAACGACGCCGGCGTCCTGACGACTGCCAAGACGTCGATCAACGGCTCGCTCAACAGCGCCGAGGTCGACAGCTTCCGGTTCCAGATCGTCGCCGACGGCACGGTCACCTTCACGGGCTCGGCCGCCGGCTCCGCCCCGTACCTCGAGGTCGCCAACGCGATGGGCGACGAGCTCTGGGGCATGGCCTGGCTGCAGGGCATCAGCGGCACCATCGACCTGCCGCGTGGGACCTACGTGGCCCGGATCACCGGCGCCCGGAGCCCGACGACCTACAAGGTCGACATGTCGTGGGCGGCCAAGCCGATCCCGACCCTGGCGTACACCGGCAACACCCAGATCTCCGTCGGGCAGACCGTCGTCCCGGTGCGCTTCGTGCTGCCGGCCGACGGCCGCGTCAAGCTCGCGCTGAGCTCGACCAACAGCGCCGACACCTACCTCTGGCTCGTCAACGACCGCTGGGGGTACGTCTTCGACGTCGACGACGCCGGCGCGACCAGCAGCGACGCCGGCCTCGACGCCCTCCTGCCCAAGGGCACCTACTACGCCTACATCCAGGCGTTCACCTCGACGACGACGACGACCATCACGGCGACCTTCACGGCGCAGACGATCCCGGTCCTCACGGCGGGGAAGTCGGCCACCGGGACCTGCCCGGTCGGCCAGGAGTTCATGGACACCTGGGCCATCCCCGTCGGCACCAACGAGGCCGTCACCCTGACCGTCGCCGGCTCCGGCACCAACGCGATGCCCGACCCGTACATGTTCGTGTACGACCAGGCCATGGGCTTCGTGCTCGAGTCCGACGACGACTACAACACCTCGGACTCCGGCATCACCGCGACGATGCCGGCCGGCGTCTACTACGTCGCCTCGACGAGCTGGAACTCCTCGGGCTCGTACACGGTCTCGCGCAAGGCCGGGACCGGCGCGACGACCAAGGCCCTGCCCGGCCGCAACGCCGGCAGCATCGGCGGGGTCGACACGGCCCAGACCTTCACGTTCAGCCTGCTGACGCCGACCAAGGTCGAGGTCGCCATCGTCGAGAACACGCTGTGGGACGCCGAGGTCTGGGTGATCGACACCAAGACGACCCGCGCGGTCACGTGGATGGACGAGTCGATCGACATCGCGAGCTGCCGCACCGGCGGCATCCTGCCCCCCGGCGACTACGCGGTCATCGTCAAGGACTGGAACGGGTCCAACGGGACCTTCGACCTCGTCCTCGGCATGCCGATGCAGCGCGAGACCGGCGACCGCGTCTGGTCCTGGGGCGAGGAGGCGACCTCCTCGTCGTCTTCGCCTCGGCCAAGTCCATCACGCCGGTCAACCCGCTGCCGAGCCTGTGCGACGGGTTCCTGCTGATCGACCTCCTGACCTCGATCTCGTTCCCGATCGTGCTCCCGGCCGGCGGCAAGCTCGACTACATGGCCTCGGTCGCGCCCAACTCGGGGTCTACCTGCAGACGGTCGACTTCTCGTTGACGACGCTCAGGGCACCTTCTCCAACCTCCTGCAGTAGGACCCGCCGGAGGGCCCGGCCCGGCCGGATCCCGTTCCGGCCGGGACTGCGCCCTCGGGCCCGTTCCACCCCGCCCGGGCGGGACCTATCCTCCCGCCCATGAACCTGAGCGTCCGCCAGCTCGAGTACCTCGTCGCCGTCGCCGAGGAGGGCGGCTTCACCCGCGCCGCCGAGCGGTGCTACGTGACCCAGCCCACGCTGAGCGAGCAGATCCGCCAGCTCGAGGCCGGGCTCGGGCTGACCCTCGTCGAGCGCGACCACCGCAGGGTCCGCCTGACCCCGGCCGGCGAGGAGGTCGTCGCCCGCGCGCGCGAGGTGCTCTCGGCCGTGCTCGAGGTCCAGGACTGCGCCCAGCGGCTGCAGCGCCCGATGAGCGGGACCCTGCGCCGGGGCGTCATCCCGACGATCGCCCCGTACGTCCTGCCGCGGGTCTACCAGGCCCTGCACCGGCGCTTCCCGGGCCTGCGCCTGTACCTGCACGAGGACCGCACCGAGCGCCTCGTCGAGCGCTGCACCAAGGGCGAGCTCGAGGTCCTGCTGCTGGCCCGCGAGGCCGAGCTCGGCGAGACCGAGACGTTGCCGCTGTTCGAGGACCCCTTCTACCTCGTCGTGCCCCTGGACCACCACCTGCGCGAGCGGGCCCGCGTGCGCGAGGCCGACCTCGCCGACGAGAACGTCCTCCTGCTCGACGACGGGCACTGCCTGCGCGACCAGGTCCTCGAGCTCTGCGAGCGGGCCAGGGCCGACGAGGTCGACGACTTCCGGGCCGGCAGCCTCGGCACCCTCGTGCAGATGGTCTCGGTCGGCATCGGCGTGACCCTCCTCCCGGCCATGGCCCGGGAGGTCGAGGTCGACTCGCGCAGCGACGCCAATCTCGCGCTGATCCCCTTCGAGGAGCCCGCCCCGAGCAGGACCGTGGCGCTCGGCTGGCGCGGGGGCTCGTCCCGCGTCGACGAGTTCCGCCTGCTCGGCGAGTTCATCCGCGAGCGGATCCTGGCCCCGGTCGGCTGAGCCGGGCCGCCGCCGCGCGCCGCCCCATCCTGCCCGGGGCGGCTTCCCTGATCGGGGCCGCCCCGCTGCAATGGGCCGCATGATCGGCGCCGTCCTCCCTGCCCTGCTGCTGGCCCTCGCGCCCGCGCAGGACCGGGAGCTGTCCGACGCCCAGGCCTACCTGCTCCGGCAGCTCACCGAGGGCAACGGCGCGAGCCGCGTCGCCGCGCTCGAGGCCCGGCTCGCCCGGGGACCCGCCGGGGTCGGCGAGGTCGCCGCCCTGCTCGACCGGGAGGACTGGGGGCACACGTACCGGCTGCTCGAGGTCTTCGGCTGGTCCGGGGCCGAAGCGGGTGTCTTGGCCGACCCGTTGCGCGGCCTGCTCGAGCCCGAGCTGAAGGAGCCCGCCAAGCGCATCCAGGTCTACGCCTGCCTGATCCGGCTCGGCGCGCTCGGCCCGACCGCGAGGCCGCTCATGGCCGAGCGGGACGCTTATCGCGCGGCCGTCATCCGGTCCCTGCACGGCTTCGAGGGGGAGGACGGCAACGAGCGCGGCCTGGCCGCGCTGCTCGCGGACTGTCGCCCGCTCGGCGCGCCCGGCGAGGACTTCGTGCTCGCGCTCCTGGCCCGGCTGCACTGGGACGAGCCGGGCTGCCGGGACCTGGTCCGGGCCTGCCTGCTCGACCCCGCTCGCAGGGTCCGCGCCCTCCCCGCGCTGCCGGGCTGGACCGGCAAGGACCCGACCCTCGTCAAGCTCCTCGCGGCGCTGCTCGCCGACGCGGACTGCGCGGACCTGGCGACGACGGCCCTGCGGACCTGCTCCGAGGACGCCGAGGTCCTGCGCGAGCTGCTGGTCACGACCCGCTGCGCCCCGGACCCGGGCCAGAGCCTGCGCGCCGCCGTGCTGGTCGCGCTGCGCTGCCCGTCACGCCCGCTCGACGCGGAGCCCCTGGGGCGCTGCCTCACGAGCGGCTCCCCGGCCCTCGCGCGCACCGCCCTCGAGTACCTGGACCGCAACGCGTCGCGGACCCCGGAGGTCCAGCGTGAGGTGCTGACGCTGCTCGGGTCCCCGGACGACGACGTCCGGCACATGGCGGTGCAGGTCCTGCTGCGGCCGACCCCGGGCGCCGAGCCCGCCGTCGCGGCGGTCCTGGCCTTCGCCTCGGACCGGGCGGCCGCCGCGAAGGTCACCGGCCCCGACCTCGTCGACCTCTACTTCGTGCTCGACGGCGCCGCCCGTCTCGGTCCGCCCGCCTACCCGATCCTGCAGGCCTCGCTCGCGTGGCGCGGCGACGGCCTCGGCGCGCGGACCGTCGCCGGCCTGAAGCGTTGCGGCCGGGCGGCCCTGCCGGCGATCGCGCCGCTGCTGCACCGGGCCCGGGCCGAGGACACCGACCTGCCCGGCACCATGGTCGACGACCTCCTCTCGTCCCTGGCCCCTGAGCTGCGGGTGCCTTTTCTGAGGCCGGCCCTCGAGGCCTGGCTCGCGCGGCGGCTGACCGACGATCCGAACTCCGCGACCAACGTCCTGCTGGTCATGCCCTGGGCCGTGCCCGACCACGCGGTCGCCCTGCTCGCCCTCGCCGAGGGCGCGGGGCCGCTGGCCGACAAGGCCCTGGCCTGCCTGGCCGAGGCGCCGCGGCTGCCGGCCGAGCTGCGCAGCCGGCTTCAGGCGCTGGTCACCGGGGCCGACGAGCCCCGGCAGGGGCACGCCGTGCTCGCGCTGGGTCGGACGGGCTTCGAGGTCGAGGACCTGAAGGCCTGGACCAGGCCGTTCACGAAGCTGTCGATCCCCGAGCTCGCGCGGCTCGAGGTGCTCGCGTCCTGGCTCGGCCGCGTCGACGAGACGTGGAGGATCGCCGTCCGCGCCGCGCTGCGGGAGCCGCTGCGGCGGCAGTGGCCCGGCGCCCAGGAGGCCGTCGCGCGGGGCCTGGTCCGCCTCGCCGCGACCGACCTCGCCCGGTGGCGGGCCTGCTTCGACGTCGAGGACGGCCTCCACGAACCGGCCCTGGCCTCGCTCGAGCACGTCGAGCTCCGCCCGGCCGACCTGGCCTTCCTGCTCGACGACACGGACTCGGTGCGCGTCGTCTCGCGGGCCCTGGTCGCGATGTGCCGCCTCGGCGCATCCGAGCCCGCGCTCCTGGCCGGGATCGTCAAGGCGGTCGAGAAGAGCCCGGCCGCCATCGAGGTGGCCTGCATCCTGGTCGCCAAGCTCGAGGGCCCGGCGGCCGACGAGGCCCTGGCCAGGCTCCTGCAGCTGGTCACGAACCACAAGCAGATCCGCAACCTGCTGTTCCGCTACGACCGGCCGACCCTGCACCGGGTCGACCTCGTCGAGGCGGCGCTGGCCACCGGGAACGGCCAGCTCGTCAACGCGCTGCTGACCGAGCCGCCCAAGGCCGCGTTCCACCCGGCCGAGGACCTGGCGCGCTGGTGCAAGCTGTTCACGGAGCGGGGACCGGACCCCGACCGGCTGGCCCAGCAACAGCGGGTCGGCCAGCCCGACCCCTGGGTCCGCGCCCTCGCGGCCTGCGGGCACCGGGGCGTGCGGTTCCTGCGCGAGAAGGGCATCACGCCGATCTACCTCCAGCGCACCCTCTACGTGAACCTCCTCGGCCTGCCGATGGTCGAGCGGTCCCGATGGCTGCCGCTGTACCTCGACAACCTGCGCGTCCTCGACCACGACGCGATGGGGGTGCTCGAGAGCATGGTCGAGGCGCCCGACGAGCGCCGACGGGCGACGGCGTTGCGCATCCTCATCCCCCTCGTCGGCGACGGGCGGTCGATGCCGAGCCACGTCTCCCTCGTCCTCCGACGGGCGACCGAGGACCTCAGCGCCGACCAGCGGCGCCGCGCGCAGGACTGGATCGGGACCGTCCGCCCCCCGTTCGAGGCCTGGGCCGACCTGTGCAGGCGCGGGCTCGCCGACCGCGACCCGCGCGTCGTCGCCGCCGCGCTCTCGACGCTCCAGGCCTACGGCGCCGAGGCCCGGGCCCTGCGCCCCGAGGTCGAGGCCCTCGGTCCCCTGCTCGACGACGAGGGCCGCCGCCTCCGCGCGGCGCTGCTCGAGGCCTGGCAGGGTCCTTGAGGGGGGCGGGACCGGCCTCCAGAATCCTCGCCATGCGCGAGCCGTGGTGGGCACAGGACCCCGAACACGAGGCCGAGACCCTGACGGTCCCGGAGACGCGGACGGCCCGGCCGTGGAACGTCATCGTCCACGACGACCCCGTCACGCTGATGGACTACGTCGTGCACGTCTTCCGCCGGGTCTTCGGCTTCTCGCGCGAGAAGGCCCGCCGCCACATGCTCGAGGTCCACGAGACCGGTCGCAGCGTCGTCTGGACCGGCGAGCGCGAGCAGGCCGAGCTCTACGCCGGCAAGCTGCAGAGCTACCACCTGCGCACGACGATCGAGCAGGTCGAGGGCTGAGGCCCCGGGCGCTTTTCCAGGCGCCCGATGAAACGCCGGGCCGCCTCCGGTGTCTTGTTCCGCGTCTGGAGGACAAGACAGGAGGAACATCGAGATGAACTGCTTCGCCAGCCCCCACGGAGCCCTGTATCGCCTCTCGTTGACCGGCGCGGCCGCGGACACGGCCGGCCGGCGGCGGGACCTCCGCGCCCGGCGCATCGCCCGGAACCGGAGGCGCCGGACCGGGTCCGAGGCCCCCGTCGGCCTGGTCCGGCTTCTGGCCGGACGCTTCGGAAGGAGAGGGACGACCGCGGCCTGATCGCGGCGATGGCCTCGAAGCGGGCCTGACACCGGAGTCGTGAGAGGACTGGCGCGGGCCCCGGGGCGACCCGCGGCCGCGCGTTTCCACCCCGGGCTAGGATGCCCCGGGTCCCGCGGGCCCTGAAACGCGACCGGACCGGCCGGTGTCTCGGGGGGTGCCATGATCACCGCGACCCCCACGATGGAACATCTGCTCGAACACAAGGACTTCGTCCGCCGGATCGCCCGCAGCCTGCTGTTCGACGAGAACCAGGTCGACGACGTCGTCCAGCAGGCCTGGATCGCCGCCCTGCGCAAGGGCCCGTCCCAGCCGGGGGCCCTGCGCTCCTGGCTGGCGACCGTGACCCGCAACCTCGCGCTCAACTCGCGCCGGGGCCAGGGCCGGCGGGACAACCACGAGCGGCGCGTCCAACCGCGCGAGCTGGCCCCCTCGGCGGCCGAGATCGCCCAGCGCGAGGAGATGCGCCGGGTCGTCGTCGAGGAGGTCCTGCGCATGCCCGAGCCGTACCGCTCGACGCTCGTGCTGCGCTACCTCGAGGAGCTCGAGCCCAAGGAGATCGCCCGCCGCACCGGCGACCCGGCCTCGACGGTCCGGGTCCGCCTCAAGCGCGGCCTCGAGCAGCTCCGCGCCCGCCTCGACGCCCGCAACGGTGGCGACCGCCGCGGCTGGATGCTGGCCCTCGTGCCGTTCGCGGCGACCGGCGCCGGCGTCGCCGCCTACGCCGGCCAGGCCGGCCTGTCCCTCGGCGCCAAGCTCTCGGCCGCGGCCGTCGTCGTCGCCGCCGGCACCTGGTGGCTGCTGCAGGGCTTCGGTGCGTCGCACGCCGACGAGATCACGCCGGTCGTGCCGCAGGACCGCGAGGTCGTGCACGACGCGGCGGCCGACCGCGACGCCGGAGCCGGCGAGGAGGTCGGCGACGCCCGCACGGCGCTCGTCCCCGAGGACGATGCCGGAGAGCTCCCGGCCGCGGCCCGCGCGGGCTTCCGGGGCCGGCTCGTGGACCCGGCCGGCGAGCCGGTCGCGCACGCCCGGCTCGCACTGCTCAGCGGCGACGTGTTCCGCAACTTCTATGCACGGCTGACGACCTCCGGCAGCCGCGGCCCCAACCGCGTCACCGACCAGTCGGCGCGCAGCGACGAGGCCGGCCGCTTCGCCTTCGACGGCGTGTGGCCGCGCTCGTTCTACGTCCTCGCCGCCGGCCGCGAGGACCCCCGCGAGCAGCGCCGCATCCTGACGACGATCCCCGAGCCCGGCCAGGTCGTCGACCTCGGCGACGTCGTCCTCAGCGAGACCGTCGCCCTCGAGGGGCGCGTCGTCGACGCCGACGGCCACCCGGTCGCCGGCGCCTGGGTCTGGGCCACGGCCTTCCCCGGCCTCGCCGTCGACGTCGCCAAGGCGCAGCACCTCGACCCCGACGGCTGGCTGCTGCAGCTGCTCGACGACGGGCGCGCCGACCCCTGGTCGCTCGAGCTCGTGCCGTCCGCGACCTGGGACGCCTTGCCGCTGCCGTGGACCCGCACCGACGGCGAGGGCCGCTACCGGCTCGCGCTCCTGCCCGACGAGGACTGGGCCGTCGTCGCCTCGGCCTGGCCGTTCGAGCCGTGGTTCCGGCCGCGCCTCAAGCTCAAGCCCGGCAAGCCCAAGGAGCTCGACATCGAGCTCGGGCACGGCACGACGCTGCAGGGCCACGTCGTCGGCGACGACGGCAGGCCCGTGCCGGGCGCCGAGGTCCTGGTCGCGCCCGAGCCCAAGCTCGACCGCGTCCCGGTGGCCTTCGCCGGGCGCATCGTCACGACCGACGCCGAGGGGCGCTTCCGCCGCGCCGGCCTGCCGCGCAGCGGCGGCCTGATCGCGGCCTGGCGCGGCGGCCCGGCCGAGCCCTGGCAGACCCGCAAGCTCGGCTCGGTCCACGACGAGCCCGAGCTCCGGCTGCCGGCCCGCGCCGGCTTCGAGCTGCGCGTCGTCGGTCCCGGCCGCCGGCCGGCGGCGGCCCCCGAGCTGACGCTCTACCCGCGCGACCTCGGCTCCGAGGCCCTGCTGTTCGGCGCCGTGGCCCCGCTCGACCTCGACGGCCACCTGCGCGCCGGCGAGCAGCCCGGCAGCTTCGTGCTCGAGGGTCTGGCCCGCGCGCGTTACACGCTGCTCGTCGGCGACGAGGGCGCCGTGACCCAACGGGTCCTCGTCGACCTGGCCACGGCCCCGGTGCCGCCGGTCGAGGTCCGGCTCGAGGCCGCGACGCCGCTGACCGTCGAGGTCTTCGCCCCCGACGGCCGCCCGGTGAAGGGCGCCGACGTGTTCTCGCGCCGGCTCGACCAGCCCGACTGGCTCAAGGGCTCGATGCAGCTGTTCCACCAGTTCTCGAGCGACGCCCTGCCGATCCACGAGGGCCGCACCCGCGGCGACGGCCGCCTGGCCTGCACCGGTCTGCCCGCGGGCAAGACCTGGCTGACGATCCGGCACCCGCTGTACGGCCAGGTCGAGCGCCTCTGCCACCTGCCGTCGGCCGTCGAGGTGTTCCGCTTCGAGGACCCCTGCACCGTCGAGGGCCGCGTCCTGGCCGAGCCCGCGCAGCTCGAGGCCGAGCCCAAGATGATCCACCTGTGGAAGGTGGGGGGCGACGACCACGAGGGCATGCCGGCGCACCCGCGCCTGTGCAAGCCCGACGCCGAGGGGCGGTTCCGCTTCACCGGCGTCGAGCCGGGGCAGTACATCCTGCAGGTGCACCCGGCCCTCGACCGCTGCCGCACGCTCGAGGAGGTCTTCGACCACTTCATCAACCTGTTCTGGAGCAACCTCGCGACCCGGCGCTTCGAGCTGCGGCCCGGGGAGCACAAGCAGCAGGACCTGCGCTGGCCCGGCAGGGACGAGGACACCGAGGGCACGGCCACCGTGACCTGTCGGGTCTCGATCGACGGTCCGGCCGACGGCAAGGTCGTCGAGCTGCGCAGCTGGTTCTCGTGGATGGAGAAGCCCAAGCGCCAGGTCGTCAAGGGCGGCGCCGTCAGCTTCGCCAAGCTCGGCGCCGGGACCTGGGCCCTGCAGGTCCAGGACCCGACCCGCGAGGGCGACGCGGCCGTGCTGTACGAGCGCCGCGTCGAGCTCGAGGACGGCGAGCAGGAGCAGGTCGACGTCGCGATCCGCATGGGGGTCATCGAGGGCTACGCCTACGACCCCGCGCGGCGCCCGCTGGCCAACACGGCCATCCAGCTCCGCGCCGGCACGATCGAGGACGAGGGCGGGTTCTGGGCCGAGGGCCCCGTGCGCCAGGTCACGACCGACGCGCAGGGCGGCTTCCGGGCGGCCGAGCTCCCGCGCGGCGCCTGGCAGATCGTCTGCGACAAGCCCGGCCTCCGCGGCTACGTCCACGTGCGCCTCGAGGGCGAGACCCTGACCGGGGTCGAGCTCGAGACCGGGGTCGGCGTCCTCGTCGCCGGCACGCTGCGCGAGGAGGCCTTCAAGTGGAACCGCGAGGAGTCGGCCGGCGTCGGCCTGACCCTGCGCCACAAGAGCGGCGCGTTCTCGTGCGAGGCGACCTGCGGCGAGGACCACCGGTTCCGCGTCGAGCACGTCCCGCCGGGCGAGTACCAGGTCCAGGCCTGGAACGAGCGCCGGGTCCGCAACACCAGCTTCAAGATCCTCGAGTACTGCGGGCAGCTGGTGGTCCCGCCGACCGGGCTGCTCGACCTCCAGGTCAAGCCCTACGACCCCAAGGCCAAGGACTGAGGCCGGGGGTCCCCCCTTCGCTCCGGGGCGCGCGGCCCTAACCTGGAGACGTGCGCCCCTGTGAGGTCGAGATCCGGGACGACGGGTCGGTCGAGCTGTCCTGCATGCCGCCCGGCCTCGTCGAGTTCCTGCTCCAGCTCCCCGGCATCCTGGCCGGCGGCTCGCCGTTCGTCGGCGAGGAGGAGAAGCGGGACCCCGAGCGCGTGCTGTTCCCGTCGATCCACGACGACGAGGACGAGGACGCCAGCGACTGGGACCGTTACGGCCGCCCGGACCTCCTGGCCCTGTTCGCGTCGCGGCAGAGGATCCTGGCCGAGGACCTGGGCGGCCTCGAGCAGCACTTCGTCATCCTGCCCTGGCTCGCGCAGATCGCCCGCGTGGACGGCGGCGAGCTCGAGGACGAGGACGAGGACTTGGACGACGACGAGGACGAGGGCGACGACCACGCCGCAGGGGGGGACGACGAGGACGAGGGCGACGACTCGGACCTGTCGCGCGTGCGCGTCCTGCCGGCGCCGTTCCCGCTGTTCCGCGTGCGGATCCCGGCCGCCCACCGCACGGCCTGGCTGACCGGCCTCAACGGTGCGCGCCTGCTCCTGGCCGAGCGCTACGACCTGATGGACGAGGACCGGGAGCTGCCGACGCCGCTCGCGGGCCTGGACCGGCGGGCCATCGCGAGCGCGATGATCAACACCTTCGGGCTGCTCGAGGAGCAGCTGATCGAGGCCGAGGACGCCGCCTTCGGCGAGGACGACGCATGACCCCGGCCATCGAGGTCCGCGACCTGGTCAAGGACTACGGCGGCCAGCGCGCGCTGGCCGGGATCGGATTCCGCGTCGAGCGCGGCGAGTTCGTCGGCCTGCTCGGCCCCAACGGCGCGGGCAAGTCGACGACGCTCAACATCCTCGCCGGGCTCACGCGGCCGAGCTCGGGCGAGGCCCGCGTGTTCGGCCACGACGTCGTCGGGGAGTTCCGGCTCGCCCGCCGCAACCTCGGCGTCGTCCCGCAGGAGCTCAGCTACGAGAGCTTCTTCACTGTCACCCGCGCCCTGCGCTGGCAGGCCGGCTACCACGGGCTGCGCCGCGTCGACGACTGGATCGAGGAGCTGCTGCACCGGCTGCACCTCTGGGACCAGCGCGACAAGACCGGCCGGCAGCTCTCCGGCGGGATGAAGCGCCGCCTGCTCGTCGCCAAGGCCCTCGTCCACCGCCCGCCGGTCGTCATCCTCGACGAGCCGACGGCGGGGGTCGACGTCGAGCTCCGCCGCGAGCTGTGGGCGTTCATCCGCGACCTGCACGCCTCCGGCACGACGGTCCTGCTGACGACCCACTACCTCGAGGAGGCCGAGGAGCTCTGCGACCGCATCGCGATCCTCGGCGAGGGGCGGATCCTGGCCCTCGAGCGCACGGCGACCCTCCTGGCCCGGCACACCGACCGCCAGTACGTGCTGTACCTCGCCGAGCCCGAGCCCACGCCGCCGCCGGCGCTCGAGCCGTTCGTGTGTCGCGTCGCCGACGAGGGCCGCCGGCTCGTGCTCCAGGCCTCGGGCGAGGAGCGCCGCGCGGCGCTGTGGGACGCCGTCCGGTCCGCCGGCCTCGCGATCCAGGACGTCGAGGTCCTGCGTCCCAACCTCGAGGACGTGTTCCTCGAGATCACCCATGGCTGAGCGCGGCCCGGCAGCCCGCAGGGGGGCCGCCCCGCCCCCACGCGCGCCCGGGCGCCAGCTCCTGCTCGTCGCCGCCGCGCTGCTGCTCACGGCCGCGGCCCGGACGCAGACCCCGCTGTCCCTGGACAAGTGGCGGACCCACCTGCTCGACCGCAACCTCCCGGACATCGCGGTGTTCGTGCTCCCCGGGGACCTCGACGGCGACGGCCGACCGGACATCGTGGCCGGGGACGCCTGGTACGCGAACCCCGGCCAGCCGGGCGGGACCTGGGTGCGCAAGCCCATCGGCGAGCCGTTCGGCAACGTCGCCGCCGTCTACGACTTCGACGGCGACGGGGACCTGGACCTGCTCGGCACGCAGGGCCGCGGCCCCGAGACCAACGCGGCCTTCGCCTGGGCGCGCAACGACGGCAAGGGCGGCTTCGAGGTGCTGACCAACCTCGCCAAGGGCGACGGCGACTTCCTCCAAGGCGTCGCCGTGGCCCGCTTCGGCGGCAAGGGCTCGCCGCTCGGGGTCGCGCTGTCCTGGCACGGCGAGGGCTTCGGCCTCCAGCTGCTGCAGGTCCCGGGCGGCCCGGCCACCGAGCCCTGGACCGTGCGCGGGCTCAGCCCGACCTCGCTGACCGAGGACCTCAGCGTCGGGGACGTCGACGGGGACGGCGACCTCGACCTCGTGCTCGGCACGGTGTGGCTCGAGGCGCCGACCTGGACCACGCACCGGCTCGGCCGCGTCGACGACCTGAAGGGGGTCGGCCGGCAGCCCGCCCCCGACCGCAACGACCTCGCCGACATCGACGGGGACGGCGACCTCGACGTCGTCGTCGGCCTCGAGGGCGGGACCGACGTGCTGTGGTTCGAGAACCCCCGGCCGGGCGGCGACGTCAAGGGCTCCTGGTCGCGCCACGTCATCGGCACGTCGCGCGGCATGGGGCTCAGCATGGACACGGCCGACATGGACAACGACGGGGACCCCGACGTCGTCATCGGCGAGCACCGCGGCGTGAGGGTCAACCGCGTGATGATCTTCGAGAACCGGGGCGCCGGCAAAGAGTGGCCGGTCCACGTCGTCCACGCGCGCTCGACCAGGCCGGATCGACCACCACGACGGGACCCGGGTCGTCGACATCGACGGGGACGGCGACCTCGACATCATCTCGACCGGGTGGAAGTTCCCGAAGCTGTGGCTCTACGAGAACCTCGCGATCACCAAGGGGTCCGCCGGGGGCGCCGACCGCGCCCCGGCCCCCGCGAGCCGGCCGGACCATCGCTAGCCCGGCCGGAGCCGGCCAGGCTCAGTGGCCGGCCAGCATGATCCCGCCGACCGTGCCGGCCGGGAACGGGTTGTAGCGCGAGCCCTCGTAGCCGCTCTTGCGGCCCGAGGAGTCGCGGTCGCGGGCGTCCTTGGCCTTGGCCACGGCCGGGGGCACGGTGCAGGGCTCCCACTTGCCGCCCGCGCGGCGCTCCCAGTGGTCGCCCTTGAAGCGGTACAGCTCGTCGTCCTTGCCGGCGAACAGCCCGCTCGCGTCGGCCGGGATCGCCGGCTTGTCGCGCCCGACGCGGCGGCCGCCGCGCTCGTCCGGGCGGTAGCGCCTGGCCTCGTCCCGCGGCCACGACGCCAGCGGGCTGACGAGCTTGTCGCGGGCGAAGCCGGTGCGGCGGGCCCACAGCCCGCGGTCGAAGTCGTTGCGCACGTGGTCGTAGCGCCAGCCGACGCCGCTGGTCAGGTCCCGCCACAGGGGGTGGTCCTCGGCCGTGCCCCAGGCCGGGCGCGAGGCCCACAGCGCGTGGCAGTGGATCCAGTACTCCGGGCCGCGCTCGACCGGGCGGCCGTCGCCCTTGACGAGGACGCCCCGGTCGACGTGGAGGTCGACGTAGCCCGCGTCGTAGCCGGCCACGACGTACGTGTCGTCGACGGCGTGGACCTTGACCGCGGCGAGCCGGCGCATCGGGTGCCCGACCGGGATCTTGTCGAGGCCCTCGGGGGTCTCGGTGGCCAGCTCGTACGGTCCCGCGACGGCGCCGGCCGTGAACCAGGCCCCGCGCTCGCACAGCCAGTACCTGCCGCCGCGCTCGAGCAGCTCCTGGCAGGTGTTTGTGCACCAGGACAGGTCGGTGTCCGGGATCGCCTCGAACACGGCCTCGCCGACCGCGCTGAACGAGGCGCTGGCCTTGGCCTTCTCGATGCGCACGAGCCGGGGGATCCGGGCCTCGAGCACGGCCTGGCGGGCCGCCTCGGTGCCGGGCACCGAGGCCAGCACGCGGGCCATGTAGTGGTCCTCGGGGATCGCCCGGAACTCCTCGGGGAGCTCGTCGGTCGCGAAGCTCCACTCGCCGGTCCAGTCCTCGGCGACGAACCAGCGGCCGCCGATCAGCAGCCACTTGCGCGGGTCGTTGCGCACGCGCAGGACGTCGTTCTCGGTGTTGGCGACGAACTCGACCTTGGTGCCGGGGACGGCCTCCCAGCGCGGCTTGCCGAAGAACTGCAGCAGCTCGGCGTCGTCCTCGATGACCTGGATCGCCGGCACGAGGTCGAGCTTCTTGCCGGGGACGGTCTTGGCCAGGTACGCCCAGCGCGGGTGGCGCCGCGGCAGCTCGCGCAGGGGGTCGGGGAAGCGCTCGACCTGGGTCCAGGGCCCCTCGAGGCTCTCGGCCTCGAGCCAGGACGCGTCGAACTGCAGGTACCAGTGCTTGCCGGCGATGCGGAACAGGGCCGCGTCGGTGTTGCGGACGAAGGCGCAGGACGCCCCGGCGACCGGCTCGAGCTGGGGCTTGCCGCGGACGCGGACGCAGATCGTCGGCTCGGTCGCGACGATCAGGCGCGGTACGGGGTTCAGCACGGCCTCGGCAGAGGACGCGAGCTCCTTGTCGAGGCTGGCCAGGACGCGCTCCAGCGGGACCGCCGCGCGCTGGCGGGGGAACAGCCTGGCCACGGCCTTGCCGAGGACGTCGGCCCGCCCGGGGGAGATCGCCGGGAAGGTCGTCTCGAGCACCTCGGGCACGTCGAGGAGGACCATGTGCTCGTCGAAGTCGACCGAGGTCGCGGCCTTGAAGCGCAGCGCGCCGAGCTCGTAGCGGTCGGCGCCGACCGGCTTGTAGGCCAGGGCCATGCGGGCCTCGATGGTGCGATGGTCGGTCCAGGACTCGGCCTGGGGCTGGAGCAGGACGAGCTCGGCGCCCTGCTCGCCCGGGATGACGAGCGGCCACTCGATCGGCGCGTCGCCGAGGGTCGACTGGCGCTCCGCCTCGGGGGCGGCGGGGTCCTGGACGAGGACGGCGAGCAGCACGAGCGGGGTGAGGGCGGTCATGGCGAGGCTCCTCCAGGGGTGGGGGCCGGACAGCATAGCGGGGCCCCCCTGGCCGGCGACCGGCAGAGGGAGGAACGCCGACGCGCACTTCGACCCACCCGGAAGGGGTGTCGCCTGGGCCGGCACCGACCTGATTCTGCGTAAGATCCGAGCCGCTCCGGAGTCCCAGGGGCGGCTGGTCACGAGAGGCGGCATGAAGGACTTCGCGATCGGGATCGTCGGCGGACTGATCGGCGCGGGACTGGTCCTGCTGACGCAGCTCACGCTCGCTCCGGGATCCAGGACGGCCATCGGTGGCGCGAGCGACGGTGTGGGGGTGGAGGTCCGAGAAACCGATCCCCGTGTATCCCAGGGGGAGCCTGTACTGACGATCTTCGCCGGCGGCCTCGGGCGCCAGCTCGACGGCATGCAGGGCGGCCTACATAGGCTACTCGTGCCGGGCCTGGCGATGATGGGTGCGATCCAGCACTCGTTCAACAACGCCGCGAGCTCGTTCATGATCTCCAAGTTCCAGAACAACCTCGTCGACGTGCTGCTGACGCCGCTGACGGACCTGGAGATCGCCCTCGCCTACGGCCTGGCCTCGGTCCTGCGCGGGACGATGGTCGAAGGGTCCTGACCTTCGTCGCGGCGATGCCGTTCGGCGGGCCCTTCCCCGAGCACCCGTTCCTGGCCCTGCTCGTCCTCGTCCTCGGCTCGATGGCGTTCTCGTTCCTCGGCGTCCTCGCCGGCGTCCACGGGACCAAGTTCGACGACATCGCCCGGATCTCGACCTTCGTGATCCTGCCGCTGACCTACCTCGGCGGCGGCGTCGTTCGCCTCCGATCACGCGCTGCACCGAGGCCGTACGGCCTTCGCCGCCCTCAACCCGCTGCTCTACCTGATCGACGGCCTGCGCTGGCCTTCTCAGCCGGTCCTGGACCAGCTGGCTGCGGTCGCCCTGGTCCTGCTCGCGTCCTGCGCCTGACCTGTCGCTGGCCTGGTCGCCCTGTCCCGCTCAAGGCGATCCGCAACTGAGACTCGGCCCGTCGTCTCGCGGCCCGGCAGCGGCATACTGACCCGCCCTGGACGGAGGACAGGGATGATCTGTCTGCATCACATCGGCGTGGCGGTCGAGGACCTCGACGAGGCCGTGCGCCTCTGGCGCGGCCGCTTCGAGCTGCGCCTCGACCTCGATCGAGAGGTCCCGAGCGAGCGCGTCCGCGTCGCCGTGCTCACCGCCAAGCGACCAGCGCGTCGAGCTGCTCGAGCCGACCGGCGACGACTCGCCGATCAAGGCTTCCTCGACCGGCGCCAGGCCCGGCGTCCACCACCTGGCCTTCGAGACCGACGACTGTACCGGCGAGATCAGGACGCTCGCGGCCGCCGGCCTGCGCCGCTGACGAGGAGCCGCGCCGAGGCGCACGGCACCGCTGCGCCTTCGTCCACCCAGAGCTGCTCGGCGTCCTGTCCGGCCTCGTGGAGGATCCCGGGCGATGGTGGGCCGCAAGGAAGACCACGACCGCCTGTCCGAGATGCGGGCGCTCGCTCGGGGGCGGCGGCGAGACCGGGGTCAGG
Source organism: Planctomycetota bacterium (assembly GCA_041398545.1). Taxonomy (GTDB): domain Bacteria; phylum Planctomycetota; class UBA1135; order UBA1135; genus JAWKUM01. The sequence goes on along the minus strand of JAWKUM010000022.1, from coordinate 34,008 downwards.
GCCCAGCACGACAAGGGCAAGCTCACGGCGCGGGAGCGGATCGACTCCTCGTCGACCCCGGCTCGTTCGAGGAGCTCGACCGCTACGTCACGCACCGCTGCCGGGACTTCGGCATGGACGGCAAGGAGGTCCTCGGCGACGGCACGTCGGCAGACCGAAGGCTCGGCCCGCATCGACAGCCGCACGGTCATCGCCTGTTCCAGCCAGGACTTCACGGTCTTCGGCAGCGGCCTCAGCGAGACCAGCGGCCAGATCTGCAAGCTCATGGACCAGGCCGTCAAGCTGGGCGTGCCGGTCGTGGGCCTCAACAGCTCGGGCGGCGCCCGCATCCAGGAGGCGTCGTGTCGCTGGGCGGCTTCGCCGACATCTTCCTGCGCAACACGCTGGCCTCGGGCGTCGTCCCGCAGATCTCGGTCATCCTCGGGCCCTGCGCCGGCGGCGCGGTCTACTCGCCGGCGATCACCGACTTCGTGCTCATGGTCGAGGGCACGAGCTACATGCACATCACCGGCCCCGACGTCGTCAAGCAGGTCACCCACGAGGAGGTCACCAGCGAGGACCTCGGCGGCGCCCGCGTCCACGCCGAGACCAGCGGGATCGCCCACCTGACCGCGAGCGACGACGCCTCGGTGCTGGCCTGACCCGCGAGCTGCCTGTCGTACTGCCGCAGAACAACCTCGACGGCGTACTGATGGTCGCGACCGACGACGACCCCGAGCGCGGTCCTGCGACGGGCTCGCGGAGATCGTCCCCGACGAGAGCAACCAGCCGTACGACATGAAGCGGGTCGTCGAGGGCGTCGTCGACGACGGGCGCTTCCTCGAGATCATGCCGCGCTACGCCGGAACCTCATCGTCGGCTTCGCGCGGCTCGGCGGGCAGTCGGTCGGCATCATCGGCAACCAGCCCAAGCACCTCGCCGGCGTGCTCGACATCGACGCCAGCGTCAAGGGCGCGCGCTTCATCCGCTTCTGCGACGCCTTCAGCATCCCCCTCGTGACCTTCGAGGGCGTGCCGGGCTTCTGCGGGCTCAAGCAGGAGCTCCGGCGGCATCATCCGCCACGGCGCCAAGCTGCTCTACGCGTACTTGCGAGGCGACCGTGCCCAAGCTGACGGTCATCACGCGCAAGGCCTACGGCGGCGCCTACGACGTCATGAACTCCAAGCACGTCCGCGCCGACGTCAGCCTCGCCTGGCCCCAGGCCGAGATCGCGGTCATGGGCGCCGAGGGCGCGGCCAAGATCATCTTCCGGCGCGAGATCGCCGCCGCCGGCGAGCCCGGCTCCGACGAGGCCCTGGCCGAGGAGGCGCAGCTCGTGCGCGAGTACGCAGGAGCGCTTCTACCACCCATCCATCGCCGCGGCCCGGGGCTACCTCGACGACGTCATCGAGCCCGAGGAGACCCGCCGCAAGCTGATCCAGGCCCTCGAGCGCTGCGCGACCAAGCGCGACAGAACTTCCGCCAAGAAGCACAGCAACATCCGCTCTGAGCGGGGGCGGCCCTGGGCGTCGCCGAGCAGGGCCTCGTGCAGCTCGGCGGCCGGGCGCAGCAGGGCGCGGAAGCGGAGCAGGCGGACGCGGGGACAGGAAGTGGTCCTTGATCGGCTCCTCGCGGACGAGGTCGGTCGACAGATACTTCTTGTTGGAGTCGGCGAAGACCGTGACCCCGACGGCGTCTGTCTGCCAGTCGTGCAGGGCCTGGAGCGCGCCGAGGAAGTTGGCGCCCGACGAGATGCCGACGGCCAGGCCGAGCTCGCGGCCGAGGCGCTGGGCCATGCAGATCGAGTCCCCGTCGTCGATCGAGATGATCGGCGCGAGCCGGTCGAGGTGGACGATCTCGGGCACGAACTCGTCGAGATGCCCTGGATGCGGTGGTGGCCGACCTTCTTGCCGGTCGTCAGGACCGGCGAGTTGGCCGGCTCGAGCGGGTGGACGCGGATCGAGCGGTCGAAGCGGGCGAAGGCCCGCGCGACACCCATGACCGTGCCCCCTGTGCCGACGCCGGCGACGAAGGTCGTCGGCCGCAGCCCGACGGCCCCGAGCTGGGCCAGGATCTCCCGCCCGGTGCCGAAGTCGTGGGCGTCGACGTTGGCCTCGTTGCTGAACTGCCGTGGCGAGAAGCTGCGCTCGTGCTTGCGGACGGTCGCCGCCGCCTGGATCGCGCCGACGAAGCCGCCGTCACCTTCCTGCTGACCCGGACGATCTCGACGCCGAGGGAGCCTCGAGGATCCGGAACCGCTCTGGCTCAGCCAGTCGGGCATGAAGATCCGGACCGGGTGACCGAGCGCGCGGCCGATGGCCGCGAAGGCGATGCCGGTGTTGCCGCTCGGGCACGACCTTGCTCCCGTCGCCGCCGCCCAATGCGTCGCAGCGTGGTCGCGAACCAGCCCCGGACGTCCCCCGTGGTCGAAGGTGGGTTCTTCATGGCCGCCAGCCAGCAGTCCTGAGCGAGGTCGTCTGCATCGCTGCGATCCCGGACCAGGGACCGGGCCAGATCGCGGACGAAGCCCTGGTGGCGCAGCAGGGACTCGAGGCGGAGCTCCACGGGATCCTCCATCACCCACAGAGGTACGGCTGCAGCTCCGCGCGTTGCACGGAGCCCCGAATACCGTAGCGGCCGGGAGGGTCCTTGCTCAGCGGCGGACGGCGAGCGGCAGGTCGACGACGCCGTCCTGGGCGACGACACGGAGGCGGGCCTCCGAGGTCGCGGGGATCTCGACGTTCCAGACCGGGAAGCGGCCGTCCGCGGGCGGGAGGGACACGTGGCGCAGGCTGTGCCAGGCGCCCTCGGTCGGGCCGCCGAGGCGGACCTGGAGGTGCAGGGCGACCGGGGTCGTGCCGCGGGCCCAGCGCCGCGTGTCGACCGGCTCGACCGGGACGCGGCGCAGCTCCTCGGCCATCAGCGGGCCCCGCTTGCCATGCCAGTCCACATGGGCGATCGGGCCCTCGCGGTCGACGAGCCACAGGTCGTCGGGGTGCAGGTCGGGCGCCGGCAGCGCGAACAGCCGGCCCTCGTCGCGCCAGGTCATCAGGCCCTCGTGCTCGAGGTTCCAGACGTCGGGCGTGACCGCGGAGCGCCAGCCGCCCTTCCGGTCGTGGACGAGGACGTCCGAGGCCAGCAGGTCGCGGAAGCCGGACCGCAGCGGGTCGACGACGGCCAGGAGCTCGCGGGCCTCCTTCCGCCTCGTCCAGCGCAGCGTCACGGTCTCGTCGCCGACGTCCTTGCGCACCTCGTGCCGCTCCTCGAGCACGGCACCGCCATCGAGCAGGGCCATCAGCGCGAGCCGGTCGCCGCGGGCGAGGTCGATCCACCCGACCCGCGCCTCGCCGTCCTCGAGCTCGACCTGCGCGAGCCGCTCGTCACCCTCGCGGGCGATATGGAGCACGCCGGGCACGTGCGTCATCGGCTGGTGACGCTCGTCGAGCACGACGACGCGGACCGCGGGGCAGCGCCGGGCCAGGGCGAAGGTCCACCGCGCCGGCGCGCGCCGGTCGGCCGGCTCCTCGGCCGCGACGACGAACTCCCGCCCGGTCGCGCGGAGCTCCCAGAAGCCCGTGCCGACGACCGGGACATCGTGCGGTCCCGGACCGTCCAGCTCGATCCTGCGGTCGGACAGGTGCAGGGCCGCGACGTCGCCGGTGGGGAAGGCCAGCATGTAGCCGTTGTGGGCGAAGCCGCCGTCGGGCAGCCGCCACGAGGGACGGACCGCGACCTGCCACGAGTCCCTCGGGAAGGTGCCGGCGCAGGACACCTCGAAGCTCGGCGTCGCCGGCAGGTGCAGGGCCTGCCCGGCCTCGCGCCCGCGCAGGTCGAAGGCCGCGAGGCAGCCGGGCAGCACGCGGACCCAGAGCCAGGCCTCGGGCGCCACGCACGAGGCCAACGTGACCCGGCCGTCGGCGTCGCTGGTGCCGCCGGCGAGGTTCGGGACGAGCAGGTCGGCGCGCAACCCTCCGGTCGTGAGCTGCGGCCGCCCGGCCGGGTCGAGGAACCACGGCAGGCCGGCGGCGGGTCGCCCGTCGGCGTCGACGAGGAGCAGGGACCAAGCGTCACCGGAGGTCGACGGCCTGGGGGCGCCGAGCGTACGCCGCTCGGCCGGGCCGCGCTCAGCGCTCCCCGCGTCGTGGGCGTCCTCGCCGGCGGCGCCGGCGAGGACGGACCCCTCGTCGGGCGACGTCGCCGCCGTCGTCGGCGACTGCCGCAGCAGGAACGCCGTGCCGGTCGCGAGCAGCAGCAGGCCGGCGACGCCGGCGAGGAACTTCTTGGTCGACATGGCCGTCACCATCCCGGTCGTCGTCATCGCGGCCGCGCCGGGCAGCGCCGGCAGGGTCCACGGCAGCAGGGCCAGGGCCCACCGCCCGCGGTCGCCGCCGCTGCGCTCGTCGAGCCGCTCACGCAGCTCGGCGAGGCCGCGCCGCAGCCACGAGCGCACGGTCGCGGCCGGCGCGCCCATGCGCGCGGCGATGTCCTTGGGCGCGAGCCCGTCGTAGTAGCGCGCGAGCAGGACGCCGCGGTACGGCTCGGGCATCGCCAGCAGGGTCTGGACCAGGTCCCGCCTCGCCGACTCCCTGGCCGCGACCGAGGCCGCCGACGGCAGGGCCTCGGGCCGGGCCGCGGCCCGCTCGCGCAGAAGGCGCGCGCGCTGTTGCGCGCGCCGGCGCATGGTCAGGCGCCTGAGCGTCGTGACGACCCAGGCGCGCAGGTCGCGGCCCGGGGCCGGTGGGTTGCGCAGCGCCGCGAGCCAGCAGTCCTGGGCCAGGTCCTCGGCCTCGCCGCCGTCCCGGACCAGGGACCGCGCGAGGTCGCGCACGAAGCCCTGCTCGGCCAGGAGCTCGTCGATCCGATGCTCGAGCGTCCGTTCCATGCACTCCCCGGGTACGGCCGGAGCCCCGTGCGTTGCACGGAGCTCCGGAAACCGTAGCACGGGGGGACGGGGGCCGTCCCCGGACGGCTCAGTCGACGTCGAGGCGCAGGCCCTGGGTCGTGCGGAAGCCGAGCTTGTTGGCGTTGGGGGCGACCCAGATCCACTGGCTGAACAGGACCCCGCGGAACACCGGGGCGTCGGCCAGCGGGAGCTCGAGGCTCGCGTTGCCCTGGGCGTCGGTCGGCAGCGGCAGGATCAGGTCCAGGCTCGTGTGCAGGAAGCAGCCGGGCGCCCCGGCGAGGCCGAGGTCGATCCACAGCGACTGGGTGCCGAGCGCGAGCAGGGCCACCGACGACGGCGTCGCCGCATGGAGGCGCCAGGTCTCGGAGCCGCCGGCGTAGGGCACGTTGCCCGAGATCGTGGCCGCGCCGCAGCCGGTGCCGTAGAGCGTCGCGTAGGCCTTGGGGCTGTGCGAGGCCTCGACGAGGTGCAGCTTCTGGGTGTTGAGCGCGGCGCGCTCCGGCAGGATCGCGAAGGCCACCGGGTTGCCGCCGTGGGCCGCGGCCGTGGCCGCGAGCGGCGCGTCGTAGACCGCGGTCTGCCGGGCGATCCAGAGGTCCTCGACGAGGTGGCCGGTGTGGCCGACGCGGTCGAGGTGGGCCTCGTGCTTGCCGTCCTTGAAGGCGTCCTGGGCGATCCACCAGTGCCCGCCGCTGCGGCGGTCGTAGCTGAGGTCGCCGTTGGTCGCGTTGCAGGGGTAGCCGCCCTTGTGCTGGATCGGCTCGCCGACGGCCGGCGCGGCGTTCTGGACGGGCCAGTCGACGCGGAAGCAGTAGAGCGGGCCGTTGACGCTGCTCTGGTAGTGGCGGCGCTCGGCGGTCACGAGGAAGCGACCCTGGTCACCGGCGATGCGTGGGCTGCGGAAGTGGTAGAAGGTGTCGGGCTTGCTGACCTGCCGGGCGACGCGGACGCTGGCGTGGCCGAGGACGCGGTTGGTCCAGATCGTCCAGCGGGCGCTCGCGCCGTGCGGGTCGAGCTCCTCCCAGGCCACGGCCCAGCCGTCGCCCGAGGTCATGACCGGGGTCACGGAGGGGCGCTGGCGGTCGCGGGCCGCCGGGACCGGCAGCGAGGGCAGGACGTCGAACGCCGCGCCGATCGTGCCCTTCTGGGCGTCGACGACCGCGCAGGCGACCATCGTCGCGTCGGTCTCCTGCTGGGTCGACGTCACGTCGACCTCGAAGGCGACCAGGGCCTGATAGCTGTTGGCGCCGAGGCCGCCGCCGATCGACGGCCGCCGGAACGTCCTGCCGCTCGGCTGCGACACGTACATCACGGTCCCGACCTTGGGGTCGGTGTCGGCGTACGGCTTCTGCAGGACGCGGACGCCGCTCGAGGTGCCGAAGTCCCGCTCCATCGCCATCAGCCAGCTCAGCGACGAGCCGCCGAAGGCGACGTCGACGTTCTTGGAGCTCCACGACGTCGACAGGTCGCTCCAGACCGCGACCGGCGTCTTGAGGGTCGCGTCGGTCAGGATGACGTAGGCGTCCTCGTCGCCCTGGTTGAACTGGAGCGAGTAGACGATCGCGAGCCGCGGCTGGGTCGCGTTGGCCGTGCTGGCGACGGCCAGCGAGGTCAGCACCTGCTGGAGGCCGAAGCCGCCGGTGTGGACCGTGTCGTTGATGATCGGGTCGACGACGACCGGGAAGGTCGCGGTCTCGAGCCAGGCCTCGGGGACGCGCAGCTCGATCCGGTCGCCGGCCTTGCGCGTGTCGAGGGCGACGCGGTCGCCGGCGGCGTCGACGGCGAAGGCCGCGCCGTAGCCCAGGACGTCGACCCCGGCCTCGTCGACGAAGGCGATCGGGGCGTGGGCCCAGCCGCGGTCCTCGGCGAGGAGCGGCGTGCGCAGGCGGCCGGCGACGACGAGGTCGCCCTGGCCGGCGGGGCGGGTCGGGAGCACGAAGCTCTGCTCGATGCCGTCGCGGCCGAGGTCGTAGGCCTCGACGAAGTTGCCGTGGCGGTACTCGAAGCGCAGGTCGGCGCGGACCGGCGTCGGGACCCGGCCGGCGACGACGAGCTCCGCGTCGCCACGGCGGACCGACACGGTCGTCCACGCGAACGGCAGGTGCCGCTCGGCGTCCGAGCCGACGAAGGGATAGAACGTGAAGCCGTCGTGGAACGAGGCCTTGAAGCCGGGGCCGGCGCACCAGGTCCCGTACGCGCCGCCGATCGGGTCGTCGGCCTGCGTGTGGATCGGGACGAGGGGCATGGCCTCGGCCGGGGCGACCGGCGCCTGCTGGGCGCGGAGGCCGGAGGTCACGGCGGCGAGCCCGATCAGGGCGAGCTCGACGATGGGGAAGCGGGGCGAGGGTCCGGCGAGCCGGCCCGCGCCGCCGAAGACGGCGGTGGACATGGTGGTTCTCCTGTCGGTCGAGGGTCTCGGCGGGGCGCGATCGCGCACCCGGCGCCCCGGCACGGTGGATCTCGGGCCGGGAACCGTCCCCAACCGGAACCCCGCGCTGCCGTCACGGCGATCTCATGGCTCCGGTGACCTCGGCCCGACCAGCCGTCCGTTGACGGCCGTGGAGGCCGCCGGGACACTCGCGGAGTGGTTCGACGGGTCCTCGTCCTCGGCGCGACCGGCCACATCGGCCGTCAGCTCGCGGAGGCCTGTCTCGCGCGGGGCATGGAGGTCCACGCCCTCGACGCGGTCGTTGGTCAGCGGGATCCAGCGGGCCCCCTCGCCGTCGCCGAGCCGGACCTCGACCGTCACGCGCACGCCGTCGCCGTGCGTGCGGCGCAGCGCGCCGAGGTCGACGGCCTCGAGCGCGACCGTGGGCACGGCCGAGACCTCGAGGCGGTGGGGGACGGGGCCGGGCCGCGCGACCCGCCAGCCCCGAGCCGTCGCAGCACAGGACCTCACGCAGCGCGAAGCCGTCGGGCAGCAGGAAGCGGCGCCAGCGGCCGTCGTCGACCCGCGCGACGCCGTTGCCGGTCGCCGACCAGTAACCCGGCATGCTGTCGTTGTGCACGCGGTCCCGGTCGTCGACGACGAAGAAGCGCTCGGCCAGGAGGTCGCTCGGCTCGCCCGGCTGCGCCTGGGGCAGGGCCAGCGACGCGGCCCGCCGGCCCTGGCCGCCGGGTCAACCGCAGGGTCGCGCCGGCCGCGTCGGGCTCGAGGCGCTCCTCCCACCACTCGCCGTCGTCGAGGGTCACGAGCAGCCTCAGCTCCTCGCCGGCCACGAGCCGCATGTAGCCGATGCGCGCGACGCCGTCCGCGAGGACGAAGTCCTGGCCCTCGTGGCCGCGCTGCACCCAGACCTGGCCGTCGACCTCGGCCGGACCTTCGTCGCCGGGGTCGGCGACGACGACGCGCACGCTCGGGCTGCGATCCTCGAGCGAGAACGTCCAGCGCCCGGGCGCCGGCCGCGGCCGGTCCTCCGGCTCGGTCATCCGGAAGGCTTCGCCGCGGACCGTGAGCTGGAACCGCCGGCCGGCCGGAACCGGACCTCGACCGGTCCGGGACCGACGAAGTCGAGGATCTGGATCCTGAGGTGGAGGTAGTGCCGCCTGGCCCTCGCCGCCCGCGAGCGGCACGGTGATGTAGCCGAGGCCCCAGTCACCGGGCTCGTCCTCGAGCGCCGGCTCGACCCAGAGCTTCCAGCGGTCGTCGGCGGCGACGCCGAGGCAGGCGACCTCGAACGACGCCGTCGGCTGCAGGCGCAGCTCGGCGCCCAGCGCGAGCCCGCGCAGGTCGAAGGCCTCCTGCCACCCCTCGGCGCTGCGGACCCACAGGTAGCCCCGCTCGCGCTCACCTTCCTCGAGCGCGACGCGGCCGTCGGCGTCGGTCCTGCGGGCCCGGTCGCCGAGGTCGACGTCCTCGTCGGGTGCCCGAACTGCCCTCGGTCACGAAGAACCCACCGCCGATCCCACGCGAGGTCGGCCGCGGGTCGTCCCGCCGCGTCGACGGGCGGTAGCCGCTCGCGGCGGCCTCGGCAGGGCCGACCGCGACCCGGTGGTCGCCGCCGGTCTCGGCGTCGACCCCGGCCGCCTCGGCGGGCGCGGGGCCCTCCGGCTGTCCCGCGACGGTGCCGCCGCCCACGGTCGCGGGCGCGGCCCGCTCGAACAGGCCCAGCGCCCAGCCGCCACCGCCCAACATCAGCGCGGCGACGAGCGCCGCCGTGATCCAGTACTTGCCCGTCATGATCGCTCCTGCGAGGGGCCAGGCCCCGGCGAGCCCGAGTCCCCAGCGCAGGCGCAGCAGCGGCACGAGGCCGAGGGCCCAGGCCCTGCGGTCCCCGCCGCTGCGCGCGTCGAGCCGCTCGCGCAGCAACGCGAGGCCGCGGTGCAGCTGCGAGCGGACCGTCGCCGCCGGGCGACCGAGCCGCTTGGCGATCCGCTGGGGCGACAGGTCGTCCCAGAACCGCAGCAGCAGCACGTCCCGGTAGGTCTCGGGCAGGTTCAGGAGCGCCTCGACCACCTCCCGCCGGGCGGCCTCGCGCTCCAGGATGTCGACGACGGACGGGACGGCCTCGGGACGGGAGACCTGCCGCTCACGCTCGCGGCGGGCCCTGTCGGTGCCGACCCTGTCCCGGGCGAGGCGGCGCAGCGTGGTCGCGAACCACGCCCGCGCGGCACGCTCCTCGCGCGGAGGCCGGCGCAGGGCCGCGACCCAGGCATCCTGGACCAGGTCCTGGGTCTCGCCTCCGTCGAGGACCAGCCGGCGGGCGAGGCCGCGCACGAAGCCGTCCTGGCTCAGCATCGCCTCGATCGGGACTGTCGTCGTCGGGTCCATGTGCAGGAGAGGAGGGACCGCGGGCCGGGGCGTTGCAGGAATCCCGGAAAAGCGGCCCCGAGGCCCGTGCTACAGCCGCTCGACGAGGCCGTCGATCCCCGCCAGCCACTTGCGCTGCATCCAGCCCCGCGCGACGGCCTCGCGCAGGGACGGCAGCCAGGGCTCGAAGCCGGCCGGGTCGGTGACCCCGCGGACCCGCTCGAACAGGGCCAGGATGTAGAGGTGCCGCAGGGTCTTCTCCTCGGCGTCGAGCTCGAGGCCCTGGCGCAGCACCGGCAGGGCCTGCTCGATCAGCGGCGTGCGTGCCTCGTTGCCGGTCCGGCCGGCGATCTGGGCCCGCTCCCACAGGAACTGACCGAGCCGGCACCAGGCGGCGGCGTCGCGCGCCTCGGCGTCGCGCAGGACCTCGAGCCGGGTCGTGAACGCGTCCAGCCCGGCCTCGGCCTCGCTGCCCCGGTCGGCCTCGAACAGGACCTCGCCGAGGAGGAGCTCGAGGGCCATGGCCGAGCCGACGACGGCCGGCGTCGGCTGCGGACCGTCGAGGACCGGCGCGAGCACGGCGAGGCCCGCCTTGCCGGCCTCGACCGCGCCGCCGCGGTCGTCCTGCTCGCGCCTCGTCGACGCCAGCCGGTACCAGGCGTTGGCGAACTGCACGCGGTACTCGACGCGGTCGGGGTGGGCCGCACACAGGGACCTGGCGACGTCGAGGATCTCGCCGGCCAGCGCCAGCGTGCGCTCGGGGTGGCCGCCGGCCTTGACCACGTCGAACGTCCGCGTCAGCACGGCGGCCCGCTGCTCCAACGCCTGGATGCGCAGGGCCGGGACCTCGACGAGCGGGGTGACGAGGGCCAGGCACTCCTCGTAGCGCTGCGTGGCCTCGGCCTTGCGGCCGCGCATCCAGTCGAGTCGGGCCCGCGCGGTCCGCGCCTCGAGCAGCCCGAACACCGCCTCGCTCTCCGGGCCGGCCTCGGCGACGAGGGACTCGCGCAGCGCGATCAGGGCGTCGAGCTCGCCCTCCAGGCCGTCGAGCCGGAGGTCGCGCAGCCGCGTCGCCAACAGCTCCTGCTCGACGTCGGCGAGGCGCTCGCGCCACTCGACCGGGGCGCCCTCCCGGTCGCAGACCGGGCGCAGCAGCTTGCGGGCCTTCTCCCAGTGCGGGATGGCCTTGGCGTGCTCGCCGCGCGACGCGAAGTGCCGGCCGGTCACGAGGAAGACCTCGGCCAGGGCCGCGACGACCTCGTCGCTGCCGGGCTGGTCCTTGTCGAGCTGCCACAGCCGCTGGCCGGCGTCGAGCATCTGCGCGACGGCCTCGTCGCCCTTGCCGAGCAGGCTCAGGACCTCGCCGTAGCGCAGCCGGGCCAGGGCCGCGATGCGCCGCATCTCGGGGTCGTCGGAGTCGATCGCGAGCAGGCTCTCGTACGTCGACAGCGCCTCCTCGAGGATCGCGCGGCGCGCGGGCTCGGACTGCGGCAGGGCCGAGATCCGGCGGAACACGGTCTCGAGCAGGATGCGGTCGACGACCTGCTTGGCCGCGCCGGCATAGGCCTCGGCCCGGTCGCGCTGCTGCTCGACGAAGCCCTTCTGGCGCTCGACCATCTTGAGCGCGGTCTCGAGCGTGCGCCTCTCCCAGCTGCTGTAGACCGCGTACGACAGGGGGCCGAGGACGAGGATCAGCGCGGCCAGCACGAGGGCCACGGCCGCGCCGCGGTGGCGCTGGGCCCAGCGCCGCGCGCGCAGCCACGGGCCGGCGTTGCGGGCGCGGACCGGGCGGAGGTCGAGGAACGCCTGCAGGTCCTCGCGCAGCTCGCGCATGCCGGAGTAGCGGCGGTCCGGGTCGCGGTCCATGGCCGTCAGCACGACGGTCTCGGCGTCGCGCGCGACGGAGGGGTTGCGGGACGAGGGGCTCGGCGGCAGGCCGTCGAGGATGCGGTCGCGGACCTCGAGCTCGGTGTGGCCGGGGAACGGCAGCTCCAGGGTCAGCAGCTCGTAGAGGCAGACGCCGAGGCCGTAGACGTCGGTGCGGGCGTCGACCTGGGCCAGGTCGCCGAGGACCTGCTCGGGGGCCATGTACGGGGTCGTGCCGATCGCCGCGCCGGTCCGGGTCAGCTCCTGGGCGTCCTGGACCCGCGCCAGGCCGAAGTCGAGCAGGAGCACGCGGCCCATCGGCGTCAGCATGAGGTTGCTGGGCTTGAGGTCGCGGTGGAGCACGCCCTGGGCGTGGACGTGCTCGAGGGTGTCGGCGACCTGGACCGCGATCTCGAAGCAGGTCCGGACCCAGCTGTCGTGGAACAGCGCCGCGTCGTCGCTGCCCGAGCCTTCGCGGTCCTCGTCCTCGAGCAGGAGCTCACGCAGGAGCCCGCCGCGCAGCTCGCTGCGCGGGCGCTTGCGCAGCCGGTCGAGGAGCTCGGCCAGGGTCCTGCCGCGGACGCGCTCCATCGCGTACCACGGCAGGCCGCGCTCCTCGCCGATCGTCAGGATCGGCACGATGCCGGGGTGCTGCAGGCGGGCGATCGTCTCGACCTCGCGGCGGAAGCGCTCGCGGGCGCCCGGGAAGAACAGGTGCTCCGGGCGCACGAGCTTGATCGCGACCCGGCGGCCGAGGCCCTCCTGCTCGGCGAGGTAGACGACGCCCATGCCGCCGGCGCCGAGCTTCTCGAGGATCCGGAACTCCCCGAGTCGCTCCGGCAGCTCCTCCTCCGAGCCGATCTCGAGCAGGCCGGTCCGGGCCAGGCCGGCGATGCGCCGGCGCAGGGCCTCGGCCTGGGCCGGGTGGGCCCGGCACAGCTCGTCGAGCGCCTTCTCGCCCTCGGTCTCCATGCGCTCGAGGCAGAGCTCGACCAGGGAGTTGAGGTCGCGGTCCTGGGGGGAGGTCGGGTCCATCGGGGAGTGGCGCGCCGCGTCGAGAGGCTCTGCTAGGATGCCGCGTCCCCCGGGTCCCGGAAGCCTCCTCGTGGAAGAAGCCCTCGACGACCTGCTGCTGCGCGCCTCCCGGGGCGAGACCCCGGCCGTGGACGTGCTGCTCGACCGCTACCTGCCCGGCCTCCGGGCCTGGGTCCGGCTCAAGGCCGGCGGCGCCCTGCTGCGCAAGGAGTCGAGCTCGGACATCGTCCAGTCGGTGTGCCGCGACGTGCTCGAGAACCTCGACCGCTTCCGCTTCGACGGCGAGGTCGGCTTCCGCAAGTGGCTGTACCGGACGGCCCAGCGCAAGATCGCCGACCGCTACGAGTACTACAAGGCGCAGAAGCGCGACATCGGCCGCGAGGAGTCGGTCGCGGCCGCCTACGGCGCCGACGCCTCGGTCGCCGAGGCCGAGCTCCTGCAGGCCTACCACACGATCTGCACGCCGAGCCGGCACGCGATGGGCCGCGAGGAGATCGCGCGCATCGAGGGCGCCTTCGACGCCCTCGACGAGGACCAGCGCAAGGTCGTGCTGATGGCCAAGGTCCTCGGCATGACCCGGGCCGAGATCGGCGCCGAGCTCGGCAAGAGCGAGGGCGCCGTCCGCACGATGCTCTACCGCGCGATGGCGCGGCTCAGCGAGCTGCTCGACGCCTAGGGGTCAGGCCTCGGGCCGCGTCCACAGGTCGCGGAAGTCCTCGACGAACTGGCGCACGCTGCGGGGCGGGCGGCCGAGGAGGGTCGCGGCGTCCTTGGTCACGCGGCCCGACATGCCGAAGCGGCACGTCGCGTAGATGCCGATCATGACGGCGATGAAGCCGATCGGGTGGCCGCGCTTGCGCATGCGGCGGAAGAACGCCAGGTCGCTGGGCTCGGGGTAGGTGATCGGCCGGCCCAGGACCTCGCCGAAGATCGCGGCGACCTCGTAGTAGTCGAGGGCCTCGGGGCCGGTCAGCGGGAACGCGCGGCTGTGGAAGCCCGGCTGGGTCAGGGCCAGGGCCGAGATCTCGGCCAGGTCGCGGGCGTCGACGAAGCTCGTCTTGCCCTTGCCGGCCGGGACGAAGATCTCGTCGTCGTCGCGGATGTCCTCGAGGTGGGTCGTCGAGAGGTTCTGCATGAAGAACCCGGGCCTGAGGAAGGTCCAGCGCATGCCCGAGCGCTCGATCGCGCGCTCGATGCGGCGGTGGGGGACCCACAGGCTCTTCTCGGCCCCGAGCAGGGACAGGAACACGACGTGCTCGACGCCGGCCTGGCGCGCCGCGTCGAGCAGCGGCTGGAACACCTGCCGGACCTTGGACAGGGCCGGCGGCCGGATCAGGAACAGCTTGCGGACCTCCTGGAAGGCCGCGTCCCAGGTCTCGGGCTTCTCGAAGTCGAAGGTCCGGATCTCGACGCTCCGCCCCTCGGGGGCGGCGAAGCGCGCGGGGTCACGCGCGGCGGCGAGGACCGGCGCGCCGCGGCGCGCGAGGATGCGGACGACCTCGGCGCCGACCGTGCCGGTCGCACCGGTGACGAGGATGTGGTTCCTCATCGGGTCCTCCGCTCTCGGGTTCCATCCGAGAGAGCCAAGCAGATCCGCGGTCCAGGGCAAGCCGGCGGGCGGGAAAAGCCCCGACCCCCTGCCGTGGCCGGCGTTCCATCGTAGGCTCTGCGAGCCGCGCCCCGAACTCCGGTCCGTCCAGGAGGTCCGCGATGCTCCTCGTCCCCCTCGCCGTCCTGTCGCTCGGCCTCGCGCCGGCGCCGACCGCGGCGCAGACCGGGAGCGACGGCTACGCCCAGTTCGCCAGCCGCGAGTCCGGCGACGACAAGGCGCCGGTCCTGATCGTGGACGACGGCCGCGGCGAGCCGCGGCGCCTCGTCGCCGTCGCCGACGCGCCCCTGCTGTCGTACCTCCCGGACCGGGCGTTCCCGACGATCAAGGCCCTGCCGGCCGGCTACCAGGACCGGTGCCAGACCCTGCTCCGCTTCGAGCTGCCCAAGGACCTCGCGCTCGACGACCTCGTCAAGGCCGAGCTCGTGCTGACGACGGTCCCGTCGCCCAGGCCGCCGCAGGGCACGAGCAAGCTGACGCTGCAGCTCGTGACGGCGCCGTGGCGGGAGGCGGTCACGTGGAAGGGCCGGCCCAAGGTCGACGAGCGGCCGCTGTGCGAGGCCGGGCTCGAGCCCGGGGCCGCCGAGCTGCGCTTCGTCGTCACCCACGTCGTCCAGGCCTGGCTGGCCAGGCCGGCCGCGAACCACGGCGTCCTGCTGCGCCTGCCGGGGGGCGCGCCCCACGTCGACGGCACGATGCTCGAGCAGAAGCTCGTCGCGTCGATCGGCTTCGCCGACGGCCCGGAGGCCGCCCGGCAGCAGGCCGGCAAGCAGGGCCTGCTCGTGCTCGGCCTCGTCGTCGGCACCTATGGCGACAAGCTCCCGGTCGACGTCGAGGTCCTGCTCGCGACGGCGTTCCAGGAGCCCGCGCTGCGCGAGCTCGTCGCCAGGCGCTTCGTCCCGGTCCTCGTCCGCGTGCGGCCGACCGCGTACCTCAACCCCCGCGTGCCGCAGGGCCGGCCCGGGCAGCGCGGCGATGACGTCTCGGCCCTCGGCCTCGAGGCGGCCGACCTCAAGCCACCGGCCCTCGTCGTCGCCACGCCGGCCGGCAAGGCGATCGACCGGCTCGAGAGCATCGGGGCGTACGACGCCGGCCTCGTGCGCGCCTTCCTCGTCCGCGCGGCCAACGAGGGGCTCGCGCTGTGGCCCGACCCCGAGACGCCGGTCGATGAGCTCCTGGCCCGGGGCATGCTCGACGTGGCCGCCGAGCGCATCGCGGCCCTGCCCGAGGCCGAGCGGGCGCTGCCGTCCGCGCGCCTGGCCTGGCTGCGCGACGAGCCGGCCCGCGTGCGCGAGCTCGTCCGCGGCCTGCCCGAGGCCCACCGCGCCGAGGCCGCCCTCCTCGACGCCCGCGCGGCGATGCGGCTCGGCGACGCCACGGCGGCGCGCGCGACGCTCGAGAAGCTCGCCGCCGCAGGCGGCGACGAGGCCGACCCCGAGGTCCTGTACCGGCTGGCCTGGCTCAGGCACCGCGCCGGGGACCGGGACGGCGCGGTCGCGCTGTGGAAGCGGCTCGCCGGCGGCGAGCCTACGCCGGGCTGGTCGATGCGCGCGGCCGCGCGCCTGGCCTGGCCCGAGCGCCTGGCCTGGGCCGAGGACTTCGCGGCGCCGTTCGTCGCGCTGGGCGCCGGCACGGGCACCGAGTGCAGCGTCGACCGCAAGCAGCTCGGCGGGCTCGCGGACCACGCCGTCGGCCGGCTCCTGGCCTGGCAGGCCCCCGACGGGAGCTGGCCGATCGAGGTCGACGACTATCGCGGGGCGGTGACCGCCTTCGCGGCCAAGGCGCTGCTGGCCTGGCGCGGGCGCCTGGGCGACGAGCGCGGGGCCGCGATCGACGCGGCGTTGGCCCGCGCCGATGCCTGGATCGACGACCTGCTCGGGCACGACCCCGTGACCTCGAGCACGTTCGGGCAGACCTACGCGCTCGACTACCTCGTCGCGCGCCACGCCGCGGCCGAGGGCGAGGCCAGGGAGGCGGCCGCCGAGCGCGTCCGCCGCGGGGTCCGCTTCCTGCTCGGCGGGCAGTGCCCCAACGGCGCGTGGAGCTACAGCAAGGGCTTCGGCACGCGGTGGCGCGGCGGCTTCGGCGGCTGGCCCAAGACGACCCGCGGCCGCGCCCACAGCATGAACACCGGCCCGGCCCTCGTGGCGCTGCAGATGGCCGAGGCCGCCGGCTTCGAGGTCGACGCGGAGGCCATGAAGCGCGGCCTCGACGTGCTCGAGGAGATGCGCTTCGGGGCCGGGGCGTACACGTACACCTTCCCCGACCCGATCAGCTTCCAGCGCTCCGAGCAGTCGATCGCGCGCGGCCCGGTCTGCGAGCAGGCCCTCGAGCAGGGCGGCCGCGTCGCGCCCGAGGCCCTGGCCAAGGCGCTCGCTACCTTCGTCGAGCTGCGCGCGGGCCTGCGCCGCCCGGTCAAGCTCGACGAGTCCTGGGCCAGCCTGCCCGGCTACTCGAGCTACTTCTTCCACTACGCCTACTACCATGCGGCCCTGGCCCTGCGCCGGCTCGCGACGCACGCCGACCACCGCAAGCAGGCCGCCGAGGGCCTGGCCGCGATCGGCGCCGACCTCCTGGCCGTCGTCGAGCGCGACGGGAGCTGGATCGACTACCCGCAGCTGGGCAAGCCGTACGGCACGGCCGCGGCGCTGTGCGTGCTGGCCGAGGCCTTCCGCTAGTCGTCGTCGGAGAGCCCGGCCTCGCGCAGCAGGATCTGCAGGATCGACAGCCCGGCGCCCTTCTTCTTGACGGCGATGACCGGGATCGTGGACTGGACGAGGATGTGCTCGGTCACGCTTCCGAGCAGGAGGTGGGCCAGCGCCGTGCGGCCCCGCGCGCCGATGACGAGGACGTCGGCCCCGAGGGACTGGGCGAGTTCCGGGATCCGGACCGCGACGTGCTCGCTCTGCTCGACGTGGCACTCGACCTCGACGCCCTGGGTCTCGCAGCGCTCGAGGAAGCGCGTGAACTCGCGCTCCGCGTTGCGCCGCATGATCGCGGCGAACTCCTCGTAGCTCTTGCCGGTCGAGTGGTAGCCGAGCGGGACCTGGAACACGTGGAGCAGGTGGATGCGCTTGAGCCCGGCGTGCTTGGCGTAGCGGGCGGCGACGTCGACGGCGTCGACCGAGTTGGCCGAGAAGTCGACCGCGGCGGCGATCTCCTCGACCTTGGCCGGGGCGTGCTGCGGCACGACCAGGACCGAGCACGGCGCCTTGCGCGCCATGGACACCGCCAGCCGGCCGCTGTCCCCGGGCCGGATGCCGGTGATGAGCAGGTCGTAGTCCTTGCCGGCCATGTGCTTGAGGATCCTGGTGACCGGGGCGCCGTCGAGGACCGCGACCCCGACCTCGGTCTTGCCGAGGTCGCCGCCGCGCTGCTCGACCTCGGCCTCCATGGCGCGGCGGATCTCGTCCTCGTCGCCGGCGGCCTCGGGGAACTGCTCGAGGACCTCGTCGGGGATGTCGGTCTTGGCGCGGACGTGGACGAGGTCCAGGTTCTTGGCCTTGCGGGTCCTGGCGATCATCGCGGCCCAGGCCAGGACCGTCTCGTCGACCTCGGTCAGGCTCACCGGGACCAGGATCTTGACGACTTCGTACATGGCGCTGTCTCCGTTGGGCGGGCGAACTCCGGGGCCCCTGTCTAGCTCGCCCGGCCGACCGGCACAATCCGCCCTTGGGCGGCTCGGCGGGGACCGGAAAGGATCGGCCCTCACCTCCGTTCGTGGACGACCTTGCCGTTGACGACGACCTTGTCGACCTGGCTGACGTACTCGAACGGCGGCCCGCCGAACAGCACGAGGTCGGCGTCCTTGCCGACCTCGATCGACCCGATCCGGTCGTCGACCCCGAGGATCCGGGCGGCCTCGATCGTGACCGCCCGCAGGGCCTCCTCCTCGCCGAGCCCGTAGGCCGAGGCCACGGCGGCCTCGAACAGGACGACCCGGGTCTTGGGCACGTAGCCCTCGAAGCCCGAGCCGATCGCGACCCGGACCCCCTTCTCGACGAGGAGCGCCGCCCCCTCGAGCGAGGCGTTGAAGCGCTCGAGGCCCGACAGGCGCAGCATCGCCGGGCTGGCGATGACCGGGACGCCCGCCGCGGCGACGACGTCGCGCACGAGGTAGCCCTCGGTCGCGGCGTCGAGCACCGTCCGGAGCGAGAACTCCCGCGTCAGGCGCAGGGCCGTCAGGACGTCGTCCTCGCGGTGGGCGGTGAACAGGGCCGGGAGCTCGCCGCGCAGGACCGGGAACAGCGGCTCGAGCTCGAGGAGCCGCTCGCGCTCCTTGCCGCCGACCTCGTCGGGCTTGCGCTCGAGCCGGGCCATGAGCTCGCGGGCCTCGTTGAGGGTCTTGCGGATCACCGCCGCGGTGCCCATGCGCGTCGACGGCGCCAGGTGGCGCTCCCCGTACTCCTCCTTGGGCATCTCGCCGAGGGTGAAGGCCATGGCCGAGGGGAAGCGCAGCGTGCAGTCGGCGACCGTGTCGCCGTACGTCTTGAACACCCCGCACTCCCCGGCGATGACGTTGGTCGGGCTCGGCCCGCTCTGCACGGCCGTGACGCCGAACGACAGGAGGTAACCGAGCAGCTTCTCGCGCGGGTTGAAGCCGTCGATCGCGCGCAGCCGGGCCTGGACAGGCCCCGAGTCCTCGTGGTGGTCCTGGTCGGCGCCGACGTTGTAGATCCCGGTCAGGCCGGCCACGCCGCGGGCGTCGATCAGGCCCGGCGTCACGACCTCGGCCTCGAGCACGCGCGTGCCCTCGGCCAGCTCGAGCGCGCCGAGGCGGCCGACGGCCTGGACCTTGCCGTCCTGGACGAACACGACCGCGTCCTTGATCGTGCCCATGCCGCCCATCGTGTGCAGGAGCCGGGCCTTGATCACGAGCGGCGGGGTCGTGCCCCCGACGATCGGCGGCTCGACCGCGAGCTGCGGCCGCGCCGGGAGCTCGCCGAGCGTCGGGTAGCGGTGGGCGACGGCGAAGCCCCCGGTCAGGTGGAGCCGGTCGTCGAGGTCGCCGATGTACCAGACGAGGCGGCCGTCGATCCAGGTCTCGATGACCTTGGTCGAGACCGAGAAGGGGTCGCCCGACAGCACGACGAAGTCGGCGTCCTTGCCGGGCTCGAGCGAGCCGATGCGGTCGTCGAGGTCCAGCATGCGCGCGCCCTCGATCGTCAGCGCGCGCAGGGCGCCGTCGCGGCTCATGCCGGCGCGCACGGCCAGGGCCGCGCTGCGCATGAAGAACCGCGACGACGTGATCGGGTCGTCGGTGTGCAGGCAGACCTCGACGCCGGCCTTCTCGAGGGCGCCGGCGCAGCGCAGGTCGTAGTCGGCGGCCTCGAGCTTGCCGCCCGGGCTGTCGATGACGATGACCGAGCAGGGGATCTTCTTGCGCGCGAGGATGTCGGCGACCTTGTAGCCCTCGCTGACGTGGTGCAGCACGATCCGGAACCCGAACTCCTCGGCCAGGGCGACGGCGCGCAGCAGGTCGTCGGCGCGGTGGGTGTGGTGGTGGACGATGCGCTTGCCGTCGAGGGCCTCGACGATCGGGTCGAGGCCGAGGTCGCGCTCG
The DNA here is from genome assembly GCA_041398545.1 of Planctomycetota bacterium. Taxonomy (GTDB): domain Bacteria; phylum Planctomycetota; class UBA1135; order UBA1135; genus JAWKUM01. Next base: position 14,303 of record JAWKUM010000022.1, on the reverse strand, counting down.
GGCTTCTCGACCGACGCGTCGCCGCGCGCCTGGGCGTCGCGCCAGCGCGCCCACTTGTCGCGGTAGTTGCGGGCCATGACGAACCGCGCCCGGGCCAGGGCCTGCAGGCCCATGCGCGTGACCGGGCTCTGGTGGCGCGAGCCGTAGACGCGCTTGGGGTTCTCGCCGTTGGCCATCTTGAGCCCGCCGTGCAGGCCCTTGCCCGGCCCCTGGTCGACCTCGAGCAGCATGTCCTCCACGGTGGCGCCGCGCAGCTTGACGTAGGCCGTCTGGCCGCCGATGACGTTGCCCGAGCCCGGCATGATGTTGGCCGTCGTGATGCCGCCGGCCAGGGCCATGCGGATCGCCGGGTCGGCGGGGTTGATCGAGTCCTCGGCGCGCACGATGCCCTGGATCGGGCCGGTCATCTCGTTGCCGTCGCTGTTGGCGCGGACGCTCGGGATCGAGTAGACGCCGAGGTGGCTGTGCGTGTCGACGAGGCCCGGCACGATGACGCGGCCGCGGCAGTCGACCTGCCTGGCGCCGCGCGGGACCTCGACCTCGCCGGTCTTGCCGACGGCGACGACCTTACCGCCCTTGATCACGAGGTCGCCGGACGGGATCGCGGGTCCCGCGGCGGTCTCGATCCGGGCGCCCCGGAACACGAGGACCTCGTCCTGGCCGTGCTGGCCGGTCTGACCGGCCTGGCCGGCCTGGACCGGGACGAGCGGGAGGAGGGACAGCAGCAGGGCGGAGAGCATGGGCGGGGATCCTACGGCCTGTCCCCGATCCTGGATATCCTGCCCGGGACGCCGCACGCGCCACCTCCCGCTCCTCCCCACGCGCCGGCCCCTCAGGCAGGAGGTCCCATGTCCCCGCTCTCCGCGCTCCTCGCCCTGTCCCTGACCGTGGCCTTGGTCCCGGCCGACCTCTGCGGCGCCGTCCCGCTCCAGCGGGACGAGGACGAGATCGAGGTCGCGCCGTTCGACGCGATGCGCTTCGCCGACGACGGCACGCCGGTCGTCCGCATCAACGCCGTCGAGGGCCGGCTCCTGCGGATCCAGGGCACCGAGTGGAAGGACCTGCGCGCGTACTGCCGCCGGACCTGGGGCAGGGACTGGGGCGAGCGCCTCGTCGAGGACATGAGCTACGCGCTGTTCGAGCTCGGCGTGCCGCTGTCGCGCAAGGTCGTCGTCGAGCTCGAGCTGGCCGACGGCAGCGTGCGCAAGCTCGCGGACGTGATCATGACCCAGGACCGGCGCCAGGCGCTCAAGCGGGCCGGGGTGCTGCCGCCCAACGACGGCCAGGAGCCGCGGGTGCGCGGGCCGCGGCCGCGCTTCGCACAGTCGCCGTTCGACCACGTCGACTACGCCGGGGGCAAGCCGCGCGTCCGCGTCGGCCAGGTCGAGGGCCTGCTCGTGTCGATCGACGGCGTCGCGGTCGACAAGCTCCTCGGCGAGGCCACCAAGCTCTACGGCGGCAAGCTCGAGAAGCGCTTCTGCGAGGACCTGCCGGCCGTGCTGTTCTGGTCGGGGTTCACGGCGCGCAAGCGCGTCGACCTCGTGATCCGCGACGACCAGGGCAAGGAGCACGCCCTGGCCAAGGTCGAGATGACCGAGGCCAAGCGGCGCGCCGTCCTGAACGCGCGCCGGGCGATGCTCGTGGTCCCGCCGGCGGCGCGGGCCGCGGCGGTGGTCGACCCGGCCGCGGCGTGGCAGGCCTTCGCCAGGCTGCTCGACGAGCGCTGGTCGTACCGCGGCCTGCGCGCCGAGGCCGTCGACGAGGCCCTCGCCAAGCTCGCGCCGCGCCCGGGCGATGCCGAGCCGGCGGCCTTCATGCGCCGCGTCCAGGCCGTGCTCGACGCCGGCGGCGACGGCCACTCGCGGCTGGCGCCGACCGACTGGCGCGACGCGATCCCGGTCGCGGGCGTCACCCTGCCGTTCCTCGTCGCCAAGGCCCGCGAGGGCTACGTGGCCTTCCCGCAGGACCGCACCGGCTGGCTGGATCCGGAGCACCCCTTCGTCGTCTCGATCGACGGCCTGCCGCTGCGGCGCTGGCTCGAGGCCGCGGCGGATCTCACGACCCACGGTTCGCCGCAGTGGCGGGACCACCGCGCGGTGCGCGGACTGCGCGAGCTCGGCGCCCTGCGCCGCGCGCTCGGCCGCGACACCGCCGGCCCCGTCGTCGTCGAGCTGGCCGACACCGAGGGCGACCGTGTACGCAAGGAGCTCCGGACCGACGGCGGCCGCCAGATCTACTGGACATGGCCGCGGGGCGGCGGGGAGCGCTTCGACCAGGTCGGGTGGAAGCGGCTCGACGGCGGCTACGGCTGGCTGCGGATCCCGGTCATGGACGGGGACGAGCGCTTCCTCGCGCGCATCGACGAGGGCATGAAGGCCCTGGCCGACACCCGGGGCCTCGTCGTCGACGTCCGCGGCAACGGCGGCGGCTCGCGCGACGCGCTGCGGCGGCTGCTGCCGTGGCTCCTGGCCGACGGCGAGCACGTCGTGGCCAACGTCGCGGCCTACCGCCTCGGTCCGGGCGAGGAGGGCGCGCCGGCCGAGGGCTGGCTCGCCGACCGGTTCCTGTACCCCGCGGCCTGGGACGGCTGGAGCGACGGCGACCGCGCGGCGATCGCGGCCTGCGCCAAGGGCTTCGAGCCCGAGTGGAAGCCCGGGCCGGGGCGCTTCAGCGCGTGGCACTACATGGTCGTCGACCGCGACGACAACCCCACGGCCGGACGCTACACGGGCCCGGTCGTGGTCCTGATCGACTCGGGTTGCTTCTCGGCGACCGACGTCTTCGTCGGGGCCCTTGCCGGCCGCGCGGGCGTCAAGCTCGTCGGCCTGCCGACCGGCGGCGGCAGCGGCCGCGCCCGCCCGTATCCGATCCCCGGCACGTCGATCACGGTCCGGCTGTCATCGATGGCGTCGTTCCGGCCCGACGGCCGGCTCTACGACGGCCGCGGCATCGCCCCCGACGTCCTCGTCGAGCCCGACGCCGCCTACTTCATCGGCGAGGGCGACAACCAGCTGGCCAAGGCCCTGGCCGTGCTCGCCGGCATGGCCCGCGGCCGCTGAGCCGCCCCTCAGCTCCGCCCGACCTCGCTGGCCAGGAAGGTCGAGATCGCCTCGGCCTTGCCCATGGCGATGAGCTTGTCGCCGGGACGGATCACGGTCGAGGCCGGCGGCGGCAGGAGCATCTCACCGTCGGGCGGGCGGATCGCGACGATGATGACGCCGTGCTGGCGGAAGCCGGTCTCGGCCAGCTTCTGGTTGGCGCAGGGTGACCGGTCGGTCACGCGGATCTCGGCCAGGTCGAGCGAGCTCTCGGCCCCGGTCAGGACCTCGAAGAACTCCTCGACGTGGGGATTGACCAGGAGCTGGGCCAGCGTCGAGGCCCCGGTCGCGAACAGGCTGACGACGCGGTCGGCGCCGGCCTTCTCCATCTTGGTCGCGGCGCCCTCGTCGAGGGCGCGGGCGATGAGCTTGAGGTCGGGCGCGAGCATGCGCGCCGACAGCACGACGAAGAGGTTGTCGGCGTCCTCGGCCAGCACGACGGCCATGCCGCGGGCCCGCGTGATGCCGACCTCGAGCAGGGTGTCGTCGCTGGTCGCGTCGCCGCACAGCACCGGCCAGCCCTCCTTCTCGGCCTCGAGGGTCTTGGCCGGGTCCCGGTCGATGGCCGCGAACGGCAGCCTGCGCTGGGCGAGGTGGCGACAGACGGCCCGGCCCATGCGCCCGAGGCCGCAGACGATGAAGTGGTCGTGCAACGACATCAGCTTGGAGTGCATGCCTCTCTGCCTCCACCAGTTGCGCAGCTCGGCCCGGACGACGAGCTCGCCGAGCTGGACGATCGCGTACATGAACACGCCGAGCCCCGCGATCAGGAACACGATCACGAAGAGCCGGCCGCTCTGGTCCAGGGGGTGGACCTCGGCGAACCCGACCGTCGTCAACGTGATGACGGTCATGTAGGCCGAGTCGACCAGGCTCCAGTCCTCGACGAGCCAGAACCACAGCGTCCCGACGGCCGTGAGGCCGAGCAGCAGGAACAGGATCCGGAACAGGTTGCGCATGGATCGTCGCGGACCCGCGGGCGGCCTGGCGCCGGCGCCCCGGTCGCGCGGATTCTGCCACGGGACCCCGGCTCAGCTCAGCGCGAAGTCGCGATAGCGCGCGAGCAGTGCGGTGAGCTCCTTCCGCGGGGCCTTGGCGCCGCCGTGCCCCTTCTCCCACCACAGCCCCCGGCGCTCGAGCGCACGGCGGTCGCGGTGCAGCTTGGCGTCGAGGCGGCCGACGAAGCGGTCGCCGCGCAGGAGCGGCAGCACGTAGTAACCCCAGCGGCGCCGAGGCGCCGGGACGAAGGCCTCGAAGCGGTAGTCGAACCCGAACAGCCGCAGCAGGCGGTCGCGGTCGCGGACGACCGGGTCGAACGGCGACAGCAGGCGGAGGCCGCGGTTGCAGGGGCGGGCGAGCCTGCGGCGGGCGCGGGCCAGGCGGCGGCGCCAGTCGGGCACGGCCAGGAGCCGGCGGACCTTGGCGTCCTCGCCCTCGTCCCGGACCGGGAGCTCGACGGCGCGCCCGTCGGCGACGGCCCGCTCGGCCCAGGCCTTGGCCTCGGCCGGCGAGACGTTGCGGAAGTAGCGACAGAGCTCGCCGGTCGTGGCCGTGCCGAGCCGCTCGAGGGCCGCGGCGCAGCTCCAGTCGACGTAGGCCTCGTCGGGCGGGGCCTCGGCCAGGAGCTCGGGGTGGAGGGTGTCCATCGGCGCGTAGACCTTGTGGAACTCCTCCCGCCGGGCGATGCCGACTTCGCCGCGCATCCACAGGTGCTCGAGCAGGGCCTTGTCCTGCTTCCAGCCCCACCACGAGCTGTCCGACAGGCGCGGGCTGTCGAGGTCGCGGCTGCGCAGCTCGCCGACCTCCTCGAGCTGCCGGTAGACCGCGGTCCGGAGCCGCTCGTAGTCGGGGCCGAGGCGCTCGCGCCACCATCGGCCGTGGCGGTCCTGCTCGCGCGTGCGGGCGCAGCGCCGGTTCCACCACGGGGCGAAGCTGACCGGCAGGACCGAGGCGTCGTGGGTCCAGTGCTCGAACAGGAGCCGGCGCCGGATCAGCCGCTCGAGCATGGCCGGGCGGTAGCCCTCGAAGCGCGTCCACAGGATGTGGTCGTGGGCGCGGGCCACGACCCGGATCGTGTCGACCTGGACGAGGCCGAGGCGCTCGACCTCGGCCACGAGCGCCCGCGGCGTGCAGCGCCGGCCGGGGTCGTCCAGCAGTCCCTGCGCCTCGAGGAACAGGAGCCGCGCGACCTCGGCCGGGACGACCCGCTCGCGGGCCCGCTCAGGCATCCCTGTGCTCGATCGTCGTCCAGGCGCGGCTCATCGCGGCGCGGGAGGATCGCGGAGGGCCGGGACGGCGTCAAGCCCTGGGGGGGGCACCGCAGCAGGTCGTGATCCGATCGGGTCTCGACAACCCGGCCACGACCGTCGATCTTCTTCGCTGGTCGGTCACCGATTCCTGACCGATGCTGCAACCAGGCAGATGGTCATGAGCTTCGAGCTTGGGTGTGGGCGGTGTCGCGCCTCGTCGCGCCCGTTGGTATTGGCGCTGTTGGTGGCTGCTACGCCTGGCTGCGTCGAGATGGTCGACCATGGCTACGACGTCGAGCTTGAGCCGGTCGAAGGTGAGTGGACCATCCCAGAGCATCAGTACTGGGGAGCGGCCTACCTCTGGACCAAGGGAGGGCTGTGCCTGGGGTTCTCGATCCCGGAGCTGGAGGATGCCCTCTATCACGTCGAGTTCCGGGCCTGGAACCGTACGCCACAGCCGGTCGAGCTGAGCTTCCTGGGTGAGGGAGAGGCGCTGATCGGTGAGTACGCGATCTTCCTGGGCAACGACTCGGTGGACGGTGACCTGGTCTACGGGGTGCCGATCACCATCCCGGGTGGAGGCGAGTGCATGATCCACGCCAAGGCGAAGGCATTCGGCTTCGAGTTCCCTCCGAAGCCCGGGGACCGCATGCGGATCCACGGAACCATTGACGGCGGGGACTGCAGCGGAGTCTTCGAGGTCGTCACCTGCGAGCACTCCAAGAGCCCGAAGCTCAGGATCGGACATCCCTGAGCGAGAACGGACCGGTCACGGATCGCTACAGGGGATATCGGGCAAGTTATCCGATGGTCCGGCCGAGTCAGGCGGTTCCCGTGATGACCAGGACCATCCAGATGATGTCGAGCTGGATCGTGGCCCACCCGACGCCTTGCCCATGATCTGTCAAGTCAGGTTCGATGTCGAACCTTCTGGCTCACCTCGTGCCGGCTACGTGGGCACGAGGTCGTGATCGTGCGGCCGGCCTACTTCTTCGGTCCGTTCACCTTGACGGTGACCACGTCGGTTGCCGTCCAATCCTTTGATGCCGGGGCCGAGCTGGGACAGAAGTTGAATGTCGTAGCCGAGACCGATGATGCTCTTGTCCTCGGGGCTACGATCCAGATGATCGGCACGGTCGGGCTCGCCGAAGCCAGGAACAGGGAAGGGTTGACCTGGAGCTGGCATCCCGGGGTCCAGGGAAGAGGCAATGGCGACGGGAACCACTTCTTCCCGACCGCCGCGATCATCAAGCCGCTCGCAGGCGCCATGGCGTGGTGCTGGAGAGTGAAGCTGATCTGGCCATCGTAGAAGAACGCAGCCTGCTTGACCTCGACACTCCTCCAGATGCACCCCTTGGCTGTGCGGGTCACCGAGACGTCCCAGGGCGTGTACTGCGCGAGTGCCGGCAGCGACAGGGCAAGTGTGGCTCCGAGCACCTTCAAGAGCCGTGATGGATCGATCATGTGACTCTTCTCCTACTTGATGCGTTCCCAGGAGACCGTCGCTGCATCCGTGTTGCTCAGGAACATGACCTGCCTGGGTGCGGTGTCATCGAGCTCGACCCGGATCAACTGCATGGAGAACGTGGCGGTGGTGTTGGGTAGATCGGCGGGGAGGCGGGCCGGTGTCGTCGGCTGGAACAGGATGAACGCCGCTGGTTGAACCCAGAGCTGACAACCCGTCATGAAGGGGTAGGTCAGATCCATGGCGGAGGATCTGGCTCCGATGGCCAAGAAGAACACCACCTTGGTGATGAGGTTGTAGCCCTTGTTCCGCGCATAGATCCTGAGGCTGTTCTCCGGGTAGAGGTCCTCGATCGCGATCCACTGGTAGGCACCGGACACCGTGCGACATCCCGAACCGTAGTAGTCGACCTTCAGGCGGAAAGTCTGGGCCGGGAGCTTCGTGGTCGAGGCGGCGAGCAAGAGGCACGCGAGCAAGGTCTTCATCGAGAAAGCCCTCAAGCCATGTACACCTGATCCGAGCAACGCGAGGATCCCTACGCGTCTCCAGGACGTCAAGCCCAGGAGGAGACCCGCGACCCTGGGATCAGTAGAGGAAACAACCAGCCTGACCCAGGTTTCCATCAGGAGGTCTGTGGCCAATAGGTTCTGTCCTGGCGGTCACCGCAGCCGGAGCTCCTTGCCGGTGTCGCGCGGGATCTCGACCTCGAGGGGGTCATGGCCCTCGAGCTTCAGGCGGTAGCGGCCGGGGACGAGTGGCAGGATGCCCTTGCCGGCCAGGAAGTACACCGACTCGCGGTACGAGAGTTCCTGGTCCAGGTCGGTGATGCGGAAGGGCCGGGACCTGTTGTCGGTGTCGTCGAGGACGAGGGTGATCGTCTGGGTATCGAGCAGGACGACCCAGGTCGGGATCGGGTGCCGGTCCAGCCGCCTGCGCCCGGTGCTCCGCCTCGGTCCCAGGCCCTCCCAGGAGTACGCGGTGTCGGGGAGGAGGAGGGTCCAGTTGCCGTCATCGTCGACCCGCGCCCCGGAGACGATGCGGTCGTCGGCGTCCCAGACGACGATCGCGGCATCACGGAAGCCGAGACGCTTGCCGGACTCGTCCAGGCAGCCGTCGAGCCGGAGCAGGCGTGCCTGGATCGTTGCCTCGTAGACGGTCGACCCTTCGATGTGGACCCTGCCGTAGTGGTGCAATCCGTCCTCGGACAGGCCCACTCCGATGTCGTAGTCGCCGTTGGCGACGCCATGGATCCAGCCCTCGTACCGGCCGGAGCCGCCCGAGATCCTCGCGGGCAGGAAGGCCCGGTCGAAGGTGATCCGGTTGCCGCCCGGAGGCGCCATGTAGACCGAGACATCGGAGTCCAGCTCGCGAGGCCCGGTCAGTACGAGGTGCAGGGCACCGGTCCCATCCTGCAGGTCGGGCAACTTCACCTCGAGCTCGTAGCGGAACACGTCTTCTTCGAAGAAGACCATCCCCGCGACCTGTTGATAGGTTCCCTTGACCAGCCTGAGGTAGAACACCGTCTCCTCGTGGAAGAAGGGCCTGACCCGACACTCGTCGCCGGTGATCTCGCAGCGGTTCTCGATCCCGGCCTGTTGGATCGCCTTGGACATCACCCGGCCGACACGCCCGGCGAAGTCGGCCTGCGTGATGGATCCGCGCGGCGCGTAGCCCGCGCCCAGGACCTCGGCCAGGCCCTTCAGGACGATCCGGACCTCCTTGGAGGGAGCGAGCCGGAACTCATGCCCCTCGGGGAGCGCCTCGGCCGCGAGCGGCCGGTAGCCCCGCGCGACGATGCACCAGCCCTCGAGGCTGCGGGAGACGAGCGCCTCGAACGGCTCCGCGGGAAACCTGCCCTCGGCGTCGGAGACGGCCCGGACCTCGGCCTTCCTCGACTTCTGACCGAGGAAGGCCTGGAACACCGCGCCCGGGACGGGGTAACCGGTGACCGCGTCGACGACGCGTCGTCCTCCGGTGGCCGGGACCTCGGGCGTCGGGACCTCGGAGCGCTCACGCACAGCCTGGCCGGGCGCCTCGGGCTCCACCGACGCCCCTTGATCCGGGGCCTCGCGTCCTGCGCCGCCGGTGCCGGACGTGGGGCCCACCGGGTCCTGGAGGTACAGCAGCACGGCCACGATCACCGCGCCCGCGACGAGGGCCGCAAGGCCGCCGCGTCGGCTCGCGGTGATCCCCGGACCGTTCACAGCTTGCCGACCAGCGCCTGGTCGCTGACGAGCTGATAGGCGATGGCGCCGAGGAGGCCGTGGGAGACGCCGAGGGGCCAGAGGTTGCGGTGGCGGGCGTAGATCACCGACCAGGCGAGGCCGGCGACGAAGGTCAGGCCGACGAGGGTGGCGTTGCCGACGTGGAGGGCGGCGAAGGCGACCGTGGTCACGAGGATCGCCGGCAGCGACGGCACGCCGAGGCTCAGCAGGCCGCGGTGCAGCATGCCCTGGACCGCGAGCTGCTGGACGAGGCCGAACAGCGGGTACAGCGGCAGCATCCACATGAGCTCGGAGGTCCGTGGCGCGCGCCCGAGGACCAGGGCCCAGACGACGAGGCCGACGGCGGCGACGCCCGAGAACCAGGCCGTGGCCCGGATGCTCGCCCGCAGGCCCGCGCGGCCGAGGCCGAGGGCGACGAGCTCCTCGCGGCGCCAGCCGACGACGACGCTCAGGTACAGCAGCAGGGCGACGGCGATGCCGATGTAGGTCCAGCGCTTGGGCACCGCGGCCAGCTCGCAGGCGACGTAGCCGACCGACAGCGCCAGGATCAGCGCGACGTCGAAGCGGGCCCGGCGGGCGCTCATGCCGGCGTCCCGGGCTCGCCGTCCCAGGCCAGGGCCCGCTCGACGCGGGCCACGCGGATGCGCCAGCCGGCGTAGAAGTCGGCCGCGCGCTCCATCGTCGCGCGGTGCTCGACGTCGGCGCGCCAGCCGGCGATCGCCGCCTCGTCGCGCCAGTACGAGATCGTGATCCCGCGGTCCTGGTCGTCGCGAACCGACTCGGCGCCGAGGAAGCCGTCCTGCTGGCTCGCGAGCTCCAGCATCCGCGCGGCGACCTCGCCGTAGTCCATCGGGTCGTCGGTCAGGACCGACGAGAACAGCACGGCCAGGTACGGCGGCTCCGGCGTCGCGGCGAAGAACTCCATCGCGGCATGTTGGGCACCGGCGGGGAGGACGGCAACGGGGGGCGCCGCCCGCGCGGTTGTCGGCGCCGGTACTCGGCCCCGCCGTCGCTCAGGCGCCGCCGTCCGGATACAGCGACGGCTGCGGGCCCCAGCGCTCGAGGTACGGGCCCAGGCGCGTCTTGCGGGCCGTGTTCTCGGAGCTCATGTAGCGGATCGTGCCGTAGATCGGGCGCTCGGGGCCCCAGGGCCGGTCGTGGCGGCCGAAGACCCAGGCGATGCCGGTCCACGAGTTGGGGTCGCGGCCGTCGATCGCCCAGCGGTTGTTGAGCTCGACGAGGCGGTCCCAGGCCTCCTCGGGGCTCGGGGACCACTCGAGCACCTTCTTGCCCCACAGCATGCGCAGGTAGTTGTGGACCACGCCTTCGCCGCGGAGCTGGCGCTGGGCCGCGTTCCAGACCGGGTCGTGGGTCTCGGCGGCCTCGAGCTCGTCGCATGTATAGCTGCGGGCGCCGGTCCGGCGGTGCTCGGCCAGCGTGCCGCGCCCAACCCGGCAGCGAGCCGTAGGTCGCGAAGCCGTCGAGCAGGGCGGCGTTGTTGCGACCGAGCTCGCGCCAGGTCACGCACTCGTCGAGGAAGGCCTCGGCCGACGCCGACATGCCCCAGAAGCCGTTGCGCGCTCCGCGCCGCTCGCCGCCGAGGCCCGCGGGCGTCCAGTCCTCGGCCTTGGCGACGACGGCGAGGACCTCGTGTACCGACAGGTGCCCGAAGTGCAGCCACGGCGACAGCCCGCTGGCGGCGTCCTCGCTCGGGTGGTTGCGCCCCTCGCCGTAGCGGGCGAGGCCCTCGTCGATGAAGCGGCGCAGCCGCGCGCGGCCGGCCGCGCTGCCGCCGGCGGCGCCCAGGGCCGGGACGTCGTGCGCGAACGCGAGGCCGTCCAGGAGGTCGTCGCGCCGGCCCAGCGCGGCGAGGTCGGTCGGCGCCCAGGCACCGTCGAGGGTCGGCGGGGCGACGAGGACCGGCAGCTCGAGCCCGGCGAAGGGCCGCTGCTTGGGCCGCTCGTCGAGCCGGCCGGGCAGCTCGCGCTGCAGGAAGCGCCGGAACGCGTACGCCGTCGGGAAGGCCCGGTCGGCCAGCCGCAGCGGCAGCAGGCCGTCGCCGTCGACGGCCTCGACGCGGACCGCGGCCGCGGCCGCGCCGCGGGCGGCGACCTCGCGCAGGTCGAAGACCGTCGAGTCGTCGGTCACGACGACGCAGGCCTCCGCGGCGAGCCGCGCGAGCAGGCCGCGGCCGGCGCCGGGCGCGGGCTCGACCCAGGGCATGTAGCAGGCGGGCGAGCCGGCGAAGGCCTCGGCGTTGGCCGCCATGCCGTCGAGCACGAAGCGGTGGACCCGCGCGCTCGACCAGCGGTGCCCGGCGCGCAGGGCCTCGAACACGAGCAGAGGCCTGCCGAGGTCGACGGCGTGCTCGACGGCCCGGTCGAGCGCCCAGTTGTACGCGCTGCGCCGCTGGGCCAGCATCCAGTACAGGACGTAGCGGCCGTCGGCCCGGATCGGCCGGTCGTTGAGCCTGCGGACGCGGAGCGCGGGGACCTTCATCCGCGTCAGGCGACCTGGACGTGGTGGCGGAGCAGGAGCTCCTTGGGGTAGGGCTCGAGGAAGCTCTGGGCCGCGAGGTAGCCGAGGTCCTGGGCGCGCACGTGGTGGCGACACAGGGCCAGCGGCACGGACAGGGGCACGAGGCGGTGGCGGTAGTCGTGGATCAGGTCGTGCAGCTCGCGGCGGGCCGCGGCGTCGAGGCGGCGCTTGAGGAAGCCGGCCAGGTGCTGCAGGGCGTCGACGTTGTGGGGGATCCTGGCGTGGGTCGCGAGGCAGGCCTGGAAGCCCTCGGCGTAGGCGTCGGCGAGCTCGACCCGCGGCCGGCCGGCGGCCCCGGCGACGAGGCGACCGAGCGCCCGGTACCAGGCCGGGGAGTGGGCGCGGAGCTGGAGCTTGTGCGCCGTGTGGAACGCGACGAGGTCGCCGACCCCCCAGGCCGAGCGCAGCAGGCCCTGAAGGCGGTGCAGGGCCCAGACCCGCTCGACCCAGTGCTCGCGCAGGACCGGGTCCTGGAGCCGCCCCTCCTCCTCGATCGGCAACAGCGGCGCGGCCGCGACCAGCGCGGCGGTGAAGCGCCCGCGCCCGTCCCGGCGCGGCTGGGCGCCGTCCCAGACCTTGACGCGTTCGAGCCCGCAGCTCGGCGAGTCTTTCTTGACGACGACGCCGGCGAGCCCGCGGGCGAGGAGCTCGCCGACGCGGCGCCCGGCGAGGCGGTCCATCGCCGGGCCGAGGTCGGCGCCGGAGCCGGGCTCGACGAGGCGGACCTCGCCACCCGCGTCGCGCTCGAGCCGGATCGTCGGCCGCGGGACGCCGAGGCCGAGCTCGAGCTCGGGGCAGAACGCCTCGAGCTCGGCGAAGCGGGCCAGGTCGCGGGCGACGAAGGCGCTGCGAGCGTGGCCGCCGTTCCAGCGGACCTCGTCCCCGAGCAGGCAGGCCGAGACCCCGAGGCGGAGCGGCAGCTCGGCCCGGCTCCAGGCCATGGGCGGCATCGGCGCTGTCCCGGGCGTCGGCATGGCTGGCGGCGGACCTCCGGCAGAGGCTTCGCGGGGACCGGCCGGGTGGATGCAGGCGGGGGCGGGGATCGGCGCCCGGCGGGCCGGGGTCGGCCTAGAGCCACTTCCAGCGCTTGAACAGCAGCAGGAACAGCAGGCCGAAGATGCCCAGCGCGCCGGTGATCCACACGAACCCGTTGGGCTGGTCGCCGAGGGGGATCCCGCCGACGTTCATGCCGAGCATGCCCGAGATCAGCGTCAGGGGCAGGAAGATCGACGCCAGCAGCGACATCAGGTAGGCCTTGCGGTCGAGGCCGATGCGGGCCCGGTTCTCGACGGCCTCCTGGACCAGGGAGGCGTGCTGCTGCGACTCGGCCAGGTCCTCGAGCGCGTGCAGCAGGACCTCGCTGGACTCGCGGAACAGCGCCAGGGGCCGGCCGTCGAGCCACTCGGGCGGGTCCTTGAGCAGGGAGCGGACCGCCTCGCGCTGGGGCAGGAGGTGCCGGCGCAGGCCGAGGCAGCGCAGCCGCACGCTGAACAGCTCCTCGGTCTCGGGGTCGTCGCTGTCGGGGTCGAGCATGCGCTGCTCGATCTCGTCGACCTCGTCGTCGATCTCGTCGACGAGGGCGCCGAGCCTGCGGAACAGCCGGTTGGCGAGGCTGGCGATGAGCCCGCCGGTGTCGCAGGGCCCCTTGCCGGCCGCGAGGGCGGCGTGGACCTCGCGCACGCTCTTGATGCCGAAGCGCGACCGGCTCAGCACGACCTCGTCGCGGACGAAGACGCGCAGCGTCACGAGGTCCTCGGGCTCGGAGCCCGGGTTGAGGTTGATGCCGTGCAGGTTGATCAGGATGCCGGACTCGACCTCGTGGGCGCGCGCGCGCACGATCATCGCCGTCAGGGCCTGGACGACGCCGTCGGGCAGGTCGGTGAAGCCGGCGAGGATCGCGTCCGAGGCCTCGTCGGGGCCGAGGTGGATCCACAGCGTCCGCTCGCCCGGCCCGGGCACGGCGTCGAGGACGCGCATCCCGCCGTCGCCGTCGAGCTCGAGGATCCAGGGCGTGGGGGGCGCGCCGTTCTCGGCGCTCCCGTCCTCGGCGACCTTGCTGGCGACCTTGGCCGTGTTCATTCCTTCGGCGGGGGGAAGTTGGCCAGGATCCCCTGGACGGCCTCGCTGATCCGCGCGACGCGCTCCTCGGGCGTCGCGCTGTGGACGAGGTCGGCCGAGGCGGTCCCGCGCCAGACGAGGCGCTTCTCGCCCGGGACGAGCACGTCGATCAGCAGGTTGCCGACGTCGCGCACGCGGACCTCCTGGTCGACGCTGGTCCAGCCGCCCCAGTGGTAGTTGGCGTAGCCGTAGTGCCGCTGGACGTAGTCGACGTCGACGCGCTGCTCGACCGAGGTCTGCCAGGTCACGAGGAACTGCGGGTCGGTGGCCACGGGGCCTTCGAAGCCGCGGGCCTGCAGCGTGCGGCGGATGGCGTCACGCGTGCGCTCGTGGAACAGGTCGTTGTCGAGCCGCGGGTCGCCGCTCGGGCCGGGCTCCTTGGCGAGGAAGGCCCAGGTGTGCAGCCCGGAGAAGTCGAAGGCCTGGTCCCAGTCGGCGTCGTAGCGGATCGCCGAGCACGAGGCGGACAGGAGGAGGAGGGGCAGCAGCAGCCAGCGCATCGGGTCTCCTTGCAGGCGGACCGCCGGATTCTAGCCACGATCCCGGCGGGGATCCGCGCCCGAAAGGCGATCCGGGGCGCCGCCGGCCGGGGCCGGCGGCGGGAGGCCCT
>JAWKUM010000021.1:0-74314 GCA_041398545.1 Planctomycetota bacterium | reverse complement strand
CTGGGCCTCGCCGGCCTCGACCGTGCCGGGGTAGCGGCCGTGGACCGAGTCGTACTTGAGCAGGTGGGCCAGGGCGCCGGCCGGGGCGAGGTCGTTGATCGCCACGACCTCGAAGCCGCCGCGCTCCTGGAACACGCGGAAGACCATGCGGCCGATCCGCCCGAAACCGTTGATGCCGATCCTGATCGCCATGGATCCGTCTCCTGGGGGCCGCGGCCGCCCGCGCGGCCCTGTGGGGCGCGGCGCCGCGCTCGTGAAGCGTCGGACAGGAATCCGGGACCGTGCTCGGCCCGGAAACGAGGCGAGGCAGAATAGCGGTCCCGTGACCGCTTCTCCACGACGGCCCGGCGCCTGCGCGGCGCCCGCGCGCCTGCCCGCCTTCGCCGACGGTCTGCTCGCGCGGACTGCGGCGATCCGTCGCAGCCGGCCCGCGGACCCATGGCTCGTCGGCTTCTCCCATGGCGCCGACTCGACCGCGCTCCTGACCGGCCTCGCGGAGCTGGCCGAGGCGCGGCCGTTGCCGCCGATCCTCGCGGTCCACGTCGACCACGGCCTGCGCGAGGAGTCGGCCGCCGAGGCCCGGCGGGCCCGGGCCTTCACCGCCGCGCTCGGCCTGCCGTGCCTCGTCCTGCGCCTCGACCTGCCGGCCGGGACCCGCGAGGGCCGGGCCCGCGCGGCGCGCTACGCGGCCTTCCGCACCGTCGCCGCCGAGCGGGGCGCGAGCCTCCTGCTCCTCGCCCACCACGCCCGTGACCAGGCCGAGACCAGGCTGCACCGACTGCTGCGCGGGACCGGTCCGCTCGGGCTGGCCGGCATGCCCGCCTCCCGCCCGCTGTGCCCGACCCCGCGCGGTCCCTGCCGCGTCCTCCGGCCGCTCCTCGCCGAGGACCCCGACGACCTGCGCGCCTGGCTCGCGGCCCGGGACCTGGCCTGGATCGAGGACCCGACCAACGCCGACCCCGACCACGGCCCCCGCAACGCGATCCGCCACCGGCTCGCGCCGAGGATCACGGCCGACCCCCGCGCGCGCCGCGCCCTCGACGACCTCGGCCGGGAGGCAGCCCGACTCCGGGGCCTCGTCCTCGGCGAGCTGGCCGCCCTGTGCGCCCCGGCCCGGGACGGGGCCTCGGCCACCTGGCCGCTCGCGGCCCTCGCCGGCCTGTCGCCCTGGGCCTTCGAGCGCTGGCTCGGCCTCGAGGTCGAGGCCCGCGGCCACCCGCGGCCGTCGCGGGCGCTCGGGCGCGGCGCCAGGGCCCTGCTGGCTCCGGGCACCCCGTCGGGCAAGCGGGTCGAGAGCCGGGGGCGCTGGCGCCTCGTCCGCGAGCGGAGCGTGCTGCGTCTCGCGCCCGACACCGTGTACAAAGGCCGCATGGATGCCCGCAGGTCCGAGCTCGGCGCCAACCTCGACGCGGTCCTGGCCGACGTCGCCGCCACCTTCGCGGCGTCGGGCCGCGGCGACGCCGCGCCGGCGCTGATCGCCGTGACCAAGTACTCGACCGTGCTCGAGACCCGGGCCCTGGCCGAGTCCATGCACGAGCGCGGCCTGCCGCTGCTGCTCGGCGAGAGCCGGGTCCAGGGCCTGCTGGCCAAGCGCGGCGAGCTGTTCGACCCGGCCCTGCCGATCCGGTGGCAGCTCATCGGGACGCTGCAGCGCAACAAGGCCGGCCAGGCCCTCGAGGCCGCGAGCCGGATCCACAGCATCGACCGCCTCGAGATCCTCGACCGGCTCGAGAAGCTGGCCGACGAGCGCGACCGGCGTTGGCACGGCCTGCTGCAGGTCCACCTCAGCGGCGAGGAGTCCAAGCACGGCTTCGCGCCCGAGGAGCTCGAGGAGGCCATCGAGCGGGCCCGGGCCTGCCCCAGGCTCGTCCTCGAGGGCCTGATGACCATGGCCCCGCGCGGGACCGACCATGACAGCGCCCGCCCGACCTTCGCGACCCTGCGCGGGCTCCGCGACCGCCTCGCCCCGGAGCTCCGCGAGCTCAGCATGGGAATGAGCGGGGACTACCGCGGCGCTATCCTGGAGGGCGCGACCCTGCTCCGGATCGGATCCGCCCTGTTCGCCGGCGCCGAGCACCAGACCTGACCCCTCGATGCCCGAGCTCCTCCTCCCAGACGGCTCGCCGTACCGCCTCCCCGACAAGGGCTCGACGACGATCGGCTCCGGCCACGACGTCGAGCTGCGCCTGACCGGCGCCGACCTGTCCGAGCGCCACTGCGTGATCCGCCCGCTCAAGGACGGCGGGTTCGGGCTCAAGGACCTCGGCAGCGAGGGCGGCACCTTCGTCAACGGACGCCCGGTGCGCGCCGTGAGGCTCGAGCACGCCGACCGGATCACGGTCGGCAAGCTCGAGCTCGGCTACCGCACGGCGGCCGGGGCCGTCGACGGCGCCCCGCATCAGGGCTCCGCGGCGCCGGCGCCCGAGGCTTCGCCCGAGCCGGCCGCGGCCGAGCCGCCGGCGGCGGGCGCCCCACCGTCCAACGGCGACCGCATCGCCAACGGCAGCGTCATCGCCGGCTACGAGGTCCGCTCGGTGCTCGGCAAGGGCGGCATGGGCATCGTCTACAAGGCCGAGCAGCTCAGCCTGCACCGCCCGGTCGCGCTCAAGATCCTCGCCCCCGACCTCACGGCCGACCCCACGTTCTGCGAGGGCTTCGTGTCGGAGGCCCGGGCCGCGGCCCGCTTCAACCACCCCAACGTCGTCCAGATCATCGACGTCGACGACTTCGAGGGGCGGCCCTTCTACACGATGGAGCTGCTCGAGGAGAGCCTCGAGGAGCGGCTCAAGCGCCAGGGCCGGCTCGAGCTCGACGAGGCCGTGGCCGTGCTGCGCGACGCGGCCCGGGGCCTGGCCTACGCCGACGGCCTCGGCCTCGTGCACCGCGACGTCAAGCCCGACAACCTCATGCTGAGCAAGGACGGGCAAACCAAGCTCTGCGACCTCGGGCTCGCGGCCAGCACCGAGGCCAGCCACCAGGGCAAGCTCGCCGGCACGCCGCACTTCATGAGCCCCGAGCAGATCCGCAAGGAGGCGCTCGACCACCGCAGCGACCTGTACTCGCTCGGCTGCACGTTCTACCGGCTCCTGACCGGCAAGACGCCGTTCCGGGCCAAGAGCGTCCGCGACATCCTCAAGGCCCATCTCGAGACGCCCCCGCCGTCCCTGCGCGAGGAGCTGCCCGAGCTGCCCGAGGCGATCGACGCGATCTACCTCAAGCTCATGGCCAAGGACCCGGCCGAGCGCTACCAGCACGCCAAGGAACTGGTCGAGGACGTCGACGCCGCCTACGCCGGCTCGGTCAAGACCTCGCGCGGCCTCCTGATCGGCCTCGGCCTGCTCGTCGTCGCCCTCGGCGTCGCGACCGTCGTGCTGCTCAACCGCGAGCCCGAGAAGACGATCGAGATCGTCAACCAGGGCGGCGGCGACTCGGAAAAGGTCCGCGCCGAGCTGCGCGAGCAGCGGGCCGAGAACGCCTTCCTGAGCGTGTCCGACCAGGGCGACCTCCTGGCCCGCGCCGCGGCCTACGAGGCCGTGGCCAAGGAGTACGAGGGCACCAAGGCCGGCGCCCGGGCCGCCACCGAGGCCCTCAGGCTGCGCGGCGAGCACCAGCGCCTCGAGGCCGAGCGCCTCGCGCGCGAGGAGGCCGAGCGGCTCCGGGTCCAGGCCGTCGAGAAGGCCGTCGACGAGGCCCTGCCGACCAAGGGCCCCGTCGCCGCGTACGCCGCGGCCCTCGAGGCCGCGGGTGACGAGCCGCGACCCGACGCCGTGTCGGCGGTCCTCGGTGACGTCGCCAGGCGCTGCCTCGAGGCCCTCGACACGTCGACCGCCAAGGTCCTCGCGACCCTCGAGGACGACCTGGCCAGGCCCGACGCCGACCTCGTCGGGCTCCGCAACCGCGTGCGCACCGAGCTCGCCGTCCCCGCCGACGGCTGGTCGCTGCCGGGCGCGGCCGAGCTCGTCGAGACGCGGCTCGGCAAGGGCCTCGACCTGATCCGCGAGGCCGTCGTCGCCCGCAACGAGGCCGAGCGCAAGGCCCTGGCCGAGCGGCTCGCGGCGCGCCGTACGCTCCTCGTCGGCGAGGGCGGCGCCCTCGCGGCGCTGGCCGCCCAGGGGCCGGCAGCGGCCGCCGACCTGCTCGAGGCCAGCAAGGCTCCCGAGGGCCACGAGGACCTGTGGACCGGCATCGTCGCCCTGGCCCGGATCCTGCGCGCGAGCGAGGGCTCCCCGGCCGACCTCGGCGCCGTGGCCGGCGAGCACTTCAGCCTCGGCGCCCAGGAGCTGGCCCTGCTGCGCGTCGAGGGCGACCGGATCGTCGTCAGCGGCGACGCCGGCGAGCAGGTCGTCGACCCGGCCCGGCAGCCGGCCGTCTACGCGGCCTTCCTCGCCTCGCGTCGCAAGGGCGACGCCGAGCGCCTGCGCCAGGCCCTGCTGTTCCGGCACGGGCTGCTCCGGCTGCTGCCGGCCGCGCGGAGCCTGCTGCACGGCTTCGAGAACGGCGGGCCGCCCGACAAGCTCGACGTCGACCCCCGCCTCCTCGACGTCATCGTCGCCGAGCCGTTCGACGACGAGCTCCTCCGCGGCGAGGGGCGCGCGCTCCGCGCGCTGGCCCGGCTGCTCGTCGGCTGGACCCAGGGCAAGGACCTCGTGACCCGGCAGGCGATCCGCGAGCTCGAGGACGAGGACAGCGGCAGCTCGATCGGCATCGCCCTCGGCGTGTCCGCGGACGGCGACTGACGATGACGCGCTCGACGATCATGCGCGAGTTCCGCGAGCGCGCCCAGGCCGCGGCCAAGGCCCTCTCAGACCGCGTCGGCGTGAGCCCCAAGGTCGCGATGTTCCTCGGCACCGGCCACGACGAGCTCTCGAACCGGCTCGAGCAGCGGACCGTCGTGCGCGTCGAGGAGCTGCCCGGCTTCCCGGAGCGGACCGAGAGCGCGACCTTCGTCGTCGGCACCTACGCCGGCATGCCGGTCCTGATCGCCGACGCGCCCCTGGCGCCGTACCTCGGCGTGACCGGCCACGAGCTGGCGTTCCCGGTCCGCGTGTTCCGCGAGCTGGGGGTCGAGGTCCTCGTGCTCACGGCGGCCGCCGCGGCCCTCCGGCCCGGGGTCAAGCCCGGCGACCTCGCCATGGTCGAGGACCACATCGACCTGACCCGCATGAACCCCCTCCTCGGGCACAACGACGACCTGCTCGGGCCGCGCTTCCCCGACATGACCGAGCCGTACTGCCCCATCCTGCGCAAGCTCGCGCGCAGGGTCGCCAAGGAGGTCCACTTCCCGCTGCACGAGGGCGTGTTCGCGGCGATCCAGGGACCGAGCCTGCCGACCCGCGCCGAGTACCGCTTCCTGCGCATGGCCGGCAGCGACTTCGTCGGCATGTCGACGGTCCCCGAGGTCCTGGCCGCGGTCCACGCCGGCCTCCGCAACCTCGCCCTGCTCGGCATCACGCAGGTCCTCGACGTCGACGACCCCAGGCCGACCGACCTCGAGACGATCGTCGAGGCCTCGGACCTCGCGGCGCCGCGCATGGCCGCCCTCCTGTCGGGTCTCCTCGAGCAGCTCTCGGCCGCCACCGCATGAAGTTCAGCGACGACGCCCCGGCCAAGCTCGCCTGCCTGATCTCCGGGTCGGGCCGCAGCCTCGAGAACCTCGCCGAGCAGGTCCTGGCCCAGGACATGCCGGCCCGGATCGTGCTCGTGATCTCGAGCCGGCCCGGCGTGCGCGGCCTCGAGGTCGCCCGCGACTTCCGCTTCCCCGCCCAGGTCCTGTCGCCGCGGGAGTTCGCCTCGCCCCAGGCCTTCGGCGACGCGGTCTGGCAGGAGATCCGCAAGGCCGACTGCGACTTCGTGTGCCTGCTCGGCTTCCTGTCGTTCCTGCCGATCCCCAAGGACTACGAGGGGCGCGTGCTCAACATCCACCCGAGCCTCCTGCCCAAGTACGGCGGCAAGGGGATGTACGGCGACAAGGTCCACGAGGCCGTGCTCGCGGCCGGCGACACCGAGTCCGGGTGCACGGTCCACTACGCGACCAACGAGTACGACGCCGGCCCGATCATCCTCCAGCGCAAGGTCGAGGTCCTCCCCGACGACACGCCCGAGACGCTCGCGGCCCGGGTCTTCGAGGAGGAGAAGGTCGCCTTCCCCGAGGCGCTCAAGCTCCTCGTCTGAGCCCGCGACCGACCCCGGCGCTCAGCGCCCCGAGCCGGCCCCCTCGCCGCCGCCCGGCTTGCGCTCCGCGACCTCCTTGCGCAGGGCCTCGAAGTCGTCGCCCCCGGGGCGCAGCCGGACGACGTGGTCCGGGCGCGCGCGGTCGAAGCGGACCTCCCCGGCCGACCACCGGATCCCGGCCGCGTAGAACCACAGCGGGCCGTCCTGCGGGGCGAGCTTGTCGAAGCGGAAGCTCCACCGCCCGTCCTTGCGCGCGACGCTGCCGTACTCGCTCTCGCCGAGGGCGACCGTGGCCTGGTCGGGGTCGGTCGCGGCCAGCCGCTGCTCCAGCTCCTTGCGCAGGGCGGCGTCGAGGCCGTCCATGACGAGCACGAGCTCGCCGCCGACGGAGATCGGCTCGACCGCGACGAAGCGCTGCTGGAGGCCGTCGGTCGGGATGGTGAACGTGCGCGGCGCGACGCGCAGGTCGGCCTCGGTCATGGCCTCGACCTCGACCCGGTACGTGCCGTGCCGGATGCCCGGGAGCCGCAGCTTGCCGTCGTCCTTGAACATGCCGACGTAGTCGGCGTCGCCGGCCCGGGTGCCGGCCGGCGGCGCGGTCAGCTCGAGCCGGGCGTACCAGCCGTCGAGCGGCTTGCCGTCCCGGTCGACGACCTCGAGCTCGAGGGTCGCCGTCGCGAAGTCGAGGTCGAGCACGGCGACGGGGTTGGCGCTGAGGTCGATGCTGTCGTTCCACAGCGTCCGCTCGCCGAAGACGTCGCGACCCGCGTCCTGGAGGCTGACCCACACCTCCTGCTGCGGCAGGCCCTCGACCCGGAACCGGCCCTGGGCGTCGGTGCGGCCCTTGAACGAGCGGTCGGCCCAGACGAGGACCCGGACGCCCTCGACCGGCTTGCCGTCGAGCCGGAGCGAGCCCTCGACGACGCCGGGCCCGGTGGCGGCCTCCTCGTCGAGCCGGATCACGACCTCCTGCTCGACGCCGTCGCGTAGCTCGACCGTGACCGCCTTCCAGTCCATGCGGTCCTGCATCGCGGCCTGGACGAACTCGCCGATGCCCTTGAACGAGGTCAGGTCGGTGAGGACCTCGATGCTCCACGCCCCCTCCTCGAGGCCGTCGAAGCGGAAGCGACCCTCGGCGTCGGTCCGGCACAGGTGCGGCATGAGGTGCTCGGACGGGTCGGGGTCGCCGTCGCCCTCGCTGGACGCGACGACCGTCAGCCGGCGGTCCGGCGGGCCGCCGCGCTCGAGGACCTGCCCGACGACGGTCGCGCCGCGGAGCATGACCAGGGTGACGTCGTCCTGCTCGGCCGCGAGGCGCGAGAGGACCGAGCCGTAGCCGGGGTGCTCGACCTGCAGCCCGAGCGGGAGTCGGGGGAGGTCGGACACGACGAGCCGGCCATCCCGGTCGGTCGCGCCGAGGCACAGCGGGAACTCGTCGAGCGGCTCCTGGAGCAGCTGGCCGTCGGCCGTCGCGGGCTTGGGGTCGAGCCAGAACACCCGGGCCGCAGCGACCGGCGCGCCGCCGCGGTCCTCGACGCGGATACGGACCTCCCGGCCCTTGTCCAGCATGAGGCGGACCGTGGTCGGCGGCCCGGCCACGGCCGTGAAGTCGGCGACCGCCGGCGCGTGCCCCGGGGCCCGGCACAGGACGCGCCACGCGCCGGTCTCGAGCCCGGTCGCGGTCCAGCACCCGGACTCACCGGTCGGCTCGACGGCGATCGGCTCCGACGTCGCCCGGAACAGCCCCGGCAGCATCACGATCTGGTCGCGTGGCAGCAGCTCGAGCCTGGCCTCGGTGGCCGGCGCGCCGTCGGCGGCGCGGACCTCGAGCCGGACGCTGCAGGTCGCCGGCAGCACGATCCTGGCGTCGACCCCGGGCAGGTGCTCGCCGACGTGGCGCCAGCGCGACCTCGGCGTACGCTGCACGAACAGGCGCTGCGCGCGGCGCCCGACGCCGCTGAGCCGGAAGCGCCCCTCGACGTCGGTCTCGACCGGGCTCGTGAGGAAGCCGATGCCCATGCCGAAGACCTCCTCGCCGCAGCGCAGCCGCAGGCCCGCGAGCGCGGTCCCGGCCTCGTCGACGACCTGGCCGGTCAGGTCCTTGCCGCCCCTGAGCCGCAGCTTGCCGACCTCGCGCATCATGCCGGCCTTGACCGCGACCTCGCGGGTCATCGGCATCTCGGTCGGGGCCTGGACGATCAGGGTCGCCTTGCCGGCCGGCACCCCGTCGAGGACGAAGCGCCCGGCCTCGTCGCTGCGCGCGCAGGGGAACGGCAGGTCGGGCTCGAGCTCGCGCAGCCAGGACGGCATCGGGACGACCGTGTACTCGTCCTCGCCCCAGCCGGCGTACATCGCGCCGAGCGGGTCGAAGCGCTTCATCGCGAGGTCGCCCAGCGCCGGCGGGAGGTCGACGGCCCGGATCGTCGCGCCTGCGATCGGCTCGCCGTCCGCGCCGACGATCGTGCCGGCGACCTGGCCCCGGTCGGCCAACAGGACGTCGCCGATGTCGACGAGGCCGCCGCGCGGCGGGTCGTCGGACAACACCCGCATGCCGACCCAGGGGCCGCCGGGCCCGATGCCGAGCACGCGGATCCCCCGCGGGCGCACGGCCTCGATCTTGAACCTGCCCGCGTCGTCGCTGTGCGTCCGCGCGAGCATGCGCACCGGCGAGCCGAGCGCGGTCGAGGCGGCGAAGCTCGTCCACGGCCGCGACAGCGACTCGGTGTCGAGCTCGGCGAGGTAGAGCTCGACGCCGGCGACCGGGCTCCGGTCGGAGGCGCGCAGCAGGCGACCGGAGACCGCGCCGAGCAGGGCCCGGGGCAGGTGCGGCAGCTCGTCCTCGACCTCGGCGGCCAGGCTCGTGCGGGCGCTGGCCGGACCGACCGCTGGCTGGCCCTCGCGGGCCGCGGGGGACGCCGGCTCCTCGACCGGGCCGGCCGCGCCGACCGGGTCGACCGTGATGTGGCCCTGCTCGAGCGCGCCCGACAGCCACAGGTAGAGGCCGACGACGACGAACAGGACCACGGGGAGGAGGCGTCTCATGGCGGGCGGTTGCGGGTGGGGCCGCCCATTACACCAGGGCGGCGGCGATCACACCCCGGCCGCGGCGAGCCAGCTTCGCCCGACCTCGGCCAGGCTGCGGAACCTGTGCTTGGACAGCAGGGTCTCGAGCTTGGCCTCGGTCCGGGCCAGGCCGACGTAGTGCCGGAAGCTCTTGAGGCCCTTGGCCCCGACCCGGGGCTGCATCGGGTCCAGCTCCCAGGGGTGGAGGTAGAGGCAGGACGGCTCGCCCCGCGCCTCGCGCCGGGTCAGGCCGCGCGACAGCCAGGCGACCGGGAACAGCCGCAGGTAGCCGCCCCCGCCGAGCGGCACGCGGCGGCCGAGGAAGCGGCCGACGAGCGGCGGCAGCTCGAACAGGGTCCGCCCGGCGACCGGCTCGAGCAGGTGCGGGCCGAGCGGGGCGTCGGGGGTCCCGTAGTCGGGGTGCCGGACCGGCTGGATCGAGGAGTCGTACAGGACCCCCTCCTCGACGAGGGTCGGCAGGGCCCAGGGCGTGTCCGGCCCGATCGACCAGGTGCAGGCCCGGTAGCTCTCGACCGGTCGGCCGGTCAGGTCCTCGAGCAGGGACCGCGTCCGGCGCGTCTCCTCGCGGAAGCCCTCCTCGCCGAGCTCGGGCACGAGCTTGTGGTCCCAGCCGTGCGAGCCGACCTCGTGGCCGCGGGCCGTGATCTCGCGCACGAGGTCGGGCAGGCGCTCGGCGATCCAGCCCAGCACGAAGAACGTCGCCTTGGCGTGGTGCTTGTCGCAGAGGTCGAGGATGCGGCGCGTCGGCCCGTCGCAGCGCAGCGGGAGCCCGTCCCAGTCCGCGCGGGGGATCCGCGAGCGGAGGTTGAGGACCTGGAACCAGTCCTCGACGTCGATCGTCAGCGCGTGGGTCGGGCGGGTCATCGCAGGAGGGCGTCGAGCTCGGGGAGCATCTCCGCGAGGAACGCCGCCAGCAAGGCCTCGGCCGCCGCGCGCTCGAGGTCGCCGACCTCGAGGTCGACGCGCAGGAGGTAGCCGCGGGTGTCCCGGCGCAGGAGCGCGGCCGGGAGGTTGGCGAGGACGAAGGTCGTGTAGCGCGGGGTGCGGAAGTCCCGACCGCCGTAGAGGTACGCCGACAAGAAGGTCCCGCCGCGGTGCTCGGACTCGAGCACGGCGAGCTCCTCGTCGCGGCCCGGCAGGCCGCGGATCGAGCGGGCGCGGACCTCGTAGCCGGACGCCGCGAGGCAGGTCTCGGGCGGGTGCACGGCCTTCCAATTGCGCCCGTGGAACACGATCGTCAGGACGAGCCGCCGCCGGCTGTCGACGTGCTCGAACTCGCGCCAGACGACGTCGTGGGTCCCGAGCAGGCCGTACCAGCGGTCGCTGAGCGGGAGGTCGCGCAGGGCGCGGAAGCTCTTGGTCGCCGACGGGACCGAGGGCCCGAGGCGGTCGACCGGGTCGCCGGGCCTGTCGAAGCCGAGCCACAGGGCCGGCAGGCCGAGGGCGCAGAGGACCGCGAGGATCGCCCCGGTCCGCGGGGCCGCGGCCGGGACCGGCGCCGGGGGTGCGCCGTCGCCCGGGGCCGGCGGCGCGGCACGGGCCGGTGGCGCGGGCCGCGCCCCGGGCAGGAGCCGGTCGGCCGCGAACAGCACGAGCGCCGCGGCGACGTAGATCGCGTAGCCGGAAACGTCGTGGGCCGTGCCGGTCGCGAAGGCCATGCCCTGGCCGCGGGCCAGCAGCGCCAGCGCCGCGATGCGGACGAAGTTGGCGCCGAGCGCGATCGGCACCGCGAGCGCGACGAGCAGCGCCTTGCCCCCGACGCCGCGGCGCGACAGGAAGCAGGCGTAGACGTAGCCGAGGGCGACGAGGGCCGTCAGCGAGCGCAGGCCCGAGCAGGCGTCGCCGACGAGGAGCGGCTCCTGCACGCCGGCGATCCAGATCCGCGCCCCCTCCTGGGTCAGGCCGAGGCCGAGGAGGTTGCCGAGGACGACGGCGCCGCCGGTCGCGAGGTGCTTGAGCTCGTAGGCCAGTCGGCCCGTGACGAGCATCGGCAGCGGGATCGCGAACAGGAAGCAGCCGATCGGCGCGAGGGCCGGGCGCAGGCGCGCCGGGCCCTCGAGGGCCCAGAACAGGGCCGCGACGGCCGGGACGACGACGAGCCCCGACAGGGAGTCGACCTGCAGGAGCTGCGCGGCGAAGTGGACCAGCAGCAGCGCCGCGAGCACGGCGGTCGCGCGCGGGGCCGGCAGGCGCGGCAGGGCGGTGATCCGGCCGCGCCGCTCGTGCAGGAACCACAGCCCGGCCAGCACGAGCAGCGGGCCGTGCTCGAACCAGCCCTCGGGTCTGAGCCAGCCGTCGACGGCCCACAGCAGGGTCGGCAGGAAGGCCAGGCCCAGGAACGTCCAGGCCAGGACGCGGAGCGCGGCGGGGTTCACGGGTGGCCCTCCACGGCCAGCCACTCCCGGCGCACGCGCTCGGCGTTGGCCGTCCAGGTCCGGTCCGCGGCGAGGAGGGCGCGGCGGCCTTCGTCGCCGAGCGCGGCCGTACGGGCGGGGTCCTCGAGCATGCGCCTCAGGCTGAGGGTCAGGGAGTCCTGGTCGCCGGGGGCGAACAGCACGGCCGTCCGGCCGTCGACGACGCTCTCGCGCAGGTTGTCCTGGTCCGGGGCCAGGGTCGGCAGGCCGGCCGCCAGGGCATCGTAGAGCTTCAACGGCGACGCGTAGGCGTTCATCGCCGGGATCAGGCAGAGGTCCAGCTCGGCGACCCGGGCCGGCAGTGCGGCGCGGGCGCAGGCGCCGAGCACGACGAGCCGGTCCGGGATGCCGAGCTCGGCGGCCAGCGCGCGCAGGGCCGGGACGGCCGGTCCCTCGCCGAGGACGCACAGCTCGAGGCCGGGGTGTGCGGGGGCCAGCGCGGCCACGGCGCGCAGGGCGAGGTCGAGGCGGTGCCAGGTCCGCGGGAAGCCGACGAAGCCCAGCACCCGGGGCCGCCAGCCCGGCTCGCTCCGGCGCGCGGCGACGCGCCGGGCGGCCTCGGCGAAGGCCTCGACGTCGGCGCCGTTGGGCGTCACGACGATGCGGTCCGGGCGGGCGCCGAGCGGGACCAGCATCCGCCCGAGGACCTCGGACACGACGAAGATCCGGTCGGCCTGGCCGAGCACCTCGCGCTCGACGCGCTCGGCACGGCGCGCGAAGCGGAGCAGGCCGAGGGCCCGCATCTCGACGCTCATCGGGCTGTTGACCTCGACGAACAGCGGCAGGCCGAGGCGGCGCGCCGCGCGCAGGCCGGCGTCGCAGTGCAGGGCGTGGCGCTCGTAGATCAGGTCGTGCGGGGCGCGCTCGCCGGCGGCGACGAGCATGCGCTCGCCGCGGGCGGCGTAGGCGACCTCGAGCGCCTCGGTCAGGAGCCGCGGCAGGCGCAACCGCTTCCACAGCCCGCCCCTGCCGTGACCCGGACCCGCGCCGGCCTCGGCCTGGGGGACGAGGGCGACCTCGGTGACCGGCATGCCGCAGGCCCGGAAGGCGCGCAGCATCTCCTGGATGTGGACGGCCTGCCCGTCGAAGGCCCGGTCCGGTGGTGGTACAGGATCCGTGGGCCGCTCATCCGGCGACCTCGCGGACAGCGCGGCGAGCCGGTCCAGGGCCGGCTCCCAGCCGAGCTCCGTGGCCGGGCCCGGGCCGCGGCCCGCAGGGCCTCCGGCTCGCGCTCGAGCCGGGCCAGGACCCCGTGCAGGGCCTCGGCCCACTGGCTGCTGCGGGCCTCGGGCGGCAGGCACGCCGGCGCCGGCGACCATCTCGGGCAGGCCCCCGACGGCGCTGGCGACGACCGGCAGGCCGCTGGCCATGGCCTCGAGCACGGCGTTGGGCCAGCCCTCACGGTGGCTCGGGAATGCGAACACGCCCCCGTGGGCTAGCTCGGCCGCGACCTCGTCGCGGTCGAGGGTGCCGTGCAGGACGAGGCGGTCGGCGACGCCGAGCCGGCGCGCGGTCCACTCGAGCGTGCCCCGCTCGGGGCCGTCGCCGATGAGGTGCAGGGGGGGCAGGCCCGGGTCCTTGGCCAGCGCGCGCACGAGCCGCTCGTGGCCCTTGCCGGCGACGAGGCGGCCGACCGAGACGACGCGCCTGAGCGGCGGCGCCGCGGCCGGCGCGTAGCGCTCGAGGTCGACGCCGTTCGGGGTCCACGTGACCTCCCGGTCGAGCAGGGTCCCCAGCGAGGCGCAGAGCTCAGGGCTGACGGCCGCGACCGCGGCCACGTCGTCGAGGGCGGCGCGGAGCTGTGCGGCGATCCGCGGGTCGCGGGCGAGGACGTTCCCGTCGGTCCCGCGGGCCGTGGCGATGCACGGCAGGCCGGCCTCGCGCGCCAGCGCCGCGGCCGCGACGGCGTCGGGCCACAGGTACTGGGCGTCGACGAGGTCGGGGGCGAGCTCGGCCAGGATCCGCTGGAACGGCCCGCGGGCGGCCTCGCGCACGCGCGCGGCCTGGCGCGGGACGCCGAGGCGCGGCCAGTGCACGTACGGCACGCAGTGGACCCGGCGGCCGGCGACGCGCTCCTCGCGGGGCGCGGCCGGACGGCCGCCGAGCAGGGCCGGGCGCCGCGCCTCGGGGCGCAGGACGACGTAGTCGAAGCCCAGCCGCGCGGCCAGGCGCTCGGTGCGCTCCTGGACGAAGCTGCCGTGCAGCGGCTGGTCGTGGCACGGCCACAGGTTGCTGAACAGCAGCACCCTCACGCGACCCGCCCCCAGCGCCGGTTCCAGCGGTCGAGCATCAGCGCGGCCCACAGGGCCTCGGCGCGGTCGCGGCGGCCGGCGTCGTGCTCGGCGGCCTGCCGGCGCAGCTCGGCCGGGTCGAGGAAGGCGGCGGCGAAGTCCCCGGCGATGGCCTCGTCGCGCGCGGCCCTGAGCGGTCCGCGCAGCCACGCGGCGAGCGGGACCGAGAAGCCCCGCTTGGGCCGCTCGAGCAGCTCCCGCCCGAGCCAGGGCTCGAAGGCGGCCTTGAGCACCTTCTTGCCGCGCCGGCCGTCGACCTTCCAGTCGGTCGGCAGGCCGGCCGCGAACGACAGGATGCGCGGGTCGAGCAGCGGGGAGCGGAGCTCGAGCGAGCTCTGCATGCTGCAGCGGTCGACCTTGACGAGGATGTCGCCCGGCAGGTAGGTGTGCAGGTCGAGCTCGAGCACGCGGCTCGTGTGGTCGGGGCCGCGCGTGCGCGCCCATGCCTCGCGCAGGCCCGTGAACGGGTGCCGGCGCTCGCCGGCGCGCGGGGCCAGCAGGCGCGCGACCTCGTCGGGCAGCAGGGCCGAGACCGAGCGGTAGTAGGCCTCGGCCGGCTCCACGCCGAGGTCCTGCAGCGTGCGCTTGAGCCGCAGCGGCCGCGGCAGGAAGTCGGCCTTGGGGTAGAGCGCCGCCAGGCCGGAGCCAGCGGCCGGGCAACCAGCGGAAGGCGCTGCTCGACCAGGTCGAAGCGGTAGCGGCGGTGGCCGCCGGAAGCCCTCGTCGCCGCCGTCGCCGGTCAGGGCGACCGTGACGTGCCGAGCGGGCCGCCGCGCAGACCAGCAGCGTCGGCCAGGCCGAGGAGTCGTGCAGCGGCAGGTCGCCGAGCTCGGCCAGGCGCTCGAGGTCGCGCTCCGGGCTCGGGGTGCAGGACCTCCTCGTCGAGGCCGAGGCCGAGCCGGGCGGCGGGCCAGGGCGTGCGGGCGCTCGTCGAAGCGCGGGTCGTCGAAGCCGACCGTCACGGCGCGGAGGTCGGGGCGGCGGCGGTGCATCGCGTGCAGACGCCCGAGCTGTCGCGCAACCGCCGGACAGGAAGGCGCCGAGCGGGACGTCGGCCTCGAGGCGGCGGTCGACGGCGGCCTCGAACAGGCCGCGCAGCTCGGCGACGGCGGCTCCGAAGTCGCGCGGGCGCGCGCCCGGCTCGAGCCGCCAGTACGCCCGCGGGCGCAGCGGCTCGCCGGCCCGGTGCAGGGCCAGGTGGCCCGGCGGGAGCGCAGTGGAGGTCGCGCAGGATCGTCGCGCCGCCGCAGACATAGCGCAGGGCCAGGAGCTCGCCGGGCGGTCCTCGTCGAGCCGCCGCGGGAACCCAGGCACGACGAGCAGGGCCCGGGCCTCGCTCGCGACGAGGACCCTCCCACCGAGCTCGGCCCAGTGGAGCTTCTTGCCGACGGGGTCCCGGGCCAGCAGGGTCGCGCCGCTGCGCCGGTCGTGGACAGGAACGCGAACATGCCCTCGAGCCTGGCCGGCAGCCCGTCGCCCCTCATGAAGCCGTGGACGAGGACCTCGGTGTCGGAGCGCGTCCGGAACCGATGCCGCGGCCCTCGAGCTCGGCGCGCAGGTGGTGTAGATCTGCCGTTGAAGCTGACGACGACGTCGCCGTCCTCGCTGGCCATCGGCTGGACGCCGCCCTCGAGGTCGATGATCGCGAGGCGCCGGTGGCCGAGGGCGGCGCGCTCGCCGTGCCGGCTCCCTTCAGCCGTCGGGCCCGCGTTGCACGAGGCTCCTCGCCGCGAGGTCGCGCCGGGCGGCCTCGGGGTCGAGCCGCTCGCCGCCGGGGCCGACCAGGATGCCGGCGATGCCGCACATCGCTACCTCCCCCACCGGGGCAGGGAGCGCAGGCCGGGCCCGTCCCGGGCCTGCCCGAGGCGGCTGCCGGCGATGACCAGCGGCCGGAACTCGTCGGCGAAGACGAGGTCGCCCTCGCGCTCCCCGACCGGCTGCGCCATCCACCGCCAGGCGATCAGCTGGAACGCCGTGATGATCCCGAACAGGTGGTAGATCAGGTCGAAGTGGCCGCGGTTGAGGAACACGGAGCCGACGACGAAGCCCGCCATCGTGGCCTCGAACATCCGGCTGTAGTTGAAGATCCAGTCCGCGCCCGGGACCCGCCGCGAGGCCAGGCGGAGCCGGCGCAGCGTCCAGAAGCAGGCCACGAGCAGGGCGATGTAGAGCACGAAGGCGACCGTGCCGCCCTCGGCCCAGATCTGCAGGTAGGAGTTGTGGGCGACGAAGGCGAAGCCCGAGCCCGGGACGAGGCCCTGGGCGAACTCGTGGTAGTGGTCCTGGAAGTTGCGCAGGCCGACGCCCCAGACCGGGAACGCGCCGATCATGCGCAGGGCGATCGCCCACGACGTCAGGCGGGAGTGGGCCGACGAGTCCGAGGAGTCGCCGATCGAGTAGATCCGGTCGATGACGTGCTGCGGCGCGAACTGGAAGAACGCCACGACGAGCAGGAGCATGACGCCGAGGGCGATCCAGCGCTGCTTGCTGCGCCAGAAGAACACGCCGAGGACGACGCACATCGACAGGAACCCGCCGCGGCTGTGCGTCAGCAGGATCGTCAGCATCGTCAGCCCGGTCGCGACGATGCAGACGCGGTGGACCCAGCGGCTCTTCTCGAGGAACCCGAGGTAGAGCAGCATCGGCAGGCTCATCGTCAGGGCCAGGGCGAAGTCGTTGTTGTCCTCGAGCATGCCGCCCGGGCCGCGGAGGATCGGGCTGCCCCCGGACATGAGGCCGTGGAAGCCACCCTTGATGCCGAAGAAGCCCAGCGACAGCGCGATCGTCCACAGCAGGAGCTTGAGCCGGCGGCGGCTGTCGACCTGGCCGGTCGTGAACAGGGCCACGGCCACGAGCTTGAGGTACTCGACGTAGCGCGTCTGGACGTAGGGGTCCTGGTTGGTCGCCATGACGAGGGACACGGTCGTCGAGAGGACGAGGGCGACCATGAGCTTGGTCCGGACGTCCCACCGCATGAACGGCCGCCGCCCGGCGTCGCTGAACAGCCAGCCGAGCATCATCGTCATGCCGACGGCGAACGAGAACTGCATCGTCCGCGCGAAGCCCCAGCACAGGTCCTGCGGCCGCATGTACGCCAGCCACGAGAAGCACAGGAGCCCGGCGAAGGGGACCGCCAGCGACAGCGGCGTCGCCACGGCCACGACCATGAAGACGAAGAGGTCCCGGAGCTGCATCCCGCGGTCCCCTAGCCTCCGAACAGGCCGTCGAGCAGGCGGACGAGGGCGTCGGGGAGCCGGAGGGGATCGAGCAGGTAGACGGCCACGACGGCCCCGCACAGGACCGCCATGACGCCCAGGGTCAGGCCGACCCGGAGGCGGTAGCTGCGGGTCGCGGCGACCTGCTCCGGCAGCTCGAGGTACGAGACGCCGCCGAGGACCGGGACCGCGAGGCTGCGCTGGACCTCGTCGAGCGACTTGAAGCTCGTCTGCAGCAGGTCGAGCAGGACGATCGTGCCGACCGCGACGAGGACGGCGACGAGCAGGCCGAGCAGGGTCACGAGCAGGCGGTTGGGGTAGGTCGGCTCCTGCGGCGTCCGCGGCGGCTGGAGGTACTCGACGACGAGGTGCTGGCTCTGGCGGAGCTGGAGCACGTAGTCGAGCTGGGCCAGGTTGGCGGTCTTGGCCTTCTGGTACTCGCCCTCGGTCGTCTCGACCTCGTTGCTGAGCTCCTGGTAGCGGGCCTGCTTGGTCGGCATGGCCTGGATCTCGGCGCGCAGGCCCTCGAACTCCTCGGCCCGTGGCTCGATCAGGGCCGTCAGGCGGGCGACGTCCTTGCCGAGCTGGGCGAGGCGGGCCTGGGCTCCCTGCCAGGCGGGGTTGAGCTTGCGCGTCTTGCCGGCGGCCTCGGCCTGGGCGATGAAGGCGTCGATCTGGGCCTCGAGGTCGGCGATGCGCCGCTCGAGCGGCTTGCGGCTCGGGTGGAGCAGGGAGTACTTGGACAGCTGGTTCTGGGCCGCGCTGAGCTGGAGCCTGAGCGGGAGCAGGATCTTCTGGACCTCGGGGTCGTTGGGGTCGAGCTCGACCGTGATCTCCTTGGGCGGCGTCCCGGCCTCGAGCCCCGTCTGGATCAGGGCCTGCTCCTTGCGGGCGGCGTCGAGCGAGGCCTTGTAGTCGGCGAGCTCGAGCCCGAGCTGCTGGTAGCGCTCGTACATCGCCTGCTGCACGCTCTTGCCGCTGATGTTGCGCTGGTCCGGGTAGTAGCCGGCCTCGACCTGCCAGTCGCGGCGCTCATCGAGGGCCTGGATCCAGGCGTTGTGGCGCTGGTCCCTGACGCGCTCGAGCTGCTTGGCCCGGAGCTCGGCGCGGGCGATGACGCGCTCGGTCCGCGACTTGATGTACAGCGACGTGATCCGGTTGACGAAGTCGGCCGTCCGCGCCGGGTCCTGGTCGCGGTAGCCGATCAGGATCGTCGCCGAGCCGCGGCCCTCGCTGCGGTCGAGGTCGTAGATCCAGAGCCGCTCGATGACCCCGCCGAGCTTCTGGTTGAACACGACCGAGTCGTCCTGGACGGCGTAGAAGTCCTCCCAGTCCAGCGACAGCACGGCCTCCTTGACGAGGCTCCACGACCGGATCGTCTGCTGGGCGTCGCTGACCTCCTGGGCCAGCGGGTCGTGCTGGGTCGGGCCCGGCCCCTCGGTCTCGATCGAGGGATGGATCCGGATCTGCGTGCTGGCCTCGTAGTAGCGCGGGATCAGCCGCGCGATCACGGCCCCCACCAGCAGCCCGAGCAGCGCGGCCGGGACGAGCTGCCAGCGCCGGCGCTTAAGCAGCTCCGCGTACCGCGTCAGGGACAGGTTCGGGACTTCCAGCTCGTTCATCTGGCCAGGGCGCTCTCCAGGCTCCCGCGTCTGAGTGGGCCACCCCGGCATCGGCCGGTCACCCCCGAGGCACGACGAATTCTACGCTCCGACCAGCGGCTGCGAAGCCGTCTGTGCCCCTTCCTTGCCCGAAACCCCGGTGGCGTCGGAACTTCCTGCGACCAGGGGGCTGCTCTCGAGGGGGGTCGAACGAGGGACGTCGGATCACACAGGGGGCCGTTGGCTCCGTCATCCTTCGGATGACTCCGCCGACCTCGGTCAGCTGCGTCAACCTTCGGTTGACTCCGCTGACACTCGGTTCCAGGCCCCCGTCCGATCCGGACGTCCCATCGAACCCCGAGAGAGCACAACGAGGCTCGGCTGATACATCGAAACAGCTGGAACCCGGCGCGGGTCTCGCCGTTCGGATGGCCGGCTTCCGGTCCCTGACGTTCGAGGGTCTGTGCGTCGTCGGCCGTGTGATCCGACGGCCATACCGTCCGTGGTCCGTTCCCTCGATGTGCCAGGGATCATCGAGCAGGTGTCGGACGTGTGATCCGACGGGGGGTCTGGAGCGGGTTCGGGAGCGGAACGACCCCCCGTCGGATCGGACGTCCGACGCCGGTCTACCTCGTCCCCGCCACATCGTCTCCACGGCCGCACTCTCTCCCGTCGGATCGGACGGCCGACGACGCGCCAACGACTCCCCCGTCAGGTCGACGACGGTCCCCGCCAGCCGCGCCCGGGTCAGAACAGGACGGGTCCGTAGGGGGAGTAGAAGAGGTTGTCGCCGGTCAGGTACTCCCAGTTCCAGCGCAGCGTGTTGAAGCGGAACAGGGAGTCGATGACGACCGTGATCGGCTGCAGGAGGCGCTTGAGGAACAGGCTGAGCTGGCCGAGGAGGGTCGGCGGCACGTAGACGATGTCGTTCTCGCGCAGGCGGAGGTTGTACGTCGTGTTGCCGTAGAGGACCATGTCACGGATGTTGACCGTGACGATGAGGGGGTTCTTGGGGTCGGGCCGGATCAGGCGGATCTTGCCGATGTTGGCCAGGCCGAGGTCGGGCAGGGCGACGAAGAGGTCGAGCATCGTCTCGGTCGCGATCAGGGGGACCTTGAAGCGGCCCATGGCGCCGAAGACGAAGATGACCTGATTGGGCTGGTTGATGATCCGGGCGTCGATGCGGAGGTTGCTCGAGCTGTAGAAGGCGGCGAGCTTCTCGGACACGAGGGCGCCGATCTGGGACTCGGTCAGGCCGAGGACGAGGGTCGGGCCGACGAGGGGCAGGTAGATCGTGCCGTCGATGGCGACCGGCTGGGCGGCGCTGAGGAGCAGGCCGACCTCGGCGAAGGCCGGGTCGGTCGCGACCTCGAGCGAGGCCGGCAGGAACTGGATCATCGAGCCCACGTTGGCGTAGTTCTCGACGTGGACGTCGCCCTCGGCGCGGCGGCCGAAGCCGCGCTGCACGAGCAGCTCCTGGACCTCCTTCGACGGGACGGAGCCGCAGGCCTCGAGCAGCAAGAGCGGCAACAGGAGGAGCCAGGCCAGGCGCTTGTTCATCCGCGATCCGTCGTCCCGTGGGGAAGGCGGGTGGTCAGCATCGGCCCGCCCAGGTCCCCGGGCGATCCTAACCCTGTGCCAGGGCGAATGCGAGGAGGCCGGTAGGCCGGATCCGGGCCCGTCGCGGCCGGGGGGCGGGGGCCGGCTCAGGCGAGCTTGCCGTACTGCTCCTCGTAGTAGCGCAGGTACGCGCCCGACCGGACCTCCTCGACCCAGTCCTGGTGGTCGCGGTACCAGGCCACGGACTCGGCCAGCCCGTCCTCGAACACGACCGAGGGCCGGAAGCCGAGCTCGGTCGCGACCTTGGTCCCGTCGATCGCGTAGCGGCGGTCGTGGCCGGGGCGGTCCTTGACGTAGCGGCTCAGGCCCTCGTCCCGCCCGCAGAGCTCGAGCAGGCGGCGCACGACCTGGAGGTTCTCGCGCTCCGAGTCGCCGCCGATGTTGTAGACCTCGCCGGCCCGGCCCTTGGCCAGGACGAGCCGCAGGGCGCGGCAGTGGTCGGCGACGTGGATCCAGTCGCGGACGTTGCGGCCGTCGCCGTAGACCGGCAGGGGCTCCCCGGCGAAGCAGTTGGCGATCATCAGCGGGATCAGCTTCTCGGGGAACTGGAACGGCCCGTAGTTGTTCGAGCAGCGCGTGATGACCGTGTCCATGCCGTGCGTGTGGTGCGCGGCCCGGACGAGGAAGTCGCTGCCGGCCTTGCTGGCCGAGTACGGGCTGTTGGGCTGGATCGGCGACGCCTCGGTGAACCGCCCCTCGGTCCCGAGCGAGCCGTAGACCTCGTCGGTCGAGACGTGCAGGAAGCGGGCCACGCCGGCGCGGCGGGCGGCGTCGAGCAGGACCTGGGTGCCCACGACGTTGGTCCGGACGAAGGCCGTCGCGTCCTTGACGCTGCGGTCGACGTGGCTCTCCGCGGCCATGTGCACGACGGCCTCGGGCCGGTGCTGCTCGAAGGCCCGGCCGACGGCGTCGGCGTCGGTGATGTCGGCCTTGACGAAGGTCAGCCGGGGGTCGTCGAGGACGGCGGCGAGGTTGCCGAGGTGGCCGGCGTAGGTCAGGGAGTCGACGACGACGACCTCGTCGCCGGTCTCGCCGAGGACCTGGTGGACGAAGTTGCTGCCGATGAACCCGGCGCCGCCGGTGACGAGGAGCTTGGCCATGGGATCGGGTCGGATGCCTCGAGGTCGTCGCTGGCGCTACGGCGCGGATGCGCCGCGCCGCGACCGGACCCCGAAGCCTACCACCCCTCCGTCCGGGCGTAGCGCTCGAAGCCCTCGTCGACGGTCGGAAGCGCCCGTCCCAAGGCGGCCGCGAGCTTGCTGCAGTCGAGCGTCGAGTCGGCCGGGCGGGGCGCCGGGAGGGCCAGCGCCTCGGACGGGATGCGCTCGATCGGGGTGTCGGCGAAGCCGGCCCGGTCGCACACCTTGCGGGCGAAGTCCCACCAGCTGAGCGGCCCGACGTCGGCCGCGTGGTACAGGCCCGGGCGCGCGCGGCCGGCCTCCACGGCCGCGACCAGGGCCAGGGTCATGTCGGCGAGGTCGAGCGTCAGGGTCGGCTGGCCGACCTGGTCGTCGACGACGCGCAGCGGCTCGCCGGCCCGGGCCCGGGCCAGGATCGCGGCCGGGAAGTTGCGCCCGCCGGGTCCGTACACCCACTGCGTGCGCAGGACCAGGCAGCGCTCGAGGCCGGCGGCCAGGACGGCGTCCTCGCCCTCGCTCTTGGTCCGGCCGTAGACCGACAGGGGGTGCTTGGGGTCGTCCTCGACGTACGGGCGGCCGGCCAGGCCGTCGAACACGAAGTCGGTCGAGTAGTGCACGAGGCCCGCGCCCCCGGCCTGGCAGGCCCGGGCCACGGCGCCGGGGGCGCGGGCGTTGACGGCCTCGGCCCAGGCGACCTCGGTCTCGCAGCGGTCGACCTTGGTCGCGGCCGCGCAGTTGAGGACCCAGGCGGGCCGGTGCTCGGCCAGGGCCGCGGCCAGGGCCGCCTCGTCGCGGACGTCCAGCTCCGCGGAGCGCGGGCCGACGGCCTCGGCGCCGAGGGCCTCGACCAGGGCGCGGCCGAGCTGGCCGCCGGCGCCGGTCACGAGGAACCGGGTCATGCGCCGGGGCTCGGCGGCTCCAGGTGGTTGGCGCCCCCCTTGGCGACGAGGTTGGACGCGCGCAGCAGGGACTCGAAGGTGCCGGCGTCGGTCCACCAGCCCCTGAGGACCTCGGAGGTCATCGTGCCCTGCTCGATGTAGAAGTTGTTGACGTCGGTGATCTCGAGCTCGCCGCGCTGGCTCGGCTCCAGCGAGTTGATGACCTCGAAGACCTGGCTGTCGAACATGTAGATCCCGATGACCGCGAGGTTGGACTCGGGGTCCTTGGGCTTCTCGACGATGCGGATGACCCGGTCACCCTCGACCGTGGCCACGCCGAAGCGCTCGGGGTCCTCGACCTCGTGGAGCAGGATCTTGGCGCCACGGTCCTGGGCCTCGAAGTCCTCGACGGCCTTGCGGATGTTGCCCTCGATGATGTTGTCGCCGAGGACGACGCAGATCTTCTCGCCGTCGGCGAACTCCCCGGCCAGCGACAGGGCCGCGGCGATGCCGCCCTCCCCGCGCTGGTAGGCGTAGTTGAGCCGCTTGAGCCCGAAGTCCTGCCCGTTCTCGAGCAGCCGCAGGAACTCGCCCGCGCTGTTGCCCCCGGTCACGAGCAGGATGTCCTCGATGCCCGCGTTGACGAGGCAGCGGATCGGGTAGTAGATCATCGGCCGGTCGTAGACCGGCAGCAGGTGCTTGTTGGTGACCTTGGTCAGCGGCAGCATGCGCGAGCCGAGGCCACCGGCGAGGATGACGCCCTTCATGGAGCTCCTGATCAGTCGTTCGTAGCAGCGCCGTCGCGCTGCTCGCGGTACCAGTCGAGGGTCGAGCGGACCCCCTCCTCGAAGCCGACCTCGGTCGCGAAGCCGAGCAGCTCCCTGGCCCTGGACACGTCGGCCTGGGAGTGGCGGACGTCCCCCGGTCGGGGCGCGGCGTGCCTGCGCGGGATCGGCCGGCCGACGAGCCCCTCGAGGACCTCGAGGAGGCGGAGGAGGGAGTATCGGCCCCCGCCCGAGAGGTTCAACACCGTCCCGCCCGGCAGGTCGGAGGTCATGGCCAGGAGGTTGCCGCGGGCGACGTCGGAGACGTAGGTGAAGTCCCGGCTCTGCTCCCCATCCCCGTCGACCCGGACCTCGCTCCCGTCGAGCGCGGCCATGCAGAACCGGGCGATGACCCCCGAGTACGGGGAGTCGGCGCGCTGGCGCGGCCCGAACACGTTGAAGTAGCGCAGGACCACGGTCGGCAGCCCGTAGACCCGGGCGAAGACCTGGCAGAGCTGCTCCCCGGCGAGCTTGGCGGCCGCGCATGGCGACAGCGGCCGGGCCGGCATGTCCTCGCGCTTGGGCAGGGTCTCGGAGTCCCCGTAGGCGCTCGACGACCCGGCGTAGACGACGCGCACGCCGGCCTGCCGGGCGGCCTGGAGGACCTGCAGGGTGCCCGTCGCGTTGACCTCGAAGCTGGTGACGGGGTCCTCGACCGAGCGCGGCACGGACGGGATCGCCGCCTCGTGGAACACGCCGTCGACGCCGGCGAGGCACCGGGCCAGCCGGGCCGGGTCGAGGATCGAGCCCTCGACGAGCTCGACCGGGAGGCCGGCGAGGTTCTCCGCGAGGCCGAGGCTGAGGTCGTCGAGCACCCGGACCTCGTGGCCGGCCGCGAGGCAGGCCTCCGCGATGTGGCTGCCGACGAAGCCGGCCCCGCCGGTGATCAGGTAGCGCCCCATCTATGCGACCTCCCCCCTCGCCCGGGCCTCGACGTACCAGGCCACGAAGCGCCGGACGCCCTCCTCGATCGGGACCTCGGGCGCGTAGCCGAGCTCGGCCGCGGCCCGCGAGATGTCGGCGAAGGTCCGCGGGACGTCGCCGGGCTGGTCGGGCAGGGCCTCGACGACGGCCTCCCTGCCGAGCGCCCCGGCGATCAGGCCGACGAGCTCCCGCAGCGTCGTCGTGCGCGAGCCGCCGAGGTTGTAGAGCCGGGAGCCCCCGAGGCGATCGAGGGCCGCCAGGACGCCGGCGACGATGTCGCTGACGTAGGTGTAGTCCCGGCTCGTGCCGCCGTCGCCGAAGCACGGGATCGGCTCGCCCGCGCGGATCCGGCGCGTGAACATGTGGATCGCCATCTCCGGGCGCTGCCGCGGGCCGTAGACCGTGAAGAAGCGCAGGCAGGTCACGTCGCCGCCGTGCAGGGCGTGGTGCGTGCGGCAGGCCAGCTCGCCCGCCCGCTTGGTCGCCGCGTACGGCGAGATCGGCGTGTCGACCGGGTCGTCCTCGTGGAACGGGACCTTGGCGTTGCCGCCGTAGACCGACGACGAGGAGCCGAACACGAGGCCGGTCCCGGCCGGGGCGATCGCGTCGAGCAGGCGCTGGGTCCCGACGAGGTTGACGTCCCAGTAGTCGGCCGGGCGCTCGATGCTCGGGCGGACGCCGGCCAGCGCCGCGAGGTGGACGACGGCGTCGACGCCGGCCGCGGCCGCGCCGACGGCCGCGGGGTCGCGCAGGTCGCCGATGTGGACATCGAGCGCGGCCCCCCCCTCTCGGGCGAGGGCCTCGAGGCGCGCGAGGTTGCCCCGCTTGATCGCCGGGTCGTAGAACGGATCGAGGTTGTCGAGCACGCGGACGGCGTCCCCGCGCGCGAGCAGCGCCTCGCAGACGTGGCTGCCGATGAACCCCGCGCCGCCTGTGACCAGGACCCTCATTGACCTCGTGTTCGGGGTTGCCAGCGTGCTACAGCCTGTGGACGTGCGCGTCACGCCGTCCCGGCAGGACGTTCCGGGTGTCGAGCACCGGCACCCCGAGGTCCGCGAAGCGCCCATGATCCACGATCGCGTGGCCGGTCGCGATCAGGATCAGGTCGAAGGTCCCCGCGAGCGCCTCCTCGGCCGAGAGCCCCTTCACCGTCTCTTCACCGAGCGTGAAGCCCGGCACGTGGGGGTCGTGGTAGCTGAGGTCCGCGCCGAGCGCGCCGAGCATCTGCCACAGGTCGAGGGCCGGGGACTCGCGGACGTCGTCGATGTCGGCCTTGTAGGCCACGCCGAGGAGCAGGACCCGGCTGCCGTTGACGGCCTTGCCGTGGTCGTTGAGCAGGGCCTGGGCCCGGGCGACGACGTAGGCCGGCATCCCCGAGTTGACCTCGTCGGCGAGGTCGATGAAGCGGACCTTGTAGTCGAGCAGCCGCATCTTCCACGACAGGTACAGCGGGTCGATCGGGATGCAGTGGCCGCCGAGGCCGGGCCCGGGCCGGAACGGCATGAAGCCGAACGGCTTGGTCGCCGCCGCGTCGATGACCTCCCAGACGTCGAGGCCGAGCTTGCCGCAGACCATGGCCAGCTCGTTGACGAGCCCGATGTTGATGGCCCGGAACGTGTTCTCGAGCAGCTTGGCCATCTCGGCCGTCTCGGCGCAGGAGACCCGGACGATCGTCCCGATCGCGCGCGCGTAGAAGGCCTCGGCCCGCCGGCCGCACTCCTCGGTCAGGCCGCCGAGGACCTTGGGCGTGTTGCGGATCGTCCAGGTCTCGTTGCCGGGGTCGACGCGCTCGGGCGAGAACGCCAGGTACACGTCGCGGCCGACGACGAGCCCGGCCTGCTCGAAGCGATCGAGCAGGATCTCCCGCGTCGTGCCGGGGTAGGTGGTCGACTCGAGGACGACGACCGTCCCGGGCCGGACGTGCGGGAGGAGGTCCTCGGTCGCCCGGACGATGTACGAGATGTCGGGGTCCTTGCTCTTGCTGAGCGGCGTCGGCACGCAGATCGAGATCAGCGCGGCGTCGGCGACCTCGGCGAAGTCGGGCGTGGCCCGGAGCCGCCCGGCCTGGACGTGGCCGGCGACGACGTCGTCCGGCACGTCGGGCGTGACCGAGCAGCCGTCGTTGATGCGGGCGCACTTGACCGGGTCGACGTCGAGGCCGAGGACGCGGAAGCCCGCGTCGGCGAAGGCCACCGCCAGCGGCAGCCCGACGTACCCGAGCCCCACGACCGCGACCCGGGCGTCGGCGGGGACCGGCGGCTCCCCGGCGGCGCTCATTCGATCGTCACGCTCTTGGCCAGGTTGCGCGGCTTGTCGATGTCGCAGCCCCGCTCGAGGGCGACGTGGTAGGCCAGGTACTGCAGCGGCACGAGGTGGGCCAGGGGGGCGATCCACGGGTCGCAGGCCGGCAGCAGCACGACGTCGTCGGCCAGCTCGCGGGCCTCGTCCATGTCCTCGGTCGTCAGCACGACGAGGTTGCCGCCGCGGGCCCGGACCTCGCGCAGGTTGCCGAGGGTCTTCTCGTGGACCGGCGACGGTCCGGCGAGGCCGACGATGACCATGTCGTCCGACACGAGGGCCAGGGGACCGTGCTTCATCTCGCCGGCCGGGTAGCCCTCGGCGTGGACGTAGCTGATCTCCTTGAGCTTGAGCGCGCCCTCGAGGGCCATGGGGTAGTCGGCCCCGCGGCCGAGGAAGAAGTAGATCGGCTTGCCGGCGTACTTGTGCGCGAGCTCCGTGAACCGCGCGCCCGCCTCGGGGCCGACCTGGCTCGCGAGCACGCCCTTGAGCGTGCGCAGGACGGCGACGCGCTCCTCGACCCCGGCCGCGTCGAGGCGCCCGCGCGCGAGGGCGAGCTTGAGCCCGAGCAGGTGCAGGGCGACGAGCTGGCCGGCGAAGGCCTTGGTCGAGGCCACGCCGATCTCGGGGCCGCACCAGGTCAGCAGCGTGGCCCTGGCGACGCGGGTCAGCGACGAGCCGCGGACGTTGCAGATCGCGATCGGCGTCGCGCCCTTCTCGATGGCCACGGCCAGGGCGCCGAGCGTGTCGGCGGTCTCGCCTGACTGCGAGATCGCGAGGACGAGGTCCTTGGGGCCGACCATCGGGTCGCGGTAGCGGAACTCGGACGCGAAGTCGACCTCGACCGGCAGGCCGGCCAGGGCCTCGATGACGTAGCGGCCGTAGCGGCCGGCGTGCAGCGCCGTGCCGCAGGCCAGGACGACGATCCGCTCGAACCGGGCGAGCTCGGCCTCGGACATCGCGAACCCGCCGAGGAAGCCCGCCTCCGACGAGGTCGCGGCCTGAATGGTCCGCTCGACGACCTCGGGCTGCTCCTCGATCTCCTTGAGCATGTAGTGGGCGTAGCCGCCCTTCTCGGCCTGCTCGGCGTCCCAGGTGATGTGCTCGACCCGGGCCTCGACCGGCCGCAGCGCCCAGTCGACGATCAGGTGCGCGTCGTCGGTGATCCAGCCGAGCCAGCCGTCCTCGAGGTAGACGAAGTCGCGCGTGCGGCCGAGCAGGGCCGGCACGTCGCTGGCGACGTAGCGGCCGTCCTCGCCGATGCCGAGGACCAGCGGGCTCTCCTGGCGGGCGAAGAACACGTGGCCCGGCAGCGCCTCGTGGAGGACCGCGAGGGCCCAGGCCCCGCGGGCGCGGCCGGTCGCGCGGGCCATCGCGGCGAGCACGTCGTCCGGCGTCGGGGCCGCGGCCCGGGCGCCGAGCTCGGCCTCGAGCAGGGCGGCCCAGACCTCGGAGTCGGTCTCGCTGGCGTAGCCGTCGACGCCGAGCTCGCGCTTGACCTGGGCGAAGTTCTCGAAGATGCCGTTGTGGACGACCGAGATCTGCCCGCGCTTGTGCGGGTGGGCGTTGGGCTCGGACGGGGCGCCGTGGCTGGCCCAGCGCGTGTGCGCGATGCCGGTCCGGGCCGCGGGCAGGCCGGCGGCCTCGGCCCGCTGCGCGAGCTCGTCGACCCGGCCCTTGCACTTGACCGTCGGCAGGCCGGCGACGCCGAGGCACAGCCCCGCGGAGTCGTAGCCGCGGTACTCGAGGCTCTTGAGCCCGGTGATCAGGAGGCCCCTGACCTCGCCTCCGGCGAGGCTCGCTGCGACGATGCCGCACATGCTCAGTCCACCTTGACCTTCTGCTGGAAGTACTCGAACGTGCGCCGCAGCCCCTCGTCGAGCCCGACCCGGGGCTCCCAGCCGAGGACCTTGCGCGCCTTGGTGATGTCCGGCTGCCGGACCTTGGGGTCGTCCTCGGGCAGCGGCCTATAGGTGACCTCGCTCCGGTTGCCGCAGAGCTCGCGGACCTTCTCGGCGAACTGGAGGATCGTCATCTCGGCCGGGTTGCCGATGTTGGTCGGGTAGACCTCGTCGCTCCGGAGCAGCCGCCAGATGCCCTCGATGAGGTCGTCGACGTAGCAGAACGACCGCGTCTGGCTGCCGTCGCCGAACACGGTCATCGGCTCGCCGCGCAGGCCCTGGCCCATGAACGCCGGCAGGACGCGGCCGTCCTCGAGCCGCATGCGCGGCCCGTAGGTGTTGAAGATGCGGACGATCCGGGTCTCGAGGCCGTGGTAGCGGTGGTAGGCCATCGTCATGGCCTCGGCGAAGCGCTTGGCCTCGTCGTAGACCCCGCGCGGCCCGACCGGGTTGACGTTGCCCCAGTAGCTCTCGGGCTGCGGGTGGACGAGCGGGTCGCCGTAGCACTCGCTCGTGCTGGCGAGGAGGAAGCGCGCGCCCTTCTCCTTGGCCAGGCCCAGCGCCTTGTGCGTGCCCAGCGAGCCGACCTTGAGCGTCTGGATCGGCAGCTCGAGGTAGTCGATCGGGCTGGCCGGGGACGCGAAGTGGAGCACGTAGTCGAGCCGGCCGGGGACGTGGAGGTACTGGGTCACGTCCTGCTTGACGAAGGTGAACCCCTCGCGCCCGAACAGGTGCTCGATGTTGGCCAGGTCCCCGGTCAGGAGGTTGTCCATGCAGACGACCTCGAGGCCCTCCCCGAGCAGGCGGTCACAGAGGTGGGAGCCGAGGAAGCCGGCTCCCCCGGTCACGAGGGCGCGTGCGGTCATGTCGTCGGGTGGGTCTGGGTCCGGGGGTGTCCTGGGTCCGGGGGCG
Organism: Planctomycetota bacterium; assembly: GCA_041398545.1. Taxonomy (GTDB): domain Bacteria; phylum Planctomycetota; class UBA1135; order UBA1135; genus JAWKUM01. The sequence goes on along the minus strand of JAWKUM010000021.1, from coordinate 45,042 downwards.
GCCTCCGTCCTGATCCGCCCCTCCTATCGTCCGCCGGCACCGGTCGTCCGAAGCCGGGGCGCCGGGAGGGCCTCGCCGAAGGGCCGGCCGCCCATCGGGTCGATCCGGAGCCGCTGGCCCTCGCCGAGGCGGATGTCGCAGCCGCCCCAGCGCAGCCTGGCCGTGCCGACCCGCGAGCCGACGCGGAGGTCGCCCTCCTCGAAGGTCAGGTCGGCCTGGATGCTGGCCAGGACCGGCGTGCCCCCGCCCTCCATCGACAGGTCCAGGGGCGGGTCGTCGGGCCCGTCGTCCGGCGGCGGCGCGACGGCGGGGAGCACGACCTTGCGGTTGGTCGTCAGGACCGTCTCGGCCCCGCCGGCGACCCGGCTCTCGACGACCAGCCGCCCGCCGCCCCAGTTCTTGACCTGCAGGCGGTCCTCGGTCTCCTCGGGCCGCCACGGCGTCTGCCGGCGCTCCCGCTGGATCGAGAACGTCGTGCGCATCCCGCTGAGGACCGTGCCGTCGAACAGGCGGACCACGACCTCGCGCGCGCCGAGCTTGAAGTGGGCGGTGTGGACGTCGTCGACGACCAGCTCGAGCCGGGCGTCGGTGCCCTGGACGAAGCGGACCGCGGCCGGCCGCGACAGGTCGATCTCGGTCCCGCCGGGGAACACGAGCAGGCAGCGGCCGCCGGCGACGACGCGGACCTCGGCGCCGGGCGCGAGCACGCGGCCCTTGTCCCAGTACGTCAGCGGGTAGAAGGCCTCCTCGTCGGCCGGCTTGACCAGGACCTCGTCCTGCATGCGCAGCAGGAACGCCCGGGCCGGGTCGCTGAGCAGGCCGCGGGCCCCGGGACCGAGCTTGCGCTGGCCGCGGCCGGGCTCGTCCAGCCAGGCCGGCATGCCGCGCTCCTGCTCACCGGGCTGCTCCTGGCCGCCCGGCCCGGTCGGCAGCCGCGGCCCGGATTGCCGGTCCATGCCGTACGGCAGGAACGACTGGACCGACGGCCGCGAGGACGCCGACGTGCCGGCGGCGCCGCCCGCCCAGCCGAACAGGTTCTGGTAGCCGGACGGCAGCCGGTACGAGGGCTGCCCGGGCCCGATCCAGCCCCAGTACGGGGCCGGGGCCTGCCAGCCCATGCGGTCCTGGACCGATCCGCCGTACACCTGCCGGTTGTTCCACGGCGCGCCGACGCCGGGGGTCACGCCGCCGTCGGGGCCGGCGTAGAGCGAGCCGCCGTACGGGTCGGGCTCCGGCGTCCGTGGCCAGATCTGGGCCGGCGCCGCGGCCGCGAGCAGCAGCGCGGCGGCCGCCGTCCACCCCCACCGCCTGCGCGGTCCGGCGCTCACGAGCCCTTCTCCCCGGGCACGTCGACCGGGTAGCGCGGCCCGGTGAAGTGCGGGACCTCGGCGGCCTCGCCCTCGTCGTCGCGCGGGCCGAGCGGCTGGATCTTCTGCCGCGTGCGGCCGGCGAAGCCCTCGAACAGGAGCTCGACCTCGAGCCGCGACTCCTTGTCGAGCCGGACGAGCTCGCCGAAGCGCCGGCGCAGGACCTCGCGCAGGGCCCGGCCGACGTCCTGCACGGCCACGCCCTCGGGGACCTGGAAGCCGGCCCGGATCTGCACCTTGCGCCGGCCCTGCGTCGCCAGCCGGATGCGCAGCTTCTGCACGCCGTCGACACGCTCGCCGGCGAGGCGCAGGCCGTGGACCAGGGCCTCGCGCGCAACCTGGACCGGGCCGTCCTCGCCCTCGCTCATGATCGGCGCCTCGTCGTCGCCGACCTCGCGGTGCCGGAAGTAGAGCAGGTTGCAGGCGTTGAGCAGGAGCAGGGCCCCCGCGCCGGCGGCCAGCCCGTCGGTGACGTGCCAGCCGTCGAGGATCTTGGCGTCGAGCCTGAGGAGCACCAGGACGCAGGCCGTCACCGAGGCCCCCAGGCCGTTGGCCAGGGCCGTCAGGCGCCGCCCGAAGGACCGCCACGCGTTGCTCATGTCCAAAGGCTCGAGGGGGGGGGCCGGGCTGTCAACCGCGACCGGGCCCGGCCCGGCCCCGGGCTCAGAAGAACCGCTCGATGAAGCCGGTGTCGACGTTGCCGGAAAGGAAGTCGGCGTGGTCGAGGATCCGCTGGTACAGCGGGATCGTCGTCTTGATGCCCTCGACGACGAACTCGTCCAGGGCGCGGCGGGCCGTGGCGATGCAGTCCTCGCGGGTGTCGCGGTGGATGATCAGCTTGCCGATCAGCGAGTCGTAGTGCGGCGGGATGCGGTAGCCGGAGTAGGCGTGGCTGTCCCAGCGCACGCCGGGGCCGCCGGGCGGGATGAACAGGCCCAGCGTGCCCGGGCTCGGCCGGAAGTGGTCGTTGGGGTCCTCGGCGTTGATGCGCAGCTCCATCGCGTGCCCGCGCGGGCGGATGTCGCGCTGCGTGAAGCCGAGCGGCTCGCCGTCGGCGACCCTGATCATGGCCTTGATGAGGTCGATGCCGGACACGGCCTCGGACACCGGGTGCTCGACCTGGATGCGGGCGTTGACCTCGATGAAGTAGAAGTTCTGCTCCTTGTCGACGAGGAACTCGACCGTGCCGGCCGAGTAGTAGCCCGCCGCCTTGGCGATGCGGACCGCCGCGTCCCCCATCTTGCGCCGCGTGCGGTCGTCGATCGCCGGCGACGGCGACTCCTCGATCGTCTTCTGGTGACGCCGCTGCAGCGAGCAGTCGCGCTCGCCGAGGTGGACGATCGTGCCGTGCATGTCGCCGATGATCTGGATCTCGACGTGGCGCGGGTTCTCGACGAGCTTCTCGAGGTAGACGCCGCCGTCCTTGAACGCGGCCTCGGCCTCGCGCCGCGCGGCGTGGAACCCGTTGACCAGGGTCAGGTCGTTGCTCGCGATGCGCATGCCGCGCCCGCCGCCGCCGGCCGTGGCCTTGATCATGACCGGGTAGCCGATCCGCTTGGCGATCTCGAGCGCCTCCTCCTCGGAGCCGATCAGGCCCTCGGAGCCGGGCACGGTCGGGACGCCGGCCTTGCGGGCCATCGCGATCGCCGTGGCCTTGTCGCCGACGAGCGCGATCGTCTCCGGCGAGGGCCCGATGAACTTGATGTTGCAGCTCTGGCAGACCTCGGCGAAGTGCGCGTTCTCGGACAGGAAGCCGTAGCCGGGGTGGATCGCCTCGACGTCGGCGATCTCGGCGGCCGAGATCAGCCGCGGGATGTTGAGGCGACTCGGCGCTGGCGGCCGGCCCGATGCACACCGTCTCGTCGGCGTAGCGCAGGTGGAGCGCCCCGCGGTCCTCCTCGGAGTAGACGGCGACGGTCTCGATGCCGAGCTCCCGGCAGGCCCGGAGGACGCGGAGGGCGATCTCCCCCCGGTTGGCGATCATGACGCGGCGGAACGGCACGGTGGTCGGCTCAGAGCTGCCGCATCAGGAAGAGGGGCTGGCCGAACTCGACCGGCTCGCCGTTCTCGACCAGGACCTGGAGGATCTCGGCGTTGAACTCGGCCTTGATCTCGTTCATGACCTTCATCGCCTCGATGATGCAGAGCGTCGTGTCCGGCGAGACCTGGTCGCCGACCTTGACGAAGTGCTCGGCGTCGGGCGACGCCCCGCGGTAGAAGGTCCCGACCATCGGGGACGGGAACGGCACGGCCCCCTCGGGGACCTTGGACCCGGCGTCGGCCGGGGCCGCCTCGGCCGACGAGGGCGCCGGGAGCGGCGCCTGCGGCGGCGCGGCGCCGAAGTTGACGGGGTACGGGATCGGCGCCTGCACCAGCTCGGTCCGGCCCTGCGGGTCCGGCATGCGGATCCTGAGCTTGGTCCCGGCGTGCTCGAGCTCGAGCTCGAGGCCGCCGGCGGCCGAGAGGATGCCGATCAGCCGCTTGATCTCCTTGGGCTCGAGGAAGTTCACGGCCCACTGGCGGGGATCCGGGTCCGGGGCCTGCGGTTCCTTGGTCGTCACGTCAGCTCCAGCAGAGGGGTCCGCGGCGGGTGGATCGCGGAAAGCTTACGCAGGGACCCCGTCCGGAAAAGGACTTGCACCCGTTCCCCGGGGCTCAGGCCGGGGTCCGGGCCCCGCCCGGCCCCCGCCGCAGTGCCTCCAGGATCTGCCAGCCGTTGAGCGCGGCGCCCTTGAGCAGCTGGTCCCCGCACACGAACAGGCTCAGGCCCCGCTCGAACACCCGGGCCTCGCGGACGCGGCCGACGAGGACCTCGTCGACCCCGCTGGTCAGCGACGGCATCGGGTAGCGGCGCGCCCCCGGCTCGTCTTCGACCCGCAGGCCGGATGCGGCCGCGAGGACCTCGCGGGCCGCGGCCGGGGTCGGCGCCGCCTCGGTCTCGACCGTCACGCTCACGGCGTGAGAGCGCAGGACCGGGACGCGGACGCAGGTCGCCTCGACCGGCAGCGCCGGCACGCCGAGGATCTTGCGCGTCTCGTCCTCCATCTTGCGCTCCTCCTTGGTGCGGCCGTCGGGGAGGAACACGTCGATCTGCGGCACGAGGTTGAAGGCGAGCGGGTGGCCGAAGGCCTGGCGGCAGCGCTCGTGCCCGGCGCCGAAGTCGACGAGCCCGCGCGGGTCGAGCTCGCGGTCGAGCACGGCCCCGGTGTCGGCCGCGAGGCCGAGCATGGCCTGCTCGCCGGCCCCCGAGGCGGCCTGATAGGTCGAGACCACGACCCGGCGCAGCCCGAAGGCCGCGTGCAGCGGCGCCAGGGCCAGGCACATGATGATCGTCGAGCAGTTGGGGTTGGCGACGATGCGGCCGGCGAGCCCACCGGCGTCGTCGAACAGGGCGGCGGCGTTGACCTCGGGCACGACCAGCGGCACGCCGGGCTCCATGCGGAACGCCGAGCTGTTGTCGACGACGATGGCCCCGGCCTCGACCGCGGCCGGTGCGAACTCCCGCGACCGGTCCCCGCCGCAGGAGAAGAACGCCAGGTCGACGCCCGCGAAGCTCCCGGCTCCGAGGACCCCGACCTCGTGCTCCCGCCCCCGGACCGTGACCTTGCGGCCGGCCGAGCGCTCGCTCGCCAACAGCCTGAGCGAGCGGACCGGCAGATCCGAACGCTCGAGCAGGGCGAGGAATTCGCGGCCGACGGCGCCGGTCGCGCCGGCCACGGCGAGGGCGGGCTCGGGGGGCAGGATCATCGCAGGGCCTCGGTGCTCACGGCGCTCGCCTCAGGCCTCCCAGCGGCCCGACTTGCCGCCGTCCTTGGACAGCAGGCGCAGGCCGGTGACCCGGATGCCCTTCTCGACCGACTTCAGCATGTCGTACAGCGTCAGGGCCGCGACGGCCGCGCCGGTCATGGCCTCCATCTCGACCCCGGTCCGCCCGTGGGTCCGGGCCTCGCACAGGACGCGCACGCGCCGCCCGGCCCCGTCCGGCTCGAAGCCGACCTGGACGCTGTCGAGGAACAGGGGGTGGCACATCGGGATCAGGTCGCTCGTGCGCTTGGCCGCCTGGATCCCGGCGATCCGGGCCGCCGCGAGGGCGTCGCCCTTGGGGTTCTCACCCGAGGCGAGGGCCTCGTAGGCGTCGTCCCCGAGCTCGAGCCAGGCCTCGGCCACGGCGACGCGCCGGGTCTCGGCCTTGGCGCCGACGTCGACCATGCGCGCGCGTCCCTGCTCGTCGAGGTGGCTGGATCCGTTCATCGGCGGAGAGCATACGGCGGCCCGCCCCGGCCTCCCAGCGACCGCGCCGGCCAGAATGGCGAAGCTCCCTGTCCTGGCGCGCCGGCGCCCTGCGTCGTAGGAGGGGGATCGCTCCTCCCGTGCCATCGGGGCGTCGGGGGGCTACCCCGAGGCGGATCCCGACTATGCTCGGGGCCCGAGGAGCGACGGAACCCGGGGAAACGAGGGAGGCCCTCCATTCGGGTTCCGTTGAGTGCCGATGACGGAGCAGCCCGAGCCCCGCGGGGGTGACGAAGGCGGCCCCAGAAACCCAGGAGAGCCAGGACCGAAATGAGTGCAGCATCCCCGGTCGCTTCCGTGCTGATCCCCCTCGCCGCCCTCGTGCTGACCGCCCCACCGGCCCCTGCGATGCAGGTCGGGAAGGACAAGGCCGAGGCCATGCTGATCGAGGCCGATCGGCTGCCCCTGGACCAGGCCTGGGAGTTCCTGACCCGCCTCCAGGACCTCGACGTCCCGGAGGACACCCTGCTCAAGACCCTGCGCGAGGTCCCGGAGAAGCTCGGCCCGGTCGGCAAGCTGCTGGCCGCCCAGGCCCTCCTCAACCTCGACGAGGACGGAACCCAGAGTCGGCGGGCCGTCGAGCTGGCCCTGCCGCTGGTCGACGTCTCCCAGGACAAGAAGGTCCGCCGCGCGGCGATCGAGCTCATGGGCAACCCCGGCCTCGGGCCGACGGCCCGGCGCGACGCCCGCGAGGGCCTGATGAAGCTCCTCAAGGACGACACCGAGGACCAGGAGGTCCGCCTCGAGGCGGCCCGGTCGCTGTACTTCGTCGGCGCGGCCGAGCAGATCGACTACGCGCGGCGCGTCCTGCTCGACTTCCTGCGCTCGCGCGACCGTGACCTCAAGATCTCGGGCGCCCTCGCGCTGGCCGAGATCGGCGACATGATCAGCGCGCGGGCCGTGCTCGAGGAGATCGAGGACGAGCCGTCGGCGCGCGGCCACCTGGCCCGGACCTACCTCCGCCTCGAGCGCAAGGAGGCCGAGCACGAGCGGGTCATCCGCCGGCTGCTGCAGAACCAGCTGCGCAAGGGCCTCGGCCACGGCCAGCAGGGCCGCTTCGACCTGCTCGAGAAGCTCCTGGCCCTGATCGAGCGCTACCACATGGAGGGCGCCTCGCTCGACGAGGACCACCTCGTCGAGAGCGCGGCCAAGGGCATGATGAAGGCCCTCGACCGGTTCTCGTCGTTCATGACCAGCGACGAGTACCGCCGCTTCACCTTCGACCTCGGCCGCGAGTACGGCGGCATCGGCGCCTTCGTCAACAACGACGACGGGCAGTTCCAGATCACGCGCCCGATCTACTCCGGCCCGGCCTACAGCGCCGGCCTGATGTCGGGCGACCGGATCCTCGAGGTCGACGGCTGGGCGACCCACGAGCAGGAGCTCGACGAGATCATCCGCCGGCTCAAGGGCCGGCCGGGCACGCCCGTCGTGATCAAGGTCTGGCGCGCCGGCTGGACCGAGCCCAAGGACATCAGCCTCGACCGGGCCATGATCCAGGTCCCGTCGGTCAACAGCCTGATGCTGCCGGGCGACATCGGCTACGCCGAGATCATCACCTTCGGCTCGCACACGAGCCAGGAGCTCGAGGCCCAGCTGCGCACGCTGCAGGCCAAGGGGGCCAAGGCCTTCGTCCTCGACCTGCGCGGCAACAGCGGCGGCTTCCTGTCGCAGGCCCAGCGCATCTGCAACCTGTTCCTGCCCAAGGGCAAGGTCGTCGTGACGACCAAGTCCACGATCGGGGACGACGAGCGCTACGCCTGCGAGCGCGACCCCGCCTTCGCCGACACGCCGGTCGTCGTCCTCGTCGACGCGCGCTCGGCCTCGGCCAGCGAGATCGTCTCGGGCTGCCTCCAGGACCACCACCGCGCGCGGATCGTCGGCAACCAGACCTACGGCAAGGGCTCGGTCCAGAACCTGTTCGAGGTGCCCGACTACCCGCCGGAGCGGTTCGAGGACCTCAACGGCAACCGCCACTGGGACGAGGGCGAGCCGTACTTCGACGACAACAAGAACGGCGAGTACGACCCCGGCCCGCGCGCCCGCGTGACGATCAGCTACTACTTCCTGCCCAGCGGCCGCAAGCTGCACAAGCTGCTCGACAAGGACGGCAAGCCGCGCAACCCCGACTACGGCGTCATGCCCGACGTCGAGGCCGACTTCGACCGCCTCGACGCCAAGGAGCTGTGGAAGAACGCGGTCATCGCCGAGATGCTCGGCGAGGGCGTGTTCAAGAAGTACGTCGACGAGCACCTGAACTCGGCCTCGAAGGAGCAGTTCCTCGAGCTCGCGCTCAGCGACGGCGGCGACACGGGCCGCTACCCGGGGTTCGACGAGTTCTACAAGGGCCTCGACACCAAGCTCAGCAAGGACGACGTCCGCAAGTGGATCCGCATCCGGATCCGCGAGAAGGTCGCCGACTTCCGCGGCCAGGCCTGGCCGGGCGGCCGCCTCTACGGCGACTACCAGGAGGACGTCCAGCTCCAGGCCGCGATCGCCGAGGCGCTGCGCCTGCTCGACAGGGACGCCCAGGCCGTCGCCGAGTACAAGGGCATCTGGAAGTACACGCCCAAGAAGAAGGGCGAGAAGGTCGGCAAGCGCTGAGCCGGGGCGCCCCGGCGCCTCAGCGCGGGAGCAGGCGGGCGGCCAGGCCGAAGCGGCCGGTCCGCCCCCGCTCGCGCCGGTACGAGTAGAACCGCGCGGGCTCGGCCCAGGTGCACAGCGGCGGGCTCGCCAGCGCGCCGACGCCGGCCGCCCGGGCCTGGTCCTCGAGCACGCCGCGCAGGTCGACCCGCCGCCCGCTCACGCGCGCGCCGTGGCCCGCCGCGTGGAACGCCGCGCACTCCTCGTGGCCGAGCTCGAAGTGCTCGGCGCCGATGCCCGGCCCGATGCCGACCCTGAGTCGGGCGGGCGCGAGGCCGGCGCCCCGCGCGATGGCCTCGACGAGGGCCGGCACGACGCCGGCCAGGACGCCGCGCCAGCCGGCGTGGGCCAGGCCGACGACGCCGGGGCCGGCGACGAGGACCGGGTAGCAGTCGGCCGAGGTCACCATCAGCCACAGGTCGGGGTCGGTCGTCCACACGGCGTCGGCCGCGGCCAGCACGTCCCGGTCGCGCGCGCCGCGGCCGCGGTCGCCGCTCGTCGCGCGGGCGACGTCGCGGCCGTGCACGAGCCCGGTCATGACGAGGTCTTCGAGGCCGAGGCCGAGCTCGCCCGCGAGGCGCCGGCGCGCCGGCAGCGGGTCGCCGAAGGCGCCGCAGGTCAGCGAGAGGTTGCCGAACGCGCGCGTCGTGACGCGGTGCGCGACGCCGGGCCACGGGCCGGGCAGCTCGAAGCTGGCCCGCCTCAACCGCTGGCCTCCTCCTGCCCGACCGAGAGCCGGTCGAAGGACGGCACGAGCCAGGCCCGCGCGACCTCGCGCAGGACGATCGTCAGCGGCACGGCCAGGAGCACGCCGAAGAACCCGAACAGGGCGCCCCAGAACACGAGGCTGAACATCGTCGCGATCTCGCCGAGGTCGAGGCTCTGGCCGAGGACCTTGGGGAACAGCACGTAGTTCTCGAGGGTCTCGGCGGCGCCGAAGAGGACGACGACGCCGATCGTCGGGCCCCAGGTCGGCTCGAGCAGGGCCAGGACCAGGGCGACGACGAAGCCGATCAGCGCGCCGATGAACGGCACGACCGACAGGAAGCCCGAGCCCATGCCGATCGCGAACGGGTACGGCACGCCGCAGAGGACGAGGCCGACCCACAGGACGAGGCCCTTGAGCACGGCGATCAGCAGGCGGCCGCGCAGGAAGGCGTGGAGGCCGGCGTCGATGCGGGCCGCGGCGTCGAGGACGCGGTGCTTCTGGCTGGCGGGGATCCACCGCTTGCCCGCCTCGACGAGCTTGGACATGTCGAGGAGGATGTAGAACAGGTAGATCGGCACGAGCACGAAGAACCCGAGCAGGGTCGCGACGCCCGACAGGCCCGCGAAGACCTTGGCCAGGACCGTGCGGGCCCCGAGCATGAGCTCCTGCCACCGGACGGCGTCGCCGCCCAGCATCGCGTCGAGCTGCTTGCCGAGCTCGGGGGCGTGCTGGTCGAGGTACGGCCCGAGGCGCCGCGGCACCTCGGTCATGAAGCCCTCGGGTCGCTCGGCCGTGCCGAAGGCCGCGCCCCAGAGGTCGACGGCCTGGACGACGAGCCACCACATCATCGCGGCCGCGAGGACGAGGAAGACGAGGAACACGAGCCCGACGGCGAGGCCCCGGGACAGGCCCCGGGCCTCGAGCATGCGCACGACGGGGTCGAGCAGGTACGCCAGCGCCCAGGCGAGGAACAGCGGCAGGAACACGTCCTGCAGCGTCGACACGAGCCAGATTCCGACGGCGCAGGTCCCCAGCACGACGAGCCAGGCCTTGCGCGTCGGGGTCCACAGCCTGCCGGCCCCCTCGGCTCCCATGGCCGGGCACGATACCTGTCCGCGGCGGCGGTTACGACGGCGAGGCCCCGGTCCGTGGCCCGGGGGTGGCGCTCAGTTGCCGAGCTTGGATGCGGCCGACCGGAAGTCGTAGGAGTGCTCGAACTCGCGCTCGAAGTCGTAGCCGTTGGCGAAGTCCAGGATCGAGTCCTGCGCGCGGCGCTGCAGCAGGCCCTCGTGGACGAGGTTGAAGACGACCTGGCCGAAGTCCTCGGTGGAGACGATGCCCCACTGGTTGAAGACCTCCTTGGCGAGCGGGCCGAAGCGGTCCCGGGCCAGCGCGCGGATCCCCTCGAGCAGCTCGCGGCCGCCGATGTGCCGCTCCTTGCGCCCCTCGTCGGCCAGGCTCGTCTGGGTGTGGTCCAGCGCGTCCAGGACGAAGTAGTAGGCGTTCTTGGCGTAGCGCGGGTCGCGCGCACGCAGGTCGAGGATCCGGTCTTCGAGGCTTTCCCGCATCGGCTTCCAGGTACCTTCCCTGCCCTCTATCGGCCCATGGCAGGGGTTGGTTAAGGCCGATTCCAGCCTGGATTTCCGTCGCCGCCAAGGGGGGTCGGCGCGGTCCGGCGATGCGGGGGACCGCAATCCCCGAGATCCATGGTCGGGCCTCCCCTGCCCACCCATGGGCTCGTGCCGGCCGTGGTGTGGACTCAGGCGGACGCGGCGATGTCCCGGTGCAGGGCCTGGAGCACGATTTCTGCGCCGAGCCCGAGGTCGAGGTCGCGGACGGCGTCGAGCAGCCGGTCGACGGCCTCGAAGGCCGCGTCCCTCCCGCCCCGCGCCTCGCTCGCGGCCAGCGGCAGGGCCAGCGCCAGGAGTCGCTCGGCGCGGAGCCTGCGCGCCTGGCGGATGCCCTCGTCGCCGGCCTCGGTCCCGTCGAGCACGCTCCGCGCGAAGCCGACCGGGTCCCCCTCGCCCCGGAGCAGGGTGCGGGCGAGGCCGAGGTCGGCGAGGCCATCGGGTCCGGCGAGCTCCTGCAGGCGGCCGGCGCTGCCCTGGGCCAGGCCGACGAGGAGCGCGGCCTGAGAGGCCTCCGCCCCGCTCCCGGCCAGGAGGCCGTGGAGGGCCGCGTCGTCGAGGACGGGGACCGGGACGCGCTCGACGCGCGAGCGCAGCGTCTCGAGCAGGCGCTCGGGCCGGCGGCTGGTCAGCAGCAGCCAGGTGCGCTCGTGCGGCTCCTCGAGCGTCTTGAGCAGGGCGTTCTGCCCCTCGACGCCGAGGTCGGCGGCCTCGACGACGACGGCGACGCGGCCCCGGCCCTCGACCGAGCCCAGGCCCAGGCCGTCGATGACCGCGCGTACGTCCTCGATCGGGATGCGGGTCTTGCCGGCGGGGCGCTCGAGGACGTGGAGGTCGCCGTGCTCCCGGCGGTCGACGCGCTGGCAGGGCCCGCAGCGGCCGCAGCCGCCCGCCGACGGCCCGGCGGCGCAGAGCAGGCCGCGCGCGACGCGGACTGCGACGCTGCGCTTGCCGGACGCCGCGCGGCCCGCTGAACAGCAGGGCGTGCAGCCGGCCGCCGGCCAGCGCGTCGGTGATGCGCCCTCGACCGCGGCGAGGCCGACGAGGCCCGCGAAGCCTGCGCTCACGCGAGGCCTCACCGCTGAGGTCCGCGACGGCGCCAGAGCCGGTCGTTGTCGGCACCTCGACGCGCTGCCGGCCCGCGTCGACGCGCCGCACGAGGCGGGGGTGCCGGTCGGCGCAGCTCGGGCGGCCGCGGCGACCTCGTCGTGGAAGCCGGGGCCGCGGTCCTCGAAGGCGTCGGCTCGCCGCGCCGCGCGGGCGGCGCTCGCGCTCGGCGCGGTCGAGCTCGAGCAGGAGGATGCGGTCGGGCCAGGCCTCGCCGCAGACCTCGCGCGTCAGCCGCTCGAGCACGTCGAGCGGCACGCCGCCGACGAGGCCCTGGTAGACCCAGGTCGACAGGAACGAACGGTCGAGGACGAGGGTCTCGCCGCGGGCGAGGCCGGGCACGAGCTCCTCGATCACGAGGGCGCGGCGGCTGGCCGAGAACAGCAGGGCCTCGACCCATGGGTCGTGGCCGGTGACCGCGGCGTCGAGCACGAGCGGGCGGACGAGCTCGCCGAAGCGGGTCCCGCCGGGCTCGCGCAGCAGGCGCGCGGCGTGGCCGCGGGCGCGCAGCGCGTCGACGAGCCGCGCCGCCTGCACGGTCTTGCCGGTGCCGTCGGCGCCCTCGAGGGCCAGCAGCAGGCCGCGGCGCCCGGTCATCGCCGCTCGAGCCCCTCGACGAGCTCCTGGAAGTCGCGGTCGACGGCCATGCGCTCCCGGATCCGCTGGACGGCGTAGCTCACCGACGAGGCCGAGCGCCAGCCGAGGCGGCGCGCGAGGCTGACGAGCGAGGCGCCCCGCCGGACGAGGATGTAGGCCGAGACCTGGCGGGGCACGCTGATGCGGCGGCTCGAGCCGCCGCGCCCGAGCTCCTCGACCGCGACCCCGAACGCCCGCGCGACCCGGCCGAGGCAGGCCTCGATCGGGCACGGGCTGGTGCCGTCGTCGCGCCGCCCGCTGCGGTGCCGCTCGACGAGCCGGAGCACGTCGGCGTAGGTGCGCCCGTCGACGAAGGCCCCGGGCAGCTCGCGCCGGGCCCGCTCCTCGGTGTAGCCGTGCCGCCGCAGGAGCTCGACGCGCGCCGCGACGCCCGGCGGGCGCACGTCGATCGTGAAGCCGCCGAGGAACCGCGAGCCGAGCGAGCCGCCGAGGTCGAGGATGTCCCGCGGGTGGTGTCGGCCGACGAACAGGAGCCGCGTGCCGAGCGCGCGCCACTCGTCGAGCAGGAGGATCAGCTCCTCCTGGGTGCGCCACTTGCCGCTGAGGCGGTGGACCTCGTCGACGATCAGGAGCCGGGTCTCGAGCAGGCTCCGCTTGAACGCCAGGAAGTCCCCGGCCCGCATCGCCCCCGTGATCGCGGCCTGGAGCTCGAGGGCCGTCCAGGTCGACGCCGGGACCTCGCTGCGCCGGAGGAACCAGTTGACGAGGTGGGTCTTGCCGCAGCCGGCCGGACCGTAGAGGAACACGAGGTTGGGCAGGCTGGGCTGGCCCTCCCGCCAGTTGCCGAGCAGCAGCGAGGCGGTGCTGTTGCCGTCGTCGACGATCGGGTCGCACAGGTCGGGGTCATCGACCGGGGTCGGCGCGGCCACGACGCGGACGCGGACCTCGACGCCGAGGGCCTTGGCGAAGCACCGCCCGAGCGTGCGCACGGCGCGGTCGCGGCACTCGTCGCCCGGGGCGCGCACGCGGGACTCGAGCGTCAGCGTCCCCTTCTCGAGGCCCTGCACCTCGAGGCCGTCGAGGTAACGGCGCTCGTGACCGAGGAAGGCCGGCGCGTGCTCACGCCGGGCCTCCGCGAGGGTCTTGTGCAGCAGGTCGAGGAGCATTCGGTGACCGGAGATGCGGGGGGAAGAAGCTACCTCCGGCCCGGAGCCGGCACAAACCCGTCGCCGCGCTGGCGGGGGACGCCGGGACGCCCTTTCATCTGACGAACATGACCACGCCGCTTGACTCCGCTCGGGGGAGCCGCCCCGCCGCCCTCCTGTTCGACCTCGACGGCACGCTGCTCGACACGCTCGCGGACATCACGACGAGCGTCAACAGCGTGCGTGCGGCGCTCGACCTCGCGCCGTGGGCGGCGCCCGCCGTGCGGGCCTGCATCGGCGACGGCCTGCGCAGCCTGCTCGAGCGCTGCCTGGCCGACGCCCGGCTCGACGCGGACGAGGTCGGGCTCGGCCGGCTCGTCGGGATGTACCGGGCCCACCACCGCGACCACCTCGTCGTCCACACCCGCTGGTACGCCGGCGTCGAGGACGGCCTCGCCACTCCTGGCCGCCGCCGCCGGCTACCGGCTGGCCGTCAGCAACAAGCCCGAGGGCTTCACGGTCGACCTGCTGCGCCGGTTCGGCTGCCTCGACCGGTTCGGCGCCGTGCTCGGCGGCGACAGCACGGCGCGCAAGAAGCCCTGGCCCGACCCCGTCCTCGAGGCCTGCCGGCGCCTCGGCGTCGCGCCCGCGGACGCCTGGATGCTCGGCGACAGCCCGGGCGACCTCCACGCGGCTCTCGATGCCGGCCTGCCCGGCCGGGTCGGCGCCACCTGGGGCTATCGCGATCGCCCCCTCCTCGAGGACGCCCCGCATACCGCGCTCGTGGATCGCTTCGACGCCTTCCTCGGGTTGCTCGGAGACTGAGCAGGGGTCGGGGCTTTCTGCTACCTGCTTCCTGCGGGCGGGCGATCGGATGTCCCCTCGTGGGCGGGAGGGGATCGACGGGCCGGAGCGAGGGATTGCAACGGAGCGTGGGGACACACGGGGCGCCTCGCGGCACCGCGCAGAGTTCCACGATGCGTGGCAATGACACGATGTGGGGCTGCGTGTCCCCTCGCCCCCGGTCGGAGACGATCCATCGACGGGCAGGAACCGGGGACGTACGCTCCGGCCGCGATCCGGTCTCACGTCGTCGAGGAAGACTCCAGCGTGACCAACGGCGAGCGTCGAGGGCGGGGGAGGCTCAGTTGCCGATCAGGAAGTGCACGACGTCGCCGTCGCGCATGAGGTACTCCTTGCCCTCGATGCGGAGCTTGCCGGCCTCCTTGACGCCGTGCTCGGTGCCGTGGGCCTCGAGGTCCTCGATCGAGTGGATCTGGGCGCGGATGAACTTGGCCTCGAAGTCGCTGTGGATCACGCCGGCCGCGACCGGGGCCTTGTCGCCGTCGTGGAAGGTCCAGGCGCGGATCTCCTTGGGCCCGGCCGTGAAGAAGGTGCGCAGGCCGAGCAGGTGGTAGGCCTTCTGGATCAGGCGCACGAGGCCCGGCTCGGTCAGGCCGGCGTCCTCGAGGAAGACCGCGCGGTCCTCGTCGCCGAGCTCGCACAGGTCGGCCTCGAAGCGGCCGGCGAGGGCGACGACCTCCGAGCCGCGGGCCTCGGCCTCCCGCTCGAGCTCCGCCAGCGCGGCGCGGTCCTCGTCGTCGAGGGCGTAGTCGGCGACGTTGGCGACGTAGAGGACCTGCTTGGCCGTCAGCAGGAACAGCGGCTTGACGAGGCGCAGCTCCCGCTCGGTCAGGCCGAGGGATCGGACCTGGCGGCCGTAGAGCAGGGCCTCCCGGACCCGCGTGAACAGGTCGCGCTGCTCGACCATCTCCTTGTCGCCGCTCTTGGCCTTCTTGGCGACCCGGTCGAGGTTGCGCTCGACGGTCTCGAGGTCGGCCAGGGCCAGCTCCATCTCGACGACGTCTATGTCCCCGAGCGGGTCGATGCGCGCGTACTCGTCGCCGAGGTCCTTGTTGCGGAAGAACCGGACCACGTGCAGGAGGGCGTCGCACTCCTTGATGTGGCCGAGGAACTTGTTGCCGAGCCCCTCGCCGCGGCTGGCCCCCTTGGGCAGGCCGGCGATGTCGACGACCTGCAGCTCGGCCGGCACGACCTTCTCGGTCTCGATGCGGGCGTGGATCCGCTCGAGCCGGGCGTCCGGCACGGGGATCGAGCCGACGTTGGGCGTCACCGTGCTGAACGGGAACGAGGCCGTGTCGGCCCCGGCCGAGGTCAGGGCGTTGAAGATCACGGACTTGCCGACGTTCGGCAGGCCGACGATGCCGCAGCGGAGGGCCATGGGTCGATGCGAGGTCTGGGGTGGGGCGCGGCTCAGCGCGGGGTGGTCCGCGACGTGCGCTCGAGCCGGATCTTGATCGGGTGACGGATGAAGCCGGTGACGTCGTCCCGGAAGGCCGAGCCGATCCGCGTGTGGACCAGCGGCACGGTCGGGCAGTCCTCGGCGAGGATGGCCTGCATCCGGGCGAAGAGCTCGCCGCGGCGGGCCTCGTCCGTGACCTGCCGCGCCTCGGCGAGGAGGACGTCGAAGTTGGTGTCGGAGAAGCGGGAGTAGTTGGTCCCGTCGATCGAGCCGCTCGACAGCAGCGGCGTGTAGAAGTTGTCCGGGTCGCCGTTGTCGGTGCTCCAGCCGATGATCGCCATCTGGTACTCGCCGCGCTGCAGTCGGGCGAGGTAGGTGGCCCAGTCGAGCTTGACGATGCGGACCTCGAGCCCGGCCTTGGCGAGCGAGTCCTTGATGATCTGGCCGACGAGGTCGGGCTGCATCAGGTACGGCCGCGGGTTGTTCATGACGCAGAGCTCGACCTCGAGCCCCCGGGCCCCGGAGGCGACGAAGAGGTCCTCGGCGGCCTGGGGGTCGTGGGCCGGCGCGACCGTCCCGGTGTGGAACGGGATGTTGGGCGGCAGCATGTCGCGCGCCGGCACCGCCTGGCCGTAGTAGCCGAGCTCGACGATCCGGTCCCGGTCGATGGCCATGGCCACTGCCTTGCGCGTGCGGGCGTCGTCGAACGGCGCCTTCTCGCGGTTCATCGTCAGGTAGCAGACGTTCATCCCGTCGGTGATCTGAACCTCGACGCCGGGGGTGGCGCGCAGCTCGTCGACGTCCTGGAACACGAGGTCGTCGGTCATCTGGATCTCGCCCGACTTGAGCTGCTCGCGCCGGCTGGCCCAGTCCTTGATCTGCTTGAACACGACGACGTCGAGGTTGCCGCGCTCCTTGCCCCACCAGCGCTCGAAGCGCTGCAGCACGACGACCTGGTCCTTCTGCCAGCGCAGGAGCTTGAACGGCCCGGTCCCGACCGGGTGGCTGGCCAGGGCCTCGCCGTGCTTCTTCAGGGCCTTGGGCGAGACGATCGACGCGCAGAACATCGCGAGGTTGCGCAGGAGGACGGCCGAGGGCTCCTTGAGCCGGAACACGACGCGGCCCGGGCCCGAGGCCTCGACGGCCTCGACGTCGAGGAAGTTGCCCCGGTACGGCCGCTCGCCGGCGTCCTTGGCGAGCAGGTGCTCGAACGTCGCGACGACGGCCGCGGAGTCGAACGGCGTCCCGTCGTGGAACACGACGCCGGGGCGCAGCTCGAAGGTCCAGCTCCTCCGGTCCTCGCTCTCCTTCCAGGACGTCGCGAGCCGGGGCACGATCGCCGTCGGCGTGGCGGGGTCCCACGAGAAGTCGACGAGGGTCTCGTAGACGTTGTCGATGACCTTGGAGCTCTCCCCGTCCGAGGCCTGGGCCGGGTCGAGCTTGATCGAGTCCTTGCCCCGGCCGTCCTCGAGCACGACGCCCGGGGGGGTCTTGCCGGCGCCGCCGGCGCCGCCGTCACCGTCGGCGTCGTCGCCGCCGCAGGCCGGCAGGCCGAGGAGCAGGGTCGCCGCCAGCGCGAGGGCCAGCGCGCGCCGGGGCCTGCGCGGGCGCGAGGGGGGTGTCCGGTGATCGGCTCGCATCGTCGATCCTCCGGGTCTCGGGACTTCAGCTCTCGGGCGGCAGCTCGACCTTCTCGCGCCTGCGGTAGACCAGCCGGATCGGCACCTCCTTCCACGGGAAGGCCTCCCGCAGCCGGTTCTGGAGGTAGCGGTCATGCTGGCCGTAGAAGCGCCGGGGCTCGTTGACGAAGACCAGGATCGTCGGCGGGTGCCGGTCGACCTGGGTCGCGTAGAACAGCTTGGGGCGGTGGCCGGCGTCGCTCGGCGCGTGCGCCTGGCGGGCCCGCTGGAGCACGCGGTTGAGGTCCGGGGTCGCGGCCTCGAAGCCGGCCTGTGCGTGCAGCTCCTCGACGAGGCCCAGCGTCCCCTCGACGTTGGTGCCCTCCTTGGCCGACAGGAAGGCGATCGGCGCGAACGACAGCCCGGCGAGCTGCTGGCGCACGTAGGCCTCCCACGCGGCCGGCTCCTTGCCCGCCTCGCGGGCGAGGTCGAGCTTGTTGCCGACGATGATGCAGGGCTTGTAGTTCTGCAGGATGAACCCCATGAGCTTCTTGTCGACCTGGCTGATCGGCTCGGCCATGTCGAACATCAGCAGGACGACGTCGGCGCGGCGGATGCTGCGCTCGGCGCGGGCCAGCGAGAACAGCTCGATCGCGTCCTGGACCCGGGCCTTCTTGCGCAGCCCGGCGGTGTCGATCGCGGTCCAGACCCGGCCGTCCCGCTCGAAGCGGACGTCGACGGCGTCCCGCGTCGTGCCCGGGAGCTCGGACACGATGACCCGCTCGGCCCCCGCGAGGAGGTTGACGAGCGTCGACTTGCCCGAGTTGCGCTTGCCGACGATCGCGAGCTTGACGCCCTCGACCTCGTCCCCGGGTGCCGCCTCGTCGGGCGGCAGGCGCTCGACGATCGCGTCGCAGAGGTCGCTGACGCCGAAGCCCTCCTTGGCCGAGACCTGCATCGGCTCCTCGAAGCCGAGCGACCAGAACGACGAGGCCTCGAGCTCGTCGCGGTTGCTCTCGACCTTGTTGGCGCAGAGCAGGACCGGCTTGCCGAGCCGCCGCAGCCGCTCGGCGACCCGCTCGTCCATCGGCGCGACCCCGTCCTTGGCGTCGACGACGAAGACGACGAGGTCGGCCTGGCCCATCGCGACCTCGATCTGCGACTCGACGTGGGCCTTGAGCGCGGCCTCGTCGACGAGGCCGAGCCCGCCGGTGTCGACGAGCTCGAACTCCGCCCCCACTCGACGAAGATCGAGACCCGGTCGCAGGTCACGCCGGCCGTCGGCTCGACGATCGAGACGCGACGGCCCGCGACCGCGTTGAGCAGGCTCGACTTGCCGACGTTGGGTCGGCCGACGATCGCGACGTTGGGGACGGGCATCTCGGCTGGGGGGAGGGATTCGGGGCGGAGATTCTAGGGGCCTCGGCGGCGCGGCCGGCAGCTTTTCGCCCCGCCCGCGCGCGGGCGTTCAGGCGAGGCCGAGGTGCCTGTGCACCTGCGGCAGGAGCCGCAGGTCGGCGCCCCGGTCGAGCGCGTGGCGCGCGAGCCCGAGGAGCAGGTCGCGGGCCGGCGCGGCCGGCTCGTCGAGGCACGGCGTCACCGGTTGCAGCACGAGCACCGCCTCGCCGCCGGTCGCGTCGATGGCGTCGAGGCAGGCGTCGAGCTCGGCCGTCGAGGCCGTGGCGGTGACGACGAACTTGACGACGGTCCCGACCCCCCGCTCCCTGGCCTCGCCGAGGCAGGTCCGGTGCACGGCGGCGAGGTCCTCGCGGCCGTGCAGGGTCGAGGGCGCCTTCCAGTCCATCGACAGGCAGTCGACGTGCGGGAGCAGGGCCACGAGCGGCGACGCCGCCAGGGCCGCGGTCTCGAGCATCGTGCGGAAGCCCCGGGCCCGGGCCTCGGCGAGCAGCTCACGGCCGAAGTCCGGCCACAGCGTCGGCTCGCCGCCGGTCAGGGCCAGCCACGGCCCCGGGCCACGCGGCGCCGACCACGGCCGCGCGAGCAGCTCGCCGGCCACGGCGGGGTTCGGGAGCCGGTCGAGGACGCCGCCGTCGGCGTCGCGGACCTCGAAGTCCGGCCTCTCCTCGTAGCTGTGGACCGAGTCGCAGTACGTGCAGCGGAGCGGGCAGCGGGCCGTGCGCACGAACAGGGTCGGGGCCCCCGCCCAGGGCCCCTCGCCCTGGTACGACCAGAAGCACTCGCAGAGCGGGGCCCTCACCGGCGACGGTCCGCGATCTCGCAGAGGACCGACAGGCCCGCGTCGAGCACGTCGTCCTCGGCCGCGAACGACAGGCGGAAGTGCGTGTCCCGGCGCGAGAACGACGAGCCGGGCACGACGAGGACGCGCTCCTCGAGGCAGGCCTGCACGAACTCCTGCTCGGTCCACCCCCTGGGGTAGGCCGGGAACGCGTAGAAGCTGCCCTCGCTCGGCACGAGGTCGAAGCGACCGGCGAGGCGGTCGTGGACGAGGTCCCGCTTGGCGCGGTACTCGTCGCGGCGGGCGCCCATGTCGACGTCGAGGGCCGCGAGGGCCCCGTGCTGCAGCGGCGAGGGCGCGCACACGAAGGTGTACTGCTGCAGGATCTTCATCGCCTCGAGCACGGCCTCGGGCCCGACGGCCCAGCCGAGCCGCCAGCCCGGGATGCCGTAGGTCTTGGAGAAGCCGCCCAGCGCCAGGACGCGGTCGTAGCCGCGCATCTCGGGCACGATCGACGCGAACGGCGCGTCGTAGACGAAGTGCTCGTAGATCTCGTCGGACAGGATCCACACGCCGTGCTCGCGGCACAGCGCGACGAGCTCGCCCAGCATCTCCGCCGGCCACACGCCGCCGGTCGGGTTGCCCGGGCTGTTGATCAGGACGGCCTTGGTCCGCGGGCCGATCAGCGCGCGCAGCTGGTCGAGGTCGGGCCGCCAGGGCCGGCCGGGCCCGGCCGGGTAGAGGTCGTAGTACTCGGCCTCGGCCCCGGCGAGGGCGAGGACGTTCTTGTACATGACGAAGTACGGGTCGGGCAGGAGGACCTTGTCGCCGGGGTCGAGGAGGGCCATCGACGACAGCAGCAGGCCGCCGGAGACCCCGGCCGTCATCAGGATGGCCTCGGGCCGGTAGCCGCGGTCCTCCTCGAGCCGGTCGAGGGTCGCGGCGCACAGCGACGCCATGCCCTCGGTCACCGTGTAGCGGTTGTAGCCCTCGCGGATGGCCCGGATGGCGGCCGCCTTGACCTCCTCCGGGGCGTCGTAGTGCGCCTGGCCGATCGAGAGGTTGATCGGGCGGTCCATCGTCGCGATCAGGTCGAACATGCGACGGACGCCGCTGCCTTCGATCGACTTCATGCGCTCGGCGAGCATCGGATCGGATCCTCCATGACCTGTCCGGGCCGGTGGGGCGCCGCCCCCCGGCCGGTCCGGAGCGGCCGGACCAGGATAGCCCGCGCGGCCCGTACGCACGAAGGCGGGCCCCCGCGGAGCGGGGCGCCCGCCTCGAAGCGGACCTGAGCGGGCCCTCCCTGGGGCCTACTCCTCGTCCTTCTTCTTCTTCTTGACGCCCTTGACCTTGAACACGGTCCGGACCTTGGGCAGGCCGAACACCGAGTCGCCCTCCTTCCACTTGGCGGCGGACTTGAGGGCCTCGAGGCGCTCGACGCGGCTCAGCACCGAGCGGGCGCGCTTCATCGCGCCGGACCGGCGCAGGCTGGTATGGATCGACATGTCCGGGTCTCCGTCAGCGGCGGGAAAGGCGGAACATCCTATCCCCGCCGCAGGCCGACGCAAGCCGAGGAATCGCCCCCTCAGCGCTGGCCGAGGTCGCTCGGGGACATCGGGACGACGTAGGCCTGGGCCAGGTTCCGGGTCGTGAAGTCGAACCGGAACGGGTCGCGGACCACGCCGATCTCGCTCAGCAGGGCCTTGGCCCGGGCCTCGCCGACCCCGTCGGGCAGGCCCACGTTGACCGTGATCTGCCGCGTCCCGCCCTTCTCCTTGGGCTCGTGCACGATCCCGAACACCTCGGTCCGGGCCAGGGCGTCGGCGCTGAGCTTGGGCAGGCGCTCCTGCAGGAACTTGACCATGTGCCGGGCCCGGAGCTCGTTGGTCTCGCTGTAGTCGGCCGTGTAGATGCGCAGGACCAGGACCTTGCCGTTCCGCTGCTGCAGGCCGGGGAACGCCGGGGCCGCGGGCCGGCCGCCGTCGGCGACCGGCACGACGTCGTCCTGGGCGCCCTTGGGCGGGACCGGGAGCTCCGGCTGTTCCAGGCCCTTCGCGGGCTGACCCTTGGCCGCCTCGGGGTCGGGGTCCTGGCGCTTGGCCGTGGCGTCCTCGAAGCGCCGCTGCTCGGCCGGCGAGGACCAGACCGGGCGCTGGTCGCCGGGGCCGGTGCGGGCCGCGAGCCTGCGCTCCATGGCCATGCCGCCGCTCTGGTAGCCGAGGCTGTAGATGCCCCAGGCCAGGACGATCAGCACGGCGATCGTGCCGTAGACGACCGCCCGCGGGAGCACGAGCCCGTCGAGCAGCCAGCGTCGGAAGTCCTCGGCGAAGCGCCCCCGGCTCCGGTCCCGCTCGGGCTTCGGGCCCTTCTCGGCCCGGGTCTTCTGGATCGCCGGCCTCACGACCGGGCTCTCGTCCTGGACCTCCGCCTGGCCCTGGGCCCGGCGGAGCACGTCGAGGATCGTGTCCTTGCGGCTCATGTCCCTCCCTCCAACGACCACGAACACGGACTCCGCGCGGGAATCGCGATGCCCGGTCCGGGGCCGCCCGCCCACGGACCGGCCGGGCGCGCGGACCTGTTCCGCGCCGCCCATGGGTCACGACGTGAAGATACCGGCTGCCGCGACTCAGCGCGACAGCTTGGCGAGCTCTTCGCGCATCTGGCCGAGGTAGCGCTCGTCCTTGACGCGCTCGCGCGCCTCGCCCTCGACGTAGCGCCGGAGCAGGGCGCGGGCCTTGTCCGGGTCCCCCGTCGCGGCCAGGCAACGGGCCTCGTAGAGCACCATCGGTGCGGGGTCGACGGCCGCGGCCTCGGCGTCGCGGCGCGCGCGGTCGAACTCGGCCAGGGCGCGCCGGTAGGCCTCGTCGTCGGCGACCCCCTGCACGAACCAGGCGAGCCCGAGGTTGAAGCGGGTCGGCGCGTCGTCGGTCCACAGCAGCAGGGCGTTCTCGAACAGCCGCACGGCGTCCTTGGGCCGGTCCTGGAGCAGCGCCGCCCTGGCCTGCTCGGCGAGGCGCTCGAACTGCCGGCGGACCAGCTCGCGCACGGCCTCCTCCTCGGCCGCCAGCTCCTCGGGGCAGCGGTCGAGGAACTCGCGGAACAGGGCGTAGGCCCGCTCGTGGTGCTGCTCGCGCAGGCGCTCGCGCTCGATCCGCGCGGCCTCGTCGAGCCCCTCGTCCTCCTTGGTCGAGGGCGTCGCGAGCAGCAGCTCGCGGTAGCCGGTCGTGCGCAGGAGCCCGAGCAGGTCGCGCTGGACCTGGGCGTGCTCGGGCAGGGCCGCGGCCGAGCTCCGGACCTGTGCCAGCGCCTCGTCGAAGCGCTGCGCGTCCCACAGGACCCGGCCCCGGAGCCAGCCGAGCTCGGGCAGGTCGGGCGCGAGCCGCGCGGCCTCGTCGACGAGGGGCGCGTAGTCCTTGGCCGACTCGCGGTCGACCATGCCCGCCACGCGGGCGACGAGGGCGCGGGCCAGGCGGCGGTCGGCGTCCTTGCCCGGGCGCAGGTCGCGCACGACGCGGAGGCACTGCTCCTGCGAGCGGTGGTCGCCGACCTGGCCGAGCAGGTCGGCGAGGGCGAGCCGCATCGGCACCGAGGCCGGGTGGCGCCGCTCGAGGGCGCGCAGCAGGGTCTCGATCGCGGCCTGGACCTGTTCGGCCTCGACGTACGCGCGGGCGCGCATCAGCGCGGCCTCCTGGACGACGAAGAGGTCGCGTGGGTCCGCGTCGATGAGGTGCTCGAGGGTCTCGAGCAGGCGTGCGGAGTCGAGGCCGCGGTCCTCGAGCTCGGCCAGCCGGGCCTGGGCGAGCAGGACGAGGGGACCGGGCTCGCCGCCCTGCTCGGCCTGCGCCAGGGCCTGCCTGGCCTGTCCGACCGCGCCCGGCCCCCGCGGGACAGTGCGAGCCAGGCGTCGAGGGCCAGGAGCGCGGCCGCGTCGCCGTGCCGCGCGCGCAGCTCGGCAAGGACCTCGCGGGCGCGCTCGGGCTCGGCGGCGAGCAGGGCCAGCTCGACGAGGTCGACGCCGGCGGCGAGCGCCAAAGGACCGCCCCCGCCGGGCAACCGGCGCACGGCCTCGAGCCTCGCTTCGGCCTCGGGCAGCGCCTCCTTCAACCGCCCGAGCCGGCGCAGCCACAGGAAGCGGGCCTCGTGGACGCGCACGGCGTGCTCGGGACGGACGGCCCGCGGCGCGGCCTCGGCCAGGAGGCGGAGGCCCTCCTCGATCTCGGCGGTGCGGCCCTCGCCGAGCTCCTCGGCGCGCGACAGGTGGACGTCGGCGAGGTTGTAGAGGGCGACGGCGTCCCCGGGGTGGACCGCGAGGCTCGCCTTCCACAGCCGCTCCGAGTCGGCGAAGTCGAGGCCGCGGTCGTGGGCCGGGAGCCCGAGGGCGAGGGCCAGGACGGCCGCCGCCCCGGCGGCCACGGGGACCAGCCGGGTGCGTGGGACGAGGCTCAGCAGACCCGCGAGCAGCAGGGCGGTGCCGAGCATGGGCAGGTAGAGGTAGCGATCGGCGGCCGCGACCGAGGTCGCGGGGAGCCAGCCGTTGAACGGCAGCAGCGCGAGCACGACGAACAGCACGCCGGCGCCGGCGAGCCGTGCCGGGCGCGCGCCGCGCAGCAGGAGCAGGACCGCGCCGACGAGGGGCACGGCCAGCCACGCCGCCTTGGCCAGGGCGTCCGCGGCGAGCGCCGGCCGCAGGTCGAGCGGGTGGTGCACGGCGAGGCCGGTCGGCCAGACCAGGGTCCCGAGGTAGTGGAGCATGGTCCCGGGCACGACGGCGACGTCACCGGCCGCGGCCGTGCCGAAGGCCTGGGCCAGGCGCGCCTGCTGCAGGAAGGCGAGGCCGCAGAGCCCGACCATCGGCAGCCAGCACAGGAGGAAGCGCGCGCGACGGCCCTCGGGACCGCGCTCGGCCGGGCCGGGCAGGAGCCACAGGAGCGGCGCCACGAGCGGCAGCACGAGGGCGCTGCCCTTGCTGGCCACGGCCAGCGCGGTGAAGGCCCAGACCGGCCAGGCCGAGGCCTTGCCGGCGACGACCCGGCAGCCGTGGCGCAGGGCGAGGAGCGAGAACACGACGGCCAGGAGGTCCTTGCGGCTCGAGACCCAGGCGACGACCTCGGCCTGGGCCGGGTGCAGCAGGAACGGCAGCGTTGCGAGCAGGGCCAACGGCAGCGACAGGCCGAGCTCGAGCAGCAGGAGGGCCAGGAGGGAGCCGGCCAGGGCGTGCAGCAGGAGGTTGTGCAGGTGCGGCCAGAGCGGCGTCGGGCGCCGGAAGGTCCGGCCGGCGTAGGTGAGCCGGCGACCGGAGACCCACCAATCGAAGTACAGCGACAGCTGGGTGACCGGGGCCCAGACCTCGGCGATGGCGCGGTCGGGGTCGAGGATCCGCCCGTGGGTCGCGACGGGGTCGGAGTCGAAGGCAGGCGCGCTCACCCCGGTCGCGAGGTCGACCGAGCGCGGGTGCAGGATCGTGCGGTCGTCGTCGAAGTTGAGGAAGTCGGCCCTCAGGGCCGGGCCGAACACGGCCAGGGTCGCCAGCAGGCAGGCGCCGAAGGCCAGCAGCCAACGCAGGACGGGCCTGCGGTCGAGCGCCGGTCCAGGGTCCTCGGACGGGGCCGCCGTGGGCTTCGCCGGTGCTGCTGCCGCGGATTGCATCCGGAAGATGATGCCACGCGGCCGCGCGAGGGACGCGTCCCGTCCTGCCCGGACTTGCCCCGTCGGGATCGACACCGAAGATGCCGCCCATGGCCGCGTCGTCCCCGAGAGCCCGGATCGAGCACTGGATCCGCGTCGCCGGCGCCGACCTCCTCGTCCCGCGCCCGGCGATCCCCGCGGCGGCGCCGGCCTCGACGCCGGCCACGGCGGCGACGCCGGCAGCGGCTGCTCCGGTCGCCGCGGCCGACGAGCTCCGTGAGCTCGAGGCGCTCCGACAGGAGGTCGCGGCCTGCACGGCCTGCGCGCTGTGCGAGGAGCGGACGCAGACGGTGTTCGCCGACGGCTCCCCCGACGCGCGGGTCATGTTCGTCGGCGAGGGCCCCGGCCGCGAGGAGGACCGCCAGGGCCTGCCGTTCGTCGGGCCGGCCGGCCAGCTCCTGACCCGCATGGTCCAGGGGGCCATGGGCCTGCCGCGCCGGGACGTCTACATCGCCAACGTCGTCAAGTGCCGGCCGCCGGGCAACCGCAACCCGACCGACGAGGAGGCCGGGCGGTGCTTCGGCTTCCTCGAGCGCCAGATCGCCCTGGTCGGCCCCGAGGTCCTGGTCTGCCTGGGGGCCGCGACCCAGGGCGTCGGGCGGCTGCGCGGCCGGCTGCACGAGTGGCGCGGGATCCCGGTCGTGGTGACCTGGCACCCGGCCTACCTCCTGCGCAACCCGGCCGCCAAGCGCGAGGCCTGGGACGACGTCAAGCTCGTCCTCCGGACCCTCGGCCTCGACGAGACCCCGGCGCCCTGGCGCGAGCCGGGGTGAGCGCGGGCGCCCGGGCGTGCCGCCCGGGAGGGGCCTGTTCGGCCGGCCCGACCCCGATCGCCCCATCGCCGCCGCTGGCAAGGGCTTCGAGCCTGTCGTGTTGACGGGGCCCGGAGGGGTCGCTACGTTCCTGCCCTTCTCTCGCCGGAGTCCATCCCCCGGACCGGTCGAGGATCCGACCGGACTTGCTGCGCCCCGCACCGGACCGAGTCCTCGCACGAGAGCTCTCGCCCCTCACACCAAGGCGCCCACAGGGACCGTTCCCTCCTGCGAAGCATGAACTGCCTGTCTCGCCTTTTCCGGGACGTCCTCTCCACCTCACCGCTGTACCTGACCCTGCTCGCCGGACTCTCCGTGTCCTGCTCGGGTCAGCGCGACACCGGCGAGAACCTCGACGAGAAGCTCGTGGCCGCCGACGCGGCTCCCGACCAGGCCGGCGCTCCCGACGCCGAGACCGGGGAGCTGTCGGAGGCCAGCGCACGCGTCACCCCCCAGGGTGACGGCGCAGAGCAGGACCTGCAGGCCCAGCGCCGCGCCCAGCTCATCGAGCAGTCGATGCAGAAGGCCCGCCGCTCGGCCGAGCTCAAGCTGTGGGAGGACGTCGTCAAGGCCGCGGCCGACGTGCGCGCCCTCGACCCCTCCAACGAGGAGGCCCTGGCCCTGCTGCGGCAGGCCCAGGCCGCGCTCGGCGAGCGCGTCGAGAGCCTCGCCCAGTCGCGGACGCGCTGGGACCTCCAGATGGAGATCGAGAAGCAGCGCGACTACGAGCAGGCGATGCGCTTCAAGCGCGACGGGACCTTCGCCGTCGACCAGAAGCGGTTCGACGACGCGATCGAGTCCTACGACCGCGCCCTGCTGACCCTGCGCTACTCGCCGTGGTTCCGGCCCGGCAACGAGCTCGAGCGCGAGGTCGAGGCCCTGGCCAAGCAGGCCAAGGCCGAGAAGCTCGACTGGGAGAAGCAGAACGACGTCCTGCGCAGCGAGCAGGCCCGCAAGCTCCTCCGCGAGGAGGAGGCCAAGGCCAACGCCCGCCTCCAGGCCCGCGTCCGGCGCCTGTTCGAGGAGGCCAACCTGGCGTTCCAGAGCCGGTTCTATGGCCGCTCGGTCGAGCTCCTCGACGAGGCCCTCAGGCTCGAGCCCCTCAACGAGGAGGCCAAGAAGCTGCACGAGCTGGCCATGCGCGCCGTCCACGACCAGGAGATGGACCGCGTCAACGGCGAGTGGACCCGGCAGTGGACCAAGACGTTCCAGGACCTCGAGACCTCGGACGTCATGCAGGTCGAGTCGATCAAGCACGACGTCAAGCACTGGCTCGAGGACGTGATCCACCGCAAGCCGATCGAGTTCAGCCACGGCAAGCGCGCCGAGGCCGACCCGTCGGACCTCGCCGTCCGCAAGGTCCTCGAGGACACGGTCGTCGAGCACAACTTCACCGAGACGTCGATCGAGGAGTGGGTCGCCTACTACCGCGGCGTCACCAACCTGACCTTCCTGATCAGCTCCAAGGTCACCGAGCTCGACGAGACGTCGACGACGCTGACCAACTTCAAGATCGGCCGCAAGTCGGTCAGGGCCGCCCTCGACATCATCGCGTCGATCTCCCCGATCCGCTGGAAGGTCCGCGACGGCGTCGTCTGGCTGACCAGCGCCGAGGACTCGGGCGGCGACCTCGTGGCCCACGTCTACGACGTGCGCGAGATCGTCAACCCGCTGAGCATGTTCCCCGGGCGCGACATCCAGCAGCGCATCGGCGACGCCGACTTCTTCGGCGCCGAGCCGCCGGAGCCGACGCCGATCGTCGTCGACATCGACAAGCTGCAGGAGCTGATCCGGGCCAACGTCGACCCGCTGAGCTGGGAGCGCGAGGGCGTCGACATCATGACGGCGGGCGGCAGCTCGCTGATCGTGACCCAGACCTCCGAGGTCCACGAGAAGATCGACCGCCTCCTCGCCGACCTGCGCAAGTCGTCGGGCGTCCAGGTCGACATCCAGTCGCGCTTCCTGTCCGTCGAGGACAACTTCCTCGAGGAGGTCGGCGTCGACTTCCGCGGCCTGGGCGACCAGAGCTCGTCGGGCAAGCCCGGCATGGGCCTCGCCAACCGCGACGGGTTCGCCTTCAACGACTACGGCCAGACCGCCGACGGCAGCGACGTCGGCCGCGGCTTCGAGCCGGGCATCTTCTACGACGACGGCGGCGACGGCGACATCTACGCCCGCACCGAGAACCTGTTCGACCAGGCGCTCGGCGGCGGCAACCTCGACAACGCCGGCGGCCTCGCGTTCCAGTACACGTTCCTGGACGACACCGAGATCGAGGTCATCCTCCGGGCCGTGGCCAAGCGCGAGCGCGTCCTGCAGCTCGCGGCCCCGCGCATCCTGGTGCACAACACCGCGCGGGCCAACCTGATGGTCACGAACCAGTACTCCTACATCCGCGACTTCAACGTCGAGATCGCCCAGGCGGCCGCGGTCGCCGATCCGGTCGTCGACGTCATCCGCGACGGCATCGTCCTCGACGTCCGCCCGATCGTGTCGGCCGACCGCCGCTTCATCCTGATGGAGCTCCGGCCGACCCTCGCCCGGCTGACGCTGCCGATCCCGACCTTCACGACGACGCTCGGCGTCGGCCAGCAGGTCTCGATCCAGCTGCCCGAGCTGCTGCTGCAGAAGGTCCGCACGACGGTCACGCTGCCCGACGGCGGCACCCTCCTGCTGGGCGGCATGAAGGCCGTGGACAAGCAGTTCTACGAGTCCGGGATCCCGTTCCTGAAGGACCTGCCGATCGTGTCGTTCTTCTTCTCGAAGAAGGGCACCTACAAGGCCAACCTCAAGACCCTGATCCTGCTCAAGGCCAACATCATCATCCCGCAGGAGCACGAGCCGGTGCCCTTCGGCACCCGCTGAGCCGGGGCGCCGACCGCCCGCGGCCGTGACCGGAGCCGGGTCCACCAGGACCCGGCTCCGGCTGCGTACGGGCCGCCTCGACCGAGGTCCGGGGCCGCGACGGCCGCCCGCCCCCGCCGGCGCCGCAGGTCCGGCGGCAGCGCGATCTTCCCTCGGATCGAACCCCCGCTAAGATCCTCCGTTCCATTTCGCGTCGACGGCGATTCCCGCCCCCGGTCCGCCGCGCCCGCGACGCCCATCCGTCGGAGCACCAACGGAGACAGATCCGATGAAGCTGGCACCGGTTCCAGGCCTCCTCGCCGTCCTCGCCACCGTCTCGCTGACCGGCGGGCTCAGGGCCCAGGACAAGGAGCTCGAGCGCGAGATCGACTACATCACCCTCCTGGCCAAGGACTGGGGCTTCGTCGAGCTGTCCACGGACCTGCTCGAGGACCTCCGGACCCGGGTCGGGTCGGACTCCCGCAAGCTCCGGCTGCTGGGGCGGGTCGACGCCGAGGTCTCCTACTACGGCAGCAAGCGCATCCGCGACCTCGACCGCAAGGAGGCCGAGCTCCAGAAGGCGCTGCAGAAGTTCGACGACTACCTCGGGCAGTACGGGGACTCCGAGCGCGCCGTGGAGGTCCGCAAGACCCTGGCCGAGGCCTGCGAGTACTACGGCCAGTTCCTGGCCGGGGCCCTCGAGGTCACGACCGACCCGGACAAGCGCAAGGAGATCGAGGACCGCGCCCTCGAGGTCTTCATCAAGGGGACCAAGGCGGCCAACGAGGCCATCTCGGGCTACGAGGCCCAGCAGTCGGCCGGTCAGGCCCAGGCCCGCGTCGGCCGCGCGCTCGCCGGGCTGCGCAAGGGCTCGCTGATGATCGAGTGGGCCCGGACGATCGAGAAGGACCGCAAGATCAAGGCCGAGGAGGCCATCGCCTTCCTCGAGGACATGATCCTGGACTTCGGCGAGGAGACCGCGATCGGCGTCAAGTGCCTCCTGATGATGGGCGAGGCCTCGGACATCGTCGGCCGGACCGAGGACGCGATCAGCCTCTACAAGGACACGATCCGCAAGATCACCGAGCGCCTCTCCGACGACCAGTCGCCGATCCCGGCCAGCACGGCCCAGGTCATGTGGCAGATCAACGAGACCGGGTTCGAGAAGCTGACCGCCATCCGGCTGCGCACCGGCGACATCGCCGGCGTCCTGTCGGCCGTGGGCAAGTACGAGAAGGACCGGCAGAAGTTCGGCTTCCCGGTCGGCCTGACCGACGGCGACCTGCTGATGCTCAACGGCGCCCAGGCGATGTTCGAGAGCGGCGAGGACGGCGGCAAGGACAAGGCCATCGAGACGGCCCAGAACGTCGCCCGCCGGCACCCCGGCGACTACGTCGGCCTCAAGGCCCGCAAGCTCCTCGACGACATCCTGTCGAGCCCGGGCTCGGCCAACGTCAGCGCCTCGGCCCTGTTCGAGGCGGCCAACGGCGACTACCAGGAGGAGCGCTGGCAGGAGGCCATCCGCGGCTTCAAGCGCGTCCTGCGCAACCTCGAGTCGGCCGACGACAAGGCCAAGTTCGGCCTGCGATCCTACGCCCAGATGGGGGTCGCGCTGGCCAGGATGGACCGCGAGCTCGAGGCCTTCTTCGCGTTCTACCAGGGCCTCGAGGAGTTCGGCCGCGACTCCGAGAAGAAGTACCGTGACCTCGCTGTCCAGTGGCTCAAGAACATGGCCCGCCGCAAGGCGCAGGTGACCAAGGACTCCCGCTTCGAGCACCTCGAGCGCGACGCCGACCTGATGATCACGCGGTTCGGCGACAAGTCCGACAAGAACCGCATCTTCTGGGACCAGGCCGAGGGCCTGCGCCAGGGCGGCAAGTTCGCCGAGGCCATCGCCAAGTACGACGAGATCTCCAAGGAGTTCACGTTCTACGAGCTGTCGATGGTCCGCAAGGCCGTCTGCCTCTACGAGAAGGGCCAGGGGGCGGCCGCCAACAAGGCCTTCGAGGCGTACTACGAGTACACCAAGGACCCGCTCAACGAGGCCACCCAGGGCCGGCCCGCGGCCATCGCCGAGGCCCGGTTCTACCAGGGCCTGATGGCGGCCGACGCGGCCTTCGGCCTCAAGGGCGCCCAGCCCGACAAGGCCAGGCTCGAGGACGTCGTCACCGCCTTCCGCGGCTTCCGCGACAACTACCAGGGCGCCAGCAAGAGCCTCAACGTCATCTCCGGCCTCTACCTGGTCCGCGCGCTCGTCGAGAAGGAGGAGCTCGAGGACGCCGAGGCCGAGTTCCGCGGCCTGCGCAAGGCCTTCCCCGACGACTCGTCGATCGCGGCCCTGGCCAAGGACCTGTTCATGGCCCGCAAGACGATCGTCGACGCCCTGCGCGAGGAGCTCGACAAGGCCGACAAGAGCGACCCGCGGGCGATCGAGGAGGCCGAGGCCAAGTTCAAGGTCGAGGCCCAGAAGGCCCTCGCCTTCGCGACCCAGTACGCCCGCGAGGAGCCGGAGCCCGACTTCGCGATCCTGCGCTACGCGACGCAGATGGCCATCGAGATCAAGGACTGGGACACGGCCCAGTTCCTGCTCGAGAAGACGCTGTCGGTCTACAAGGACACCAAGCGCGCCAACGAGCGGCTCACCCTCGACAAGTACGCGAGCCCGGAGCTGGCCGACATCCTCGTCCGCAAGCACCAGTTCGCCCGCGCCCTCGAGCTCATCGAGAAGGCCCTGCCGCTGGCCAAGGGCGAGCTCAAGTACGACCTCATCCGGCTCAAGGCCCGGACCCTGGGCGGCTGGTGCGAGATCGACCGCCGCTTCCGGCTCGAGATCGTCCCCGGCCGCGGCGAGGGCGACGACTACAAGACCGCCTACGAGCTCATGTGGGTCGAGTACCGCAAGTTCGTGATCGCCAAGTACGAGCAGTACTCGCTCGAGTGGTACCGCTTCTACTTCGAGTGCATGGACTACGCCCTCAAGCAGGCGAGCAAGGGCAACTCGGACTACAAGCGCTTCGCGGACACGCTCTACAACAACGCCAAGTCGGTCGACGACTTCGGCACCCTCAAGAAGCTCGGCAAGGACGGCGAGCAGCTGCACCGCCTCTTCGAGCTGCGCAACCGATGAGCGGGAGGACCACGACCATGACCCGCCACGACGACCGTCCCGTCCCCGCCCCGACCCGTCCTCCCGTCCGGAGTCCCTCGATGTCGCGCACGCACAAGACCGGCCTCGCGCCCCTCGCCCTCCTGCTCGGCGTCGCCCTGCTCCCCGCGGGCCTCCCGGCCCAGGACAAGGCGGCCCCCGACGACCGCATCACGACCGCCGACGGCAAGATCCTGCGCCGCGTCGAGGTGCTGTCCGAGACCCTGACCGAGGTCAAGTACAAGAAGGGCGGCAAGGAGGAGAGCATGCCGTACGCCGACGTCCTCGACGTCGAGTACACGCCGGCGCCCGACTCCTACCTCCGCGGGGTCGCGGCCCTCGAGCGCGGCGACCTGGCCACGGCCGCCAACCTGTTCCAGGACGCCGCGAGCGGCGCCGACCGCCCGGCCCTCGGCGCCCACGCCGGCTTCAGGGCCGTCAAGACGCTCGTCGCGGCGGCCGCCCAGGACCCGACCCAGGCCTCGATCGCGGCCCAGGCGGCCGCGACCTGGCTCGCCGCCAACGCCGAGCACCGCCAGGCGCCCGAGGCCCACCGCCTCCACGGCCAGGCGCTGCTGCTGGCCGGCGAGGGCGCCAAGGCGCTGGCCGCGTTCCAGGCCCTCGAGGACCTCGCCCGCACCAAGAACCTCAAGCAGGTCTGGATCGCCCGCGCGCGCTTCGGCATCGCCGAAGCCCAGGTCCGGGCCAAGGAGTTCCAGAAGGCCCGCGAGGCCTACCAGGGCGCCGCCGCGACGCTGCGCGCCATGGACCTGTCGAGCGACATCGAGGCCGCCCGCCTGGCCGTCGCGGCCGAGGTCGGGGTCGGCGAGACGTTCATGGAGGACGGCCACGCGGACGAGGCCCTGCGCTACTTCCAGGGCCTCGAGATGAAGGCCTCCAACGACGCCGACCTGCGCAACGCCGCGGTCTGCGGGCGCTCGGCCGCGCTCTGCGAGGTCGGCGCCGCGAGCAAGGACCTCGACAAGCTCCGCGCGGCCCAGGAGGGCCTGGCCCGGGTCTCGGCCACCGACGTCCTCGACGGCGACAGCTCGGTCAAGGCCCTCTACTACCTCGGCCGCTGCCTCCTGGCCCTCGGCGACCACGAGCCCGACGGCGCCCGCCGCGCCCGGCGCTACTTCGAGCTGGTCGTCCAGTCGTACCCGGGCAACCGCTGGGCGGCCTACGCCCAGAAGGAGCTCCAGTAGGTCCGGGGGCCCGCGCGGCCCCCCCCACTGAACTCGGCCGACGGCCGCCCGTTGAGGGCGGTCGTCCCCGAATCCCTCCGGGCAGGCCCTTCCCCGGAGCGGTCGGGACCGGCAAACTGTTTCGCTTCCCGGCTCGCCCCTGCCGGCCCAACTGCCGCCAAGGCAACGATGGCACACCGGATCCACCGTGGTCCGACCCCCAGGTAACCGGGGAGGGCGCGACCCCTCCCCCTCTCAGCAGTCGGAGAACCGATGAATCGACTCCTCAGCAATTCCGCCCTGGCCCTCGCCGCCCTGACCCTCCTGCCCGCCCAGCTGACGGCACAGGAGGCCCAGACGATCGAGAAGCCCAGCTTCATGACCGACGTCATCGAGAACGCCGGCCTCATCGGCTGGCTGATCGTCGCCCTCTCGGTCCTGGCCGTCGCCCTCGCGATCGAGAGCTTCATGACGGTCAAGCGCGAGAAGCTCGCGCCGCCGCACCTGATCGACGAGATCGAGGCCCTGCTCGACGAGGAGAAGTGGCAGGAGGCGGTCGAGGTCTGCGAGGCCGAGCCCTGCTACCTGACCGACATCGTCGGCGCCGGCCTGTCCAAGCTGGGGCACTCGTTCGAGACGATCCAGCTGTCCTACGACGAGCTCCACGAGGAGCGGGACATCCAGCTCAACTCCAAGATCGGGTGGCTCAGCCTGATCGCCGCCGTGGCCCCCATGATGGGTCTGCTCGGCACCGTCAACGGTATGATCACGACCTTCGGTGAGATCGCGGTCAAGCCGTCGGTCAAGCCGAACGACCTTGCCGCAGGTATCAAGGGCGCCCTCGTGACGACCCTCCTCGGCCTCACCGTCGCCATCCCGGTCACGGCCTGCTTCGTGTTCTTCAAGAACCGCGTGACGATGCTGTCCCTCGAGGTCGGCGCCATCGTCGAGGAGCTCTTCGAGCGCTTCCGCCCGAAGAACGCCTGATCCCGTCAGGGCCGCGCCCCGGCCGGGGGCGCGGCCGAACCTGCATCCAGGGCCCGAGGCCCGAATCCCGGTAGAGCGAGCATGGCAAAGCGCAAGAGGTCGACGGATCCGACGATCGTCAAGATGGACATGACGCCGATGATCGACTGCGTCTTCCAGCTGATCATCTTCTTCTTCCTGATCATCGACCTGCAGAACCAGGACCTCGAACTCCTCGTCCTGCCCAAGGCCGACTTCGCGGTGCCCGACGAGCCGCCCCCGGGCTGGCGCCCGATCCTCAACGTCCACCAGAACGGCCGGATCGTCTACAAGCAGCGCGACTACTTCGACCCCGACAAGCCCAACGACTGGGGCAGCCTCGAGGTCCTGCTGCGCGACTTCGCGAGCAAGATGAAGCACGAGATGGACCCGGTCGTGAAGAAGAGCATCCCGTACGACCCCATGCTCATCCGGGCCGACGAGTGGACCGAGATGCACCACGTGGCCAAGATCATGGAGAAGTGCGGCCACGAGTCCGTGATGATCTGGAAGATCGAGCTGGCCCTGGGTGAGCGCAAGGACGGCAAGACCGCCGCCGACTTCATCCCCGCCAAGAACTGAGGACCGCATCGCGCCCCCCGGGCGCGGCAGGAGCCGGACATGGCCGAAGAGCAGAAGAAGCCGCTGAAGCCCCTCATGGAGGTCCCCAAGGACCAGAAGGAGGGCCCGAAGAAGGAGCGCAAGAAGAAGCGCGGGGAGCTCGCCGACACCGAGATGGACATGACGCCGATGATCGACGTCACGTTCCTCCTCCTGATCTTCTTCCTCTGCCTCGAGTTCAAGACCCTCGAGGGCAAGCTCGCCGCCAACCTGCCCAAGGACGTCGGCGTCAACACCTCGGCCGCCGAGCCGATGGAGAAGCTCGACCTCCGGATCGAGAACACCGCCTGGGGCGAGGAGAAGTGGGACATCCACCACACCCGCTTCAACCTGGTCGGCCACACCTGCAAGTACTGGATCGGCCCGCTGCCCTTCACCGACAAGGAGGCCTTCCACAACAAGCTCAAGGAGGAGGCCAGGGTCCTGCAGTACAACAAGGACACCCAGAAGAAGGAGCCCCGGCCGATCACGATCAAGACCGGCATCGGCGTGACCTACGGCGACGTGACCTGGGTCATCGACATCGCCAAGTACGCGGGCTTCGACACGATCACCTTCGGCGGCGGCAGCGGCACCCGCAAGTTCGGCCGCGCGGCCAAGTAGGCCGGGACCACCACCGAACCGGCGGGTCCACGGGCCCGTTGGACGCAGACCGGGGGGAGCCGAGCGGCTCCCCCCGGTCGCGTACCAGGAGGTCCCGATGCGCAAGCCAGACAGGCGCCGGTCCGAGGCCGGCGTCGACCTCGACATGACGCCGATGATCGACGTCACGTTCCTGCTCCTGATCTTCTTCCTCTGCCTCGAGTTCAAGACCCTCGAGGGCAAGCTCCAGGCCAACCTGCCCAAGGACCTGGGTCCCCACCACTCGGCCGCCGTGCCCATCGACAAGGTCGACCTCGAGGTCCGCTGCCTGGCCCGGGGCACCGAGCGGACGGACCCCCACGGGGGCCGCTTCGACCTCGTCGGACACGAGCTGGGCTGGCGGCTGGGCCCGGTCCCTACCAGGACCCCAAGGCCCTCCTGGCCGCCCTGCAGGGCGAGGCCAGGGTCCGGGTCCCGGACCTGGAGACCGGGCGGCAGGGCCCGCGGATCGTGACCCTGCACTGGAACCAGGGGGTCACCTACGGGGACGTGACCCGGACGATCGACCTCGTCCGGCACGCCGGCTTCGAGACCGTGACCTTCGCCAAAACGGGCCCCTGGCGGGGCCGCTGAGCGGTCAGAAAGCCCTTTCCCCCAAGGGGTTCCCTTGCTACCGTGATCGCCCTTCCGTGGGCGCCCCGCCCCTCGGAAGGCGCGTTCCGCCAGATCGCATCGACCACGCTCCACGTCGACGCCGTCCCTCCCTGCCCCGGGCTGACGGGACCACGGACCGAGGCCCCCGCCTCTCGACCGCTCGCAATACAGGCCAGCCAATGACCTTCGAACTCTCCCGTCTTCTCCAGGGTTCGCTCGTCGGCATCTCCTTGCTCGCCTTCTCCTGCTCCAGCGCCAAGGACGGCGCGACCGGTGGTTCCGGTACGGAGTCGATGGAGTCGACCGGCGGCATGCAGGACGAGACCGGCGCGATGCCGGGCCAGGCGCAGGGCACCCTCGAGGCCCAGCGGCGCAACCTCCTCATCCAGCAGTACAAGACCCAGGCGCAGAACCTCATGGCGGACCTCCGCTACGAGGACGCCAAGGCCACGCTGCTCCGCGCCTTCGAGATCGACCAGGACGACCCGGACCTGCGCAAGCTCTACAACGAGGTCCTGCGCCAGCTCGGCGAGCGCCAGGGCGACCTGACCAGCTACCGGGACTACATGATCCAGCTGCAGCAGGTCCGCATCCAGAAGGAGAAGGCGGACGTCCGCAGGCTGATCGGGGAGGCCCGCGACGCGCGCGAGAAGGAGGACTTCGACAAGGCCATCGACCTGCTCAAGAAGGTCGAGATCCGGCTCGAGGTCGGCGCCAACATCGACTGGGAGGGCCTCGACGGCGAGGCGCGCAACCTCCTGGCGTCCTACCGCGGCGAGCGCGACCAGGCCCTGCGGGAGCAGCAGGAGCGCGAGGAGCACGCCGCCTGGCTCCGCCTGCGGGAGCAGCAGCGTGAGGCCGAGGAGCGCGTCAACCGCCAGGTCAACGACCTCCTGGCCAAGGGCACGCGGAGCTTCGAGACGCGGCAGTTCGACAAGGCCGTCGAGTACGCCGAGGAGGCCCTGCGCCTCCAGCCGCTCAACGAGGTCGCCCGCCAGCTCCAGAACGCGGCCGACAAGGCCCTGCGCGACGTCGTCAAGGACCGCTACCTGGCCGAGAAGACGCGCGAGTTCAACCTCTACCTGACCGAGCTGCAGGAGCAGAAGACGCCCTACACGGACGTCCTGACCGGGCCGTCGGCGGACTACTGGCTCAAGATCAGCGCCCTGCGCAGCGACTCGGCCGAGGGCAAGGCCGTCATGAAGGACGAGACGACCCTCGCCCTCGAGGCCCTGCTGCGCACGACCCAGCTCCCCGCCGGGATGAGCTTCGAGGACGGCACGAGCTACATCGAGGTCATCGACCAGGTCAACTCGACGACCGGCGTCAACGTCCTCGTCTCGCCCGAGGCCCGCCAGTCGATCGAGGACAACGGCTACTCGATCACGCCGGCCCTGACGCTCAACAGCGCGCTGCCGCTGCGCAACTTCCTCAACATCCTGGTCGACCGCACCTCGCGCGAGCTGGCCTACATGATCCGTGAGGGGACGATCATCCTGACGACGCGGCAGAAGTCGCTCGGCAAGCCCGTCCTCCGCGTCCACCCGATCAAGGACCTGACCGCCCAGATCACCAACTTCACCGGCCCGATCATCCGCGACATCCCGCGGCCGGGCGGCGACGAGGAGGGCGAGCCCCGCGCCGGCGGCGAGGAGGAGGACCCCGTCACCTTCGTCGACCCGAGCCAGCTCGACGAGCTCGTCCGCAAGCACGTCGCGCCGACGTCGTGGGACGCCGAGGGCGTCCAGATGGAGGCCACCGAGACCAACCTGATCGTCCAGCACACGCCCGAGGTGCAGGAGCAGATCGCGGTCTTCCTCGACGACCTGCGCAAGTTCTCGACGAGCCTCGTCTCGATCGAGTCCAAGTTCCTCCGCGTCAACCGCAACTTCCTCGAGGAGATCGGCGTCGACTGGCGCGGCCTGGGCGGCGCCAACGCCAAGGGCACCGAGGCCCAGCTCGACGACATCAGCAACGGCCCGCCGGACAACGCCTCGCGCGGCCTCGACAACAACGGCACGCAGAGCCCCTCGGCCTCGCCGGTCGCCGGCTTCTTCTACGACGACGGCCTCGACGGCGACTTCCGCGGCCGGACCGAGAACTACTTCAGCTCCGCCCTGGGCGAGATCCTGACCACGCGCGGCGGCGGCACCCTCGGCCTGACCCTCCTCGACGACACCGAGTTCAACCTCCTCCTGCGCGCCGTGACCAAGAGCCAGGACGTCCAGGTCGTCGACAGCCAGCTCCTGACCGTCCTCAACGGCCAGCGCGCCAACGTCTCGGTCATCGAGCAGACGGCCTTCGTCCAGGACTTCAGCGTCGAGGTCGCCCAGGCGGCCTTCATCGCCGACCCCGAGGTCAACGTCATCCAGGACGGCGTCGTCCTCGACGTCCAGCCGACGATCTCCTACGACCGCAAGTACATCACCCTCGAGCTGCAGCCGACCGTCGCCGAGCTCGTCCGCCCGATCCCGACGTTCACGACGTCGCTGTCGGGCACGACGCTGCCGGTCACGATCCAGTTCCCGCAGATGACCGTCAGCAGCACCGGGACGAGCGTCAAGGTCCCCGACGGCGGCACCGTCCTGATCGGCGGGCTCAACCGCGTCCTCAACCGCGAGCGCCGGGCCGAGGTGCCGTGGCTCGCCGACCTGCCGCTGATCAGCTTCCTGTTCAAGCAGGAGGGCGTGGTCGACGAGAACCGCAGCCTGATGGTCATGGTCAAGGCCTCGATCTTCAACGTGCGCGAGGTCATGAAGCAGCGCGAGGCGCAGTGGGCGCGCTGGAACCTCGGCACGCTCGGGACCCGCTGACGGACCCGCGCCACGCGCGGCCCCCCGCCCCCGGCCCGGCCGTGGGCGACGGCGCGCCGCCGCCGCGACGACCGACGACCCGGAGCCCGGGCGCCGGTCGTCTCCGCGTACGGGGACCGGGGCCCGGCATCCGTTAGAATCCTCCTCCGTCCGCGGGCGGAACCACCATGGCCAGGCAGCTCCAAGCCATCTTCTTCGACATCGACGACACGCTGTTCTCGACGTCCGTCTTCGCCGAGAAGGCGCGCCGGAACGCGGTCGACGCGATGCTGACCCACGGCCTCAAGGCCGACCGGGAGCTCCTGCTGCGCGAGCTCCACGAGGTCATCCAGGAGTTCTCGGCCAACTACGACAAGCACTTCGACAAGCTGCTGGCGCGGCTGCCGGCCCGCTCGCTCGACGGCGTCAACGCGGACGTCATCATCGCCTCGGGGATGATGGCCTACCACGACACCAAGTTCCGCGACCTCAGGGTCTACGACGACGTCTACGAGGTGCTCGAGGCCCTGTCCAAGACCGACCTGATCCGCGGCATCATCTCGGCCGGGCTGTCCAAGAAGCAGGCCGAGAAGCTCCTGCGCCTGCACATCTACGCCTTCCTCTCCCCCCAGGCCATCTTCATCACCGAGCAGATCGGCATCAGCAAGCCCAACCCCAAGCTCTACCAGAGCGTCCTCGACCGGCTCGGGCTCGACGCCGACAAGACGATGTACGTCGGCGACAATCCCCGCCACGACGTCGACCCCTGCAACAGCCTCGGGATGATCACGGTCTTCAACCGCCGGTCGGGCCGGCACATCCGCGAGAAGGGCGAGACCGAGCCCGACTTCGTCGTCGGCGACTTCTACGAGCTCCGCGAGATCCTTCGGTCGGAGTTCGGGGTCGCGCTATGATCTCCCCCCGGATCCGGCGGCCGGGCCGTGCGACGCCCGCGCCGTGGCGGGCGCCCGAGGCCCCGCACCCAGCCCCCCAGACGCACAGACCATGACCGGCAAGCGAGTCCTCAAGCTGCGGATCAACGGCAGCGAGCACGAGGTCGGCGCCGTCCCCAGCGCCCTCCTGCTCGACGTCCTGCGCAACGACCTCAACCTCGTCGGGACCAAGCGCGGCTGCGACATGGGGACCTGCGGCTGCTGCAACGTCCTCCTCGACGGGCGGCCGGTCATGTCCTGCCTCGTCCTGGCCTTCGACTGCGTGGGCCGCGAGGTCACGACGATCGAGGGCCTCGCCGACCCGGCCGACGGCCGGGGCCTGCACCCCCTCCAGCGGGCCTGGGCCGAGCACGGCGGGTCGCAGTGCGGGTTCTGCTCGCCCGGCTTCATCGTGACCGCCAAGGCGCTCCTCGACGAGGAGCCCGACCCCGACGAGGGCCGGGTGCGGGAGGCGCTGGCCGGCAACCTCTGCCGCTGCACCGGGTACAAGAAGATCGTCGAGGCCGTCCTCGACGCCGCCGCCGTCATGCGCGGCGGGGACCGCGAGGAGGTGCTGTCGTGAGCGACCACGAGTCCCCGGCCCACCCCCACGACCTGCCCCGGCAGCGGCACGGGCTGATCGGCCGTCGCCTGCCGCTGGTCGACGCCTGGCGCAAGGCCGCCGGGCAGGCGACCTACTGCGACGACATCCGGCTGCCCAACGAGCTCGTCGGCAAGATCCTGCGCTCCCCCCACGCCCACGCCCGGATCGTGTCGATCGACACCTCCGCGGCCGAGGCGATGCCGGGGGTC
Source organism: Planctomycetota bacterium (assembly GCA_041398545.1). Classification (GTDB taxonomy): domain Bacteria; phylum Planctomycetota; class UBA1135; order UBA1135; genus JAWKUM01. The sequence goes on along the minus strand of JAWKUM010000021.1, from coordinate 4,405 downwards.
CACGCCGTCCTCGTGGGCCGCGACGCGCCGATCCCGTTCGGCGTCCTGCCGGTCAGCCAGGACGAGACGGCGCTGGCGGTGGACAAGGTCCTGTACGTCGGCGAGGGCGTCGCCGCGGTCGCGGCCGACGACGAGGCCACGGCGCTCGAGGCCCTGGCCCGGATCCGCGTCGAGTACGAGCCGCTGCGCGCCTTCCTCGCGATGGAGGACAGCCTCGAGGAGGTGCCCGAGGACCTGCGCCTGCACGCCCGGACCGTCAAGGGGACCAACATCCACAAGCAGGTCGAGCAGTGCTTCGGCCCGGTGGACGAGGCCTTCGCGGGGGCCCGGTGGTCCAAGCGGCAGGTCTTCAAGATGATCGGCGTGACCCACGCGTTCACCGAGCCGATCGTGTGCCTCGCGTGGTACAACGCCGACGAGCGCCTGACGCTGTGGTCGGCCCAGCAGGTCCCCCACTACGTCCAGCGGGCCCTGGCCAAGGTCATGGAGATGCCGATGCACCGGGTCCGCGTGATCCGGCCGACCGTCGGCGGGGGCTTCGGCGGCAAGTCCGACCCGTTCCCCCACGAGATGGTCGCGGCGCTCCTCTCGCGCAAGTGCAAGCGGCCGGTGCGCGTCCTCTTCGACCGCGAGGAGGTGTTCTACAACAACCACGGCCGGCACCCGTCGCGCATCGAGGTCGCCCTCGCCATCGACGACGACCACCGCATCTCGGCCCTCGACGTCGACGCCCTGATCGACGGGGGCGCCTGGGGCAGCTTCGGCGTCGTCACGACGTACTACAACGGCGTCCTGGCCAACGGCCCGTACAAGCTCCCGGCCTTCCGCTACCGCGGCCGCCGCGTCTACAGCAACAAGCCGCCCTGCGGGGCCATGCGCGGCCACGGCGCCGTCAACACGCGCTACGCGTACGAGGTCCTGCTCGACGAGGCCTGCCGCGAGCTCGGCGAGGACCCCTGCGAGTTCCGGATCCGCAACGCGCTCGACCCCCACAGCAAGACGATCAACGAGTTCCGGATCACGACCTCGGGCATCCGCCAGTGCGTCGAGGCCGCGCGCGACGCCTCCGGCTGGCGCGACAAGTGGGGCAAGCTGCCCGAGGGGCGCGGCATCGGCATCGCCGGGGGCTTCTACATCTCCGGCTCGGCCCTGCCGATCCACTGGGACGGCATCCCCCAGTCGACGGTCCACCTCAAGGTCGACATCGACGGCGGCGTGACGATCCACTCGCTCGCGGCCGAGATCGGCCAGGGCTCGGACACGATGCTGGCCCAGATCGTCGCCGACGTGCTCGGCCTGCCGCTCCACTACTGCCGCGTGTTCAGCGAGGACACCGACACGGCCACCCTCGACCTCGGCAGCTACAGCTCCCGCGTGACCTTCATGGCCGGCAACGCCGCCCGCAAGGCGGCCGAGGCGGTCCGCCAGCGCCTCGTCGAGGCCGCGGCCGACCTGACCGGCTACCCGGCCGAGTTCTTCGTCATGGAGGACGAGCAGGTCGTCAACGCGACGATGCCCGAGATCCGCGTGCCCTGGCTCGACGCCCTCAAGCGCGCGATGCGCGACGTCGGCGCCCTCCAGGCCAGCGGCTCGTACCAGAGCCCGCCGATGGGCGGCAAGCACAAGGGCGCCGCGGCCGGCCTGTCGCCGACCTACAGCTTCCAGGCCTTCGTCGTCGAGCTCAGCGTCGACCCCCTGACCTGCAAGCCGGTCATCCACGACGTCTGGGCCGCCCACGACTGCGGCCGGGCCCTCAACCCCCTGGCCGTCGAGGCCCAGATCGAGGGCTCGGTGCACATGGGGCTCGGCCAGGTGCTGTGCGAGTCCTTCGACTACAACGGCGCCGCGGTCCTCAACCCCAACCTGCTCGACTACCGGACGCTGTCGCCGACCGAGACCCCGCGGATCCACCCGATCCTCGTCGAGACGATCGACCCGGAGGGCCCCTACGGCGCCAAGGAGTGCGGCGAGGGCCCGCTCCTGCCGATCCTGCCCGCGGTCGCCAACGCCCTGTACGACGCCGTCGGCGTGCGCTTCTACGACCTGCCGATCACGGCCGACCGCGTGTTCCGGGCCCTGTCGCGCAAGCGCCGGGCCGAGGCGCGGTCCTGAGCCCCCACCGAGGACGCCGATGATCCTGCCGACCTTCGAGCTGCACCAGCCGCGGACCCTCGACGAGCTGATCGCCACGGCACGCGGCCTGCGGGACGCCGGCGAGGCCTTCGACTACATGGCCGGCGGCACCGACGTGCTGCCCAACTACAAGAACCGGCTCAACGCCAAGCCCCACGTCGTGTCCCTGGCGCTGTGCGAGGGCCTCGACGAGGTCCGCGCCGACCGCATCGGCGCCCGCGCGACGATCGCCGACATCGCCCGCGACCCGGTCCTGGCCGAGCACTGGCCCGGCCTCGTCGAGGCCGCGCGCCAGGTCAGCTCGCCGCCGCTGCGCAACCTCGGCACGCTGGGCGGCAACCTGCTGCTCGACACCCGCTGCTTCTACTTCAACCAGAGCGGGTTCTGGCGCGACGCCAAGGGCAACTGCCTCAAGGCCGAGGGCGACGTCTGCCTCGTCGTGCCGCAGGAGGAGATCTGCTACGCGACCTACTCGGGCGACATGGCGCCGATGGTCCTGGTCCTCGACGCGACCCTCCACCTCGCCGGCCCCGACGGCGAGCGCGCCGTCCGCGCGCGGGACTTCTGGGCCTTCGACGGCATCACGCGCTTCCACAAGCGGCCCGAGGAGCTGCTGACGGCCGTGTCGTTCCCCGACGCGGCCCGCGGCCTCCGCACCGGCTACCGCAAGCTCCGCGTCCGCGACACGATCGAGTACCCGGTCATGGGCGTCGCGATGGGCCTCGAGGCCGCCGGCGGCAAGGTCGCGCGGCTCGAGCTGGCCGTGACGGGCTCCGAGGCCGTGCCGCTGTACTACGGCGACCTGGGCCTCGGCGGGCGGACGATCGACGCCGGGCTCGGCGAGGAGCTCGACCGCAAGCTCGTCCGGACCGTCAACGCCTACCGCAACGTCCCGTTTCCGCCGAGCTACCGCAAGGCCATGGCGGGCGTCTTCGCCCGCGACCTCCTCGCGACCCTGGCGCGCTGAGCCCCCACGGCGACGCCGCGGCCTCAGCCGGCGTGCCCCGCCTCCTCCGCCTCCCAGCCGATCTCGGCGCGGACCTGGTCGACGGCGCGGGCCATCGGCAGCACGCAGGGCATGCAGTTGTTGCCGCAGCAGACGCGCCAGTCGTCGCCCTGCTCGAACACGAGGCGCCGGATCCAGTCGCGGAACGCGACGTGGACCTTCTGGTCCCGCAGGGCCTTGTCCAGGGCCCGCTCCAGGCGCTCGTCCCCGCTCGGCTGCATGACGGCATTATCGGATCCGTGCCCCATCGGTCGCTCCGTCAGCCTTCCGGGGGTCCGTTCCGGATCAGCGGCCCTTGTCCGGTCGCCCGGGTACGAGGGCCACGAAGCGCCCCTTGTCAGCGGCGAACCAGCGCTCGAGGGCGGCCTTCACCGCCTCGGGGCCGACGGCCTGGATCCGCGCCGCCAGGTCGGCCGGGAGCCCACGGACCAGGGATGTGCCCCGGCTCAGGCCCAGGCGGTAGAGCTCGCGGGGGTTGGCCGAGAAGGCCCGGCGCCCGGCCCGATCGAGCTCGGGCGGCAGGAAGAACCAGACGAGGCTGTGCTTGGGCATGGCCAGGAGCGGCTCGGCGAGGTTGCGCGCCCGCAGCCGGCCGAGCCAGCCCTCGAGGTCCTCGCGGACGGCGGCGGCCTCCTGACCGTCCTCGCCGCGCAGGTTGAGCAGGAACAGCTCGGGCGCCTCGAGGAAGGCATAGCTGGCCGGGAAGAACTGGGCCTCGAGCTGGGCCCCCCGCGGCTTGCGGTCCACCTGGGCCCGCTGCAGGACCAGGGAGGCGGCCACGAGGAAGGCCGGCAGGTCGGGGTCCCGCGCGCCGGGCGCGCGGAAGGCCAGGCTCCCGAACACCGCCCCCACGTTGGGGTGCGGGGCCTCGTCGGCGAGGTCCGCGGGCCGCTCCCAGGCGACCGGCTCGGGGGTCTCACGGGCCTCGAGGCCGCCGAGGAGCTCCGTCCAGAACGGCAGGTCCCGCTCCGGGTGGACCCTCCCGACGGCGACGACGAGGACGTTGCCGGCGTGGTGCGTGGCCGCGACCGTGGACCGGAGCTCGTCGAGGGTCACCCGCCCGAGCTGTGCGGCGACGCCGATCCCGGTCCGGCCGGCGGGCCCGTCGAGCATCCGCTCGCGGGCCTGCCACTGGAGCACCCCCCCGGGCAGGAAGCCGGTCATGTTGCGGACCTCGCCGAGGACCCGCTGGCGCTCGCGCGCGAGCTGCGCCTCCGTGAGCCGGAGCCCGCCGCCCAGGACCTCGGCGAACCAGCGCGCGTCGGC
>JAWKUM010000020.1:0-80136 GCA_041398545.1 Planctomycetota bacterium | reverse complement strand
AGGCGCCCGGCCCCGAGCCCGACGACGAGCACGATGGCCAGCGTGAGGATCGGGCTCGGCGAGGCGATCAGCGCGTCGCCGCCGAGCAGCGCGAGGGGCGGCATCGTTCAGCCACCGAGGAACTCGATCCGGCCCTGCGGCAGGAAGTACAGGATCAGCATCGTCCCGCCGGACACCGTCGGCACGTGGGTGGAGTCCGGGGGGTAGACCGTCCAGCCCTCGGCGTTGCCGTCGAAGTCGGGCGCGCCGTCGGTCGCGAAGCACAGGTCGACCTCACCCAGGGGGTGGCGGTGCCGGGGGCCCGGGCGGTCCATCTCGACGGCGTCGACCGACCAGCCCTCGTGGTCCTTGACGAGCCGGCCGAAGCGGATGCCGCCGGCCTCCTTGGGCAGCAGCCAGCCCTCGTCACGGCCGGCCTCGACGAGGCGCCGGACCTCGGCGAGCGAGGCCAGGGGGTGCCGCTCGGCCAGGCTCAGGCCGGCGGCCGCGGGGTCCGCGAGGTCGAGGGTGGGCAGCGTCTCGAACAGCGGGGCGAGGGCCCGGATCAGGTCGTCGGCGCTCATGCGGGCACCCGGCGTTTCCGTGGGGAGAGGACCCAAGCCCCGTCCAGCAACGGCCTTGGGGCCTAAAGGATGCCGCCCGGGAGCGCCGATGGAAGCAGGGAATCGTCGGAACGAGGAGCAGTACCATCGTGGAACCCGCAGAACCCCGCACCGGAGCCCTGATCGACTGGCCGACCCTGCTGGAAGACATGGGCGGGGACGAGGAGATCCTGCTCGAGATCGTCGAGCTGTTCCTCGAGTACGTCGACGACCAGGTCGAGGACCTCGGCGAGGCCCTCGACGCCGGCGACCCGGCGCGGCTCGACCGCGCGGCCCACAAGCTCAAGGGCTCGGTGGCCCAGTTCGGCTACGAGCCGGCGCGGGTCCTCGCCTACGAGCTCGAGGAGGCCGGCAAGGCCGGCCGGGCCACGGGCCTCGGCGACGTGCAGGCGCGGCTGCTGGGTGAGCTCGACCGCCTCCGCGGCGAGCTGCGACGCTTCGCCGACGGAGAGGCCTGAGCCGGGCGGCGTCAGACGACGCCCTGGTCGAGCATCGCCTCGGCGACCTTGAGGAAGCCGGCGATGTTGGCGCCGACGATGAGGTTGCCGGCCTTGCCGACGCGCTCGGCGGCCTTCGACGAGCTCTGGAAGATGTTGGTCATGATCTGCCGGAGCCGCGAGTCGACGTCCTCCCGGGTCCAGCTGATCCGCTGCGAGTTCTGGCTCATCTCGAGGGCCGAGGTCGCGACGCCGCCGGCGTTGGCGGCCTTGGCCGGGCCGAACAGGACCTTGTGCTCCATGAACCACTCGATGGCCTCGGGGCTCGAGGGCATGTTGGCGCCCTCGGAGACCCCCTTGCAGCCGTTCTCGACCAGCTTCCTCGCGTCGTCGAGGTCGATCTCGTTCTGCGTCGCGCAGGGGAAGGCGAAGTCGCAGGGGACGGCCCAGGGCCGCTGGTGCTCATGGTAGGCCGCGCCGCGGTAGCGGTCGACGTACTCCCTGATGCGGCCCCGCTGGGCGTTCTTGAGCTCCATGACGAAGCTCAGCTTCTCGTTGTCGATGCCGTTCTCGTCGTACACGTAGCCGTCCGAGTCGGACATCGTCAGGACCTTGGCCCCGAGCTGGTTGGCCTTCTCGACGCAGAACTGGGCCACGTTGCCCGAGCCCGAGACCGTGACCTTCTTGCCCTCGAGCGAGTCGCCGACGTCGCGCAGCATCTCCTCGGCGAAGTACGCGCAGCCGTAGCCCGTCGCCTCCGGCCGCATGAGGCTGCCGCCGTAGGACAGGCCCTTGCCGGTCAGGATGCCGGGCGTGAACGCCTTCTTGAGCCGCTTGTACTGGCCGAACAGGTAGCCGATCTCGCGCGCGCCGACGCCGATGTCCCCGGCCGGGACGTCGGTGTCGACGCCGATGTGGTGGCCCAGCTCGGTCATGAACGACTGGCAGAAGCGCATGACCTCGGCGTCGCTCCGGCCCTTGGGGTCGAAGTCGGAGCCGCCCTTGCCGGCGCCGATCGTCAGGCCCGAGAGGCTGTTCTTGAAGATCTGCTCGAAGGCCAGGAACTTGATGATCGACAGGGTGACCGAGGGATGGAAGCGCAGGCCGCCCTTGAACGGGCCGATCGCGGAGTTGAACTGCACGCGATACCCGCGGTTGACCTGCGTCGCGCCCCGGTCGTCGACCCACGGGACGCGGAACATGATCACGCGCTCAGGCTCGACGAGCCGCGGCAGGATCTCGCCGAAGCGCGGCTCGCTGTCGATGACCGGCTTCAGCGACTGCAGGACCTCGAAGACCGCCTGGTGGAATTCGGTCTGATCGGGATCACGGGAGAGGACGATGTCGTAGACCTCGTCGACCAGGTGGGCCATGGACGCTCCGATGGACTCAAGTTGATCCGGGCAGGCCGGAGAGTCTAGCTCGATCGCCCCCTGGGGTCAGGTAGCGGCGGAGCCCGGACCGCCGGAGCCCGGTGCCGGCCGCGTGGCTCACTCGGCGAGCCTGTCGAGCAGCCGCTGCTGGGCCGAGGTGCCGGGGCCCGAGCGGAGCGGGTCGTACGTCCCGTCCGGCCGCATCTCCCAGGCCATCTCCTCGTCCTCGAGGAAGACCTCGAGCCCCTCGCGGAGGACCCGTCGGAACAGCTTGGGATCCTCGACGGGGAAGCAGGTCTCGACGCGGCGGATCAGGTTGCGGTCCATGAGGTCGGCCGAGGACAGCCAGATCTTCGGCTCCCCGCCGTTCTCGAAGTAGTACACGCGGTGGTGCTCGAGGAAGCGCCCGACGATCGAGCGGACCTGGATCCGGTCCGACACGCCGGGGACGCCGGGCCTGAGGCAGCAGATCCCGCGGACGATCAGGTGGACCTCGACCCCGGCCTGGGAGGCCTCGTACAGGGCCCGGATGACCTGGGGCTCGGTCACGGCGTTGCACTTGGCCAGGATGCGCGCGCGCCGGCCGGCCCGGGCGTTGTCGACCTCGCCCTTGACCATCTTCAGCAGGCTCTCGTGCAGCGTGAACGGGGACTGCAGCAGGCGCTTGAGCTTGCGCGGCTTCCCGAGGCTCGTCAGCTCCTGGAAGATCTTGTGCACGTCCCCGGCCAGCTTCGGGTCGCAGGTCAGGAGGCCGAAGTCGGTGTACTGGCGCGCGTTGCCGGAGTGGTAGTTGCCGGTCCCGAGGTGGACGTAGCGGCGCAGCCGGTCGCCCTCCTTGCGCACGACGAGGGTCATCTTGGCGTGCGACTTGTAGCCCACGACGCCGTACGACACGTACGCGCCGGCATCCTGCAGGCGCTGGGCCATCTCGATGTTGGCCTGCTCGTCGAAGCGGGCGCGGAGCTCGATGATGGCCGTGACCTCCTTGCCGTTGCGCGCGGCCTGGATCAGCGCCTCGACCAGGGGCGAGCCGCGCTCGGTCCGGTACAGGGTCTGCTTGATCATCAGGACCTTCGGGTCCCGCGCCGCGAGCTGGATCCACTCGACGACCGGCCGGAAGCTCTGGTAGGGGTGGTGGAGCAGGACGTCCTGCTGGCCGAGGACCTCGAACAGGTCCCGGCCCTGGCGCAGGACCTTGGGCAGGCCGGGCAGGAACGGCGCGAACTTGAGGTCAGGGCGGTGGACGAGGTCGGGGATCGTCGCCAGCCGGCTGAGGTTGACCGGGCCGTCGACCAGGTAGAAGTCGAGGTCGTCGAGGTCGAACTTGGACAGCAGGAAGTCGGCCAGCTCGCGCGGCATCGTCTCGGACGCCTCGAGCCGGACCGCCGCGCCCCAATTGCGGGTCTGGAGCTCGCCCTCGAGGGCGTGGCGCAGGTCCTCGGACTCCTCCTCGTCGAACAGGAGGTCGCTGTTGCGGGTGACCCGATACTGGTAGCAGCCCCCGATCCGGAGCCCCGGGAACAGCTCGTCGGCGAACTCGTGGAGGATCGACGACAGGAACACGAAGTCGTACGGGTGGTCGCTGACCTCGGCCGGGAGCTGGACGACGCGCGGGAGGGAGCGCGGGGCGTGGAGGACGGCGTGGGTGGCCTCGCGGCCGAACCCGTCGCTGCCCTCCAGCTGGATCATGAAGTTGAGGTTCTTGTTGACGACCTTCGGGAACGGGTGGGCCGGGTCGAGGCCCTGCGGCGTCAGGATCGGCAGCAGCTCGCGCTCGAAGTAGTCGTGCAGCCAGGCGCGCTGCGCCTGGGTCCAGTCCTCGCGCCGCAGGATGCAGATGCCCTCGGCCGCGAGCAGCGGGATCAGCTCGCCGTTGAGGAGGGCGTACTGCCCCCGCACGAGCTCCTTGGCCTGCTCGGCGATCCTGCGGTGGACCTCGACGAGCTCGAGGCCCTCGGGCCCGCGGACCTGGCTGCCGTGGTCGATCTGCTGCAGCAGGCCGGCGACGCGGATCTCGAAGAACTCGTCGAGGACCGAGCCCGTGATGCACAGGAAGCGCAGCCGCTCGAGCAGGGGCGTCCGGTCGTCCTGCGCCATGGCCAGGACGCGACGGATGAAGGCGAGCTGGCTCAGCTCGCGGTTGAGGTACAGCGCCGGGTCCTTGAGGTCGACGCCGCCCGCCTCGGAGGGCGGCGCGGGCTCGGTCGACTCGGTTCCGTCGGTGCGCAGGTCTTCCATCGTCGGGCGGCGGGCGCTCGGGTCGGCAGGCTAGGCGAGGACCCGAGGCCGGCGAAGGCCGCAGCGGACGCAGCCGACCCTTCATCGGATTTTCATCGTCCGGCCCCCGAGCGGACCGCGGGGACGGCTGCCGCGGGCGGTGGTGGAGGCGGGGGGAGTCGAACCCCCGTCCCGTGATGCCCGGACGAGCCCGTCTACGTGCGTGTTCCTCGATCTGGATCTCGCCTGACGGGCTCCCGAGGACGGGATCCCGCTTCGGCCAGCCCGACTGATGTCTCGCGCGCGGCAGGCCGGGCGGCTGCCGTGCGCCAGCTCGCTATGTAACGAGCACCCTCACCCGCGAGCGAGGCGAGGGGCTCGGGCTCGCGCTATCTCTAGGCGGCCAGGGCGACGTGGTCGTTGGCACGTCAAGGTTTGCCCAGGGTTTTACGAGGCCACCTGGAACCTCGGCACGCAGGACACGCCGCGACAGCATCCGGTCGATACCGGATCGCCCCCATGGGGCCCGCGGCGGCCGTCCCTTGCAGTCCAAAGAGCGGGGGCAGGACAGGTCTGCCCCGTCCCGCCCGGAGGACATGGAATACGCTTCAACGGGGCCCCACTCAAGGGCCGCCCGGCGCCCCGATCGCTCCCCCGGGCGTCCCGGTTTCCGGCTGGAGTCCTCCCGCCGGCGCCCCTAACCTGCTCGCTGGCAACCGCTTCCCGACCCAGGACGAGCCATTCCGACCCTCCAGAGAACCGCGGCGACCCTGGTCCTGGGCCTGCTCCTGCCGGGCTGCTGGAGCTACCAGGGCACCCTGGACGCCTTCGACAGCCTCGCGGGGATCCAGCCGGACCGCCTCGTCGAGCCGGTCGAGGCCAGCTACGGGCAGGACGCGGTCATGAAGGACTGGGCCCTGGCCACGTTCTCGTTCGGCAGCGAGGACGTCGCCCGGTTCTACGAGTCCATGTTCGGCCAGGGGCGGGCGTTCTACGAGGTCGCGGCCAAGGGCGAGTTCGTCCGGGACGCCCTCGCCACGCTGACCGCGGACGCCGGCAACGACCTGTTCCGCCTGTCCGAGGTCACGTACCGCCTGCTGTTCGTCCTCGACCTCGACACCAGCCCGCTGAACCGGGCGATCGCGACCGAGGAGCTGGCGGGGGTCGTGGCCCTGATCCGCCGCGAGCCGCTCGGGCCCGACCACCGCGGCTTCGTGCCCGGCCTGCGCCGGGGCTTCGTCGAGGCCGCGACGCGGCTGCACGCGGACCTCGGGCCGTACTGGCCGGGCTTGCGCGAGGAGACGCGGCTCGCGCCGGAGGCCCGCGAGGCCTACCTCACGACCCTCGACGCCCTGAGCCTGCTCGTGGCCGGCGACCTGCGGCAGGAGCGGCTGCGGCTGCAGCTCGTGCTCGAGGCCTGCCGCAGCGAGACGGCCGATCGCGCGCTCAAGGTCGCGATCGCCGAGCGCCTGTTCCGCTGCCTCGAGACGGCCGCCGTCGAGGGGCTTTCGCGGGCCCTCGACGACGACGACGCGCACGTGCGCGAGACGGCCGTGGCCCGGCTCTGGGCCCTCGGCGGCAGGGGCACCCACCCCTACGTCCTGGCGCGGCTGGCGGCCCGTGAGCCGGGGCTGCGCCTCGTCGACCCCTCCGTCGCCGTGCGCCGCCGGGTCCTGCAGTGCTGCTGGTCCCTCGACGCCGCGGCCGCGGCGCTGCACCACGGGGAGGGACCGGACAGCTTCACGGTCATCCACGACATCGCGCTGTGGGACCCCGAGCCCGGCCTCAGGAGCCTGGCCACGGCCTGCCTCGCCCACCTGCTCGGCCGGCCCGACGAGCTCGGCAGCGACTGGGTGCGGCAGTGGTGGCAGGACCACCTGACCGGCAAGGACGGCTGAGGAGGCCCGCTTGCGCCGCCACGTCGTCAACGCCCTCAAGCTCATCGTGGCCGGGCTGCTGGTCTGGTTCGTGCTCGGCAAGGTCGAGTGGACCGACCGGATCACGACCAAGGAGCGCCGGGGGCCGGAGCACAAGCTCGTCGAGGTCGGGTCGGTCCCGGGCCTGATCCTCGGCGACTGGAAGCAGGAGGAGGTGCGGTTCCGGCCCGAGGGCCGGGAGGACGAGGTCATCGTCCGGCCCGGCGAGGTCGACGACCGCGTCGTCGAGGTCCGGCCGGGCCTCCTGACGGTCGTCAAGGCCATCGAGGTCGGGACCTTCCTGCTCGGGGCCCTGTGCTACTTCGTCGTCGCCAGCTTCTCGTCGATCCGCTGGTGGTGGCTGCTCCGCGTCAACGGCATCCCCGTGGGGCGGCTGCAGGCCTTCCGCCTGACCTGGATCGGGATCTTCTTCAACAACGTCGTGCCCGGCCTGACCGGCGGCGACGTCGTCAAGGCCGTGTGGGTCGCCCGCCTCGCGGGCGAGAAGACCCGGCCGATCCTCTCGGTCCTCGTCGACCGCGTCCTCGGCCTGCTGGCGCTCGGCCTCCTCGCCGCGGTCGTCGTGCTGTTCGACTTCGCGAACTTCCGCGAGATCGGGACCCTGATCTTCATCGGCTTCGGGGCCCTCGCCCTGCTGACGCTGTGCTTCTTCTCCAAGCGGGTCCGCAAGCTCATCCGGCTCAAGCACCTGCTCGAGAAGCTGCCGATGTCGGGCCTGCTCAAGAAGGTCGACCAGGCGATCTACTTCTATCGCGGGCACATGCGGGGGATCGGGCTGTGGTTCGCGGCCTCGGTCGTCAACCACGCGCTCGGGGTCATCGGCGTGACCCTGATCGGCGCCTCGCTGGGCATCGACCTGCCGCTGACCGGCTACCTAGTGCTCGTCCCGGTCATCAACATCGTCTCGGCCGTGCCGATCGCGCCCGCGGGCTGGGGGGTCGGCGAGTACCTCTACCAGAAGCTCTTCACCGACTACTCGATCCGCATCGCGGCCGCGCAGGCCTCGCTGATGCCGACCCTGGCCCTCGTGCTCTCGGTCGTCTACCGCATCCACCTGATGCTCTGGTCCCTGCTCGGGTCGGTGTTCCTGGCGTTCGAGAAGGGCCGCCCGACCGAGGCCCAGGTCGCGGCGGCGCTGGAGGATCCGGACCGGCCCGAGGCGCCGGCGGGGGCCGGATCCGCCGCGGCCCCCGGCGGACAGGGATAGACTTGTCCCGATGCCCCGCCTCCGCACCAAGCGCTTCCTCCGGGTCAAGCTGGACATGGTCAACCGCTGCCAGCTGCGGTGCGTCATGTGCCACTTCGCCCACCCCGACTTCGTCGAGTCGATGGACGACATGGACCGTCCGCTGCTCGAGAAGATCGCGGCGCAGGTGTTCCCCCTGGCCCACGACGTCGTCCTCTCGTCCTCGGCCGAGCCGACGATGGCGCCGGAGCTGCCGCGGGCCCTCGAGCTGTGCCGCGAGTACGACGTCCCGTACTTCCACTTCTCGACCAACGCCATGTCGCTGACCGAGCGGCTGATCCGCAAGGTCATCGAGGTCGGCATGCCGGTCATGACGATCTCGACCGACGGCTGCACGCGGGAGACCTTCGAGAAGATCCGCGTCCCGGCGAAGTGGGACAAGTTCCTGTCCAAGCTCGAGCTCGTCGCGCGCGTCCGGCGGGACACCGGCAGCGACGTCCCGCGGCTGTCGGTCACGGCCGTCCTGATGAAGGACAACATCGAGGAGATGCCCGGGTTCCTGCGGTTCTACGCCGGCTACGGCGTCCGCGAGTTCAACTTCGTGCACATGGGCGTGCTCGGCGGGATGGGCATGGAGGGGCAGAGCCTCGTCCACCGGCCCCGGCTGAGCAACGAGGTCCTGGCCGAGTGCCGGCGCGTGGCCGCGGAGCTCGGCGTGGCGCTGACCGCCCCGCTCCCGTTCCCCGCCGACCTCGAGGTCGGCGACGACGTCGCCTCCTCGATGGAGGGCGGGGGCGAGCCATCGTCGCCCGGGCGGGGGGGGCGTCGCGATCAACGAGTTCCTCGACCACAAGAACCGCGAGTTCAACCTCGCGGTCTCGCGGCGGGACGCGCACCGCCGGATGTGCTACTTCCCGTGGTACTACATCCACGTCAACCCCGACGGCACGGTGTTCCCCTGCGGCCACTGGTTCGAGTTCTCGACGTTCGGGGACTTCCGCACCCAGGACTTCCGCGAGATCTGGACCGGCCCGCAGTTCACCGAGCTGCGCCGGCAGATCCGGCGGCTCGAGCTGCGCAAGGTCTGCGCCAACTGCACGGTGTCCGGCATGGGCCGGCCCGACGTCCTGGCCAGCTTCTCGGCCCGCGAGAAGCAGCGCACCTGAGCCCGGGCGCGGCCTCGATCGGGGCCCGCCGGCCGCCTACACTCGCCGCCGACCAGCTCCCCGCCACACCCGCAGAACCCCGCAGCAGCCGCAGAGAGGGACCATGAGCCTGCTCGTCGTAGGATCCGTCGCGTACGACACCATCCAGACCCCGCACGGGAACCGCGAGGACTGCCTCGGCGGCTCCTCGACCTACTTCTGCCTCGCGGCGAGCTACTTCTCGCCGGTGCGGCTCGTCAGCGTCGTCGGCGAGGACTTCCGGGCCGAGGACCTCGAGCGGTTCCGCAAGCACGGCATCGCCCTCGACGGGCTCCAGATCGTCCCCGGCAAGACGTTCCGCTGGGGCGGCGAGTACTCGGCCGACATGAACCAGCGGGAGACCCGGTTCACCGAGCTCAACACCTTCGGCAACTTCGACCCCAAGGTCCCGGCCGAGTGGCGCGACTCGCCGTTCCTGTTCCTGGCCAACGGGCACCCGGCGATCCAGGCCGCGACCCTCGACCAGTGCCAGAAGCCGCGGTTCGTCCTGGCCGACACGATGAACCTGTGGATCGAGACCGCCCGGGACGACCTCCTGGCCCTCCTGAAGCGGGTCGACGGGCTCGTCCTCAACGACGAGGAGGCCCGGCAGCTGACGGGGGAGCACAACCTGATCTCCGCCGGCGAGGCCCTGCTCGCGATGGGGCCCAAGCTGATCCTGGTCAAGAAGGGCGAGCACGGCTGCTTCCTGTTCCACCAGTTCTTCCAGTTCGCCCTGCCGGCCTACCCGACCTCGGAGGTCGTCGACCCGACCGGCGCGGGGGACTCCTTCGCCGGCGGCTTCATGGGCTTCCTCGCCGGCAACGGCCGGGTGACCCTGCACAACCTCAAGCGGGCCATGGCCTACGGCACGGTCACGGCGAGCCTCACGGTCGAGGCCTTCGGCGTCGACCGGCTCGGGGACGCGACCCGCAGCCACGTCGAGGGGCGCTACGAGGAGTTCCTGCAGTTCGTGTCGTTCTGAGCCGGCGAAACCCGGCGGCAGGGCGGCGATTCCCGGACCGGCAGCTGCTATGATCCCGGCCGGCTGCAGCCCGCGAGGGCTCCGGTGGGCGATCGCCCGCGAGCCAGGGAGGGTGGCGGTCCCTCCCGGGTGAGGACCGGAGTCCGCGGGGATCGTGCCCGGCGCCGTGCCGGGCAGGGATGGTCATGCAATCCATCAGGGAGCGATCCACGTGGCGAAGAAGCAATCCACTCCGCAAGCAGAGCAGAACCCCGCCCTCGACGGGGCCCTCCAGCAGATCGAGCGCAGCTACGGCAAGGGCGCGATCATGCGCCTCGGCGGCGACACCGTCGTCCCGATCGAGGGCATCTCGACCGGGTCCCTGTCCCTCGACATCGCCCTCGGCGGGCGCGGCCTGCCGCGCGGCCGGGTCATCGAGGTCTACGGGCCGGAGTCGTCGGGCAAGACGACCCTGACGCTCCACGTCGTGGCCCAGGCCCAGAAGGCCGGGGGCATGGCGGCCTTCATCGACGCCGAGCACGCCCTCGACCCGACCTACGCGCGCAAGCTCGGGGTCCAGCTCGAGGACCTCCTGGTCGCCCAGCCCGACAACGGAGAGCAGGCCCTCGACATCTGCGAGACCCTCGTCCGCAGCAACGCCCTCGACGTCATCGTCATCGACTCGGTCGCGGCCCTCGTGCCCCGGGCCGAGCTCGAGGGCGAGATGGGGGACAGCTTCGTCGGCCTCCACGCCCGGCTCATGAGCCAGGCGCTGCGCAAGCTGACCGGCATCGCGGCCAAGTCCCGGACCTGCATCATCTTCATCAACCAGATCCGGGAGAAGATCGGCGTCATGTTCGGCAGCCCGGAGACGACGACCGGCGGCCGGGCGCTCAAGTTCTACTCCTCGGTCCGGCTCGACATCCGGCGCATCGGCCAGATCAAGTCGGCCGACAAGGTCATCGGCAACCGGACCAAGGTCACGGTCGTCAAGAACAAGATCGCGCCGCCGTTCCGCAAGGTCGAGTTCGACATCCTCTTCGCCAAGGGCGTGTCCCTGGTCGGGGACGTCCTCGACCTGGCCGTCGACAAGAAGATCGTCGACAAGAGCGGGGCCTGGTTCTCGTTCGGCGAAACCCGGCTCGGCCAGGGCCGGGAGCGGGTCGTCGAGCTGCT
Source organism: Planctomycetota bacterium (assembly GCA_041398545.1). GTDB lineage: Bacteria > Planctomycetota > UBA1135 > UBA1135 > JAWKUM01. The sequence continues at coordinate 69,060 of JAWKUM010000020.1, read as the reverse complement.
CGAGGACAACCCCGAGCTGCTCGAGGAGATCCGGATCAAGGTCCTCGAGGCGCACACGGAGGCGCCGGCGCCGGCCCGGGCCGAAGGCGGCGCCCGCGCCCGCGGCGGCCGCGGCGGCAGGCGCCTGAGCGGACCGGGCCGGGACCGGGGCCGCGCCGGTTGCGCCGCGGCCCCGCGCAGCCCAACATTCCCGGCTCGTTTTTCCGCCGCCGGCCCCCTCGGAGGGGCCGGTCGCCGTCCCCGAGGTCGTGATGCACAAGCTCAAGGGAGCCGAGGTCAGGGAGTCCTACCTCCGCTGGTTCGAGGAGCGGGGCCACACCCGCTGGCCGTCCGACTCGCTGGTCCCGGCCAACGACCCGACCCTGCTGTTCACCGGGGCCGGGATGAACCAGTTCAAGGACATGTTCCTCGGCAAGGGCAACCTGCCGTTCAAGCGGGCGACGACGGCGCAGAAGTGCCTCCGCGTCCCCGACCTCGAGAACGTCGGCCTGACGGCCGGGCACCACACGTTCTTCGAGATGCTGGGCAACTTCTCGTTCGGGGACTACTTCAAGGCCGAGTGCATCCCCTGGGTCTGGCACTGGTTCACCGAGGCCCTGGGCATCCCGGCCGACCGCATGGTCGTGACGGTCTACCTCGACGACGACGAGGCCTACGGCATCTGGCGCGACGCGGTCGGGCTGCCGGAGGAGCGGATCTACCGCTTCGGGGAGAAGGAGAACTTCTGGCCGGCCTCGGCGCCGAGCAAGGGCCCCAACGGGCCCTGCGGCCCCTGCTCGGAGGTCTACTTCGACTGGAGCCCCGACGAGCCGCTGCCGGCCCGGGAGGGCCTCGTCAAGCTGCCCGAGCCGCGCTTCGTCGAGATCGGCAACTGCGTGTTCACGCAGTACGACCGCCGCGAGGGCGGTGAGCTCCGGCCGCTGCCCCAGAAGAACATCGACGTCGGCCTCGGGCTCGAGCGGGTCACGGCCGTGCTCCAGGGCCGGCGGAGCAACTACGAGACCGACCTGTTCGTGCCGTACATGGACGCGGTGTCGGAGCGGGTCCGCGCGGTCGACGGCCGGGGCGACTTCGCCTACGGCCGGGACCCGGTCGCCGACATCCGGCTCCGGCGCATCGCCGACCACCTCCGCGCCGTGACGTTCTGCATCGCCGACGGGGTCCTGCCCGGCAACGAGGGCCGGGGCTACGTCGTGCGCAAGATCCTGCGCCGCGCCTGCCGCGACGGCTACGAGCTCGGCCTCCGCGAGCCGTACCTGCACGGCCTCGTGCCGGTCGTGGTCGAGGTCATGGGCGGCGCCTACCCGGAGCTCGAGAGCGCCCGCCGGCAGTGCACCGCGCTGATCCTGCAGGAGGAGAAGGCCTTCCGGCAGATCTGGGAGCAGGGCGCCGAGCGGCTCGAAGCCTGGCTCGGCGACCTCGGCGACCCGGCCGGCTGGCCGCGGCGCGAGGTCGGGGAGCGCGGCGAGCTCCCGGTCCCGCCGGGCTCGGGCGCGATCGCGTTCGAGCTCCACGACACCTTCGGGTTCCCGGTCGACATCACGCGGGCGATGCTGCTCGACCGCGGCCTCGCGCTGGACGAGGACGACTACGAGGACCGGATGGCCAGGCAGCGTCAGCGGGCCCGCGAGGGCTCCGCGATCGCCGGCGAGCTGTTCGTCGAGGCCTTCGTGCACGTCGTCAAGGCCCAGGGGGTCCCGGCGACCCGGTTCCTCGGCTACGACGCGACGACCGCCCGCGCGCGGGTCCTCGCCCTCGGCCGCGGCACGACCGCGCTCGACGTCCTCGACGATGGCCAGGCCGAGCTCGTCTGCGACGCCTCGCCGTTCTACCCCGAGGGCGGCGGCCAGGTCGCCGACCGGGGCGAGGTCCGCGGGCCGCGGGGGCGGGCCAGGGTGCTGGACTGCAAGCGCATCGACGGCCTGATCTTCCACCACCTCGCGCTCGTCGAGGGCGTCCTCGGGGTCGGGGACGAGGTCGAGCTCGTCGTCGACGAGGCCAGGCGCCGCGCGACCGAGCGCAACCACACGGCGACGCACCTGCTGCACCAGGCGCTCAAGGACGTGCTCGGCGACCACGTCAGCCAGGCGGGCTCGCTCGTCGAGCCGGAGCGGCTGCGGTTCGACTACACCCACGGCGAGCGGCCGACGCCGGCCCAGCTCGCCGCGATCGAGGACGCCGTCAACCGCGAGGTCATGGCCGCGACCCCGGTCGAGCCCTGCGTCATGAGCCTCGCCGACGCTCGCGCGCGCGGCTTCGTCGCCCTGTTCGGCGAGAAGTACGGCGACGAGGTGCGGACGCTGTCGGTGGGGGACTGGTCCAAGGAGCTCTGCGGCGGCACCCACGTGGCCAATACCGGCAACATCGGCCAGTTCCGGATCGTCTCGGAGGCGGCGCTGGCGGCCGGCGTCCGCCGCATCGAGGCCGTCACCGGCGCCGGGGCCCTGGCCCTCGCCCGGCACGACAGCGAGGTCCTCGACGGCTCGCCGCGGACCTCAAGGCGCCCCGGGCCGAGCTCGGCCCGCGCCTCGAGGCCGTGCAGAAGGAGCTGCGCCGGCTGCGCAAGGAGCTCGAGGAGACCCGCCGCGAGGCCGCCGGCCAGAGCCTCGACGAGCTCGTCGAGGCCTGCCGCCCGCGCGGCGAGGCCCGCGTCCTGGCCGCCCTCGTACCCGGGGCCGGCCCCAAGGAGCTGCTCGACCTCTGCGATCGGCTGCGCAAGAAGCACCCGAGCTTCGCCGGGGTCCTCCTCGGCGAGGACGGCGACGCCGTGCCGGTCGTCGCGGTCGTGACCAAGGACCTCGTCGCGGAGGGGCTCCAGGCCGGGGCCCTCGTTCGGGAGATCGCCGGCCTGCTCGGCGGCGGCGGCGGCGGGCGACCGGAGATGGCCCAGGGCCGGGGCAAGGACGCGTCCGGGCTGGAGGCCGCGCTGGCCCGGGCCTGGGAGCTGCTCGGCGGCTAGGGCATGGACCCTGCTCCCGCGCGACCGGGGCGCCGCGCGGGGCGGCCGCCGAACCCGGCTTCGTTGACGGAGCCCCCTGGCCTACCTACACTTCTCGCCTTTTGCACTCGGAGCGCCCGGTCCTGCGGCGCTCCTCCCAGGCCTTGAGCCGGAGTCGACGATGGCCGTACCGAGGAGAAAGCACAGCCGTTCCCGCCAGGGCCACCGCCGGTCCCAGTGGAAGGGCACCGCAGTCCAGCTCGTGGACTGCACCAACTGCGGCGCGCGCGTCCGCCCGCACACGGTCTGCATGAGCTGCGGCTACTACCGCGGCCGCCAGGTCCTCCTGGTCCGGAGCTGACCGGCCTCCCCCGGGGCCGGGACCCACGATGCGGATCGCGCTGGATGCCATGGGCGGGGACCACGCCCCCAATGAGGTCGTGGCCGGCGCCATCGAGGCCAGCGAGACCGGGATCCTGCCGCCGGGGAGCATCGTGTTGGTCGGGGACCGCGCCCGGGTCCAGGCCTGCCTCGACGAGGCCGGCCGCCCGTACCAGGTCGTCGAGGACCTGCTCCAGGACCTCCCCCCCGCGGACGGCGACCGGTTCGCCGTCGTGCACGCGTCCCAGGTCGTCGGGATGGACGAGCCACCGGCCCAGGTCCTGCGCCAGAAGCGCGACTCGAGCATGGCGGTCGCGACCGCCCTCGTGAAGCAGGGCATCGCCGACGGCATCGTCAGCGCCGGCAACACCGGGGCGATGGTCGCCTTCGCCTTCTTGCAGCTCAAGAGCCTCGAGGGCGTGCGCCGGCCCGGCATCGCGGTCACGATCGAGGGCGAGGACGGCCCCTTCGTCGTCATCGACGTCGGCGCCAACATCGCGCCCAAGCCGACGCACCTCCTGCACTACGGGGTCATGGGCAGCACCCTGGCCCGCGACAAGTACGGCAAGGCCAACCCCCGCGTCGGCCTGCTCAACATCGGCGGCGAGGAGGGCAAGGGCAACGAGCTGGCCAAGGAGGCCCAGGAGCTGTTCCGGGCCTCGGGCCTCAACTTCCACGGCAACATCGAGGGCCAGGACGTCTTCCTCGGCGTCTGCGACGTCATCGTCACCGAGGGCTTCGTCGGCAACGTCCTGCTCAAGCTGAGCGAGGGCCTCGCGACCCACCTGCTCCACGTCGTCCAGGAGGAGCTCGTCCGCGCCGGCGTCCGCCAGAACGTGCTCGAGGAGTCGCTCGCCGCGATCGTGAGGCGTACGGACTTCTCCGAGTACGGGGGCGCCCTGCTGCTCGGGATCGAGGGGATCGTCACGATCGCCCATGGCCGCTCGAAGGGCCGCGCGATCCGGAACGCCTTGCGGGTCAGCGTCGAGACGGTGACCCTCGGCATCAACGAGAAGATCGTCCAGGAGATCCGCAAGCTGGAGGCGCTGGCCTGAGGCCGGCGCCCCCGGGATGCGCCTCCACTGCCGGAGCGAAGACCATGGGTGAGCTCGTCCGCGTGGGAATCGGGGGCCCGGGTCGCACGCGCCCGAGAAGGTCCTGACCAACTTCGACCTCGAGAAGATGGTCGACACGAGCGACGAGTGGATCGTGCAGCGGACCGGGATCCGCGAGCGCCGGATCGCCGCGACCGGCGAGGACACCGGAGCATGGCCGCGACCGCCGCCCGGCGCGCCCTCGACGACGCCGGCGTCGCGCCCGAGGACGTCGACCTGATCCTGGTCGGCACGACGACGCCGGACAAGCCGTTCCCGACGACCGCCTGCCACGTCCAGGAGCGGCTCGGCGCCGTCAACGCCGGCGGCTTCGACATCAACTCGGCCTGCTCCGGCTTCGTGTTCGCGTTCAACGCCGCGGCCCGCTTCGTCCAGAGCGGCTGCTACCGCAACGTCCTCGTCGTCGGCGCCGAGAAGCTGTCGATGATGACCGACTGGAGCGACCGCAACACCTGCGTGATCTTCGGCGACGGGGCCGGCGCCATGCTGCTCCAGCCGCTCGAGGTCGCCGGCCGGGGCGAGTTCATCGACGGCTCGGTCAAGACCGATGGCGGCAAGGACGACGTGCTCGAGGTCCAGGCGGGCGGCAGCCGCCTCCCGGCCAGCCACGACACGATCGAGCACCGGCAGCACTTCATGCGGATGGGGGGGAACAAGGTCTACCGCTTCGCGGTCAGCACCTTCGCCCGCCTCGTCAAGGAGAAGGTCATCGAGCCCTTCGGCCTCGACGAGCTCGGCCTCATCGTCCCGCACCAGGTCAACCAGCGCATCGTCGAGGCGGCGCTCGAGCGCCTCGACCTCCCGGAGCGCTACGTGTTCTCCAACATCCATCGCTACGGCAACACGGCCGCGGCCTCGGTCCCGGTGGCCTTCGACGAGGCCTACCGCGAGGGTCGCCTCGTGGACGGCAAGCTCGTCTGCGCCCCGGCCTTCGGCGCCGGCCTGAGCTGGGGCCACTTCCTGGTCCGCTGGTAGGACCCCGAGGACCCCGGAGACGACCCATGGACGACGCGCCCCCACTCACCGGCAGGACGGCCCTGGTCACAGGCGCGTCGCGCGGCATCGGCCGCGCGATCGCCCTGCGCCTCGCCCGCGACGGCGCCGCCGTGCTCTGCGTCGCGACCCGCCTCGGGTCGCTGGCGGGGACGATGGACGACCTCGCCTCGCTCGGCGCGACGCCCGACAACGGCCGCGCCCGCGCCTACGCCGCCGACCTCGGCGACGCGGCCGGGGTGCAGGGGCTGCTCGACGCCGTCGCGGCCGACGGCCTGCAGGTCGGGATCCTCGTCAACAACGCCGGGGTGACCCGCGACAACCTGCTGATGCGCATGAGCGAGGCGGACTTCGACGACGTCGTCGCCGTCAACCTCAAGGGCCCGTTCCTGCTCTGCAAGGGGCTGGCGCGCAGCATGATGAAGGCGCGCGACGGCCGCATCATCAACATCACCTCGGTCGTCGGCCTCATCGGCAACGCCGGGCAGGCCAACTACGCCGCCAGCAAGGCCGGCCTCGTCGGGTTCACGAAGTCGCTGGCCCGCGAGCTGGCCGGCCGCGGGGTCACGGCCAACCTCGTGGCGCCGGGCTTCATCGAGACCGACATGACCAGGGACATCCCCGAGGTCAACCGCAAGCAGCTGGCCGACGGGATCCCCCTCGGCCGGTTCGGCTCCGTGGAGGACGTCGCCGGTGCCGTGGCCTATCTGGCCGGCCCGGACGGGGCCTACGTCACCGGCCAGGTCCTGGTCGTGGACGGCGGCATGTCGATGTAGGGTCGGGCGCCCCTGACCAAAAAACCGTGCAAAGAGCTTGCCTGGCAAGCGCTTCGACCAAACATAGCTCCGTTTTTCCCCCGCCCCACGGGGCGGGCCCGGATCGGCCGTGCCGGTGCCGGGAGAGAGGACCCGCTAGCCTCAACAGTCCGCTAAACGTTTCCCTGGGAGCCCGGCGCTCCGTCCGGTTCCCCGGGGTGGGAGAAAGACACCGTGTCGATGTCGATCGAAGACCGCGTCAAGAAGATCGTTGCCGAACAGCTGAACGTCTCGGAGGACAAGATCAGCAAGGAGACGTCCTTCATCAACGACCTCGGAGCAGACTCCCTCGACATGGTCGAGCTGGTCATGCACTTCGAGGAGGACTTCGAGATGCAGATCCCCGACGAGGAGGCGGAGAAGATCCAGACCGTCGGGGACGCGATCGGCTACATCGAGAGCAAGCAGTGAAGCGAGGGGGCCCCCGACGGGGCCCCGGCACATCCTGCCCGGACCGGCGTCGTCCCCCCGGTCCCGCGGCGCACCCGAACGGGGACGGACAGGGCGTTGCCCCCGATGAACAAGCGCAGAGCCGTCATCACCGGTCTGGGGCTCGTGACGCCGCTGGGGAACGAGGTCGAGACGACCTTCGCTCGGATCTTGGCGGGTGAGAGCGGCGCGGCGCCGGTCACCAAGATCGACATCACGGGCTTCTCGACGACGTTCTCCTGCGAGGTCAAGGACTTCGAGCCTCAGTCCCGGCTGGACCCCCGCGACATCAAGCGGATGGACCCGTTCACGCAGTACGCGGTCTACGCCTCGGTCGAGGCCCTCGAGGACGCCGGCATCTCGGCCGACAGCATGGACCCGACGCGGATCGGCTGCGTCATGGGCACCGGCATCGGCGGGATCACCGAGATCGAGGCCCAGAAGGAGCGGCTGCTCGCCAAGGGCCCGCGGCTCGTCAGCCCTCTGCTCGTGCCCAAGATGATGTTCAACTCGGTGACGGGCCACGTGGCCCTGCACCACGGGCTCAAGGGCCCCAACTACGCCGTCGGGTCGGCCTGCGCGTCCGGGTCGCACGCGATCGGCATCGCCATGCGCCACATCCAGTACGGCGACGCCGACGTCGTCGTCACCGGCGGCTCCGAGGCGGCCAACACCGGCCTCGGGCTCAGCGGCTTCGGGGCCATGAAGGCCCTGTCGACGCGCAACGACGACCCCCGGCGCGCGAGCCGGCCCTTCGACCGGGAGCGCGACGGCTTCGTGCTCGGCGAGGGCTGCGCCGTCATCGTGCTCGAGGAGCGCGAGCACGCCATGGCCCGCGGCGCGGAGATCCTCGCCGAGGTCATCGGCTTCGGCGCGACCGACGACGCCTTCCACCTGACCGCCCCCGACGAGTCGGCCGACGGCCCGGCCCGCTGCATGCGGATGGCCCTCGCCGACGCGGGCGTCGACCCCTCGGCCATCGACTACGTCAACGCCCACGGCACCTCGACCGAGCTCAACGACAAGACCGAGACCAAGGCCCTCAAGCAGGTCTTCGGCGCCCACGCCTACGAGCTCATGGTCTCGTCGACCAAGTCCATGATCGGCCACCTGCTCGGCGCCTCGGGCGCCGTCGAGGCCGCGATCTGCGCGCTCATGCTCAGGAAGGGCGTGCTCCACCCGACCATCAACCAGGAGGTCGCCGACCCGGACTGCGACCTCGACTACATCCCCAACCAGGCCCGGCAGCACCAGGCCGGCTACGCGCTGTCGAACTCCTTCGGGTTCGGCGGGACGAACGCCTGCCTCCTGCTCGCGCGGCACACCTGAGCCGCCGCGGCGCCCCGCCGGGCCATGCCGACCCGGGTCCGAGGGACCCGACCGCCCACCTGCCATGAACAAGAAGCTCCACGAAATCCTCCACCGCTACAAGGTCGAGACCTTCAAGCTCACGCACGACCACGAGGAGATCGAGAAGATCACCAAGGAGTGCCTGAGCTTCAGCGAGGAGGTCCTCGACAACGCGTACCACTACCACTTCCACAAGCTGCCGGACGCGAACCGCGCCGAGATCATCAACATGATCAACAACTACACGGTCGAGGCCCTGCTGCCGCCGGTCGTGGAGAAGCTGCTCCGGCGCATCGTCGTGCTCGAGAAGCAGCACCAGCAGCTGCTCTCGACCCTGACCGAGGTGCTCGAGGCCCTGTCCGAGGAGCAGGGGACCCGCTGACGCGCCGCGGCCCGCGGGCCGCCTCTGGTCCCCGGCCCCCGGCCGGTTAGGATCCCTCCCGAGGCCCGGGGCGTGGGCCGACGATGGGAGGGGAACATGACCGTACGCATCGCCGTGCTCGGCGGCGGAGTCTCGCCTGAGCACGATGTCTCGCTGCGCAGCGCGACCGAGGTCGCGCAGGCCCTGGTCGACCGGGGCTTCGTCGTCGTCCCGGTGCGCATCGACCGGGGTGGGCTGTGGGCGATCGCCGAGCCCGGGGCCGACGCCGCCGAGGTCTTCGGCGGGGTGGAGCTGCCGGCCCTGGGCCCGCTCGAGGCCGTGCTGGCCCTCGAGCGGCTCGGCGTCGACGCCGTGTTCCCGGCCCTGCACGGCCGCGGCGGCGAGGACGGCAGCGTGCAGGCCCTGCTCGAGAGCTCGGGCCTCCCGTACGTGGGCTCCCGCCTGTGCGCCTCGGCGATCGCGATGAGCAAGGTGCTGACCCGACTGGCCTTCCTCGGCGCCGGGCTGCCGATGGCCCGCGGCCTCGTCCCGTCGCGGGACCTGGGCCGCAACGCCACGGACGCCGAGCTCCTGGCCGAGGCCCGCGACCGGCAAGGCCTGCGCTTCCCGTGGTTCCTCAAGGCCGATCTCTCGGGCTCCTCGCTCGGCGTCGAGCGGGTCGCCGACGCCGAGGGCTTCGCCCCGGCGCTGGCGCGGCTCCGGGCCGGGGCCGAGGACTGGAGCCCGGACTGGATCCTCGAGGAGGGCGTCGCCGGCATCGAGTTCACGGTCTGCGTGCTCGGCAACGCCGGGGGGCCGCTCGAGGCCCTGCCCCCGGTCGAGATCCGGCCCCGGACGGCGGGGTTCTTCGACTACGGCGCCAAGTACGACCCCGGCGCGACCGACGAGCTGTGCCCGGCCCCGTCCCTCGACGAGGCGCTCGACGCGACCTGCCGCGAGCTCGGCCGGCGGGCCCACGACCTGCTCGGCTGCCAGGGCTTCTCGCGGACCGACCTGATCCTGGCCGAGGACGGGCGGTTCCGGCTGCTCGAGACCAACACGATCCCGGGCCTGACCCGCGAGAGCCTGACCCCCAAGGCCGCCCAGGCCGGAGGGATGGACTTCGGGGACCTCGTGTCCCGGCTCGTCTCCTTGGCCCTGGAGGGGCGCCGGGAGCCCGGGCGGGTACCCTTGGCCCCATGAGCGACACCCCACGCGTCCTCGTCCGCGGCGCCAGGGGCCGCATGGGCCAGGAGGCCTGCGCGGCCGTGGAGGCGGCCCCCGACCTCGAGCTCGCGGCGGGGGTCGACCTCGGCGACGACCTCGAGGCGGCGATCCGCGAGACCCGGGCGACCCACGCCCTCGACATGACCCGGCCCGAGGCCCTCGACGGCGTCGAGACCATGATCCGCGCCGGCCTCGCGGTCGTCGTCGGCACGAGCGGCGTCGACCCCGCGCGCCGCGCGGCCTGGGCCGCGCTGGCGGAGGACGCCGGCACCGGCGTCCTCGTCGTGCCCAACTTCTGCATCGGCGTCGTGCTGATGCAGCGCTTCGCCGAGCAGGCGGTGCGCTGGCTGCCCGACGTCGAGATCCTCGAGCTGCACCACGAGCAGAAGGTCGACAGCCCCTCCGGGACCGCGGCCGCGACCGCCGAGCGGCTCGCGCGCTCGCGCCGCGAGGCCGGGCGGACTCCGCTGGCGCGGGCGGACGACGCGCCGTTCCGCGGGGGTCGGGTCGAGGGCATCCCGGTGCACTCGATCCGCCTCCCGGGGCTCCTCGCGCACCAGGTCGTCCAGCTCGGCGCGCCGGGGGAGGTCCTGTCGATCCGCCACGACACGCTCGACCGGAAGGCGTTCATGCCCGGGATCCTGCTGGCCCTGCGCGGCGTTGGCCGCGTCCGGGGGCTCGAGCTCGGCCTCGAGGTCCTGCTCGAGGGCCTCGGCTGAGCCGACGACGATGATCCAGGACCCGGCCAGCACGACACCGGTCACCGCGGCGGCCGAGGAGGACCCACTCGGGAGCCTGCTCGACTTCCTGACCGACCCCCGGGTCCTCGAGGTCGCGGCCATCGCCGCGATCCTCACGCTCGTGCTGTGGCTGCTCCTGTCGCTGCGCCGCAGCATCCGCTCGCTGCACGGGCGGCGGCAGCTCGTCTCGTACCTCGACGGCCTCGAGGCCCTCCTGTCGGGCGACCCGGAGCGGGCCAAGAAGCGGCTCGCGCCGGTCGTCGAGGCCGACCCCGAGAACCTCGGGGCCCGCCTCGCGCTGGGCGAGGCGCTCTACGCCCTCGACCGGCCGGCCGAGGCCCACCGACAGCACTTCGAGGCGCAGCAGGTGTTCCAGGCCGAGGGGCCGACGATGCTGCTGTCGCTGGCCCGCGACCTGCGCAAGGCCGGCGAGCACGGCGAGGCCCTCGACCACCTCGACCGCGCCCTCGACAAGAAGCCCCGCGACGAGGTCCTCCTCGAGGAGAGCTGGAGCCTGCGCGAGGAGATGGGCCGCTACGAGGAGGCCTACGAGGCCGGGGCGCGGCTGCTGCCGCGCAGCGACGACCAGGCGCGCCGGCGCCGGCTGGCGCAGACCGCGGCCCTGGCCGGGCAGTGTCGTCTCGTCGACGGCGACCGTGGCCAGGCCCGCCGTTGGTTCCGGCGCAGCCTCGAGCTCGACCCCGACAACCTCTGCGCGCGGCGCGGGCGCCTGCTGTGCGAGCCCGAGCTCGCGCTGTCGGGCCTCGAGCAGGACGCGACGGCCCTGCCGGCCACGACCGGCGCGGCGGCCGCCCTGCCCGCGCCCCTGGCCACGGCCGAGCGGCTGCTGGCCCTGTGCCCCGAGGCCGTGTGCCCGAGCTGCGGCGCCGAGCGGGAGCTCGGGGACGAGCGCCCCTGCCCGGCCTGCGCGGCGGCCACGCCGCCCCGGTTCGTCGTGGCGGGCTCGACCGCGGTCCTGGACGACCCCCAGGCGCTGTGCGACGAGATCGAGGAGAGCGACGCCTGGTTCGAGCGGCTCGCGGCCCGGGCCGCGACCGGGGACGAGGACGCCCGCGAGGACCTCGTCGACGCCGGCGGCCGGGCCCTGTGCCAGCTGCTGACGGTCTGGCTCGACCTCCGCGACGAGCGCGGCAAGCAGCGCCTCGAGCTCCTCCTCGTCGAGCTCGGCACCCGCCACGTCGAGGAGCTGCTGGCCGCGCGCAAGGCCCTGCGCGAGCGCCGCAACCGCGTGCTCGACCTCCTCGCCGGCGCCCGCAACCTCGACCGCGAGCTCGGCCGCGTGTTCCGCGGGCTCGGCTGGGAGGCCCTGCCGCGCTTCGAGCGCCTGCTCGAGGAGGGCGAGGGGCTCGCCGACCCGGGCCTGCGCGGCCTCGTCATCGACTACTTCCTCGGGCTCGGCGACCTGCAGGTGTTCGAGAAGCTCGCCCCGCGCTACTCGCCGGTCGAGATCGTCCGCCACCTCAACCAGGTCCCGCCCCAGGACCTCGTCCCGCTGTTCCGCAAGCTGCCCGAGGGGCCCTCGTTCCTGCGCGACGCCCTGCTGCTCGACCCCAACCTCGACCAGGACCGCGCCCTCGTCGAGGCGTACGCGGCCTGCGAGGACGAGGCGGCCCCGCGCTTCGAGGAGCTGTTCGCCGAGCTGGGCCCGTCGCGCGACCTGTGGACCGGCCTCGTCGGCCTGCTCGACCGCGACGAGCCCGCCCGCGGCCGCGCCGCCACGCTCCTCGCCCTCCACGCCTCGGCCTCGGTCCGCTACCTCGTGCCGCCCTTCGTCGACCCCGAGCGCGACGAGGGCACGCTCGCCCGGCTCGCCGACCTGCTGCGGCTCGCGGGCGGCGCCTGCGTGCACGAGCTCGTCCGCGCCTTCGGCTCGTCACCGTCGCGCGTCGACCAGCGCTGCATCGGGCTCCTCGCCTCGCTCGGCCCGACGGCGGTGCCGGCCCTCGTCCAGGCCTACGCGACGCACCTGACGCTCCTCGGCAAGCTCCAGTCGGCGCTGTTCCGCGGCCGGCACCCGCGCGCCTGCCTCGTCGAGGCCCTCGCGCGCGTCCCCGGCCCCGAGGCCGAGGCCGCCCTCGTCCAGCTCCAGGGCCGAGAGTCCGACGCCGACCTCGGGAGCCGGATCGCCGAGGCCCTGCGGCGGAGGAGGGCCGGCACGTGAGCATGTTCGGCTTCCTCGGCAAGGCCAACCCGCTCCGCCTCGGCGGCGCCTGGCTGCGCCGCCACCCCTGGCTGCGCCGGCTGCTGATCGCCCTGCCGATCCTCCTGGTCCTGGCCCTGCTCGAGCCGGTCGTCGGGCTCGTCGAGAAGCTCCTGTCGCTGCTCGAGCGGATCCTGGGCCCGCTGCTCGACACGGCCGTCGGGCGGGCCGTGCTGCTCGTGCTGGTCCTGCTGCTGCTGGCGTTCCTCGTCTACGCCTTCGCCCGGGACCGCGTGCTCGACCTGTTCCGGCGCCACGCCCTGTCGCGCCACCTGCGCGCCTGCGAGGCGCTGCTGCAGGCCCACCACGCCGAGGCCAGGCGGGGCTTCCAGGCCGTGCTCCGGCTCGGCCGCTGGTTCGACCTGGCCAAGGGCCCGGCCGCCGAGCACGGCGACCTCGCCGTCGACGCGCGCCTCAAGCTGGCCCGCATGGCGCTCGAGGACGAGGGCCCGAAGCGGGCCCACGCGATCCTCGCCCGCGTGCCCCGCAACCGCGCCACCGGCAGCCTGGCCCTGTCCCACGCCGAGCTCTCGGCCCGCGTCTACGCCGTCCACCCCGGCCAGCTCCAGGCCTCGGTGCTCGAGGTCCTGGCAGAGGCCCACGAGACCTGGCCCGGCCACCCCGGGGTCGCCGAGCTCTACGTCGAGCGGCTGCTGGCCCAGGGCCGTGGCGAGGACGCCGCCGACGTCCTCGGCCGCACGCTGCGCAAGGCCCGCAAGTCCCAGGGGGACCGGGTCCGCCGGCGCCTGGCGGCCCTCGAGCTGGCGCTGGCGCGCGCCGCGCTGGCCGCCGGCGACCTGGCCAAGGCCCGCGCCCGGCTCAAGCGTGCCGGCCAGCACGATGAGACCGAGGAGCTCCTCCTGCTCCGCGCCGACCTCGCCCTGGCCGAGGGTCAGGTCGACGTCGCCCTGCGGGTCCTCGCGGAGGTCGAGAGCCCGCTGGCCAAGGAGCGCATCCGGCGCCTCCTCGCCGACGGCATCGTCGACGCCCGCAAGCTGCTCGCGAGCGTGCCGCGCCTCGACGCCCTCGTGGCCCTGGCGGAGCACTACCTCGCCCAGGGCGACCTGCGCCGCGCCGGCCGGGCCCTGCGCGCCTGCCTGCGCGAGGGCGAGCCCTCGCCCCGGCTGTTCGCGCTCTGGGCCAGCTTCCTCGCGGCCGAGCGCAGGCTGCCCGAGGCCCGCCGCGCGCTGATGCTCGCGCTCGGCAGCGAGGTCGACCCCGAGGCGTCGAAGGACGGCGGCGACCCGCTATCCTCTCCCTTCCCCGGGCCAGGATGGCGAAACCGGCAGACGCGCTAGATTCAAAATCTGGTCCCCGCGAGGGGGTGTGGGTTCGAGTCCCACTCCTGGCACCAGTCCCAGGGAGACGACACATGAACGCGAGATCCAAGTTCCTCGGCGCCGCGGCGCTCGCCGCGGCCCTCTGCCTGCCCGCCTGCAGCGAGAAGACCGCGCAGGGCAAGGAGGGCGCGACCAAGGTCGCCGACGCCTCGAGCGCCGTGCGCAAGGGCATCTTCGAGCTGGCCTGCGGCTGCTCCGACGCCGTCACGACGACGTCGTTGTGCGGCAACTACGTCAAGCTCGACGGGGACTTCATGCCGCTCGGCGGCGTCAAGCTCGACGAGGCGGCCAACCCCGGCTTCAACCCCGACATGATCGCGTGCCACAAGGAGCACGTCCGGGCGAAGCTCGAGGGCAAGGTCACGAACGGCGTGTTCGTCGCGACCAGCCTGCAGCTCGTCGACGCCGCGGCCGGGGACGGCAAGTAGGGCCCGGTCCGCGCCCGGCCCGGGAGCCTGCCCCCGACTGGCCGGTGCCCCGGCGGCACCGGCCGGCTATGATCCGTGGCCCCTCGCGACCTCTCCCTGGAGCAGGCATGGTCCGGACCGATGGCGCGCAGCCGTCCTCTCCTGCGCCCGAGCCCGCCGCCGAGCCGGCGGCCACGCGGCCGATCCGCTTCCCGATCGAGGCCCTGGCCTCGGACCGGGGCCGGCGGGCCGCGCAGGAGCTCGGCCGCGCGGGCGTCGAGAGCCTGCAGGAGCGGGCCCTGCGCGTCCTGCTCAAGGGCGTCGTGCACCGCATGAACAACCTGCTGGCCGTGCAGTCCTCGCACGCCCAGCTCCTGAGCCTGCGGACCAGGACCGGGCAGCCGGTCGACGGCCGCCACCTGCTCGACAGCATCGACCGCGGCAACTTCGCGATGTCGGCGGTGGGGGCCCTGCTCGAGCTGCCGGGCAGCCGGGACCAGCGCTTCGAGGTCCACGAACCGGACGCCTTCCTGCGCGGGCCGTCGACCGAGGCCCGGACCCTGTGCCTCGGCAGCTTCCTGCGCGCGCTCGAGGACGTCGTCCTGCTCGAGCGCCACGGCCAGCGCCTGCCCCTCGACGTGCAGGCGGCCCTGCAGGTCTACGGGCGCCTCACCCGGGGCCCGCTGCTGGCGATCCTCTGCGTCCTGATCGACCACCTCTGCGAGGCCGTGCCCCCGGACGTGCCCGGCCGCATCGCCCTGGGCCTCGCGCCCGGGGCCGAGGGCCCGAGCCTGACCCTGGGCTTCGAGCGGGCCGACCAGCAGCTCCCGTTCCCGGTCGAGCCGGCCGAGCTCCCGCTCGAGCTGGCGCTGTACCTGACCGCGCTGGGCGTGCGGTGGACCAAGGCGCAGGGGCGGGCCGCGTACGAGCTGCAGCTGCCCTGACGCGCCGCGCCTCGACGCTTGCGTCACCGGGGACGGGTCTCGACGATGGCGTGATGATCCGCCCCGAGGACATCGTCACCAAGGTCCAGGCCGGCATCCCCGACGCGAAGGTCGAGGCCTTCGACACGGCGGGGGACGCCGCGCACTGGCGCATCCTCGTCGTCTCCACGCGCTTCGAGGGCATGGGCCGACTCGATCGGCACCGCCTCGTCATGGCCCAGCTCGAGGACGCGATCGGCGACGGCCGCCCGATCCACGCGGTCGAGATCAGGCCGATGACGCCGGCCGAGGCCGGGGCCTGAGCGGCAGGGGCGCCCGCCGCCCGCCTCAGCGGCGGTCGGGCTCGCGCCGCGGCTCGATCGGGGGCTCGGTCGGCGGGTCGATCGGTGGGACCGGCGCGTGCTCCGGCGCGCCACCGGCCTCGTGTCCGTCCGCGCCCGGACCCGGTCGCTGGCCCGCGTCGCCGCCCTCGCGGCTGGCCGGCATGCTGCCGGTGCCGTCCTGGAACGGCGAGCCCACGTCGCCGGCGCCGTCGGGCCGGCTCGCCGGCCTCGAGGTCGGGTCGCCGTCGAGGCCCTGGGCGCGGACCTCGTAGCCCGGGACGCCGTACAGGGTCAGGATCCGCGGCGACAGGACGGCCTCGAGCAGGGCGACGGTCTGCTTGGTGACCCGGCCGGTCCTGCTGGCTTCGACCTCCATGGCCAGCTTGGTGTCCGGGAACGCGAACACGAGGCCGACGACGGCGACGAGCAGCGCGCCCCCGGTCGCGATCCCGACGAAGCCGCCGCCGAGGCGGTCGTAGAAGCCCATGTGCAACTTGCGCACGAGCTTCTCGATCAGGATCGTCAGCAGGCTCAGGCCGACCAGCACGACGATGAAGATCACGAAGAACGACAGGTAGGGGAGGTAGTCCTTCCCCTCGAGGATGCCGTGCCGATCGAGCCAGCCGGCGAGGTCGTCGTGCAGGCGGTCGCTGAGCACCCAGGCCAGGACGAGGCTGGCGAAGCGGCTGATCTGCCACAGGAAGCCCCGGAACAACCCGAGCACGAAGAAGACCAGCAGCACGGCGAGGCTGGTCAGGTCGATCCAGTTGGGGTTGTCGGTCACGGGGTTTCGTCCGAGAGGATGGCGCAACGGCCTTCCCGGGCCCAGGATACGGCCAGCGTCCGGGACCCGCAAAGCTCCCGGCTGCGAGCAGCACATGCAGGAATTCCACGTCGTCCGAGATCGCTTCCGGCAGGCCCTCGTAGCCCTGGCCGAGTTCGTCCGCGTCGATCGCTCGCTGTCGGCGAGGCTCGACGAGGCGAGGCGCGAATTCTTCGCTGGCATGGAGCCCGAGGCCGGGCCGGACCGCGACCGCGCGGCCCAGCGCTTCCTCGAGTGGTTCGCCCTCGAGCGACGGGTGGGGCAGGGCGCGGGCGCCCCGGTCCATGCATTCCTGGCCCTCGGCTGCCCCGGGCTCGACCAGGACGCAGTGGCCTCGGTCCACGCCCTGGCGGACTCCTTCGTCGGCGTGTTCCGGGTCGACGAGCTCGACGCAGAGGCCCTCGAGGTCGAGGACACCGTCACGCAGGAGCGCTTCCAGGTCAGGCTGCCCCGGGGCGACCGCAGGCCAGAGGCCGGCGACACGCTGATCGGTCGGCTCGCCCCCGTGCCCGGCGAGCCGGGCTGGTTCGCGACCGACGCGGTCGAGCGGCTGCCGGGCAACGAGCTCTACACGGCCCTGCGCGACGACGCCGAGCGCGCCCGCCTCGAGCAGGGGCTGGACCGGTTGCCGGCCCTGACCCAGCTCGAGGTCGAGCGGCTGCTGTGGGCCCGCCCCGGCGCCGAGGCACCCCAGACCGTGGCCGCGCTCGAGCGCGAGCTCGCGGCCCTGCTCGCCGGGGCCGAGGGCGCCGAGCTGCCAAGCCCGGCCGAGGTCCGCGCGGCCTTCGCCGCGGCCGAGACGCCCGGCCAGGTCATCGGGCCGCTGCTCGAGCTCCTCGCGTTCCACACCGACGTCGACCTCGACCGCGCGCGCCGCGTCCTGCTCGAGCTGTCCAACGTCTGGACGACCACGCGACCCGCCGACGAGGACGCCGACGTCGGAGACATCCCGGTCGAGGACCTCGGATCACGCCTCGTCGCCGAGCTCGAGGCCGGCGAGCAGCGGGGCGAGGACCTGGAGCAGCTGTTCGACCGGCTCGAGCGGATGATCGACGGCACCAGCTCGGGGCCTGGCATCGAGGGGCCTCCGCCCGAGATCCGCTGGGAGACCGAGGACCGTGGCGAGCTGGACGGCCTGCTCGAGGAATTCGCCTGGGACCTGGGGCGGCAGGGCCGGGGGCCGTCGCCGGCGAGTCTGGAGCGCCTGCGGGGCTTCGTCGACCGCTGCCGCGCCGGTGGGCGGGTCGAGCTCCAGGCGGTCGACGTCGGGGCGCTGGCCGCCTGCCTGATCGAGGCCTACGGCCGCGGCGACCACGACGCCTGCCGCGCCCTGCTGCAGGACCTTTCCGCGTTCGAGGACTGGCTGCGTGACGAGCAGGAGCTCGCCCTCGGCACCTCGGTCGCGGCCTTCGCGGCGCGCCTGGAGGCCGACATCGTCCGGCTCGCGCGCGCGACCGCGGACCTGTCCACTTCGAACGGCGCGACGAGCGCCACCCGGCCGGGCTCGTGGCGGGTCGAGGACGGCGGCGACGGGCTGCGGCTCGTCGGCCCGCGGGGGACCCTCGAGGTGGAGGGGACGGCGGACCTCGAGCCGGGGGACCTCGTGCTCGGCAGCCCGGGCGAGGGGGGCTTCGCCCCCGGCCTCGTCATCGTCCCGGCCCTGCTCGCCGGAGCCCTCGTCCGCAGCGACGCGGCCGAGTGAGGCGGGGCGCCCAAGGCGCGATGGCACCGCCGGGATCCCTCGCGATCAACGCGCTCTCGCGGGCCGGTCGATAGCGGTCCTGGAAGCTCCCGTCAGCGGGAGGGAGGACCGATGGCCTGGGAACGCTCGATCGACCGTCTGCTTCTGCGACAGATCCACCTCGCCGAGCGGGGGGACCTCCAGGACGGGGAGGTCCGCTCGATGATCCTGGACCAGCTCGAGCTGACCCGGGAGCACCCGCGGACCTGGTTCCATGCGGGCTACGCCCGGACCTACCTCGGCCTCGACCTGCCCGAGCCGTCGGCCAACGGGGAGGGCCTGCGCTGGTACCACTTCGGCAGGTTCCGGGCCCACTTCCGCAAGGGTGAGACGCACTGGATGGCCGACCTCGTCGAGGACGAGGGCATCCTGCTCGACCTCATGCGCGAGCCCGCGATCGCCGCGCAGATCCTGCCGAGCCTGATGGACCTCTTCTTCAAGGAGTTCCAGTACGAGAAGGCGGTGTGGATCCTCGGCCTGCTCGAGGGCGAGATCGGCGACGGCGGCAAGCGCACCGAGCTGCGCATCCTGCTCGAGGCGGCGCTGTCGGACCTGCTGACGAGGCTCGAGCGCTCGCCGATCCCGGCCGAGCACAAGGGTTCGGTCCGGCGCGCGCTCAAGGCCGCGATGGAGACCCATGCCCATGCCGGCCTGACCGGCGGCGAGCAGGCCCGCTTCCTGCTCGCCCTCGGCCGCAGCCTGGTCACGACCGGGGAGTGGGACGAGGCGCGGCGGCAGCTCGACGCCGCCCTGGCGCTGCTCGAGGAGCCCGAGAACCGGATCCGCCGGCACGTGCTGCTGCAGCTCGCGCTGTGCGCGCTGCGCCTCCTGGACCTCACCCAGCTCGCGCCCGAGCCCGAGCGCGACGCGGCCGCGCGCGAGACCGCGCTGGACTGCCTCGACCGCTCGCTCGAGGGCGGGGCCCTGGCCGAGACCTGCTACGCCCGCGGGATCCTGTTGTACGAGACCGGGGCGTTCGAGGCCGCGGCCGGAGAGCTCGAGGCCGGCGCCGGCCTGTTCCGGGAGGCCGCGGCCCCCGACGAGACCCTGTTCGCGCGCTGCCGCTTCTACCTCGGCGCCTCGCTCCTGGCCGGCGGGGACCGGGGCGAGCTGCACAAGGGCGTGCGCAACATCGAGGAGACCCTCGACCTCGTCCGGCCCGACCTCGAGACGTTCTACCCGATCTACGACGCCCTCAAGCAGAGCCACCAGAAGGTCGCCCTGCGCTTCCTCGACTGCCTCGACCTCGGCCGCGGCACGACGGCCGACTCGCTGCTGCTCGTCGCCCTCGAGTACCAGGCGCTCGGCGAGCCCGCGCGCGCCCTCGAGGCGGCGGAGCGGGTGCTGACGATCACGCAGGACCTCGACCAGCGCATCGAGGCCATGAAGGTCCGCCTCGGCGGCCACAACATGCAGGGCAGCCAGGAGGAGGCCCGGCGTGACTATCTCGAGCTGCGCGACCAGCTCCATCAGCGCGGGGCCTTCGCCGAGCTCGAGATCCTGCTCCAGGACGAGGGTCTCGTCGGGCAGGCCCTCGACCACGTCGAGATCAAGTGCGAGCTCGCCGACCTCTACGAGGAGATGGAGGGCCGGGAGTGGGACCGTGCCAACCTCCAGCTCCAGATCGCCCGCAGCATGAAGGCGCGCAAGGAGGTCGAGGACCTCGGCCAGGCGATGGCGATCCTGCGCGAGGTCGAGATCGGCCACCCGGACCTGGCCCGGGACGAGCTGCAGGCCCTCGAGAAGCTCCTCGCGCTGCGCGGCGCCGACGAGGAGCCGGTCCCGCTGGGCGAGGAGCAGCGTGTGTTCAAGGACCTCGCCAAGGCCCTCGGCAGGCCGGTCAGGCTCCTCGTCGTCGGCGGCAACGAGCGCCAGCGAAAGCACCACACGAAACTGTGGAGCCTGGCCGAGGCCTGGGGCTTCGAGGCCGAGTGGCTCATGGCCAACTACCAGTCGCCGCAGAAGACCGTCGCGCAGATCGGGGACCGCCTCAAGGGTGGTCAGGTCGACCTGCTGCTGCTCCTGCACTGGAACCGCCACGAGACCACCGAGCCTGCCCTCGAGCAGGCCCGGGCGGCCGGCGTGCCGGCTCGGACCGTGTTCTACGCGGGCTTCACGTCGCTCCAGGTCGGCCTCGTCGAGATGGCCCGGAGGAGCCTGACCCAGGCCCGGACCTGAGCCGCCCGGTGGGGGACGAAAGTTCGGAACGGAACGGAAACCCCGCTCTCGGGTGGCCCTAGACCTCGTCGGCCCACCCACGCCACCGACCTACCCGACCCCGAACGATGGACCCGATCGACTGGAACGAGCTGCTGCAGACCCTGGAGCCCGAGGACCGGCGCCTGCGCCCGGGCCTAGCACCGGCCGCCCTCCTGGCCCTCGAGCAGCGACTCGGCGCGACCCTGCCCGAGGACTACCGCAGCTTCCTGCTGCAGGCCGACGGCGGCTGGATCGGGGACCTGAGGATCTACGGGAGCCCCGAGGTCATGGACCTCATCCGGCTGGCCAGGGTCCAGGCCCGGCAGCCAGCCGGCCAGGCCGCCCGGATCGACATGCCCAGGCTGCTGCCGTTCCACCCGGTCAGTCGCACCAGCGTCGAGTGCCTGTCACTCGACGGGGACCGGGGCGAGGTGTTCTGGTGCCGCTTCCCGGACCACCCGCAGACCCGGGCCGAGCGGTTCTTCGAGCAGTGGAGCGGCCTGCGGAGCCTCGACGTGGATGCCTGGACGGGGCGCGGTGAGCACCTGCCCCAGATCGAGGCGACCTACGTCGACTTCCTGGACTGGGCCCTCGACGCGCGGCTCCAGGTCGAGCTGCGCCGCGAGAGCGTCGTCCGGTTCTAGGGCGGGACGCGGTCTGGAGGGGCGGTAGAGAGCCGGGGAGGCACGGGACCAGGGATTGGCGCAGGGCCCAGGAAGCACGCGGAGAGGCCGGCATTACGTTTCCGATAATGTTCGTTATGGGGTTCTGGAGGTGTCCGAGGACACAGGGCCGGCGGGGACCCTGAACCTCCAGAACCCCATAACGACCCTCCGTTATGGGGTCCAGCCGAGCTGGACGCCCATAACGGAGGGCGTGGCCGGAGAGAGACGTTCGAGGCGGAGTGTCGCCTGGCTCCTGACGCAGGGCCGGCGGGGACCCTGCACCTCCAGAACCCCATAACGACCCTCCGTTATGGTGTCCAGCCGAGCTGGACGCCCATAACGGAGGGCGTGGCCGGCCAGGGACCTCCGGAGGTAGAGCGTCTCCGGGCCCCTCCATCGCGGGGAACGACGACGACTCACTTGGCCCATGCTCTCCTGCTTCCGGCTCACCTTCGGCTGATCCTGCGGGCTCACTCGGATGGGGATCGGCGGACCGGGCAGGCACCCGTCCCAGGACCGAGCTCATGACCGACCACAGCCTCCACGTCGTCTTCGGCGCCAGCGGCCCCCTCGGGCGGGCCCTCGTGGACCGGCTGCACGCCGAGGGCGAGCCCGTGCGGGCCGTCCATCGTCGGGGCGACATGGAGGCCCCGGCCGGGGTCGACGTCGTCGCCGGGGACGCGGCCGACCCCGAGGGTCCGGCCTGGCGGGACGCCGGGGTCGCGTACTGCTGCGTCGGTTTCCCCGGCTACGCGCGCTGGCCCGAGCTGTGGCCGCCGGTCGTCGACGGCCTGCTCGCCGGGGCGGCCCGGACCGGGGCCCGGCTGGTCTTCGCCGACAACCTCTACGCCTACGGGCCGGTCGACGCGCCGATGCGCGCAGACCAGCCCGCCCGGGAGCACGGGCGCAAGCCGGCCCTCCGCGCGCGGCTGGCGCGGCGGATGCTCGACGCCGACGCCGCCGGGAGGGTCCGCGTCGCGCTGGTCCGGGGCTCGGACTTCTACGGCCCCTGGGTCCGCGAGGCGATGCTCGGCGAGCGGGTGTTCGGCAACGTCCTCGCCGGCCGGCCGGCGGAGCTGCTGTTCGACGCCGACCAGCCCCACAGCTACGCCTTCATCGACGACTACGCCCGGGCGCTGGTCTCGGTCGCCCGCGACGAGGGCGCCTTCGGCCGGGTCTGGCACGTGCCCCACGCGGGTCCCCTGACGACGCGCGGGGTCGTCGAGCGGGTCCACGCGCTGGCGGGGAAGCCGGTGCGCATCCGCGTCGTGCCGCCGTGGATGGTCACGGTGCTCGGGCTGTTCGTGCCCGTCCTGCGCGAGTTCCGGGAGATGCGCTTCGTCTGGGACCGCCCGTATGTCGTCGACTCGAGCGCCTACGAGGCGCGGTTCCGGGAGGGCCCGACCCCGCTCGACGAGGGCCTGACCCGGACGCTCGCCTGGTATCGCGACCGGGCCTGATCCTCGTCCGGCCCCCCCACCGGGACCTATGATCCCGGTGATCCGGAGCGCCCCCCGATGCTCGTGCGCCTCACCTCCGTGCCGTTCCTGCTGCTCTACACGTGGCTGGCCTCGGCCCTCTTCGTCCACCTCCGGGGCAAGGTCCGGCACCGCTTCCTCCGCCAGCTGACCGACCACTCGACCTTCCTGGCGCCGTACAACTTCTGGGTCTACCTGTTCTCCGGCGTGCGCAACCGGCCGGTCCAGGACGTCGGTCGGTTCCCCGAGCTCGCGGCGCTGGGCCGGAGCTGGGAGGCGATCCGCGACGAGGCCCTGGCGCTGTTCGACGACGGGCAGCTGCGCGAAGCGGCCAGGCGCGACGACATCGCGTTCAACACGTTCTTCAAGCGCGGCTGGAAGCGGTTCTACGTCAAGTGGTACGACGACGTCCTGCCGTCGGCCCTCGAGCGCTGCCCGCGCACGGTCGAGCTCGTCCGCGCCCTGCCCGGGGTCCACGCCGCGATGTTCGCGCTGCTGCCGCCCGGCTCGCGCCTCGGCGCGCACCGGGACCCCTTCGCGGGCTCGCTGCGCTACCACCTCGGCCTCGTGACCCCGGGCGACCCCGACTGCGCGATCCAGGTCGACGACGAGACCCTCGTGTGGCACGACGGCGAGGCCGTGATGTTCGACGAGACCTTCATCCACAGGGCCTGGAACCGGACCGGGACCCCCCGCCTGATCCTGTTCTGCGACGTCGAGCGGCCGATCGCCTTCCCGCCGTTCCGCTGGCTCAACCGCTTCGTCTGCCGCCACCTCCTCCGCGCGACGTCGAGCAACAACCTCCCGGAGGAGCGGCTCGGCGTCGTCAACCGGCTCGCCGCCGGCGTGCACTGGGTCAAGGAGGCCTCGCTGAGGCTCAAGAAGGCCAACCGGCGGCTGTACTACGCCCTCAAGTACGCCCTCTTCGCCGTGGTCCTCTACCTGCTGCTGTTCCGGGACCTGCTCTGAGCCGCGGCTATCCGACGACGGCGCCGCCGCAGCTGCTCCCGGCGCCGGCCGTGCAGCCGAAGCAGTGCAGCCCGGTCACGACCTCGCGGCCCGCGAGGGCCGCGTCGAGGTCGCGCAGGTGCCGGCGCGGGCCGCGCACCGGCAGCTCGAGCATCTGGTTGAAGTCGCAGTCGTAGAGCGTGCCGTCGGGGCCGACCGAGAGCAGGTCGCGGCACATGACCGCCGCCGCGGCGGCGGGGTTGAAGGCCGCCTCCAGCTTGCGCTGGTAGCGCTCGGCGTTGCCGCTGCGGACGAGGTAGTCGCGGAAGCGCCGGATCGGCAGGTTCGTGAGCGCGAACAGCCGTGTGAAGCGGATGCCGTGGTCGGCCGCGAGGATGCGGCGGAACTCGGCCTCGAGCTCGGCCTGGGGCCCGGGCAGGTAGGCGCCGCCGGGGTTGTAGACGAGGTCGAGCTCGAGCCCCGTGCCCGGCAGGCCGTATCCGACGGCGTTGAGGCGGAGCAGGCCCTCGATCGAGCGGTCGAAGGCCCCGCGGCCGCGCTGCGAGTCGGTCCGCTCGCGGCGGTAGTACGGCAGGCTCGCGACGACCTCGACCCGCTGCGCGGCGAGGAACCCGGCGAGGTCCTCCTGCCCCGGCTCGAACAGCACCGAGAGGTTGCAGCGGTCCAGGACGTGCAGGCCGAGGCGGCGGGCGCCGGCCACGAGGCCGCGGAACGACGGGTTGAGCTCGGGGGCCCCGCCGGTCAGGTCGAGGACCTCGAAGGGCCCGCGCTCGAGCACCTGCAGCACGAGGGCGGCGGTCCCGGCGTCCATGTTCTCGTCGTCCCCGTCGCGGTCCGGCCCGGCCTCGACGTGGCAGTGGCGGCAGGCCTGGTTGCACAGCCGGCCGACGTTGACCTGCAGGGTCCTGAGGCTGCGGGCCCGGAGGGGGCCGCAACCGTGCGCCGCGAGGACCTCGTCGAAGCGGTTGTGGAGCTCTTCGGCGGGGATCGTCGTCATGTGCTCGGGCTGGGGCTGGGGTCGTTCATCGCCGGGGAGCGCCGGTCGGTGCGGGGCCTCACAGCGACATGGAGTCGTGCCGGTTGCGCATCTGGACGCCGTGGACGAGGCAGGCCCCGGCCTTCAGGGCGGCCGCGACGTGGACCGCCTCGGTCATCTGCTCGAGGTCGACGCCGGACTCGAGGCCCTTCTGCGTGAACGAGTCGATGCAGTACGGACACTGCAGGGCGTGGGCTACGGCCAGTCCGATCAGGGCCCGCTCGCGCTGGGTCAGGACCCCCGGCCCGCCGGTGGCCCTGGCGTACCAGGCGAGGAAGCTCTCGAACAGCTCGGGCGAGGCCTTGCCGACCTCGCCGAACCGGGCCAGGTCCTGGTCGTCGTAGTAGTCGCTCATGGATCGCTCCCGGACGCGGCCACGCACCGCCGCGGGGCCGGTGGAGGGATCCTACGCGGTCTCGGCCCCGACGATCCGCCCCGATCCGGGCCGGGGCGACTCAGAGGTCGAGCCGGAGCCCCACGTGGAGGGTCACATCGGGGACCAGGTCGGCGTGGACGTTCTCGCCGATCCCCAGGTCGAGGGCCAGGTCGTCCGAGAAGCGGTGGCGGAAGCCCCCCATCAGGATCGCCTGGTCCCTGTTCGCGTGGGGGTCGTCGAGCTCGTCGAGGACCGAGCGGTGGACCTCGGCCTGGAGCAGGACGCTGGTCCGCTCGAGGAAGGCCCACTCGAAGCCGCCTCCGAGGAAGGGGCGGTCGGCGTAGGCGAAGCCGCCGGCGCCGGCCCGGTCGGGGGTCGCGATCCAGGTCCAGCCGCCCCACAGGAACACGGCCAGGGGGCCCTGGTGCCAGGCGCCCTGGACCGACAGGCCCCAGTCGAAGCCCCCGTTGCCGAAGCCGCGCGACTCGCTCCCGGTCGGCAGCTCGACGCTGCCCCGGGCGCACAGGTTCCACTCGCCCCGGAACGGGGCCCACGCGAGGTGGACCGGCACGTCGCCGAGGCCGACCCGGTCCTCCTCGAGACCGTAGCCCTGGCTCGGGCCGCTCTCCGTCGTCGTCTGGAAGCTGATGTCGTAGAGATCGCGCGGGTACCTGGTCCGGCCGCTCTGCGCGAGGTTGAACACGTCGTGCCAGGCCTCGATCAGGCCGTCCATCGCCCCCCCGCTGGCGTAGACCAGCGGGATCCCGACCTCGAGGTCCATGTCATGGCCCAGGCCCCAGCCGAGCCTGAGCTCGATCCGCACCAGCTCGCCGTCGATCGAGAGGTCGTTGGGGAGGCTCTCGTCGAGGAGCCACAGGTTGGTCCAGTCGGTGTCGAGGCCGAGGACGTGGGGCCCGGGCTCCTGGATCCGGAACGGGCGCGGCTTGGGGTACAGGGCCGTCAGCTCGACCGGGTGCTGGTCGCGCATCGACAGCGGTGCCGGGCTCGAGAGGGTCTGCCCCCGACAGGCGGCGTACAGGACCGGCAGCAGGAGCAGCAGGGATCGGGTGAGGTCTCTGGGGCCCAAGGCAGGTCGGGGTTCCGGCGGTCAGGAACGGTCAATAGCGCCTCATCGGCCCGCGATCACGCCCGAATCAAGGCGTACGCGACGGGGGCCGACCTGCGACGATCCGCCCCCGTCCCCACGCCGTGCTTTTGTTTGACCTCTCCGCCCGAGCGCCCAGAATTGCCGCCCTTGTCCGAGGTCCAGGACCCGGCCGCCGCGCCCCGCGGCGGCGACACGACATGACCCAGAGCTTCGAGACCGAGAGCGGCTACATCGTCGAATTCCCCCAGGGGCTCGTCCCCGAGGGTGAGCCCCTGAGCCGGCCCGACGAGGCCTACCGGTTCCACCCGATCCCGTACGTGATCCGCGGCCGCCCAGGCCTGCTCAACGTGCGGTTCCAGCTGCAGAAGGTCGGGAACTCGGCGATGGACGTCTACAACCAGGACTTCGGCACGGTCCTCCAGCCGGCGGGCGTGTTCACGAACTTCCGGGAGCGCAAGCACCCGGAGATGCGCGGCGAGCTGTTCGTCCCCGACCGCTACTTCCCGGTCGAGGTCGTCGCGATCCGCGTCGAGAACCTCAGCGAGAGGCTGGTTTGACGGAGGCGCCGGGCGGGTCCGTTCCGGCGCCGGGGAGCCCCCGGGCGGGCACCGTCACCTTGGAGAGCGGAGCATGACCCAGACCTCGACTTCGTTCCGGTCCTCGATCGGCCGCAAGGCCGTGATGGCCGTGACGGGACTCCTGTTGTCCCTGTTCCTGCTCGCCCACATGGCCGGCAACATGCTGGCCTGGGCCGGCCCCGCGGCGTTCAACGGCTATGCCTGGGCGCTCAAGGGCAACGCCGGCCTGCTCTGGACCGCCCGCGTCGGCCTCCTGCTCGTCTTCGTCGTGCACGTGGCCTCGGCCCTGTCGCTGACGGCCGAGAACCGGCGGGCCCGGCCCGTCGCCTACGCCAGGGAGGCCACGATCCAGGCCTCCTACGCGTCCCGCACGATGCTCCTGACCGGCCTCGTCGTGCTGGCCTACCTCGTCCTCCACCTGCTCCACTTCACCATCGGCGTCGTCGAGCCCACCGCCTTCGCCTCGCACACGGCCGAGGGCAAGCACGACGCGTATCGGATGCTCGTGCTCGGCTTCCGGAACCCCCTGCTCTCGGGGGTCTACATCGTGGCGATGGGCTTCCTCTGGCTGCACGTCAGCCACGGCCTGACGACGCTGTGGCAGTCGCTGGTCTGGAACCACCCCCGCTACCGGCCGCTGCTCGAGCGGGGCGGCAGGGCCGTCGCGGCCCTGATCGTGCTCGGCTTCGTGTCGGTCCCCGTCTCGGTCCTGGCCGGGATCATCGGCCTGGCCGAGGGAGGCAACTGATCATGGAACTCGACTCCAAGGTCCCGGGCGGCCCGATCGCCGAGAAGTGGGACCGCCACCGCTTCGAGCTCAAGCTCGTCAACCCGGCCAACAAGCGCAAGTTCCGGGTCCTCGTCGTCGGCTCGGGCCTGGCCGGCGCCTCGGCGTCGGCCTCGCTGGCCGAGCTCGGCTACGACGTCGACTGCTTCTGCTTCCAGGACAGCTCGCGCCGGGCCCACTCGATCGCCGCCCAGGGCGGGATCAACGCGGCCAAGAACTACCAGAACGACGGCGACAGCGTCCACCGGCTGTTCTACGACACGGTCAAGGGCGGCGACTACCGCTCGCGCGAGGCCAACGTCTACCGCCTGGCCCAGGTCAGCGTCGACATCATCGACCAGTGCGTGGCCCAGGGCGTGCCGTTCGCGCGCGAGTACGGCGGGCATCTCGCCAACCGCAGCTTCGGCGGGGCCCAGGTCTCGCGCACGTTCTACGCCCGCGGCGCGACCGGGCAGCAGCTCCTGCTCGGGGCCTACGGCGCCCTCAACCGGCAGGTCAAGGCCGGCAAGGTGCGGATGCACCCCCGGACCGAGATGCTCGACGTCGTCCTCGTCGACGGCCATGCCCGCGGCCTCGTCACCCGGGACCTCGTGACCGGCCGCCTCGAGCGCTGGGCGGGGGACGCGGTCGTCCTCGCCACCGGTGGCTACGGCAACGTCTTCTTCCTGTCGACCAACGCCGTCGGCTGCAACGTCACGGCGACCTGGCGGGCCCACAAGCGCGGAGCCTGCTTCGCCAACCCCTGCTTCACGCAGATCCACCCGACCTGCATCCCCGTCGCCGGCGAGCACCAGAGCAAGCTGACGCTGATGTCGGAGTCCCTGCGCAACGACGGCCGGATCTGGGTCCCCAAGCAGAAGGGCGACGCCCGACCACCGTCGCAGATCCCCGAGGGCGAGCGGGACTACTACCTCGAGCGGATGTACCCGAGCTTCGGCAACCTCTCCCCCCGCGACATCTCCTCGCGCGCGGCCAAGAAGGTCTGCGACGAGGGCCGCGGCGTGGGCCCGGGCGGCCTCGGCGTCTACCTCGACTTCAAGGACGCGATCGCCCGCCTCGGCCGCGACGTCATCGAGCAGCGCTACGGGAACCTGTTCGAGATGTACGAGCGCATCACCGGGGAGGATCCGTACGCGGTGCCGATGCGCATCTTCCCCGCCAGCCACTACACGATGGGCGGGCTCTGGGTCGACTACAACCTGATGTCGACCGTGCCCGGCCTGCACGTCATCGGCGAGGCCAACTTCTCGGACCACGGGGCCAACCGGCTGGGCGCCTCGGCGCTGATGCAGGGGCTCGCCGACGGCTACTTCGTGCTGCCGTACACGATCGGGCACTACTTCGCGTCCCACCCCCGGCAGGCGGTCTCGACCGACGACGCGGCCTTCGCCGAGACCGAGGCCCGGGTCCGGGCGCAGCAGGACCGGCTGCTCGGGATCCAGGGCCGCCGGAGCCCGATGTCGTTCCACAAGGAGCTCGGCAAGCTCGTCTGGGACGACTGCGGCATGTCCCGCAATCGCGCCGGCCTCGAGCGGGCCCTGGCCCGCATCCCGGCGCTGCGCGACGAGTTCTGGTCCGACCTCAAGGTCACCGGCTCGGGCCAGGAGTTCAACCAGTGCCTCGAGCGGGCCGGGCGGGTCGCC
Organism: Planctomycetota bacterium; assembly: GCA_041398545.1. Taxonomy (GTDB): domain Bacteria; phylum Planctomycetota; class UBA1135; order UBA1135; genus JAWKUM01. The sequence continues at coordinate 40,073 of JAWKUM010000020.1, read as the reverse complement.
GACTTCATGGAGTTCGCCGAGCTCATGGTCCGCGACGCGCTCAACCGCGAGGAGAGCTGCGGGGCCCACTACCGCGAGGAGCACGTCATGCCCGACGGCGAGGCCCGGCGCGACGACGAGAACTTCTGCTACGTCGCCGCCTGGCGCCACAAGGGGGACGGCGAGCCGGCGGAGCTCGTCAAGGAGCCGCTCTCGTTCGAGAACGTCAAGCTGGCGACGAGGAGCTACAAATGAAGCTGACCCTGCACATCTGGCGGCAGAAGGGCCCCTCGGACCCGGGCCGGATGGTCCCCTACGTCCTCGACGACGTCAGCGAGCACTCGTCCTTCCTCGAGATGCTCGACCAGCTCAACGAGGAGCTGATCACCAAGGGCGAGGACCCCGTGGCCTTCGACTCGGACTGCCGCGAGGGCATCTGCGGGACCTGCTCGGTCGTCATCGACGGGCGCCCCCACGGGCCGTGGAAGGCCACGACGGCCTGCCAGCTCCACATGCGGCAGTACCACGACGGCGACGAGATCTGGGTCGAGCCCTGGCGGGCCAAGGCCTTCCCGGTGGTCAAGGACCTCGTCGTCGACCGGAGCGCCTTCGACCGGATCCAGCAGGCCGGCGGCTACGTCTCGGTCAACACCGGCAGCGCGCCGGACGCCAACGCCCTGCCGATCGGCAAGGAGACGGCCGACCTGGCCTTCGACGCGGCCCACTGCATCGGCTGCGGCGCCTGCGTCGCGGCCTGCAAGAACGCCTCGGCGATGCTGTTCGTCTCGGCCAAGGTCGGCCAGCTGGCCCTGCTGCCCCAGGGGCAGCCGGAGCGGCAGCGTCGGGTCCTGGCCATGGTCGAACAGATGGACCGGGAGGGCTTCGGCAACTGCACGAACCAGTACGAGTGCGAGGCGGCCTGCCCCAAGCAGATCCCCGTCGACTTCATCCGGAGCATGAACCGGGACTGGCTCGGCAGCGCACTCTGGTCCAGGCCCTGAGCCGGCCCGCCTCTTGCATGAGCTCCCGGGCCTTCGTCTGGGAGGAGCCCGGCCGGCACCTGCCGGTCGGGTGACTTTTCCGGACTTGCGTCGATCCGGCGCCGCGAGCCCCGCAGCCAACCGTTTCGAACCGGGAACAGGATGCTCCGGGAACGTGGCGGAGCCCTGTACCCAGCCCGGTCCGGCTCCCCCACCGCCGGCGCACCGCTCCGGTCCGACCGGCACAAAGCCCGCATTCGAAGCGACTTGCAGGGCTTTATCCCCGACCGGTCGGGAGGTTAGGATCCCCGCGGCCCTCTGGCCTGGAACTTGCCTGTTCACCCCTGATTCCAGGCCCCCCGTACAGCCGGGCTCACGATCCTCCCCGGCGCGTGAGGGCCCAGAACCGACCACGGACCAGGAGCGATTCCGATGAAGATCCGAACCCTCGCCTGCGCAGCCGTCGCCTCCGCGATGCTCGCCATCGCCGGCGACCTCAGCGCCCACGGCGGTACCTACCGCGGCCCGGGCGACACCGTCCCGCCGAACTCGGGCAGTGGCAGCGGCAAGACCGGCAACCCCGGCACGCCTTCGACCCCGACCCCGGGCACCCCCTCGACCCCGACCCCGGGCACCCCGTCGACCCCGACCAGCGGCGGGCCGACGACCCCCACGGCGCCGACGGCTCCGACCGGCGGCGGCGGACGGCAGGGCGCCACGACCGGCGGCGGCTACACCCTCGAGGCCGACCTGACCAAGTGGGAGTTCTGGTGGGAGTTCAACAAGGACCCCTTCCTCGACCTCAAGTCCAAGGTCTTCGCGGGCGCCGTGACCTCGGGGTCGGACGACTTCGAGCTCGGCCGCGGGCGCAAGTCCAACACGACGAGCACCCTGGCCCCGAACGACACCGACAAGAAGCAGGTCATCGAGACGCTCAAGAAGCAGCTCCAGGACCCGTCGAGCAACCGTGACATCGTCTCGTCGTGCCTGATGGCCCTGGCCAAGATCGGTGGGGACACGTCGGTCATCCCGATGTTCAAGAAGTTCCTGCCCGACGCGGACCAGGAGAAGCGCGAGACCGCGGCCCTGGCCCTCGGCATCACGGCCCTCAAGGAGGTCGTGCCCGACCTCACGGCCCTGGCCCTCGACAACGACGAGGGGCGCAAGCTCGTGGCCAAGAACAGCGTCGACTACCGCACGCGGTCCTTCTCGTGCTACGGCCTCGGCCTCGTCGCCAACCGCAACCACGACCTCGCGCTGCAGCGCCAGGTGTTCCAGACGATGAAGGCCGTGCTCGAGAACGGCAATAACGCCCGCCGGGACGAGAAGGTAGCCGCCCTCAACGCGATCCGCCTGCTCCAGCTCGAGGACGCCGGTGAGGAGTACACCAAGCTGCGCGACGAGGTCGTCGCCTACCTGCTCGACTACCTCGGCCGCGAGAAGGACGAGACCGATCTGGTCAGGTCCCACTCGCTGACCGCCCTGGGCACCCTCGTCGGCCGCAACGGCGACGAGAAGGGCGAGCTCAAGGAGACCCTGGTCAAGCTCCTCAACAACCGCAAGGAGAAGTCCTACATCCACCAGAGCGCGGTCATCGCCCTGGGCCTCATGGCCAAGCCGGAGGACGAGGACGCCTGCAAGGCCCTCCAGTCCTACCTGTCCAAGGGACGCGACCCCAACGCCCGCAACTTCGCGGCGATCTCGCTCGGCCAGATCGGCGGCGAGAGCAACAAGGCCTACCTGTACAAGACCTTCACGACGAGCCGGACCCAGGACCTGGTCCGCCCGTGGCTGGCCTTCGGGCTCGCGATCATGGACAAGCACGCCCGCGAGGCCGACATCAACCTCGACGTCGATCGGACGAGCGCCGACGCGATCCACCGCGAGTTCCGCAACATGCGCAACAAGTCCTTCGCCGCCGGCCTGGCCCTGGCGCTGGGCGTGATGCAGTACAAGGACGCCGCCCTCGACATCGAGAAGGTCCTCCAGGAGACCAACGAGGAGGAGCCGCAGGGCTACCTCTGCGTCTCGCTGGGCCTGCTCGAGAACGCCGAGTCCAAGGACATGATCAACAAGATCGTCGAGGGCGCGACGCGCCGCGACCAGCTGCTGACCCAGGCCGCCATCGCCCTGGGCCTGCTCGGCGACAAGGAGATCTCGCGCAAGCTGACCAAGCGGCTCGAGCAGGACAACGTCGTGGCCGTCTACTCGGCCATCGCGACCGCGCTCGGCTGGATCGGTGACCGCTACTCGATCAGCCCGCTCGTCCAGCTGGCCGAGAACAAGGCCCAGAAGGACCTGCCGCGGGCCTTCGCCTGCGTCGCGCTCGGCCTCATCGCCGACAAGGAGCCGCTGCCCTGGAACAGCAAGATCGCGATCAACGCCAACTACCGCGCGAACGTCGAGACGCTGACCAGCGAGGGCACGGGCATCCTCGACATCCTGTGAGCCCGCTCCGCTGATCCGGAGAGGATCGTCCGCAGGCCCGCTCCCGGCGCGACCGGGGGCGGGCCTGTGCGCGTACGTCGCGAGGTTCCGCGGCGCGCGTCGTCGGACCGGTCCGCCTGTTGCATTGCATCGTCCACGTCCTCCGAGCCTCCGGAAGGCGTGCTCCCGGGCCCCCATGACCGGGAGTCGGTTCCTGGACGAAACAGGAGCGTTCCGATGCAGATGCGCACCCTCGCGGTCGCCACGCTCACGGCCGCCGTGATCGGTGGCGACCCGGGCCTCGCGGCCCACGGCGGCACCTACCGCGGCCCCGGCGACTTCGTGCCGCCGGGCCAGAAGAGCGGGTCGGGCAAGACCGGCTCGCCCTCGGGCCCGTCGACGCCGACGCCCGGCACTCCCTCGACCCCGACCCCCGGCAACCCGCCGCGCACGACCGGCGGCGGCAGCTCGCCGCTCGGTCCGACGAACGGCCCGGGCCGGTCGGGCACGCCGACGACCCAGGGCGGCTACGAGCTCGGCGCTGACCTGAGCCGCTGGGAGTTCTGGTGGGAGCTCAACAAGGACCCCTTCCTCGAGCTCAAGCGTCGGATCCACGACAGCCTGCCGTCGACCGGCCCTGGCGACTTCGTCATGGGCCCGGGCCAGCGCCGCAACCGGGCCAGCAGCCTGGCCCCCAACGCGACCGACAAGCAGCAGGTCCTGGCCGTGCTCAAGCAGCTCCTGGCCGACCCCGACAGCAACCGTGACATCGTGTCCTCGTGCCTGATGGCCATCGCCAAGGTCGGCGGCGACACTTCGGTGCTGCCGTCGTTCCGTGCCTTCCTGCCCGACGCGGACCAGGAGAAGCGCGAGACCGCGGCGCTCGCCATGGGCATCACCGGGCTCAAGGAGGCCGTCCCCGACCTCACGGCCCTGGCCCTCGACGACGAGCAGGGCCGCAAGCTCGTCGGCGGCCGGGTCGACTACCGGACCCGCTCGTTCGCCCTCTACGGCCTCGGCCTCGTGGCCCACGCCAACCACGACCTCGACCTCCAGCGTCAGGTGCTCGCCACGGCCAAGACCGTGCTCGACGCCGGCGACGAGGTCCGCCGCGACGAGAAGGTCGCCGCCCTCAACGCGCTACGCCTCCTGGCCCTCGGCGGCACGAGCGAGGGCGAGACGGCGACACGGCTCGAGGTCGTCGGCTTCCTGCGGGAGTTCTTCCACCGCGAGAAGCGCGAGACGGACCTCGTACGCTCCCACGCCCTGACGGCCCTGGCCGCCCAGTGCCGGGACGACGACCCCGACCGCGGCGCGGTCCTCGACGACCTCGTCGCCCTGGTCCGCGACCGTCACAGGAAGTCGTGGATCCACCAGAGCACGGTCCTGGCCCTCGGCCGGCTGGCCCGGCCCGAGGACGCGGAGGCCTGCGACGCCCTGCGCCGCTACCAGCGGGACGGCAAGGATGCGACGGCGCGCGGATTCGCGGCCATCTCGCTCGGCGAGGTCGGCGGCGAGGCCAACCGGGCCTTCCTGTACGGCCACCTCAGGGCCGAGCGGACCAAGGACATGGACAAGCCCTGGCTCGCCTTCGGGCTCGCGGTCATGGACTTCCGCGGCCGCGTGGCCGGCCCCGGCCACGACCCGGACCGGGCCGGCGCCGACGCCGTGCTCGCCGAGCTCAGGGGCATGCGCAACCGCGCGTTCCAGGCCGGCCTGGCCCTGGCGCTCGGGATCATGCGCAACCTGGAGGCCGTGCCCGACATCGAGGCGGCGCTGCGCGACACCAACGAGGACGGCCCCAAGGGCTACTTCTGCGTCGCCCTCGGCCTGCTCGGCAGCCACGAGTCCAAGGACCTCCTGGTCGAGGTCCTCGACGGGGCCATGCGCCGCGACGAGCTCCTGACCCAGACGTCGATCGCCCTCGGCCTGCTCGGCGACAAGGAGGTCGGCCGGACCCTGACGAAGCGGCTCGAGCAGGACAACGTCGTGGCCGTCTACTCGGCGATCGCGACCTCGCTCGGGTGGATCGGCGACCGCTACTCGATCTCGCCGCTGGTCAGGCTCGCCGAGGACAGGGCCCACAAGGACCTGCCGCGGGCCTTCGCCTGCGTCGCCCTCGGGCTGGTGGCCGACAAGGAGCCGCTGCCCTGGAACAGCAAGATCGCCGTCGGCGCCAACTACCGGGCCAGCGTCGAGACGTTGAGCGGCTCGGGCACGGGCATCCTCGACATCCTCTAGCCGGGTCGCCGGAGGCTCATGACTCCGGCCGGTCCCGCCACGCGGGGCCGGCCGGGCTCAGCCCTCGCCGTCCGGCCCGAGCAGGCGCTGCCGGCGGCGCAGCAGCCAGGCCGCGCCGCACATCCCGGCCAGGACGACGAGGCCGCCGGCGCCGCACAGCCGCGCGCGGCCGAGGGCGGCCAGGGCGTCGTCGATCGAGGCCAGCTCCTGGTCGGTCCAGTCGAGGAAGGCCTGCGCACGGTCCCGCAGCGGCTCCGGGGCGCCGGAGGCGCGCACGGCCACGAAGTCGACCCGGGCCTCCCGGTGCCTGCCGAGCGAGCTCAGCGCCTCGCCGCGCTGCAGCCTCAGGTACGGGTCCTCGAGGACGGCCCGCCCGTGCTCGCCGAGCAGCGCGAGCAGCTCGTCCTCGCGGCCGTCGCGGTTGAGGAGGTAGGCGAGCCGCGGGAGGACGTCGGGCGCGTGCGGGTCATGCTCCAGGGCCTCGCGCAGCACGGCGCAGGCCTCCTTGCTCCGGTGCTCCGCGTCGAGCTCCAGGGCCCGCTTCAGCGCGTCCTGCCGAGGCGTCATCCCCGCCCCAGCCTCGAGTACAGGACCTCGTGCAGCCGCAGCAGGTCGTTGTGGTCGTCGGTCAGGCAGCGGTCGTCCGGCAGGGCCTCCCAGGTCCAGTAGGCGCCCGAGCGCTGGGCCGCGTCCCACAGGTCCCGCGAGAGGCCCGCCGGACGCTCGCGGCCGCGTAGGACGCGGGCGACCTCGCCGGGCGCGCGGTCGTGGCCGAGGACGAGGAAGTTGCGCTGCTTGCCGACGCGGAAGCTCTCGACCGTCGGGAACTCGGCGGCCATCGTCCCGGCGACGGCCGACAGCACCGGCCCCCGGGGCGAGAAGTCACCGACGTTGATCGCCAGGACGCCGCCGGGCTTGAGCCGCCCGCGCAGCGCGCGGAAGAACTCGCGGGTCGCGAGGTGGGCCGGGATGTAGAACTGCGAGCGGTACGTGTCGAGGCAGATCAGGTCGAACGGCGGCTCGTCCCTGCCGACCGACTGCACGTAGACGCGGGCCCCGAGGTCACCGAGGTAGCGCGTCGTGGCCGGCGGCGGCTCGCCGAACGGGCGGAACCACTCCTCGGCCAGCGCGAGCACGCCCGGGTCCAGCTCGACGCCGACGCCGTGGCAGCGCGCGCCGAGGCCGGCGTGGACGACCCGCAGGATGCTGCCCGCGGCGCAGCCCAGCGACAGGACGCGGACCTCGCCGTCGCCCGGCTCGCACAGGAACGGGAGCAGGGCGAAGCTGTCGTAGTAGCGGCCGCCGGTGTACGGCGTCCCCTCGAGCTTGACCGAGTGGAACGAGTCGAGGCCCTCGTTGATCCTCAGGCTGCGGACCCGCCGCCGGCGGCCGTCCTCGCCGACCTCCTCCCCCTCCACGACCCAGAGCCGCTGGTAGCGGCTGTCGACCCGGGCCAGGACCCGCTCGTGGGCCCCCTCGTCGAGCCAGACCGGGGCCGGCTCGTCGGCGGAGCCGAACAGCCAGCCGCCCGCCGCGACGAGGACGAGGCCGACGACCGGGCCGCGATCCGCGCGGCGATGGATCAGGAGGACCAGGACCGCGCTGCCGATCAGCACGAGGCCGGCGAGCCGGTACGTGCCCGGCAGGCCGAGGCCCGGCACGAGCCAGTAGGTCGTCAGGAAGGTGCCGAGCAGGGCGCCGATCGTCCCGGTCGCGTAGACGAGGCCGGCCGTGCGGCCGACCCGCAGGATGTCGGCGCTGCCGAGCCGGATCAGCATCGGGGACAGCGCGCCGAGCATCAGCACCGGCGGGGCGAAGGCCAGGAGCGTGACCGAGAGGCTGGCCTCGACGAGGACGGGGTAGGCCCGGTCGAGCGGGAAGGCCTCGGGCAGGACCCAGTGGGCCAGCCGCGGCGCCAGGGCCGGGATCGCGAGCACGAGGCCGCCGCTGAGCCCGAGCAGGAGCGGGAGCGTCCGCTCCGCCAGCCCGCGGTCGGCAAGGAACCCCCCGGCGTACGCGCCGAGGGCCAGCGACAGCAGGATCACGCCGATGACGTTGGTCCAGACCGGGATCGAGTCGCCGAAGGACGGCGCGAGGACGCGCACCGCGGCCAGCTCGACGACCATCGTCGCGAAGCCCCCGGCGAAGGCCAGGAGGCCGGTCGCCGGCAGCGGGAAGCCGCGGGCCCGGGAGGCTTCGGCCGGTGCCAAGCCCGCCTACTTCTCCCCGGTCCCGCCGTCCTTGGGGCTGTCGGCCTCCTTGGCCTCGCCCTCGGGTGCCGGGACCGGCACGACCGCGACGGCCACGAACAGGTACCGGGGGTCGCCGCGCCTGAACACGAGGCCCTCGCGCGGGTCCCACAGGAGCCGCTTGTTGCGGGCCAGCTTGACCTGCATGACCTGCCCGTTGCGGTCGATCGCGATCTCCTTGTCGAGGTCGACGATCGCGTCGTTGAGGAACAGGCGGACGTCCGAGACCTTCTTGCTCTTGATCGTGATCTTGTTGGTCGCGCGGTCGGCCGTGACCTCGACCATCGGTCGGTCCTCGAGCGAGGCCTTGCCGAGCTCCTCCATCGCCGAGATGTCGACCCAGTAGGCCTTGCGGTAGAGCTCGTGCGCCGGCGCCAGGGTGACCTTGGCCGGGAACAGGTCGCGCTTCTGCTTGGCGAGCCACTGGCCGATCTCGCCGGCCTTGGCGCCGAACGGTACCTCGCCGTCGGCCGCGATCAGGTCGCAGGCCGGGAGCATCTTCTTCAGCGCCTCGGCCTTGTCCTTGTGGGCCGCGTCGTGGATCACGAGGACCGCGACCCCGCCGAGGTTCTGCGGCGTGCAGTTGGCCGTCGAGGTCGGGTTCTTGAGCACGAGCCCGGCGAACCGGTCCGGGAACAGCGACGCGAGGCGCAGGGCGAACGGCGTCGAGTCGCCGCAGGCCTCGATGAAGACCCGGTCGGTGTCGATCCGGAATTCCTCGAAGACCTGGGCCAGCGTCTGCAGCAGCCGACTGCGGCGCTGCGTCTCCTTCTCGTCGCCCTTGAGCTGGTCGACGGTCGCCCCGAGCTCGAGGCCCGCGGGGAAGTCCGGGGCGACGTGCACGAACTCCCCGGCGACCTCCTCCGCGTCCTTGGGCCAGGACGCCTCGAGGTAGTCCTTGCCGCGCATCCAGCCGCCCTTCTCCTTGGGCGGCACGCTGATGATCAGCGGCCAGGACCGCGCGTCCGGCCGATAGCCCTTGGGGAAGCGGAAGGCGTACTTGCCCTTGTCGTCCTGCGACCTCGCCGAGGGATCGAGGGCGCCCTCGCGGATGACGCCGCCGTTGCTCTGGCGCGGCGACGGGAAGCAGCCGTCGAAGATGGCCAGCAGGTCGGGCACGCTGGCCAGGAGGTCACCGTACTTCTCGGACAGCTTCTCGAAGTCCTCCTCGAAGTCCTCGCGCTCCTTGTGGGCCTTGTCCCGCAGCTTCATCAGCTTCTTCCGGTAGGAGTCGGACTTGTCCTTGAGTCGCATTCTCCTGGAGGCCGATGGCCTCGAGCTCGACCTCGCACCAGGCCCTCAGCTTCTTGGCCAGGCTACCTGGTCCCGGTCCTTGAGCTTGGCCTCCGGGTCGGGGCGACGCCTCCCGGGCCGGGAGGCCCGGAGAGCGGCAGGGACAGGGCGAGGAGCAGGGAGATTCTCTTCGGTGACATCGGACCTTCTGGTGGACGGAAGGGCGGGTGACCGAGGGGTCGAGCCATCCTAGCCCGCCCGGACAGACCCTTGAAGCGCTGAGGGTCCCGTCCCCCCCGTCCGGGCACGACGCCTGAGGACGCTCAGCGCTCCTGGCCGGCCTCGGCCAGCCGCCGGCGGATGCGATCCAGGTGCCAGGGGCCCGGACGGCCTCGGGGTCGGCCACGACCTCGGCCAACAGCCGGACGGCCCGGCGGCGCCGCTCGGGCCGCCGAGGTGGTCGAGCAGGACCGCGGCGCTGCTCTTGCAGTTGTTAGGGTCCATCGCGGCCGGGCGAGGCCGGGGCGGCGCCCTCGAGGTACCGGGCCAGGGCCTGGTCGAAGTCGCCCTCGGCCTCGTACGTGAACGCGAGGAAGTTGAGGGCCCAGGCCTGCCGGCCGTAGGCCTCCATCAGGCGCGCGTAGCAGGCCTTGGCGTCCGCGTAGCGCCCGAGGTAGCGGTAGCCGTTGCCGAGGTTGGCCAGGGCCCAGTCGGTCCCGGCGTGCAGGGCCTCGATGCGCTCGAGCAGGACCGCGCCGCGCGGGTCGCCGCAGCGACACATCTGCAGGGCCCCCCGTCCGACGGCGCCGAGCACGACGTCGCGCAGGGCCGCGTCCTCGAGCAGCGGGGCGAGCCGGTGGCCGAGCGGCAGCGGGTCGCCCTTGGCGGCCGCGACGAGGTCGCCGAGGAGGCCGCGCAGCTCGGCGCTGGGGCCTTCGCCATAGCCACGGCTGAGGAGGCGGACCGCCGCGAGGTCGAGGGGCAGCAGCGCGCGCAGCCCGTCGCCGAGGGCCGCGGCGTCGCTCGCCGCGGGCAGGGCGCGCAGGCTCCGGCCGGCCTCGACGTAGCGTCCGGCCGCGACCTCGGCCTGCCAGTCCTGCGCCGGCCGGGGAGCCGACGTGAGGGCCACGACGAGCGGGAGCAGGACCTCAGTCGACCAGCAGGACATCGTGTGGTCCCTCCACGATCCGGCCGACCTCGCGGGCGTCCTCCCCGGCCTCGACGAGCCGGCTCTGCAGGTCCGCGGCCCGGTCGGCCGCGACGATCAGCAGGAACCCGTAGCCCATGTTGAACACGCGGTGGGCCTCGCCCTCGTCGATCCCGCCGGCGTCGACCAGGAGGTCGAAGATCGGCGGGCGGGCGACGGCGTTGCGGCGGACCTCGGCGCGCAGGCCGGTGGGCAGCACCCGCGGCACGTTGTCGAACAGGCCGCCGCCGGTGATGTGGGCGCAGGCGTGCACGGCGTCCCCGTCGGCGAGCAGCGGGAGGACGGGGCCGAGGTAGCTGCGGTGCACGGCCAGCAGGGCCTCGCCGATGGTCTGCGACCAGGCCTCGGGCCGGTGGTCGAGGCCGAGGCCGAGCTCGTCGAGCAGGACCTTGCGGGCCAGCGAGTAGCCGTTGGTGTGCAGCCCGGACGACGGCAGGGCCAGGATCCGGTCGCCGGCGCGGACCCGGCCGCCGTCGAGGATCCGCTCGCGGGGCACCGTGCCGATGATCGTGCCGACCAGGTCGAAGTCGTCGCCGTGGTACACGCCCGGCATCTCGGCCGTCTCGCCGCCGAGCAGGGCCAGGCCGTTCTCGGCGCAGGCCCTGGCGAGGCCGTCGAGGACCAGGGACACGACATCGGGCCGCATGACGCCGATCCCCACGTAGTCGAGGAAGAACAGCGGCCGGGCGCCCTGGACGAGGATGTCGTTGACGCAGTGGTTGACGAGGTCCTGGCCCACGGTGTCGTAGACGCCGGCCTGGATCGCGACCTTGAGCTTGGTCCCGACCCCGTCGGCGGAGGCCACGAGGACCTCGCCCGCCGCACCGACCATGGCCGGATCGAACAGCCCGCCGAAGCTGCCGATGCCGGACAGGACGCCCGGCGTGAAGGTCCGCTCGATCGCGGCCTTGGCCCCGGTCACGGCCGCGTACTTCTTGTCGATGTCGACGCCGGCGGCCTTGTAGCGCTCGCTCTTCACTGGGCTCCGTCGCAGAAGATCCGGGCCTCCCCACCGGGTTCGCCGTCGAGCGGGCCCTCGGGGAAGCGGAGCCGGAGATCTTCGAGGATCAGCCGGTTGTTCTCAAAGGCGATCTCGTCGGGCGGCCGGTCCAGCGCGAACCAGCCGACCTCGAGGACGTCGTCGCCCACGACCGGCTCCCCAGGCTCGGCGACGGCCCGGAACACGAGCAGGTTGGCCCGCTTGCGCGGGTCGTCCCTGGTGTAGAGCAGCGCGTGCAGGCCGAGCAGCCGGATCCCGAGGCCGGTCTCCTCCCGCGTCTCGCGCACGATGCACTCCTGCGGGGTCTCGGCGTACTCCTGGAACCCGGCCGGGAAGCCCCAGGACCCGCGGTAGGGCTCGATCGCCCGGCGCACGAACAGGATGCGCCGGCCGGCGACGACGAGGGCCGCGACCCCGGTCCCGGGGTTGGGGTACAGGACGTAGCGGCAGTCGGGGCAGGCCTTGCGCGGCACGCCCTCGATCGCGCGCGTGCCGAGGGAGCTACCGCAGAGCGGGCAGAAACGGGCGTCTTCGTGCCAGGCCAAGGATCGCGGCTCCGCAACGGGCCGGGTCAGGGCTACGATCGGCAGCCCCCATGAAGCGAGTCGCCATTCTAGGTTCGACCGGATCGATCGGGCAGAACGCGATCCGCCTCCTCGAGGACCGTCGGGACCGCTTCCGGGTCGTGTTCCTGGCCGCCAACCGCTCGGCCGAGGCCCTCGCCGCGCAGGCCGGGGCCCTCGACGTCCCCGAGCTGGCCCTCGTCGGCTACGCGCCGGACGAGGCCCTGCCGTTCGAGCCTCGGCCCGGGACCCGGGTCTCGTTCGGGACCGGAGGCCTGCTCGAGGGCCTCGAGCGGAGCGAGCCGGACCTCGTGCTCAACGCCGTCATGGGCTCGGCCGGGCTCGAGGCCTCGGCCTGGACCCTCGGCCGCGGCCTGGGCCTGCTCCTGGCCAACAAGGAGTCGCTGGTCTGCGCCGGACCGCTCCTGACGGCCCTGGCCCGCGACGGGGGCGGCACGATCCTCCCGGTCGACAGCGAGCACGCGGCGATCCACCAGTGCCTGCGCGGCGAGCGGCGCGAGGACCTGCGCCGGGTCTGGCTGACGGCCTCGGGCGGGCCGTTCCGCGACTTCACCGCGGCCGCGATCGCCGCGGCCACGCGCGAGCAGGCCCTGGCCCACCCGACCTGGCGCATGGGGCCGCGGATCACGATCGGCTCGGCCACGCTGATGAACAAGGCCTTCGAGGTCATCGAGGCCCACCACCTGTTCGGCCTCGCGCCCGAGGAGATCCGGGTCGTCCAGCACCGGCAGTCGATCGTCCACTCGATGGTCGAGCTCCGCGACGGCTCGATCCTGGCCCAGTGCGGCCTGCCGGACATGCGGGTCCCGATCCTCTACTGCCTCGGCTGGCCCGAGCGGCTGGACTTCGCCTTCGAGGGCTTCGACCTCGAGGCCTGGAAGGACTTGAGCTTCGAGCCGGTCGATCCCATCCGGTTCCCGGCCCTCGACCTCGCCCCGGAGGTCCTCCGCCGCGGCGGGGACTCAGGGGCGGTCGTCAACGCGGCCGATGAGGTCGCAGTCCAGGCCTTCCTCGACGGCAGGATCCCGTTCCCCCGGATCACCGAGACCGTCCGGGAGGTCCTGGAGAGGCTCGGCACGGAACCCCTGGAATCGATCGGACAGGTGCTGGAGGCGGACGCCCGGGCACGAAGGGAGGCGCAGCGTTGCTTGGACTAGACCTCGGAACCATCGGCTACCCCCTCGCCGTCGTGCTCGGGGTCGGCTTCCTGATCTTCATCCACGAGCTCGGGCACTTCCTGGCCGCGCGCGCGGCCGGGGTCCGCGTCGAGCAGTTCGCGATCGGCTTCGGCCCGCGCCTGTTCGGCTGGCAGCGCGGCGAGACCGAGTACCGCCTCGGCCTGATCCCGATCGGCGGCTACGTCAAGATGGCCGGCGAGCTGCCCGGCGAGGGCGGCCAGGACGACCCCGGCAACCTGCAGTCGAAGAGCGTCGGCTGGCGCTTCCTGATCTACTCCGGCGGCGTCCTGATGAACGGGCTGTTCGCGTTCGTCGCGTTCCCGATCCTGTTCTACGTCGGCATCCCGTTCACGGCCCCCGAGATCGGCGCGGTCTCGCCCGGGAGCCCGGCCTGGCACGCCGGCCTCGAGCGCGGCGACACCGTCCTCGCGGTCGACGGCCGCGAGGCCTACTCGTACGAGTTCCTGCGCGTCGAGGCCGCGCTGTCGGGCGAGGACGGCATGAAGCTGCTGGTCCGGTCCCCCGGGCAGGAGCCGCGCGAGGTCCACGTCGCGCCGCGCTACATGGAGGACACCGGGATCAAGGAGCTCGGCGTCGGCCCGCCGATGGTCCACAAGTTCGAGCTCGAGGTCCGCGAGGGCGGCCCGGCCTGGCAGGCCGGCCTGCGCACCGGCGACCAGCTCCTCGGCATCCAGGGCGAGAAGCGCGACCTCGTCCGCGGCCTGGGGCTGTTCGAGCGCTCGCTCGCCGAGGCCGACCGCTGGCTCGACGAGGAGGAGCCCCGCCTCCTCGCGCTCGACGTCAAGCAGGTCGACGGGACCGAGAAGCACGTCGAGCTCAGGGCCGCGTCCCGCGAGGACGACCGCGCCCGCCTGCTCGGGGTGTCCCCGCTGCCCAACCGCGTCGTCGCACGGCGCAGCGTCGACCCCGAGACCGACGCGGCGCTCGCGGCCATGGACCTCCCCGACGAGGTCGCGATCGGCTTCGTCGAGACCCCCACCGACGGCAAGGTCGAGCGCCGGCCGATCCGCGAGGCCGAGGACCTGCGCAGGCTGCTGCCGGGCAGTCCCGACGGCACGCGACTCGGCTACGAGCGGCCGGGCCCGGCCGGCGGCTGGGGCCTGTGCGAGGTCCCGGCCCGGTTCCGGACCGAGGACGGCGCCGCGAGCCTCGTCGACGCCCTGGCGTTCGGGATCAACCCCGCGCCCCAGGTCGAGGTCATCCCGCTCAGCGCCGCGGCCGAGGCCGGGCTCCGGAGCGGCGACCTCGTGACCTCGATCGACGGTCATGAGATCACGACCTACGAGGCCCTGCGCGAGGCGGCACGGGCGGCCGACGGCGCCCCCCTCGTCGTCGCCTGGACCCCGCTCCAGCCCGACCACTCGTTCGGCCCGGAGCGGAAGGCCACGATCACGCCCCGTTACCGCGTCGTCCCCGACTTCGGCCTCGACTTCCCGGCCACGGTCCAGCGCCAGGTGTTCCAGTCCAAGAACCTCGTCGACAGCCTCGTCAGCGGGACGCGGATGAGCTTCGACAAGCTGCGCGAGCTCTACGTCACGCTCAAGCGCATCCTCGGCGGCTCGGTCTCGTCCAAGAACATCGGCGGGCCGATCTCGATCTTCGTCGTCTCGCAGCGCACGGTCGAGAGCGGCCTGGTCACGTTCCTGTTCTTCCTCGCGTTCCTGTCGCTCAACCTCGGCTTCATCAACGTCCTGCCGATCCCGGTCCTCGATGGCGGCCACCTGCTGTTCCTGCTCGTCGAGAAGATCAAGGGCAGCCCGGTGTCCGAGTCGGTCCAGACCTACGCCCAGTACCTCGGGGTCGCGCTGATCCTGTCGCTGCTGATCTACGTGACCTACAACGACATCCTGAGGCACCTCGGGGGATGAGGGCGCGGCCGCGATGACCGCGGAGACCGCTCCGGCCCGGGGCCCCTCGGCCTGGCTGGCCCTGTGCCGCCCGCGGCTGCTGCCGTCGGCGGCCTGCGACGTGCTCTGCGGCGCGGCCCTGGCCGGCGGGCTGGGCCTCGCCGGGACCCCGGCCCTGCTGCGCGTGCTCGCGACCTCGCTGCTGCTCTACGCCGGCGGCATGGTCTGGAACGACGTCGCCGACGCGAAGCGGGACGCGAAGCGCTTCCCCGACCGCCCGATCCCCTCCGGCCGGGTCCCGCGCCTGCTCGCGGCCCTGTTCGGGACGGCCCTGCTCGCGGCGGCCTGGCTCCTGGCCCCGGCCGCGCCGCACGGCCCGCTCGTCCTCGGGATGGTCGCCGGGGTCCTGCTCTACGACCTCGTCGGGAGCCGCGTGCTCGTCCTCGGGGCGCCCCTGCTCGGGCTCCTCAGGGGCGCCAACGTCGCCCTCGGCTACCTGATCCTGGGCGACCCGTCGCTGCTGCTGCCCTGGCTCGCGGTGGCCGCGTACGCCCTCTACGTCGCGCTCGTCGTCCTGCACGGCCACGAGGAGGACGCCGAGGCGCCGCTGGCCGAGAAGAGCTCGCTGCTGCTGCTCACGACGGCCTTCCTGCCGTTCGTGCCGGCCCCGTTCCTGCCCTGGGGCTGGCTCGCCGCCGTCGCGGCCGCGCCCCAACTGCTGCTGACCCTCGACGCGCTGCGCCGGACCTTCGACGGCCGGGCGTCGGTCGAGGCCAGGACCGGCCTCATGCTGCGGGGCCTGTCGCGCTTCACCGCGGCGTTGGCGCTGGGGACGGGCCAGTGGCTCCTCGCCGGCCTGTGCCTGGCCCTGGCGTGGATCGTGCCGCCCCTGCTGCGCCGGGCCCGCTGGACCTGAGCCGCGCCGTCGCGGCCGCGCTCAGGCCTTGGCCTTGCGGAAGATCTCGCGGGCCTCGTCCCCGGTCATCAGGCCGTTCTTGACCATGACGGTCAGGGCCTTCTTGAGCCCCTGGGGATCGTTGCGCCACTTGGCGAAGAACGGCGGCAGGCCGTCGTCGGCCGGCTCGGGCTGGGCCGGCTCGGGGGCCTCGGCCTCCATCGGCGCGTCGACCTGGAACGGGTCGTCGTCGCTCTCGACGAGGACCTCGTCCTCTTCGAGGCCGGCGTCGGGCTCGCGCGAGGCGCGCCAGGCGCCGCTGGCCTTGAGCTGGGCCCCGCCGTCGCCGTCCGCCTCGGCCTCGACGAAGTCCTCGTCGGCGCCGTCCTCGGCGCTCGAGAGGTGGACCGCCTCGTCCTCGACCTCATGGAAGCCCGTGGGCTCGTCCAGGCCGGTCCAGCCCTCGTCGCCGACCATGCTGAGGTGGGCCTCGGTCCCGGGCTCCTCCTGCGGGAGCTTGAGCTTCGCCGTCGCAGGCCGCTCGCCGACGTGGATGTTGCGGGTGACCTCGGTGCCCTCGGCCCGGAACTGGTCCAGCGTGGCCGTGGCGAGGTCCTGGAGGTGGGTCTCGAGCTCGGCGACCGCGGGCCCGTTGTCGTCCATGGACCGGAGGCTGTGGAGCATGGCCTCGGCGCGGCTCAGGGTGACCTGGAAGAACTCGCGCATGTCGGCGTGGATCTGCTCCGAGTGGTTCTGCTCGTTCTCCTTCTCGACCTCGCTGAGGATGCGGGCCGCGATCCGGGTCGTCTGCTCGACGAACTCCTGGACCTCGCGGGCGATCTGCCGCTCGAAGATCTCCTTGCGCTCCTCGGTCTCGATCTCGCGCTGGACCCGGGAGCTCGGCGTCGCGACGGGCTCGGTGACGCCCTCGTTGCGGAACTTCCGGTTCTGCCGCTTGCGGCGGAACGAGTCGAACTCGCCCCCCATGTCACCGCCGGTCGGGTCGTTCGGGATACCAAACGAAGGGCTCATCGGCGTCCTCTCCAGGTCTCTCGCTGCAGCACCGGGAATCCGGGTGCCCCGGGCCTCGCCCGGCCGGCACCCCCGTCGATCTGTCAGTCTTTCGACCCCCGAGGTGCCCCGCCTGAATGGTCCTGCAACCGGGCCAGGACATATTCTTCGGCCTCCGCCCGGTCCCGGATCCGTCCCTCGAGCCGCGCCTCCTCGACCTCCGCCAGCAAGGCCCCCATGCCAGGGCCGCGTGGGACCCCCAGGGCGATCAGGTCCCGGCCCTTGAGCAGGGGCTCCGGCGGTCGGGCCGGCAGCGCGCGCCACTCCCCGCGGAGCTCCTCCCAGATCCCCAGCTTGCGGTGGCTGGCGAGGCAGTCGGCCCGGTGGAAGGCGAGGTGGTCGGGGAAGGCCGGGTCGTCGAGGAAGCGGCGGCGCCGGGCGGGCGGGACCGCGGCGAAGCCGGATGCTCGCGGATCAGGTCGGCGACGTCGTCGACGAGCTGGCGGCGGCAGCCGTGCCCCTCGAGCCAGGCCACGGCCTTGTCGACCGACTGGTCGTGGTCGTTGAACCGGATCCGGTCCTCGGCGACGACGAAGGTGTCCTTCTTGGCGAGTCGTGGAACAGGGCCGCCCAGGCCAGCCGGGCCGGGACCGGCTCCGCGAGGTTGGCCAGGACCTGGACCGTGTGCCGGAACACGTCCCCCTCCGGGTGGAAGTCCGGGGGCTGCGGCACGCCCGCGAGCGGCGGCAGCTCGGGCAGGACCTGGGCCGCGACCCCGGAGCGCAGCAGCAGCACGAGCCCGCGCGCGCGGCCGCGGCTGCACAGCAACCGCTCGAGCTCTGCGCGACGCGCTCGCGGCCCAACATCGCGGTCAGCGGGGCCGCCTCGCGGAGCCCGGCCCAGCAGGCCTCGTCGGCCACGAGCGCGTGCTCGGCCATGAGCCTGAGGCCGCGCAGCACGCGCAGCCAGTCCTCGGCGAAGCGGACCATCGGGTCGCCGATGACCCGCAGCCTCCGGGTCGCGAGGTCGGCGAGGCCGCCGGTCGGTCGTGGACGATCGCGGCGAGGGGTCGAGGTAGAGCGCGTTGACCGTGAGTCGCGTCGGCGCGCGTCGACGGCGAGGTCGTCGACGAAGCGGACCTCGGCCGGCCGCCGGCCGTCGTAGCCGGCCTCGCTGCGGTAGCTCGTCAGCTCGGCCTCGCCGGCGGCGAGGCGGACCCGGAGCGCCGCATGCGGCTCGCCGGGCTGGTCGTCGGCGAGCCGGGCCGGCGGCAGGGCGGCGCGGACCTCGGTCGGGGTCGCCGAGGTCGCGAGGTCGAGGTCGGCCGGGGGCAGGCCGAGCACGAGGTCGCGGACCGTCCCCCCGCAGAGCATGGCCTCGGCGCCGCTCTCCGCGAGCCGGGCGACGAGCTCGAGCACGCGGTCGGGCAGGGCCCAGAGCCGCGCGACGACCTCCGGGGCCAGGCGGACGCTCGTCACGGACGGGGACATGGGCAAAGCCTACCCGCAGGCTGGCTCGCGGCGCCCGTGACGTCATGCTTGGTCCTAGGAGCAGGCGATGTCGACCAAGCCATCCAGACGCGGGCGGAGGTTCGGGGCCGGCGACCTCGCCGTCCTCCTCGCGCTGCTCGGGCTCGCCCTCGTGTTCGTCGAGCCCGGCCTCTCGGGCCGGCGCCTCGCGGCCAAGGAGCTCGGCTCGTTGCGCCGCTTCCTCGCCCTGCGCGAGGCGATCGTCGGGGCCGGCCTGCCGACCCGGTTCGCCGAGCTGGGCACCGGCCTCTCGACCCGGCCCGGGCTGCGGCCCGTCACCGAGCAGGCCGAGCTGCAGGTCCACGCGCAGGGTGAGAAGGGCCCGGGCCTGCAGCTCCACTTCAAGGACCGCTACTACGGCTACGCACTGCGCGTCCAGGGCCTGCGCGGCCGCGGGCCCGTCGTCGTGGCCGGGCCGCTCGAGCCGGGCAAGACCGGGCTCCTCCGCCTGGACCTCGACCGCGACGGGCAGGTCGTCGAGACCCCGATCGAGGCCGACCGGACGATCCCGCTGACGACCGAGGACCGGGAGCTCCTGGCCTCGAACGCCCGCGAGGCGCGGGACACGGCCGAGCTCCTGCGCGCCCAGGTCCTCGGTCTCGCCCCCGCCTGCGAGGCCCTCGACGGCGCGTTGCCCGCGGGCCTGCGGCGGGTCCCCGAGACCGCCCGGCGCGCGGCCGACTACGAGGACGAGCACTTCCTGTTCCGCGTCGACCTCTCGTGGGTCGACGGCGTCCTCGGCCTCGAGGTCCTGTCCTGGCCGCGGGAGCGCGGCGTGGACGGCTTCGCGGCCTTCTACGGGCCCTGCCCAGGCGAGGCCATGCAGACCTGGAACCTCGTGACGCCGTACGGCGGGACCGAGGAGTTCCCGAGGCCCGGCGAGGCCCGCTCGCGGCACGGCGGCAAGGACGACCGCGGGGACTGGGTCGGCTACGACGGCAACAAGTGGTTCCCGCTGTCGCTGCCCGAGACCCCGCGCCGCTGAGCCGGCGCGGTCGCGCCTACTTGAGCTTCTCCCAGAAGTCGGCCGGCATGTCGTGGGCGATCTTGAGCGCGCCGTTGGCGCCGCCGTAGATCGGCTCCTCGATGCGCAGGATCCGGCCGCCGCCGAGCCGCTCCTTCATCTCCTCCTCGATCGCGCGGTCGAGGCCCCGGATCTGGGAGCCGCCGCCGGCGAGGAGGACGCGGTTGCGCAGCTTGTGCTGGAACTCGGGGTCGAAGCTCGCGATGAGCTTGTGCAGCCCCTCGACGATCGGCGGGATGATCCGCCGGCAGCTCTCGACCATGATGTCGGTCACGTCGAACTCGATCGGCTTGCCGTCGACCGGGAACTGGACCAGGACCGGGTCGTACCTGCCGTGGACGAAGGAGTGCTTCTCCTTCATCTCCTTGATCATGTTGATCGTGAACTGGGCCTGGGGGTGCTTCTCCTTGATCGCGTCGAAGAGCGCCTGGTCGATGAAGTCGCCGGCGTACTTGAGCGTGACCTGGTCGGAGTCCTCCGGCATCGTCCCGTGCATCCGGCACAGGTCGGTCGTGCCGGCCCCGATGTCGATGACGAGGACGTCCTCGAGCCAGTCGAGGCCGTAGGCCACGGCGAAGGGCTCGGAGCACAGCATGACCGAGTCCACGCACTGGCGCGCGGCCTCGATGATGGCCTTCTTGTTGTGGATCGAGGCCTGGGCCGGGGCCCCGATGACCGCATAGACGAGCTCGTCGCTGCGCGGCTTGGCCGAGGTGATCGCGTGCTGGAGCAGGTCGAAGGCGGCCTTGCGGTTGCCCTCGGCGTCCTCGACGCCGTTCTCGGAGGTCTTCAGCACGCCGTGCTGGAGCGGGCGGTAGAAGCGCAGGGACATGCGCTTCTCCTGGGCCTCCTCGCCGACGAGGACGTCCCGCTTGAGGAGCTTCTGGCTGACGACGTCCTTGGGATAGCCGACGACCGACGCCATCGAGCAGCGCACGCCGTTGCTCGCGCTGATGGCCGTCCGGGACGTGCCCAGGTCGACGCCGATGTACAGGACCCCGTGGTCCTTGTCCGCGTCGTCCCCGCCCTTGGGGGCCTTGGGGTCCTCGCTCATGACCGCTACCTCGCTCCTTCCTGATTGACCTGCTGCAGGGCCACGTTGGCCTCGAAGATGGACAGCATCAAGCCGCGCTTCTTCTCGTACTGCAAGTCGGCATGCGAGAGTCCTTGGACCTCGCGGTAGATCGAGGAGATGCCTGGGTCGAGCTCCTGGAGGCTCTCGGCCTCGCGCAGCCGGTCCTCGGTCCGCCGGAGGGTCTCGTTGAGCTTCAGGATCCGGCGCTCGAGGGTCTCGACCTCGACCCGGTGCTCGGCCATCCGGGCCTCCGCCAGGAGCTGGCGCTCCCGGTCGAGGCTCGAGGCCAGGAGCTCCCGGACCTCCTCGTAGACCTCGGGCCGGCCGGCCTGCTCGAACAGCCGCTCGAGCTCGCCGAACAGCTCGACGTCGGTCGCCGCCGCCCGGATCCGCTCGCGCTGCACGACCCGGTGGTGCTTGGCCTCGAGCTCCTGCTGGAGCTGGAGCAGCTCGAGCCGCAGGCGGTCGACGTGGCCCTCGAGCTCCGCCTTCTCGCGCTTGGTCTCCTCGTGGACCTTCTCGAGCTCGGCGTTGGACCGGAGGAGCCGGAGGAACTCCTCGCGGGTCGCCTCGGCGAGGCTGCCGGTCGAGGCCGGGCCGAGGTCGGCGCCGTACCCGTGCAGCCGGGCCTTGAGCGTGCGGTGCACGGCGGCCTCGACGAGGGCCACGATCCGGTCGAGCCCGACGACGTTGACCTTGTGGATGCCGCGCTGCTTGAGCTGGTCGACCGAGGTCTTGTAGCTGAGCTTGCGGACCGCGTCCTGGAGCTTCTTCTGCAGGCCTCCGGCCATGCGCCCTCCTACTCGAGCTCCGGGTAGCGGTAGCGGCTGTCGCTGCCGGGGTCCGCGTTGCGGACGCCGGTGACGAACACGCCGAGGACGTTGCTGCCCTGCTCCTCGAGGTTGCGCAGGGCCTCCTTGACGAGCTTGCGGGGGGCGCGCTCCAGGCCGACGACCATCAGGGTGCCGTCGCACTTGCGCCCGACGCTCCCGGCGTCCGAGATCGGCAGGGCCGGCGGCGTGTCGATCAGGATATAGCTGTAGTCCTCCTTGAGGTGGGCCAGCAGCTCGTCGAGGCGGCGGCTCTGGAACAGCTCGGAGGGCAGGACCTTGTCGCGACCGGCGGTGATGACGTCGAGGTCCTGGATGCCCGAGGGGCGCAGGACCTCGTCGAGGCGGGCGCCGCCGAGCAGGAGCTCGACGACGCCGGGGCCCTCGTCGAGGCCGAGGAACCGGCCGACGCAGGGCTTGCGCAGATCGAAGTCGAGGAGGGCCACGCGGTGGTCCTCGAGCTCGGCGAAGCTGATCGCGAGGTTGATCGCCGTGACGGTCTTGCCCTCGCCCTGGATCGCCGAGGTCACGGTCAGGGACCGCGGCGCGTCGTCCGGGTTCATGACCATGAGCTTGTTGCGCAGCCCGCGGATCTGCTCGGCGCGGAAGCCGCGCGGCTCGTGGAAGCAGACCACGTACGGGTCGACGACGCGCTCGACGAGCACGAAGGCCTCGCCACCGGTCTCGGCGGCTTGCATGACGGGATCCGGGTTCATCGAGGTCTTTCGTCCGGCGTCCGAGGCCACGCGAGCAGGGGATCCCCGGGGTCGACCGGGGCCCTCCCGTACCCTCTGGGCCGCCCGCGCGCGCCCTCGAGAAGCCGGCCTCGAAGCATAACCGCCGACAGGGAGTCGAGCCTCCGTGTCAGCTCGTCTCCGATGGCAGGGAGCCAATGGCTCCGTTGGCGGATGCAGGTCGCCCCGGCCGCCAGGCCGACGCTCCGGCTGTCCTCCCCGGCGATCCACTCCCCGAGCCAGGCCGCCTGGGTCCGGTCGTCCGGCCCGCGGGGCAGGGTCAGGAGGAGGCTCGCAAGGGCCTCGGCCAGGGCCCGGTCCCGGCCCTCGATCCCCTTGCCCCGACCCGCGGCCAGGTCCCCGACGAGGCGGTCGAAGCAGGCGTAGATCGGCTCCCAGTGCCCCCGCCCCCGGCCCTGGTCCTGCTCCAGCCTGGGGAAGCAGAGGTCGAGCAGGAAGCCCTGGTCCGCGTCGAGGGCGCGCCCCCCGTGGCGGCGCCCACCCTCCGGCACCTCGCACAGCGCCCAGGTCCCGAAGGGCTCCCGGGCCGGCTCGAGGCAGAGGGCGAACAGGGCCGGCGACAGCGCGGTCGCGGCCGCCAGGACGTCGAGCCGGGCCGGGCCCGCGAGGTGGCGGGCCCAGAGCCGGCCTCGCCCGTAGCTCTCGCCGAGGGCCGTGCCCGGGGTCGTGACCCGCCGCCCGGCCCGGGTCAGGGCGTCGAGGGCATGGGCGAGCTCGCGGTTGCCGGCCTCGTCGTCGGGGAAGCGGCCGGCCTGGACCGCGGCGGCGAGGTCGTCGGCGAGCTTGGCGTCCAGGACCAGGGCCGAGCGGGCGAAGCAGGCCAGGAGGCCGCGCCGGGCCACCGAGGGTCCCTCGCCGAGCCGCGCGCCGAGCCGCGCGGCGAGCTCGGCCGCGAGGCGCTCCGGCGCGACGGCGGCGAACCACGTCCAGTCCTCGGGGTGGGCGTCGCACAGGGCCAGCGGCTCCGCGAACCAGGCCGGGGCATCGTCGCGGGCGAAGAGCTCGCGCAGGGCCGCGCCGAGCACGAGGCGCTCGGACGGGTGGTCGTGGAAGGCCGCCAGCAGGGCCGCGCCGAGCGCGGCCGGATCGGCCGGCTCGAAGCCGCAAAGGAAGGCCGCGGCCAGGCCGGGCACGACCTGGGTGTCGGTGCCGAGGCGGCCCTCGAGCCAGGCGTCGATCGTCGGCACCCCGCAGCAGCCCAGGGTGAATGCAGCCCGGCGGGCGATGCGCGCGTCGGGGCCGACGACGGCCTCGAGCGCGAGCGCGCAGAGCTCGTCGAGGTCGCGCGGCCCGCCGTCGACCGTGATGAGGATGCCGTTGGGCCGGAGCCTCACGGCGAGACCCGGGAGGTGCAGGAGCTGGCGCGCGAAGAACGCGCCGCGCGGCAGCGAGCTCGCGGCGGGCCATCGTCCCGTCCTGATCCAGGCGGGGATCGAGCAGCAGCGGGAGGTCGAGCAGGTCGCCGACGAGGAGTCGCTCGGACAGGTCGAACAGGTCCCGCATCCCCTCGAGGTCGAGGGCGACCTCGGGCAGGACCTCGACGG
This sequence comes from Planctomycetota bacterium, assembly GCA_041398545.1. Classification (GTDB taxonomy): domain Bacteria; phylum Planctomycetota; class UBA1135; order UBA1135; genus JAWKUM01. The sequence goes on along the minus strand of JAWKUM010000020.1, from coordinate 16,464 downwards.
CGCCCGGCCGCGCCGGCACGGACGGGGCCTGGGCGCGCACGTGGGCCCGGAGGCAGTCCCGGACGAGGTCGCGCCTCGGGCCGCCCGCGGCCAGGGCCTCGACCAGGGCCGGCAGCAGGGCGGCGTTGTCGCCGACCGCGGCCGCGAAGCGTCGCCGCCCCTCGGGCGAGAGGCCGGCGGCCGCGTCGAGGAGCTTCGGGCCGAAGCCCTCGGCCGGCATCGTCCGCAGCTGCTTCGCCGCGGCCGCGCGGGTCGCGGCGTCGGCGGCGTCGAGGTCCTGCTGCGGCGCGAGGACCACGAGGACGAGGGCGAGGACGCTCATCGCTCGAGCCTGCCGAGGACCTCGAGCCGCTCGAGCAGGACCGGCCCGACGGAGCGCACCTCGACGAGGTTCTTGGCGTGGGGATGCTCCTTGACCCGGTGGTCGGCGGCGACCCGGGCCTTGCCGTCGACGAGGAGCTGATAGCTCCGCCGGCCGGCCTGGGCCGGGCCGAGCTCGATGACGACGTCGTTGCCGGCCCCGGCCAGGAGGTACCAGTCGCCGCCGGTCGGCCGGAACGCCTCGGGGTCCTTGATCGCGCGCGTCATCGAGTCGCCGAGCTCACGCGACGCGTCGACGAGGACCTGCACCGGGCGCCCCGGGAGCTGGAGGAGCAGGGTGCGGATGCCGAACAGCCCGACCTCGACGGCGACCGGGCCCTCGCCCTCGGCGGGGATCCGCCAGCGCAGCGCGAGGCGGACCTTCTCGCCGCGCTGGTAGTACGGGAAGGCCAGGCTCAGGCCCTCCTTCCAGTCCCCGTCCGGCTCCTTGCGCCGGCCGGGGCAGGACAGCCCGCCATCGACGAGGGGGAGCCCGGAGACCTCGGCCGGGAAGTCGTCCTTGCGGGTGAAGTCGAGCCTCGTCAGCAGCTGCTCGGCCCGCGCGATCCCGGCGTCCTGCCCGTCGCGGGTCAGGAACCGCGCGCCCTTGCGGATCGCCAGGTCGATGCTCGCGGACAGGTCCCGGGCCCGCTCGAGGTCGGCCATGCGCTGGCCGATCGACTCCAGCGTGGGCCGGGCCTTGGCCAGCTCCTCCGTGCCGGCGAAGCGGTCGCGCACCGAGGCCAGGACCTGGCGCGCGAGCTCGAGCCGACCGTCCGTGAGGTAGCCCTCGAGCTCGCCGATGCGGTCGTTGAGGTTGCGTCGGCGGTCGCCCGCGACGTCGCGCTTCCAGGCCAGGCGCCGGTCCCTGCGCTCGATCAGGTCCTGGTCGAACAGGCCGAGGTACTGCGAGGCGGCCTTCCACTCGTCGCCGTAGAACAGGTACAGGCCGATGCCCCGGCGGTGCTGCTCGAGCGTGGCCTGGTCGGCCCTGTCCTTGAGGCGCTCGACGAGGGGGACCCGGTCGAGGTCGTGGAACGGCACCTTCTCGACGCTGTCGGTGCCGGAGAAGTGCAGCATGACCGGGGGCCCGCGGTCCAGCTTGACGAACTCACGGCTGCGGGTCCTCCCGCGGACGGCCCAGTCGCTCTGCCGTCGCTGCAGGGCCTCGCGCTCGAGCTGCTTGTAGGCGAAGCCGAGGAAGGCCTCGATCTGGTCGAGCTCCCCGCGGACCGTGGCCAGGAGCTGCTTCGCGGGCTCGTGCAGGGGCCGGGCCTCGCCGAGAAGGCGCCGCGCCTCGCCCAGGTCGAGGGCGGTCGCGACGAGGTCGTGGACCGTGTCGACGAGGAAGCGGAAGCGCTCGAGCTCCTCGGCCGCGGCCTGCTCGGCCAGGCTCTGCTCGACCCGGTCCGCCTCGGCCTCGAGGTCGCGCAGGTCGTTGGCGAAGCTGAACCTCACGACCTTGGCGTCGAGCTCGGTCGGCAGGCTGTGCCACGGGCGCGCCGGTCGTCGAGCGAGGCAGCGCGGCGCGAGGCGGCGCCGCGGGCCTCCCCCACGCGTCGCCTTGGTCGAGGGCGAGGCGGCGCGCTCGAGCCGGCGTTCGACGTCGCTGCGCCACTCACGACGGCCTCGCCCGCCTTGACCTGGTCGACCTCGGCCCGCCGCTCGTCCCGCACGGCTCGAGCAGGACGCCTCGAGCTCGATCGGCAGCACGGGGCTGCGGCCCTGCGCCTGCTTGACGCCGAGCCAGGGGCTGGCCTCGAGCCGGCGCAGCTCGGCGATCGTCTTCCTTGAAGCTGCCAGTTGTCGTAGATCCCGATCTTCTGCCGCCAGTCCGGCGAGACTCGTTTGGTCTCCTCGACGAGGTCGGTGGCGGCCTTCGGTCGACGCTGCGCGCCAGCGGCCTTGCCGCCGCGCCAGTTGACGGCAGCACGCCGAGCGGTCGGGGCAGGCTGGCTGGCAGGCTGTAGGCCGAGTAGACCTCGTTGCCGACCTCGCTGTCGAACCAGCAACTCTCCAGTCCGGCGAGGCCGTTGCGGTCGAGCCAGCCTCGTCGGCCAGTCGGCCAGGAGCCGGAGGTGGGCCCGATGAAGGTCTGCACGCACTCTTCCCGGAGCGGGCGGACGAGCTCGGCCTGGGCGCCGCCCTCGACGCGGTCGTCGATCGCGCGGAGGGCGCGCTTGAACTCCTCAGGACCATGCCGACCTCGGCGACGAACTCCTGGTGGCCCGACCCAGGCCGCGTTGTGCGCACGACGAAGACTGCGACAGGTCATGACCACGAGCAGGCCGGCCAGCACGAGCGGGACCGGCTGCGTACCAGGGCCGGTCGACGACCACGACGTCGCGGTCGAGCAGGGCAGGGTCGATGTCGGGCTTGGCCGGCGCGGATGCGCTCGAGGTCGGCGAGGAGCCCGGTCGTCGCGTAGCGCAGGCCGGGGTCCTTCATGAGGAGGCGGCGCAGACGAGGCCAGGCCGGCGCCGAGTCGCTCGGGGTTGAGGGTGTCGGCGGTCTGGCCTTCGGCAGGAGCTATGATGACCTGCTCGATCGACTCGCCGTCGAACGGCGCCGCCGACGCAGCCATGGGGCAGGGTCGCGCTGAGGGCAGAGGTCGCCGCGCCCGTCGACCTTGGTCGGGTCGATGGCCTGCTCCGGGGCCAGGATTGCGGCGGCGTCCTGACGGTGGAGCCGTCGCGGGTGAGGAAGTCGGTCACCGGCCTCGCCTCTCGGCCAGGCCGAGGTCGGTCAGCTTCGCGGCCCTGCTCGTCGACGAGGATGTTGGCCGGCTTGACGTCGCGGTGGACGACCCTGGTCGTGGGCGTGGGCCAGGGCCGAGGCCATCTGGATGCCGAGGTCGAGGACCTGGTCCCCGGGGAAGCGCCCCCAGGTCGACAGCAGGTTCTTGAGGCTCTTGCCCTCGACGAACTCCTGCACGAGGTAGTGGAAGGCCCTCCTGAACAGCTTCCAGAAAATTTGATTATGCTGGGGTGGTCGAGGCGCATCCTGATCTGATTGCCTCGCGGCGCAGTTGTCGACGTGGCGCGTGTGTTGCGCGACAGCGACGGGCGCAGGACCTTGAGCGACAAGTCCTCTGTCGCTGCAGCTGCCGCGGCTTGAACACCGTGCCCATGCTGCCTGAGCCGAGCCGGCCGAGGATCTCGTAGTCCCGAACGGCTGGGCGAACTGCTCGGGTTAGTCATCGCCGCCGGCAGTGGGAGAGAGTGGACGGCTGGTTCGGCGAGCGCGCGGGGCCGACCATCGTAACAGGGCCGGCAGGGCGCCAAGCCGGCGGCCTCAGGCTTCGTCCGCGGACTCCTGTCAGGCCTCCGAGCCAGGCCAGGGCGAAGGGCGCTCCTCCCCCGGCGGCCGGGGCGTAGCGGCTGCCGTAGACGAACGCCGGCCCGTAGACCTCGTGGCAGCAACCTCGGCTGCAGCACCGCCCCGGGCGCGCCGCTGCGCACGATCCGGCCCCGATCCATCAGTCGCCCGGTCGGCGAAATTGCGCCGCGAGGTTGAGGTCGTGCGTGACCCAGAGGACGCCCTGGTCGCGCTCGCGGGCCAGGGCGCCGTGGCGCCGCGGCGAGATCGCGAGCCGGTGGCCCGGGTCGAGGGAGCTCGCCAGCTCGTCGAGCAGGAGAAGGTACCGGCACAGCACGCGGGCCAGCAGCGTCGCGGCCGTTGCGCTCACCGCCGCTGAGCGTCCGACGGCGCGGTCTGCGAGCGCGCCGACGCTGAGCGAGGTAAGTCGAGCGCTGGCGCGACGCGCCGCGTCCGTCCCTGGGAGGCCGCCGAGGCGGTGCCGAGGTGCGGGTGCCGGTCAACAGCACGAGGTCGCGACCCGGAGCCCGGCGGCGGGGCGAGCCCCTGCAGCAGCGTCGCGGCCCGGCGGGCCCGCTCGGCGACCGGCAGCGCCGCCAGCGCGTCGCCGCCGAGCAGGACGCTGCCTGCCGCGGCCGGGACGGAGCCTGACGGACGGCGCAGGAGGCTCGGCCTCGCCGGCGCCGCTGGGCCGAGCACGGCGTGCAGCTCGCCGGCCGCGACCTCGAGGGTCACGCCGTCGACGACGGCCGGCCTGCCGTCGAAGTGACGACGAGGTCGCACCCTACGGCTCACCACGCCGCGAGCTCCTGGCGCTGGCGGCCAGCAGCCATGGTGCGCGGCGCGCCGACGAGGGACATCGCCACCCCGGGCGGGGAAGCTGGCCTGCGGCACGAGGCTGCGCTGGGCCGTGTCGACGAGAGAAGAAGCCGCCGGCCAGGAGGCTCGGGCCAGCCGGTTACGCGGGCGTGCTCGCCGGTCGCGAGCCGGACGAGGTTGGCGTCGACGAGGCCGACGAAGGCGACTGGGCCGGCGACGGCGACGGCCCCGGCGGTCGCGGCCGAGGCCAGCAGGACGACGCCTCGCTCGAGGCGGGCGGGGTCGACCCCGAGCGTGCGGGCGTCGTCCTCCCCCAACGCGAGGACGTCGAGCGGGCGGGCGATCCACGGGATCGCGGCGACGCCCGGCAGCAGGCACAGGGCCGCGAGCAGGGCGTGCTCGGGGTGGCGGTCGTCGAGGTCGCCGAAGCTCCAGCGCAGCAGGACCTGGGTCACGTCGAAGCGGTCGAGCGCGAGGTTCTGCACGAAGGCCACGAGCGCGGTCCACAGGCTCGACAGCGCGATGCCGACGAGGAGCAGCAGGGCGACCGAGCCGCGGCCGTGGCGGAGGACGGCGAGCATCAGCACGGCCAGGCTGGCCCCCGCTCCGATGAAGGCGGCCAGAGGCGCGACGTACATCGACACCGGCCCGGTCCCCGCGAGCACCAGCGTCGCGACGGCGACGCCGAGGCTCGCGCCGCTGGTCACGCCGAGCAGGGACGGCGCCGCGAGCGGGTTGCGGAACAGCCCCTGCAGCAGGGCGCCCGACAGCGCGAGCGAGGCGCCGACGAGGAGACCCGTGACCGCGCGCCATAGGCGGATCTCGACCAGCGCCAGGCTCGTGGGGTCGGTGCCCCGGCCGAGGCCCGCGAGCTCGGCCAGGCCTCCGAGCACCGTGCCCGGGGTGAGGGTCCGCGCCTCGCCGAAGCACAGGGCGGCGAGCACCGCGGCGACGAGCCCGGCGGCGAGCAGGGCGGCCGTCCGGAGGCCGCGGGCCGGGGCGGCGCGGCTCATTCCTTGACCAGGCCGAGCTGGACGAGCCCGGCGCGCAGGAGCTCGGCCGCGTCGAGCCGGAACGGCGAGTCGGCCGAGGACAGGTCCTTCGGCAGCACGAGGGCCCGGCCGTTGCGGAGGACGGCGAGCTCGCCGAGGCGCTCGTGGTCGGCGAGCCGCTCGAGCTCGTCCCGGGACGACAGCACGAGCACGTCGGGTGGCTGCGCGAGGAGCAGCTCGATCGGCAGGGCGCGGTAGCCCTCGAGCCCGAGCGTCGCCGCGTGGTTGCGCCCCCCCGCCAGCGCGATCGCCCAGTCCTCCCCGGTGCCGGTGCCGGCGCACCACGGCCCGTCCTGGAACCACGACACCTGCAGGACCGAGGGCCGCGCCTCGGGGTCGAGCCTGTCGCGCAGGGCGCGCCTGCGCGCCTCAGGTCGGCGACGACCGCCGCGGCGTCGGTCCCCAGGCGCGGCGAGCAGCCTGAGGTTGTGGATGCCGGCGTCCAGGTCGCCGTGCGGCTCGAGCAGCAGGACCGGCACGCCATAGGCGCGCAGGCTGGTGCGCGTCTCGGGTGATTGGGTCTCGTCGGCGATGACGAGATCGGGATCGAGGGCGAGGATCGGCTCGCTGCGAAGTCGGCCAGACCGGCAGCGCGCGTCGATCCCCTCGGGGAGCCGGTTGGCATTTCGCGCGCGGTCCGGGGCACCGCGACGACGCGGTCGAGGACCCGCAGGAGCCCGAGGTAGTCGAGGGCCGACGCGTTGGCCGGGATGACGCGGCGCGCGGGCCCCGTGCGTCGCTGGACGGCGCCCTCGTCGTGGCACGCCTGGAGGGCGGCCAGCAAAATGCAGGCGAGCGGTGCGGCGCGGCGGCCTGGGGTCGATCTCGGCATTTCAGTCCCGCTCCACGAGGACCCGGTCCGCCGCCCGGCGGGCCGTAGGTGTCGCGCGGGGCGGTTTTCTGGCTCGGCGGCGCCGCGGCGCCTTCCTCACAGTGGCGGGTCCGCGCCGGAATCACACCGGCTTGCCCGTTCCGCGCGCGGCCACTTTGGACCCTGCCGACGTCGCCGGCAAGCACGCTCCCCGGCGGGGTCGGCCGACCCGGGCCGAATCCCGGCGCGGAGGGCGAACGACCCGGGACCGGCCTGCATGATGCTCCCATGCCGCAGCTCGCGATCGGCCTCGTCGGACCGGGCAGCACCCGCCAGGGGCTCGGCCCGTACCTGGCGCGCTTCGCCGAGCGCGCGGGCGCGCGCATCGTCGCGGTCTGCGGCCGGGACCCCGGGCGCACCGAGGCGGCGGCCGCCGGCCTCGCGGCCGAGCTCGGGCACGAAGTCCGCGCCTGCGCCGACGTCCACGAGCTCGTGGGCGGGACCGCCGCGCCGCTGCACGGGCTGATCATCGCGTCCCCGCACGAGGCCCACGGCGAGGCCCTCGACCTCGCCCTCGACGCGGGCCTCGCCGTCCTGTGCGAGAAGCCGCTGCTGTGGAGCGCCGCCGACGAGCTCATCGATCGGGCGGAGGCCCTGGTCCACGGCTTCGCCAGGATGGGCCTGCCGCTCGTCGAGAACTGCCAGTGGCCGTACGCCCTCCCCGTCTGGCAGGGGCTGTTCCCCCGCTTCCGCATCGACGCGGCCCAGGGCTTCCGCTGCCGCCTGTCGCCGGTCTCGACCGGCGCGGCGCAGGTCCCCGACGCCATGCCGCACGCGCTGAGCCTGCTGCAGGCGCTCCGGCCGAGCGGCGGGGACCTGCTCGAGGACCTGCGGATCGAGGCCGAGGACGACGCGCATACGGGCACCGACCTCCGCTTCCGCTGGCCCGGCGACCGGGGGAGCCTCGACTGCCTGGTCGAGCTCCGCCGGGTCCCCGAGCCGCCGCGGCCGTTCGGCTTCGGCCTCGACGAGGCCTGGGCCGAGCGCGAGGTCGTCCTACCCGACTACACGCAGAGCCTGCACGCCGATCCCGCCGTCGTCGCCCGATACGGTGGGCCTTCCACGGCCTCCGTCGCCCTGGAGGACCCCCTCTGGCTCCTCGTCCGGGCCTTCGTCGACCGCCTGCGCCGGGGCGAGCGCGGTCGGAGCGAGGTCGCGGTCGTCCAGAGGCTCCGTATGCTGGTCCAGTGCCGGGACCGGCTCCGGACCGGGTGAGACGTCCTGACCCACGACCCGACCACGACATGAGCACGCAGGGACAGCCGATGACCGACCGTGACGAGGACAGGGGCCAGCCCAGGCCGCTGGCCGTCGAGGCCCGCCACGACTTCACGGCCAAGCTGCGCCAGCCGGCCCTGCTGCCGGGGGTCCTCGACTACGTCGCCTGGCAGCGCGCCTCCCGCGCCGCGGCCAAGGCCGGGCGCCCGGCGCCGGCGTTCCCCGACATGGCCCCGCTGTCGATCAACCTCGACCTGACGACGGCCTGCAACTACGCCTGCGACCACTGCATCGACTGGGACATCCTCAACAGCCCGATCAAGTACGACCACCAGGAGCTCCTCGCCTCGCTCGGCCACATGGCCGACCGCGGCCTGCGCTCGGTCATCCTGATCGGCGGCGGCGAGCCGACGATCTACCCCGGCTTCGTCGAGGTCGTCCGCTTCCTCAAGCAGCGCGGCCTGCAGGTCTCGGTCGTCACCAACGGCAGCCGCAACGACCGCATCCTCGAGATCATGCCCCTGCTCGAGGAGGGCGACTGGGTCCGCCTGTCGCTCGACAGCGGGACCGACGCGACCTTCGAGGCCATGCACAAGCCCAAGAAGGCGCTGACGCTGACCGAGATCTGCGCGTCGATCCCGCGGCTCCGCGAGGCCAACCCGGCGCCCCTGATCGGGTTCAGCTACATCATCGTGTGGCGCGGCGCCGAGCGTGAGGAGGGCGTGACGATCCACGAGAACATCGACGAGATCGTCGCCGCGACCGAGCTGGCCCGGTCCTCGCGGTTCTCGTACATCTCGCTCAAGCCGTTCCTGACGCGGAGGCCCGGCGGCGCCGAGGTCATGGACCCGGAGGTGGCGGAGGACTTCGACCGGACGGTGGCCCGGATCCGCACCGAGGTCGACAAGGCCAAGCTCCTCGCGACGCCCGACTTCAAGGTCGTCGAGAGCATCAACCTCAAGCTGCTCGAGCAGGGCGACTGGCGCGCGTTCACCGACCAGCCCAGGACCTGCCACATGCAGGCCCTGCGCCAGGTCCTGTCGCCCCTCGGGCTCTACAACTGCCCGGCCCACCGCGGGGTCGCCAAGGCCACGATCGGCGACGCCCGGGCCTACGCCGACGACGAGGGCCTGGCCGGGACGCGGGCCGCGACGGCGCGCATCCTCGACGGCTTCGACGCCAGCCGGGAGTGCCGCGAGGTGACCTGCCTGTACCACACGGTCAACTGGTACCTCGAGGACGTCATCGAGGGCCGCCGCGGCCTGGGCCCGGACGACGCGGTCGAGGACCGCAACGACTTCTTCCTGTGAGCGCCTCCCCCCAGCCCAGGGACCCCGCGGACCGCGACGCGCCCGACCGGCGCGTCCGCGAGATCGAGATCCTCGAGGACGTCTCGGAGTTCCGCGGGCCCAAGGAGGGCTTCCTCAAGCTCTCCCGCCTCCTGCTCCGCAACCGCTACGCCGACGGCACCGTGTCCGAGCCGTATGACTGCGACATCGTCTCGCGGGCCCACGTCGACGCCGTCACGATCGTCCTGTTCCAGCGCGGCCCCAACGGCGACGTCCGGGTCGGCCTGCGCGAGAACCTCCGCGCGCCGGTGTTCCTGCGCCGGCACAAGGACCGCATCCTCTGGCCCGAGGACCCGCCGTTCACGACGCTGATCGAGACCGTCGCCGGCGTCCTCGAGCCCGACGGCGAGGCCGAGGACCTCGACACCGCCCTCGACCGCCGCGCCGCCGAGGAGTGCCTCGAGGAGGTCGGCATCTCGGTCAAGCCCGGCAACATCCTCCCCCTCGGGGGCGCCTCCTTCCCGACCCCTGGCATCGGCGACGAGAAGGTCCACTTCCGCGCCGTCGAGGTCGACCTGTCCAAGGCCGTCCCCCCCACCGGCGACGGCTCCGTCATGGAGGAGGTCGGCGGCCTCGTCGTCCTGGACCTCGTCCACGCCCTTCAAGCCTGCCGCGAGGGCCGCATCGCCGACATGAAGACCGAGATCGCCCTGTGTCGGCTGCGTGACCTGCTGATCTGAGGCGTGCGGCGGGGGTTTCCTTTCACGTACCTGACGCGGACGTACGGAGGGAGAGAGGACGTCGGAACCGAGTGTCGGCGGAGTCGACCTTTGGTCGACGTAGCCGACCGAGGTCGGCGGAATCGACCGAAGGTCGATGGAGCCATCACACAGGGGGGTCCGTTCGCTTTGAACTCGCTCAGGACCCCCCTGTCCGATCCGACGTCCCTTCCACCGCACGTTCACGAGGCAACGAAAGGTCTCACCCGCGTCCTGCAATCCTCAGATGTGCAAGATGCCGAGACCGTCACTGGGCGATGCCGAACTCCATGACCCCTCGCTCGGCCCTCGCCCGCGATGGTCCTTCCGTTGCTCCCGCAAGCACCATGGAGCTGTGGCTGGAGCGATGGATTGCGGTGATCACGGGGCCTGGCCGAACAGGGTTCATCGTTGCCTGGCCTGCTGAGAGCTGGGCCTGTGGACGTCTTCAGAGGTTCGATCCGGGGGATGTCGTCCGATCCGACGGGCATCCCGTCCGAACTACGACGATCGAGTCTCCGTCGACGATCGCCGGGCAGGTGACGGTCGTGTGATCCGACGGGGGGTCTGGAGCGGGTTCGGGAGCGGAACGGCCCCCCGTCGGATCGGACGACCGTCACCGGTCCGTGTCCGTTCGATGCCAGACCTCGACGAGGTCGTTCACGTCCCCGTCGGATCGGACGTCATCCCCCGGCAACAACCACTCGAACGCCGACTGAACAGCCGTAGCAGAAGCCAGACCGCCGAAGCCCTCAGGCCAGATCCCGGATGTCCCGGCGGTCCTGGCGCGAGCGCTCGGCCTGGCGCTTGTCGGCGAGCTTCTTGCCGCGGGCGAGGCCGAGCTCGAGCTTGATCAGGCCGCGGTCGGTGAGGTGGATGTCGAGCGGGACGAGGGTGAAGCCCTTCTGCTGGACCTGGGCGCGGAGCTTGTTGAGCTGGGACTTGCGGAGCAGGACCTTGCGCTTGCGGCGGGGCTCGTGGTTGAGGAAGCCGGAGGAGTGGCGGAACTCTGGGATGTGGCCCTTGACCCAGAACAGCTCGTCGCCGTCGAAGCGGAGGTAGCTCTCGTCGAGGCTGGCCCCGCCCTCGCGCAGGCTCTTGACCTCGCTGCCGAGCAGGACGAGGCCGGCCTCCCAGGACTCGAGGATCTGGTACTCGTGGAAGGCCCGGCGGTTGCGGACCAGGACCCGCTTGCCCTCGGGCTGCTTGCCGCCGGTCTTCGCCTTGGTGGCCGTCATCGCGGAGAGCCTAGCAGCCCGGCGCCGGATCCCGGCCAGGCTGCCGCGGAAGCCCCTTGCCCGGAGCCGCGAGGCCCGGCATGATCCTCCGCCCTCGCGCGGAAGTGGCGGAATTGGCAGACGCGCAAGATTCAGGTTCTTGTGGCCGTAAAGGTCGTGGAGGTTCGAGTCCTCTCTTCCGCACCACGGGGCCCCGGCCGATGTGCCGGGGCCTCTGCACGTACGGGCCCCACCAGGTGACCGAGCCTTGGCGCTGACCAGCGCGCAGAACCGAGACGTCCCGCCGGCGCGGCCCGGCGAGTTCGCCGAGCTCCGCCTCGGGGACCGGATCCGGCTCCGCACCCCGGTCGTGCTCGCCCCGATGGCCGGGATCACCAACGGCCCGTTCCGGGTCCTGTGCCGGCGCTTCGGCGAGGCGGTCTACGTCAGCGAGATGATCACGGCGCGCGGGCTCGTCGAAGGCAACCGCCGGACCCGCGAGCTGTGCCGCTTCCTCCCCGAGGAGGCCCCCCGCTCCCTCCAGCTCTACGGCAGCGAGCCGCGCTGGCTCGAGGAGGCGGCCCGGATCCTCGTCGGCGAGGGCCTCGTCGACCACCTGGACCTCAACCTCGGCTGCCCGGTGCGCAAGGTCACGGCGGCCGGCGGCGGGGCCGCGATCCCGTACCGCCCCCGGCTCCTGGCCCGGCTCTGCGGGGCCCTCCGGCGCGGGACCGACGGCGCGATCCCGTGGACCGTCAAGATGCGCCTCGGCATCGACGACGAGCACCTGACCTACCTGACGGCCGGCCGGGTCGCCGAGCAGGAGGGCGCGGCCGCGGTCGGCCTCCACGCCCGCACGGCGGCCCAGCTCTACGACGGCCGGGCCCGCTGGGAGCACATCGGCGAGCTCCAGCGCAGCGTCTCGGTCCCGGTCCTCGGCAACGGGGACGTGCTCGAGGCCCAGGACGCGCTCCGGCTGATGCGCGAGACCGGCTGCGGCGGGGTCATCGTCGGCCGCGGCTGCCTCGGCCGGCCGTGGTTGTTCCGCGAGCTCGAGGCCGTGTTCGCCGGGCGCGAGCCCCCGGACCCCCCGCGCTTCGGCGAGGTCAGGGACCTCTGCCTCGAGCACGCCCGCCTGCTCTGCGCCTTCTTCGGGCCGGAGCTGGGTATCCGGCAGATGCGCAAGCACGCGACCTGGGCATAACGCGGGGCTTCCGGGCGCTGCGGCGCTGCGGGCGCGGCTGTGCCGGGTCGAGGACCTCGGAGGGCCTGGCCGAGGTGCTCGGCGGCCTGGACGCGGACCTGCCATTCCCGGTCGAGGGGCTCAGGGTCCGGCGCTGCAAGTCGGCCGGGACCCAGCGGGTGTCCCTCCCCCCCGGCTACCTCGAGGAGCCGGACCGGGCCGACGCCCCGTCCGAGGAGGTCTTCGTCGAGGGCGGCTGAGCCGCCCGTCCCGGCTCAGCCGACGCGGAACTTGCCGGACCGACGGATCTTGGCCTTGATGACGTTGCGGCCGCCGTGAGTCTTGCTCCGGGTCCGGAACCCGACCTTCTTCGAGCGCTTGCGGTTGGAGTTGCGGATCTTGAGCTTCATCGCTGGTCGTCCCGGACTGGGCCTCGTGGCACGAAGGGCGAAGAGGTTAGCGAGGGGCCATGGCCCCCGCAAGCCACGACCCGGGCCCCGCCGTCAGCCGATCCGGCGGATCGTGACCGTGTTGGTCGCCCCCGAGACCTGCATCGTCCCGGCGATGAAGACGACCCGGTCCCCCGGCCGGAGGTGCTTGAGATCGAGGACCCGCTCCTCCCCGATCCGGAACATCTGCTCGACGCTGCGGGCCTTGCGCGTCAGCACCGGGACGACGCCCCAGGACAGGGCCATGCGGCTGAAGGCCCGGTAGGATGAGGTCAGGGCCAGGATCCGGGTCGGGATGCGCTCCCGGGCCATCAGGCCGGGGGTCTTGCCGGTCTCGGTGAAGACGACGACGGCCTCGGCGTCGACCTCGAGGGCGGCCTTGGCCGCGGCCGAGACCGTGGCCTCCTCGATCGACAGGGCCTCGGCGCCGTGGCGGCGGAACCGCCGGAGGTCCGAGATGCGTCGACCCGGCAGCCGGGACGACGGGAACATCTCGCTCTCGGTCGTGCGGGCGATCCGGTCCATGACCCGCACGGCGCGGACCGGGTGCCGCCCCGAGGCGGTCTCGGCGCTGAGCATCAGGGCCGAGGTACCGTCGAGGATCGCGTTGGCCACGTCGCTGACCTCGGCGCGCGTCGGCCGGGGGTTCTGGGTCATCGACTCGAGCATCTGCGTGGCCGTGATGACCGGCTTCCCGGCCTGGATGCACTTGCGGATGATCTCCTTCTGCACGGCAGGGACGGCCTCGGGCCCGAGCTCCACGCCCATGTCCCCGCGGGCGATCATGATCGCGTCGGAGACCTCGAGGACCTCGTCGAAGCGCTTGACCGCCTCGGGGCGCTCGATCTTGGCCACGATCCGGGCGTCGCTGCCGAAGTCGCGGATCCGGTCCGCGAGCTGGCGGACGTCCTCGGGCCCGCGCACGAACGACAGGGCCACGAAGTCGACCTCGTTGGTCAGCGCGAACCCGAGGTCGAACAGGTCCTTCTCGGTCAGGCTCGGCGCGTGGATGCTCGTGCCCGGGAGGTTGACGCCCTTGTGCTGGCGCAGGATGCCGCCGAACCGGACCTTGGTCCGGATCCGCTTCTGCTCGACCTTCTCGACGCGGAGCTCGATGCTGCCGTCGTCGAGCAGCAGGCGGTCCCCCCGCGACACGTCGGTACACAGGTCGGGGTAGGTGCATCCGACCTCGCCGGGGTGGCCGACGAAGCCCTCCTCGCAGACGAGGTCGAGCTTGTCGCCGCGGTCGAGCCAGATCGGCTCGGCGCCGCGCAGGGGGCCGATGCGGATCTTGGGGCCCTGCAGGTCGGCGAGGATCGCCACCGGCACGCCCTCGAGCCGGGCCATCCGGCGGACCTCGCGGATGGCCTGCCCGTGCTCCTCGTGGGTGCCGTGGGAGAAGTTGAACCGGAAGACGTCGACCCCGGCCCTGATCAGCTCGCGGATCTTGCCCGCGCGCCGGCTCGAGGGGCCGAGGGTCGCGACGATCTTGGTCCTGGTCGGCAGCCGGCGGCGCTGCGGCGCGGCGGTCCGCTTCGCTCGTCTGCCGGCCATCACTCCTCCCGCGCAGGCCGGCTCAGGCCTGCATGACCCGGATCATGGCGTCGGCCATCTCCTGGGTGCCGACGGCCGTGGGGTCGTCCCGGTCGGGCTTCATGTCGTAGGTGACGTCCTTGCCCTCGGCGATGACCTTGGCCACGGCGCCCTCGAGCCGCCGGGCGGCGTCGGCCTCGCCCAGGTGGCGCAGCATCAGCACGCCGCTGAGGATCATCGCGGTCGGGTTGACCTTGTTGAGGCCGGCATACTTCGGCGCCGAGCCGTGGGTCGCCTCGAAGATCGCGATCCCGCCCTTGCCGATGTTGGCCCCCGGCGCGACGCCGAGGCCGCCGACGAGGCCGGCGCCGAGGTCGCTGAGGATGTCCCCGTAGAGGTTGGGGAGGACCAGGACGTCGTACAGCTCGGGCTTCTGCACGAGCTGCATGCACATGTTGTCGACGATGCGGTCCTCGAACTCGATGTCCGGGTAGTCCTTGGCGACCTGACGGGACACCTCGAGCCAGAGGCCGTCGGTGAACTTCATGATGTTGGCCTTGTGCACGGCCGTGACCTTCTTGCGGCCGTCGCGGCGGGCCAGGTCGAAGGCCGCGCGGACGACGCGGTCCGTGCCCTCGACGCTGATCGGCTTGATCGAGATCCCGGAGTCGTCGCGGAGCCTGGCCTTGGGGTCGAGCTCGCGCAGGTGCGCGATCAGCTCGAGGCAGGCCTTGCTGCCCTTCTCGAATTCGATCCCGGCGTACAGGTCCTCGGTGTTCTCACGGACGATGACGAGGTCGATGTCCGTGTAGCGGCTGCGCACGCCCTCGTAGCTCTTGCACGGGCGGATGCAGGCGAACAGGTCGAAGCGCTTGCGCAGCTCGACGTTGACGCTGCGGAAGCCCGTGCCGACCGGGGTCGTGATCGGCGCCTTGATGCACGTGCCGGTGCGCTGGATCGACTCGAGCGTCGCCTCCGGCAGCGGCGTGCCCTCGGTCTCCATGATGTCGACGCCGGCCTCGCAGACCTCCCACTCGAAGGCCACGCCCGTGCCCTCGAGGACGCGGCGGGTCGCCTCGGCCAGCTCCGGGCCGGTCCCGTCCCCGCGGATCAGGGTCACACGATGCGTCTTTCCGGTCGCTCCCTCGCTCATCTCTGCTGCCTCCGCTTCGCTGGTCTCCTCACCGGGCTGGAGGAGAGGGAAGCCTACGGGGCACCCCAGGCGGGGCAAGCGTCGGACGGGGTTCCGTACGGGGACGGCGGCCGGCCGGCGCCTCTAGGTCCCGCGCGGGAACTTGGGCTCGAGCAGCTTGCGCCACTTGTCGAGCATGCCGCGGCGCTTGCTGTCGGAGGCGTCCGGGTCGAAGGGCTGGGGCTTGACCTCCTCGGAGGTCAGCTTGACGAGGCTGCGGTAGGCCGCCGAGCGCACGAAGGACTCCTCGTCCGACAGGGCGTCGAACAGGGGCCACACCGCGCGGACGTCGCCGAGCTTGCCGAGGCCGTTGGCCGTCAACCGCCGGATGAAGGGGTCCTTGTCCGCGAGGGTCGGGAGCAGGTGCGGGACGACCCGCGGGTCCTGCTTGGCCAGGAGCACGTCGATCGCCGCCCAGCGCACGCCCGGCTCGGGGTCGCCCAGCTTGGCGACCTCCTTGGCGAGGTCGTCGGGCAGGTCGAGGGTCGGGCCGCTGCGCTCGGCGGTGTCCTTGACCGGGCTCACCGGGGTCGTGCCGGCCGTCGCCGGCGCCTGCTCCTCGAGCCGGCGCATGCCGTCCTGGAGGCGGTCGAAGCCGCCCTGCACGGCCCGGTCGAGGGCCGTGAGCCGGCTCTCGAGGCCGCCGAGGCGGCCAGCAAGGTCCTGGATCCGGAGCCCGGCCTCCTTCATCGATGCGCGCAGCTCGGTGTCGTCCTTGGGCTCGAGCCGCTCGAGCGCCTGCCGGAGCTCGTTGGCCTCCTGCCGCAGGGCCAGGAGCTTGGTGTCCATGGCCGCGGCCGGGATCGCGGCGACCTTGGCGTCGATCTCCTCGATGTTGTCCGAGGCCTCGCGGACCTTGGTCGCGAGGTCGCCCATGTCCCGCCGGTTCCAGTTGTCGCGCTCGATGGCCCGCCACTCGACGAAGGCCGTGGCCAGGCACACGGCGACGAGGAGCAGGGCGGTCGGGAAGATCAGCCCGACCCCGTCACCGCGCCGGACCTGGGCGCCCCCCTGGGCCTGCTTGTCGGCCTCGGTCCCCTCCAGGACCTTGGCGAGGCAGCAGGCGCCGAGGGTCTTGCCCTCCACCTTGCGGATCAGGCCGGCCTCGACGTCCTTCAGCGGGATCGAGAGCCCGCAGAGGTCGCAGAACTCCAACTGCAACTGGTCGCTCATGGGTCTTCCGGGTCGGGGAGAGGGCCCGGGGC
>JAWKUM010000019.1:0-80649 GCA_041398545.1 Planctomycetota bacterium | reverse complement strand
CGGGGGCTACGCCAGCCACTACCTCTTGCCCGGCTGGGCCTTCTGGTCCGCGGCCGCGCTGGAGGCGGGCCTCGGTCTGGCCCTCCTGGCCGGCCGGGTCCTGCTCCCGGCGTCGATCGGGGCCCTGTGGTTCACGGCGGCCCTGCTCCTGTCCCTCTTCATCGAAGGCGACTGCGGCTGCCTCGGCCGCCTCCAGTTCGCCGAGAGCCAGGCGCTGAGGGTGGCCATCGCCGGCCTCGCCGGCAGCGCGTGCTGCCTGCTGCTCTGGCTCCACACCCGCCCCGAAGGCCGGAGGTCCTGACCCGATGCGACGACCCGGTACCTGGCTGCTGCTCTCGATGCTCGGGATGCTCCTAGGCTTCCTCGGCATCCGCCTCGCCTCAGGGCACGACGCCGGCCCCAAGCCGGCCATCAGCGCCCAGGAGTGGTACACGGCCCACGCCGACCTCGCGGCGTCCACGACGACGGAGCCCGCGGCCGAGGTCCCGGCCGCCCGCGCCGTCGTCCGCGTCGCTGGTGAGGAGGTCCACCCGCTCGTCGCGCGCTTCGACCGCGCCGGCGACGGCCGCCCGCTGGCCGGCGTCGAGGTCCGCCTCGTCCCGTACGGCGAGGGCCCCGACGCGGCCCGCGTCGCCGTCACCGACGACTCCGGCGAGGTGCGCTTCGAGGACCTGCCCGCGGGGCCGTACCACCTCGACGCGACGCACCCGACGATGGTGCCGGTCCGGTCCAACTTCCTGCCGACCCACCGCGTCGTCGTGCCCGGCGTCCCGGCCACGGCGAGCTTCGCCGGCGTCTGGGTCGCCTGCTTCGAGCCCGTGGGGGACGAGCTCGTCAAGTACTGGGAGACCCTCGAGTACCACGGCTTCGAGCGGGGTCGCGTCTTCCCCGGCCACGAGTTCGGCGACGTCCACGCCCGCCTGCGCGCGCGGTGGGGGCGCAACCTGCTGACCTTCGTGCCGGCCAAGGTCGAGGCCGCGGACCCGCGGGTCGACCTGCGGCTGTTCTTCCGCAACAAGGGCATCGTGCCGGCCAGCGTCCCGCTGGTCCCGGTCGAGAGCTTCGTCGGGCCGACGCTCGTCGACGTCCGCGACCTGCCCGACCAGGAGCCCGCCCCGGTCCTCGAGGTCCGCCTGCGCGACGCGCGCGGCCGCCTGTGGACACCGCGCTCGCTGCAGTCGCGCGACCCGGAGACGCACCGGATCACGTTCATGTATCAGTTCGCGACCAACGACCCCGTGCCCGTGCCGCCGGGGTCCTACACCCTCTGTCGTGCAACGGGATGCCGCTGCCCTGGTGGACTGGCATGCGCCGCGTCGAGCTGACGCCGGGCCAGGTCGAGGTCGTCGACCTGACGCCCTGCTCCCGTTCCGCGAGTCGATGCCTACGGACCCGGACGGCGCCGAGGGCATGTCGTCGTCGAGGTCCTCCGCAAGGAGGTGGTGGACTCCCAGGAACCGCCGCCGCGACGCGGGCGGGGCTGACGGCCGTCGAGCGATCGGCCAGGGTCTTCCTGCCGCTCGGCGAGAACATCGCCCGGACCACGCGGCCGCTCGGGCCGGCTCCTCTGCGACGAGCTGCGCTTCGTCGTCGAGGAGGGCGTCGGGCCCCCAGGTCGTGTCCTTGGAATCGCTCCTCTCCCCGGTAGGTGGCGTTACGCGAACTGTCCAACAGCACTTCGACCATGATCTTCCAGGCCTTCCGAAACGCATCGCCCGGCGGCCGTGGTCCGGGTTGCTGATCCTCTTCCCGCCCGGACCTTGTTCGCGATGCACTGTTCGGGTCGTTCGATTAATTTGCGAGGCGCATCGCGACGCAGGTTTACGGCACGTTCACCGCGCCATCCTGATCACGCGCCCGGCAGCGCCTGGACGAGGTGCCCTTCGTTCGGACCTCGGTCAGTCTGGCGCGACGATGCCACCAGATCATCGGCAGCCGCGCCTTCGGGTTTCGCACCTCCGATCACCGCCGCCGAGGTGACCGGTCGGCCGAACCACCGTTGCGATGATGCATCACCGCCTGGCGGCTGCCCGATGACGGCGACATCTGCAACGACGGCCGGCTGAACCAGACCTTCAACTCGTGATTGCTACCACATCGACCGGCCAGGTCGGTCCGCACCGGTCACCGACGGTCAGATGGAGCTGCCGCGCCTCCCGGTCGTCGATGCGACGGCACTGCCGATGAAGGCGCTGGCAGTCCGCGAAGCTGAGATCTGCCCGGGCGCAGACACCGCGATGCGCCGCCGGCGATATCCTTGTCGTCCTGAGCGACCAAGACAGGCCTGTCGAGAGGACCGCCCGCGGACGAGGCCTGTCCGGTAGCTCGACGATGCGCAGCGCGCAGTCGATGCAGGGTTCAGTCCCGCACGACGAAGCCCTTGAACACGAAGTCGTGCTCGCGCTCGGTGCGCCCGCCGAAGGCGCTCGTCAGCATCGACGGCGGCAGCACCGGGAGCAGGGCCACGCCCTCCTCGCGCTGCTGCACCGCCTCGCGGCGCTCCAGCTCGAAGTGGACCGTGAACCCGCCGCCCTTGCCGTCGAGCCCGACGTAGCTGTGCGACCGCGGGGCGAAGCCGCGGAACTCGCGGCGCGCGATGTTCTGGGTCGCGAACAGCTGCTGGATGTTCTTGGGCCGGTCCTTGATGTCCTCCTCGAGGAGGCAGGCGGCCGGGCCGACGAACCGGACGTCGGCCGTCATGACGGCCTTGCCGTCCTCGAGCTTCAGGTCGGCCTCGACCTTGTAGTCCATGCAGTCGTCGAGGCTCGGGCCGGCGAGGACGCCGGGGAACCCGTACTCGCCCTCGAGCAGGAGGTAGCGCGCGCCCCGCAGCGGGAGGCCGCCGGGCCGGCGCGGCGGGATCAGGCCCATCGGCCACCAGCGGAGCTCGCCCTGCATGATCCAGAACGGCTCGCCGTCGGCGGGCTCGACGAGGGCCATGCGCGTCGACCAGCGCCCGGGCGACTCGAAGGCCGGCTCCGGCGCGACGTCGAGGTCCGGCGGCGTCGGGTCCAGCAGGGCCGGGCGCCAACGGACGCCGGCCGCGCGCAGCATCGCGAGCTGCAGCGCGAAGCGGTCGCCCTCGCCCTTGAGCAGCACGCTGACGGCCTGCGGCGAGCCGGGCCGGAGCTGCGGGTCGGGGGCCAGCCCGTGCACGAAGTCCCGGATCGCCCGGGCCTTGGCCAGGTCGCCCTCGACGCCGTGCACGACCTCGGCGGTCTTCTGCCGGATCTCGAGCCAGGGGTAGGTGATCGAGTCGAAGACCTCGCGCGCCTGGCGCAGGTACGGCGGGAGGGCCCGCGGCTTGCCGAAGGTCAGCCACGGGACGAGCTCCTCGTTCTCCGGCATCTGCCGCTCGCTGACGAGGCGAGGCATGTCCCGCTGCGTGAACACCCACGCCTCGTAGTCGCCGGCGTCGCGCCGCTCGACGGCGTCGTCGGGGAAGTTGCGCAGGACGAACTCGCCGAGGTCG
Source organism: Planctomycetota bacterium (assembly GCA_041398545.1). Classification (GTDB taxonomy): domain Bacteria; phylum Planctomycetota; class UBA1135; order UBA1135; genus JAWKUM01. The sequence continues at coordinate 77,177 of JAWKUM010000019.1, read as the reverse complement.
TTGCCCTTGGGCAGGAGCACGACGAGCTGGCTCATGCGGTAGGGCTCGTCGGCGCTGCGGAAGTAGAAGCTCAGGAAGTCGATCGGCCGCGCGCCGCGGGCGCCCTTGAAGTTGCGGTAGCGCTCCTCGACGAAGCAGCCGGGCTCGAGCTTGGGCATCGAGAACGTGCCCGAGACGAGGTGGGGGACGAACGTCTCGCCGTCGGCGTGGATCGTGCGGACCTCGAGGATCTCGTCCGCCCGGGCGACCCGGTCGGCCTGCTCGAAGGCCTCGACGCCGTTGCGGTCGTTGATCCGCCGCAGCTGGTGGGTCTCCTCGAGCATCGAGCCGTCCCGCTCGACGCGGAGGATCATCTGGTCGAGGACGAGCGTGCTCGACGAGATCTTGTCCTCGGGGCGCTCGGCGTACTCGCGCACGAGCGGCATCGCGTCGAGGCGCCACGGCGCCCCCTCGGGGAACTCGTCCCCGACGCCCTTCAGCCGCAGCACGAGGCGGCGCAGGTCGTGGTCCTCGGGGTCGAGGGCCAGCGCCTTCTCGTAGTCCGCCAGGGCCGCCTGCTCCTCGCCGGCGAGGTAGAGCTGGTCGCCGCGCTCCTCGAGCAGCGCCGGGTTGTCGGCCTCCTCGGCCAGGGCCTTGCCGAGCTCGGCGGCCGCCTCGGCGAACTGCCGCTGGTCGGCCAGGAGCTCGGCGCGGGCGCGCAGCGTCGACACCGAGTCGGGGTCGCCGCGGTTGAGCAGCTCGAGCAGGCGGGACCGCGCCTCGAAGTCGCCCATGCGGCGCGCGAGGCGCAGCGCGCGGGACAGGACCTCGCGCTCGCCCGGGTGCTCCTCGAGCTGGTGCTCGAGCCGGGCGCGCGCGCCGCGGAGGTCGCCGCGGCCCTCCTCGAGGCCGGCCTTGGCGAGGACGTGGCGCGTCGAGTCGGGCCGGACCTTCAGGATCCGGTCGAGCACGACCTCGCGCTCCTCGTCCCAGTCCATGCGGCCGAGCAGCGTCCAGCACAGGTCGAGGAGGACGAGGTCCTCGGGCTGCTTCTCCAGCGCGTGCTCGACGAGCTTGAGCGCCTCCTCGCGCTTGTCGTCGGCGAAGAGCCGATCGACGCGGGCGGCGAACAGCCAGGCGTGGCTGTCGCAGAGGTCGCCGGCGGCGGCGAGGACGTCGCGCAGCTCGAGCCGGCGCATGTCGAACGGGACGTGGCGGGCCAGCTGCAGCGTCGCCACGAGGGCCGAGAGCACGCCGGGGTCCCGGGGCGCGCGGTCGCGGGCCGCGCGGCACAGCGCGAGCCCGAGGTCGGTGTGGTTGTCGCGCGCCGCCTCCTCGCCGTAGAACGCCAGGAACGCGGGCGCGGCCTCGTGGACCGACGTCTCACCGGCCGAGACCTTGTCGACCCGCTGCCAGCCCTCGCCGGCCTGGAGGACCTCGACGTGGTCGTCGAGGTCGAGGCGGACCGGGGGCAGGGCCTCGGGGAGCGGCGCCGGCTCGTGCAGGCGCAGCTCGTCCTCGACCTCGAGGTCGGGCATGACCCGGCCGGCGGCGTCGAGGATGCGCAGGGCGAAGGTCTTGCTGCTCGTGTGCGTGAGCTTGACGAGGACGTGGTTCCAGCCCTTGGCCAGCGTCACGGGGAAGAGGTCGCGCACCGGGGCTGGGTCGATGCCGCGCCGGACCGAGCCGACCCTGCGCCGGCCGTGGAACAGCTCGAACGAGCCCGAGCACGAGAGGTCGAGGGCGACGGCGCGCACGTCGGGCGAGAGGACCTGGACGAGGGCGTAGTGGCAGCCCTCGGTGCGGTTCTCGGCGAGGCCCCGCGTGAGGTCCAGCTCGGTCGCGTCGGCGCCCGAGGCCAGCGCGCGCCAGGTCACCTGGCCGAAGCGCCCGGCGTAGCGCTCGCCGAGGTCGCGGACGCCCTTCTCCGGCGCGTAGCGGACGTCGTGGAAGAAGCTGCCCTCGTCGCCGAAGGGGCCGACCGCCTGGCAGCGCCGCACCCAGCCCTCGGCGGCCATGAGCTCGCGGGCCTCGGCGAAGCGGCCGTGCCGGCGCAGGTTGACCCGGAGCTGACGCTGCAGCGCGAGCCGGCCGAGCCCCGAGACCCCGTCCTTGGCGAGGAGGGCCTCGAGCGCCTGGGTCCGCTCCTCGCCGCGCTCCTCGGTCAGCGCCGCCCAGCGCGCGACGAGGATCTCCTCGAGCGCGCCGCGGTACGGGGCCGCCACGGCCAGCGGCAGGGACCCCTCGATGCGCTCGAGGAGCCTGGTGCGGTCGAGGCTCGGCGGGTGCTCGGCGTCGAGCAGGAGCTGCCAGACCGCGTCGTCGCCGGTGGCGGCGGGGGAGGCCCTGTCCTGCGCGCGGACCGGCAGGGCGAGGGCGCCGAGGAGGAGGGCGAGACCGAGGGTCGTCGGGTGGCGGTGCATGTCCGGTGCTCCTCTCTCAGCGGGATCCGTTGCGGGGCCGGAGGATCAGGGGGCGCTTCTCGGCCGCCTCGACCTCCTCGGCCCACTTGCGGAACTCCGGGTAGGCGGGCGCGGGGATGCGCTGGACCTTGAAGCCGCGCCGGCGGTGCACGACGAGCTTCTGGCCGTCCTGCTCGAGCCGGAGCTCGTACTCGGAGAACGGCGTGTCGGCCTTGACGTCCTTGCCCGGCTTCTCCCAGGCGAAGCCCTCGGGCGCCTCGTACTCGATCCGGATGTCGCGCGCGGCCGGCGTGCCGAGCAGGATGTCGCGCTGCCGGTGGTCCTCGGTCGTCAGCTGGGACAGCTGGGCCGGGCGGAACGCGGACTTGAGCCGGAAGCCGTTGCCCTCGCGGGCGACGAAGTCCTGGACCTTGAAGCGGACCGAGTAGACGACCGGCTGCGAGAGGTCGGCGAGGTCCGAGAAGTCCATGTCGATGATCTCGACCTTGCCGAAGACCTGGCCGAGCTGGTCGGACAGCCGCTCCCGCCGCTTGCCCTCCTCGTTGCCGAACCGGCGCCGCACGCCGGGCGCGAAGTTGAGCAGCGGCGCGTGCTGCATCTCGATGATCGCGTCGCCGCTGGGCTGGATGCTGACCTTGTAGACCAGGCGGTCGAGGTTGGAGTCGGGGTCGGTCCACGGGATGTCGTAGAGCTTGCCCTTGCCGGCCTCGACGACGAGGACCTTGGCGCCGCGGTCCATGTCGGGGAGCGTGTCGATCGGGTGGTACTCGGCGGTCCCGTCGAGGACCATCTCGGGCAGGCCCTGCTGCGCGGGGACGTAGCTGATGCAGTGGTTGAAGTGCTGCACGAGCGGGAGCGTCAGGTCGTCGTGCTCGCGCTGGGGGTCGGCGTGGATCAGGATCGGGTAGGCCTTGACGCCGATCTCGCCGAGCATGGCGTTCATCAGGATCGCCTTGTCCTTACAGTCGCCGTGGCGGCGCGCGAAGATCGAGGCGACCGAGTACGGCTTGTAGCCGTGGACGCCGAACTCCCAGGCCTTGTAGCGGATGTCGGTGACGACCCACTCGTAGATCTTGCGGACCTTGTTCTCGAGGTCCGGCTGGCCGGCGACGAGCTCCTGCACCTTGGCGTGGATCTCGGGCGTGACGACCGTCTGCTTGCGGATCAGGTCCCACCACCACGAGGCGAACTCGTCCCAGGTGCCGTAGGTCGACACGCGGATCAGCGGGCCGGTCTCGATCGGCGACGGGGCGTTGGGCTCGTACTCGAAGCGGGCGACGTCGGCGAGCTCGTAGCGGCGCAGCTCGCTGCCGTCCTCGAGGGGCGTCACGCGGGGCTCCGGGATCGCGCCGACGCCCTGGTAGTGGTAGCTGCGGCCGGGCTCGAGCACGAGGTCGAGCACCGAGCGGCGCACCGGCTGGCCCTCGTCGGCGCCGAAGTAGTGCTGCAGCCCGAAGTAGTCGCCGAAGAAGCTCCGGCTGCGGTCGTCGACGCGGGCCTCGATCTCGACGAGGTCGCCGACCTGCATCGGCGGCAGGTCGACGTAGCCGCCGCGCCCGAGGCGGGCGGACAGCTCGTGGCCGTCCGGCTTGACGACCTTGGCCGTCAGGATGCGGGCGCTCTGGTCCTGGCCGCTCCACGGCGCGCGGTAGGTGTCGAGCTCCTTGACGCCCTCCTCGGTCAGGACGCGGGCGATGCGGTGCTCGTAGGTGCTCGTCGTGCCGTCGCGGTACGCGCGCGTCACCGTGTGGACCAGCAGCCAGTAGAGCGAGTCGTTCTTCTCGGCCGAGTCGGCGAAGGCGCCCTTGTCCGCGGCCAGGACCTCCTTGGCCGGGATCGTGAAGTCGGCGTAGAACGGCTTCACGTCGGCGCGCAGGTACTCGAGCTTGCGCTGCTCGTCCTTGAGGTTGGGGTTGAGGGTCACGGCCCGCTCGAGGCACTCGGCCTCGACCTCGCGCCGCTCCTGGCGGGCCGCGATGCCGGCCAGCGAGACCCAGCCGGCCTCGTCGTCGGGGCAGAGCTCGAGCCACTGGTTCCAGGCCGCGGCGGCGCCGTCGAGGTCGCCGTCGGCCTCGCGCAGGGCGGCGATCCAGGTGTGGGCCTGGCGCTCCTGGGGGAAGCCGTCGAGCGCCGTCCGGGCCGTCTCGGCCGCGGCGTCGCGGTTGCCGAGCTGGAGCTGCAGCCGGCTCAGCCGGAGCAGCAGGGCGAGCGACCAATTGCGGGCGAGCGAGCGCTCGTTGGCCGCGAGCCGCGCGGCGGGGTCGTCGGCCCGGCGCGCCTGCTCGTCGAAGAAGCGCTGCAGCACCGGGTGGCCGCCGAGGTCCTCGCGCCGGGACAGCTCGAGCACGAGCTTCTCCTTGGCGATGTCGAGGTCGAGGTCGCCGAGGCACTCGAGCTTCTCGGCCAGGGCCAGCTCGAAGTCCGGCCGCACGGCCAGCGCCTTGTCGACCCAGGCCTCGGCGGCGGCGACCTTCTTGCGGTCCTCCCGCTCCATCTGCGCGAGGACGAGCATGGCCTCGGCGTGCTGCGGGTAGAGGGCGACGGCCTTGCGGTAGGCGGCGATGCGGGCGTTCTCCTCGCGGTCGGCCTGCGAGGCGCTGAGCTGCCGGAGCGTGAAGCCCTGCAGGTACCAGGCGTAGGCGAGGCCCGGCAGGCGCTCGGTCGCGAGCGCGCACCAGGGGCGGTCCTTGCGCTGCGCGTCGTCCTCGGCCGAGCGCGACAGGGCGATCAGCGCGGCCTGGAAGCCCAGGGCGCCGGCCCGCGCGGCCGGGAGGTCGTCGGCGTGCGCGAGCGTCGCGGCCAGCCAGCCCTCGGCCCCGCGCTGCGGCTCGAAGCTGTCGAGCGGGCGCTCGAGCAGGCCGAGCGCGGCCGCGGCCTTGACCCGCTCGGGGTCGGCCGAGGTCTTGACGCCGGCGGCGAGCGGCGCGCCGCCGAGCTCGCGCAGCCTGATCCGGAACGCCGGCTCGGCCGACTGGCAGCAGACCTTGACGACGACGAGGTTGAGGCCGGCGCGCAGCGGCACGAGGGCGAGGTCCTGGTCCCAGCCCAGCCGCCGCTCCTGGCAGTCGTGGCGCAGCGTCTCGTGCCCGTCGACCCAGACCGCGAGGCTGCCGGTGCTGGCCATGCCCGCCGCGACGACGCGGTCCTTGTCGCTGTCGACCGCGAACGCGACGTACGACAGCACCTGGGTGTTGGGCCGCTGCAGCTCACCGAGGCGCAGCGTGGCCATGGGGTCCTCGCCGATGCCGACCTGCTTCCAGCGCACGGGCCGCTTCTTGCCGTCGACGGCCTCGTCGAGGTCGAGCTGCTTGGGGTCGGCCTCGAAGGCCCGGCTCGAGCGGAAGCCGGAGCCGCGCTCGTTGTCGAGCGGCCCGAGGACGAGGAAGTCGCGCACGTAGCCGAGGCCGTCGAGGACCTTGGACGCCTCGCCCGCGCGGCCGGCCTCGAACAGGTGCTCGGCGCGGAGGTGGGCGACCCAGGAGGCCAGGACAGGGTGCTCGGCCACGGCCGGGCTCGCGGCCAGCCCGTCGGCCAGCGCGATGAAGGCCTGCGGGCGGGCGTCCTTGCTCGCGCACATGTGGGCGAGCGTCAGCAGGTATTCGGCCTCCGCCAGCTGCTCCGGCCCGAGCCGCTCACGCCCGCAGAGCGTCGCCAGCGCCTCGGCACAGCCCTGGATCGTGCGCTCGTAGTCGCCGCGGGACTTGGCCTCGAGCAGCGGGACGTGCAGGGACTGGGGCGCGTCCTGGGCCGGGAGGGCGGCGGGGACGAGCAAGGGGAGCAGCGCCAGTGCGGGGAGCGCGGTCTTCATCTGTTCCTCGGATGGGCGGAACGGGCGGAAAGGCGGGGAACCATTTTGGGCCCGGCCCAGGGATCAAGCCCGGACAAAAGGCTTAGACTGCTCCCCGCCCGCGCGACGTGGGGACCACACCCCGGACGTCGCCCGCCCGCGGGCGCGACACGGAAACCCCCGAACCCTTCCGGCCGGCAAGAACTCCCGGGACCCCCATGAGCCAGCAAGACCTCGACCGTGTTCGTGACACCGTGCGTGAGAGCTACGCCAAGGTCGCCCGCGGCGCCGACGACGCCGAGAAGATCGGCGGCTGCGCGCCGAGCTCAGGCTGCTGCGGGACCGGCGAGGAGGGCGCCAGCGTCGTCGACGTCGCCAAGGGCCTCGGCTACGGCGACGCGGACCTCGACGGCATCCCCGAGGGCGCCAACCTCGGGCTCGGCTGCGGCAACCCCGGCCTGTTCGCGTCGCTCGCGCCGGGCGAGACCGTCCTCGACCTCGGCAGCGGCGCCGGCTTCGACTGCTTCGTCGCGGCCAACCGCGTCGGCCCCGAGGGGCGCGTCATCGGCGTCGACATGACGTCGGAGATGCTGGCGCGCGCGCGGGCCAACGCCGACAAGGGCGGCTTCGCCAACGTCGAGTTCCGGCTCGGGGAGATCGAGCACCTGCCGGTCGCCGACCGGAGCGTCGACGCGATCCTGTCCAACTGCGTCGTCAACCTTTCGCCCGACAAGGCGCAGGTGTTCCGCGAGGCCTTCCGCGTGCTCAGGCCCGGCGGGCGCGTCGCGATCAGCGACGTCGTCGCGACGGCCGAGCTGCCGCCCGAGATCAAGGCCGACCAGCGGCTCCTGGCCGGCTGCATCGCCGGGGCCGCGTCGATCCCCGAGCTCGAGCGCTGGATGGCCGAGGCCGGCTTCGTCGACGTCTCGGTCAGGCCCTGGGACGAGAGCCGCGCGTTCATCGGGCAGTGGGCGCCGGGCCGCAAGGTCGAGGACCTCGTCGTCTCGGCCGTGATCCAGGCGCGGCGACCGGGCGGCTGCTGCGGATGACCGTCCGACGGTCGGGCTCGGCGGCGGCAGGGGCGGCCCTGGTCCTCGTGCTCGGCCTCGTCCCCGCCTGCGGGAAGGACGAGCCCCCGCGGCCCGCGCCGGGGGGCGTCGCGCCGATGGCCCTCGCCGCGGCCCTCGAGCGCGACTTCGGCGGCTGTGACGCGGCCGAGGTCGCCGCCGTCGCCGAGGTCGTGACCGGCGCCTTCGAGGCCGGCCGCGTCGGGCCCGCGGAGGTCGTGCGGTCGCTCGACTTCCTCGGCTTCGCCGAGGTCGACAGGCTGCTCGCCCGCCTCGCCGTGGCCGGCACCGCGGCCGACGCGACGCTGCTCGAGGCCCTCGCCCCCGAGCTCGAGGCGCGCCACGTCGCGCGGCTCGCGGCCCTGTGCCGGACGCCGCTGCGCGCGCGCGCCGTGGCGATCCTCGGCGCCCTGCTCGAGCGCTGCCCGCCGTCGACCGACCCCTGGCCGACGCTGCCGACCGACCTCGGCCTCGCCGCGGACGCGGGGGAAGCGCCCGGCCTGCAGGCCGTCCTCGCCGCGCTTTGCGCCGCGCCCGACGGCGAGCTCGCGCCGCTCGCGCCGGCGGCCGCGCTGGCCCTCGCCCGGGCCGCGCCCGGGTCCGTGCCGACCCCCCTGCTCGTCGCGCTCGCGCGCGCCGAGGTCGGGCCGCGCCTGCGGCGCACCGCGATCCGCGGGCTCGGCCTCGTCGACGACGCGGCCGGCCGCGCGGCCCTCGCGGCGATCGTGCGCGGGGACGGCGACGCCGACGAGGTCCTGCTCGCCCTGACCGCCCAGGCGCGGCTCGGCGACGCCGAGGCCAGGAAGGCGCTCGACGCCCGCGACGAGCCCCTGGCCCGGGCCCTGCGCCTCGACCTGGACCGCGAGCGCGGCTACGAGGCCGTGTACGAGGACATCGCCGCCGCGGACCCGTGGACCTTCGAGCAGGCCCTGCTCCTCGTCGAGCAGCTCGACGAGCGCGCCTGGGAGGGCTTCGTCGACCCGCGCGGCCTCGTGCCGGGCCGGAGCCTCCCGCCCCTGCTGTGCTCGCCGGGCTTCCCGCTCGCCCGGACCCTCGCCGTCGTGCACGCCGTGCCCGGCTGCCGCACGGTCGAGGTCGCGCGCGCGATCCTCGGCCACGCCGAGTTCGCCGAGCTCCCGCGCCTGGTCGAGCTCGACGGCCCGCGGATCGAGGTCCTCGCCTTCCTCGAGGTCGCGGCCGGCGAGGAGCTCACGCGGCGGATGCGCGCGGCCGCGCGCGACGGGCCCGAGCGGCTGCGCCCCTACTGGTCGGCGCGCCTCGCCGAGCTCGGGGACGAGGCAGCGGTCGAGACGGGGCTGGTGCGGCTCGCCGCGGACCCGGGCGACCCGGCGGCGCCGTCGCTCGCGCGGCTGGCCGTGCACGCGCCCGAGCGCGCCGCGGTCCTCGCGCGGCGCACGCTCGAGGTCGGCGGCGGCCACGGCGAGCGCGTCCACGTGGAGGCGCTCCAGGCCCTGGCCATCGCCGGCGGCGTCCCGTTCGAGGCCGGCTTCCCGCACCCCGCCGACCTCGACGAGCTCGGCGAGGCGGCCGCGGGGCTCGAGCAGGCCCTCGTCGGCGGCGACGTCGCCGCGGCCCTGCGCGGGTTCCTCGCGGGCTGGCGGCACCCCGGCGCCCCGTACTGCTCGGTCGCCGCCCTCGGGCTCGATCGGCGCTGGCGCGCGCTGCTCGGCGAGGCCGACGGCTGGCGCGCGCAGGGGCTGCACCCGCAGGTCCTGGCCGGCCTGGCGCTGACCGGGGACGAGGCCGCGGCGGCCGCGGTCCGCGACCTGCGCGAGGCCGGCCGCGTCGGCTTCCTGCGCCTCGCCGACCCGCTCGCGCGCACCGCCGCGCTCGACCCCGCGCAGTGCCGGTGGTGGCTCGAGCGGCTGTCGTCCTCGCCCGAGCGCGGCGAGCGGACCATGGCCGAGGTCCTGCCGCTGTACGGGCTGCACCTGCACCCGCGGATGTGGCCGGAGCGCCGCGCGCTGCGGCTCGACCTCGCCGGCGGCCGCGTGCTGCCGAGCCGGCTGTCGCTGACCTGCGTCCCCGCGCCGGACGTCGCCGGACCGCCGCCCGACCCCAAGTGACCCCGGCTCCCCGCCGCCGCGTCACCGCGGCGCGGATCGGCGAGATTGACCGCGCTCCGGCTCGCCCGGGGAGGCCCGATCCGCACAATGGCGGGGCCGGGCCGCAGGGCCGCTGACCCCAACCAGGAGCGCGCGTGGTGACCGCCGTCGACGACCGTGAGCACGGGACCCGGGCCGGGGCCGCCGCGCCCCGCTGCGCGGTCTGCGGCGCCGGGATGCGCTTCGCCTTCGCCGACGACGAGGCCCGCTACCACCTCTGCCCGACCTGCGACTACCTCACGCCGGTCGTCCCCGACCTCGACCCCCGCGGGCTCAACGACGCCATCTACATCGAGAAGTTCGACAACAACCGCGTCGAGGCCGGCGTCGTCGACCCCAAGCGGCGGCGCAAGTACGGGCGCTTCCTCGCCCGCGTCGCCCCGTACCGCCAGCTCAACCGCCTGCTCGACATCGGCTGCGGCGCGGGCCGGCTGCTGCGCGTGACCGCCGAGGCGGGCTGGCAGGCCTACGGCGTCGACCCGGCGATGGAGCAGCTCTCGCGCGAGACGCCCGAGGGCATCACGATCGTCCCCAGGCTCCTGGTCGACGCGGGCTTCGCCCCGGGCTTCTTCGACGTCGTGCACGCCAACGAGGTGTTCGAGCACGTCGAGGACCCGGCGCGGCTCGTCGAGGAGATCAAGGCCGTGCTGCGGCCGGGCGGCCTGCTCGTGTTCCGGACGCCCAACCACCGCAGCTGGACGGCCGGCGCCGTCGGCCCGCGGTGGCGCGAGTTCGGCCTGCACGGCAAGGGCCACGTCGGCTTCTTCTCGCCGGCCTCGGCCCGGGCCCTGCTCGCCCGCGCCGGCTTCCGGCAGGTGGACATCGAGACGCACCACTTCAGCCTGCGCGACCGCTGGCGCGACGACGTGCCGATCGTCGGCCCCGCGCTCCGGCTCGGCTACAAGCTCGTCGGGCAGGTCGCGCGCCTGTTCGACCGCGGCGAGCGGATGACCGTCCACGCCCGGCTCGGCGACGGGCCGGCCGGCGCGACCGATGGCGGCTGAGCCGGGGACCGGCCGCGACCGCCGCCGGCGCCTCGGGCTCTGGCTCGGCCCGGCCCTGGCCGTCGCCGTCGCGCTCCTCTGCGCCCGGGCCGGGCTGGCCGCGCCCGCGGCCCGCTGCGCCGGCGTCGCGGTGCTCTGCGCCGTGTTCTGGATCACCGAGGCCCTGCCGATCCCGGTGACGTCGCTGATCCCCTTCGTGGCCTTCCCGCTGCTCGGCGTGCTCGACCACGAGAAGGCCGTCGCCCCGCTCGGCGACGACCTCATCGTCCTGCTGCTGGGCGGCTTCCTGCTCAGCAAGGGCGTCGAGAAGAGCCTGCTGCACCGCCGCATCGCCTTCGTCCTCGTCCACACGTTCCACGGCCTCGGCCGCCGCGGCCTCGTCCTCGGCTTCATGGTCGCGACCGCGGCCTGCTCGATGTGGATCTCCAACACGGCGACCGTGCTCGTGCTGCTGCCGGTCGTCCTGGCCGTGCTCGAGGAGGACCGCGACCGGACCCTCCGGCTCCCGCTCCTGCTCGGCATCGCCTACGCGGCGTCGATCGGCGGCCTCGGGACCAAGATCGGCACGCCGCCGAACCTCGTGTTCATCAAGGAGTACGAGCGCATCACCGGGCACGAGGTCGACTTCGTGCAGTGGATGGCCTGGGGCCTGCCGATCGTCGTCCTGTTCCTGCCGATCGCCTGGCTGTGGCTGACCCGCGGGATGCAGCGCGGGCCCCTGCCCGAGCTGCCGGTCCTCGGGCCGGCGACCGCGGCCGAGCGGCGCGTCGGCTGGATCTTCGCTACGACGGCGCTGCTGTGGATCCTCCGTAGCCACCCGGCCGGCGGCTGGCCGACCTGGCTCGGGCTGCCGCCCGGGGCCGTCGGCGACGAGACCGTGGCGCTGCTCGGCGTCCTCGCGATGTTCCTCGTGCCCGACGGCCGGGGCGCGCGGCTGCTCGACTGGGAGACCGCGCGCACGATCCCGTGGGGGCTGCTGCTCCTGTTCGCCGGCGGCATCGGCCTCGCCCGCGGCTTCAGCGAGTCGGGGCTCAGCGCCGCCATCGGCGACCAGCTCGCGGCGATGAAGGACTGGAACCACGTCCTGCTGATCTTCGCCATCGCGCTGACCGTGACCTTCCTGACCGAGATCACGTCCAACACGGCCACGACCGTCCTGCTGATGCCGATCCTCGGCTCGGCCGCCGTCGGCGCCGGCATCGAGCCGCGCATCCTGATGGTGCCGGCCGTGCTGTCGGCCAGCTTCGCGTTCATGCTGCCGGTCGCCACGGCGCCCAACGCGATCGTGTTCGGGACCGACCGCGTCGGCATCGAGGAGATGGCGCGCGAGGGCCTCGCCCTCAACCTCTTCGGCGCCGTCCTGACGACTGCCCTCGTCGCCGTGCTCGCCTGACCGGCCGGCTCAGCGCAGGCGCAGCGGGCGCGGCGTGGCCGCGGCCGGCCCCCGCTCGATGGCCTCGCGCAGCTCGACCCCGTCGAGGCGGCCGTCGCCGTTGCGGTCGGCCGCGCGCAGCACGGTGGCCGTGTGCCGCAGCAGCGCGGGGTGGATGCGCGCGAGGGCCCGAGCCAGCTCGGCGGTGTCGAGGCGGCCGTCGCCATCGACGTCCATGCCCGCCGTCGACTCGGGCAGCGGGCGCAGCGACCGGTCCTTGGGCGGCCTGGCCAGGACCTCGAGCCGGCCGGTCAGCGGGGCGAGCTCGTCGGGGGTGAGGTCGCCGGACAGGTCGGCGTCGAGGACCTCGAAGCGGACCTCGCGGTCGTCGCCGAGCAGGGGCGCGATCCGCGCCCACTCGGTCGGCTCGATGCGGTCGCTCTGGTCGACGTCGATCAGCGCGAAGAAGCGCGCGAGCGTCGCGTCGCGGCCCGGCGCGACCTTGCCGGCCAGCTCGGCCCGGGCGACGACCTCGGCGGCGACGACGAGCGACGCGCCGCTCCGCGTGAGGCCGAGGAACCACGCGTCGAACTCGTCGAAGCGGACCACGCCGTCGCGGTTGCGGTCGATCTGCTGGAAGTCCTTCGGCGTCCGCACGGCGTCGAGGCAGCGGCGCGCCTCGAGGAACAGGATCTTGTCGTCGCGGTCGGGGTCGCAGGCCGTGAACAGCCGCCGGCTGAGGGCCTCGGAGTGGACCGGGTACGAGCCCTGCTCGCCGTCGGCCTTGGCCGGTGCCCGGGCCGTGGACTGGGTCCGGGCGGGGCTCGCCAGCAGGGCGGCGAGGAGCGCGGCGTGGGCGGCCAGGGCGGTGCGGTTCACGGGCGGGGGCCCTCCGTGGGCCCGGGTGGCGGGGCGGAGAATCATACCGGGCCCGGGCGGGCCCGGCGGGCGCCCCGACGCCCCGCTGCGACCGGGCCCTGGGCCCGGTCCCTAGGGCATCAGCACCGACTCGCGGCCGAGGCTCAGCGGCTCCTCCTGCTGGCTCTGGCGCAGGCTCTGCAGGTCGTTGCCGAAGCAGGCGAACTCGACCTTGACGCCCTGCGAGCGCAGGTGCTGGGCCAGGGGCGCGAGCGAGTCGTCGGCCGTGGCCAGCACGAGGGTGTCGACCCGCGGCGCGAGGGCGATCGCGTCGACCGCGAGCTGGACCAGGGCCCGCTCGCGCGTCTTGACGACCTGGATCGTGTCGAAGCCGGACGCGGCCAGCGTGTGGCGCAGGGCCTGGCTCTCCTTGCCGAGGTAGGCGATCGCGCGCGGCGCCTTGCGGCCGCCGAGGATCTGCGACAGGAGCCCCATGGCCGACAGGTGGCCCTGGTAGATCCCCCGGGCCGAGCCCTCGAGGCTGTCGAAGTCGCACAGCACGCCGACGCGCTGGGTCGGGTGCTGGCGCAGGTTGTGCGGCAGGCTCAGGAACTCGACCTTCTCGCGGCTGCCGCGGCGGCCCCGGTCGCGGTCCCGGTCGCGCCGGCGGCGGTTGCCCCGCTCGCGGCTGCGCGGCCGGTCCTCGTCGTCCTCGTGCTCCTCGTCCTCGTCGCCGTCCTCGTCCCGGTCGCCCTGGTCGGGCTCGGGCGGTTGCTCCTCGTCCTCGCGCTCGTGGCGCCCCTCGCGCTCCTCGCGTTCCTCGCGCTCGTCACGCTCGTCGCGCTCGTCGCGACGCCCGCCTCGGCGGCGGCCGCGGCGGCGGCGGCCGCGGCGCGGTCCCTCCTCGTCGCGGTCCTCGTCCCGCGCCTCGTCGCCGGCCTCGTCCCGCTCCTCGGGCTCGGGCGGCTCCTCGGCGCGGTCCCGGCCCCGGTCGTCCCGTCGGCCGGCGTCCTCGTCCCGGACCTCGGCCTTGGCCTCGGCCCTGCGGGCGCGCCCGGCGCCCTCGACGAGGCCGACGCCGAACTGCGACGTCGCCTCCTCGGCCAGGGCGGCGGTGTCCTCGAGCACGGGCGGCTTCTCCTCGGGCTCGTCACGGCCGAGCTTGCGCGCGACCTCGAGCCTGCGGGCCTCCTTCTCCTCGGGCGTGCGCCGCCGGCGCGAGCGCCCCGACGAGGCCTCGTCCCCGGCGTCGTCGGCGTCGGGAGCCGCCTCGGCCTCGGCAGGGTCGGCCTCGGCAGGCTCGGCCTCCTCGGCCGCGGCCTTGCGCGAGCGGGTGCTGCGCTTGGTCGTGGCCTTGCGCTTGGTCGCCTTGCGCTTGGCCTTCTTCCTGGCCGGCTTCTCGGGCTTCTCAGCGTCTCCGGCCTCGGGCTCCTGGCCCTCGCCGTCGACGATCTCCTCGCCGAGCTCTTCGGACATGCTGCCTCCTCCGTTTCCGGCCGTATGGGCCGGAGAAACAGGGCGGAGAGCCTACGGCCGGCCAGGACAGGGGTCCACCACGGGCCGCCGATCCCGGGCCTTGCAGCCGCCGCCGCGGCGGCCATCCTGGCGTCCATGCGCCTCGTCGTGCCCGGCCTGATGCTGCTGGGTCCTCTCCTCGCCGGGCCGGCTCCGGCCCAGGAGGCCGTGGACCCCCTCGGCGACGTCCGCGGCCTGATCGTCGAGGCCCTCGACCGGCTCGACCTCGGCCCGGCCGAGCTGGGCTTCGACAAGAAGCGCGTCGATCCCTACACGCTGCCGCGCGTGGCCCGGAGCCTCGACGAGCCGCTCGGGCTGCCCGCCTTCGTCGCCGGGCGCCGCGCCGCCGCCCGCGCCCTCGCCGCGCGGCCGACGACGGCCGGCGCGTTCGCGCTCGCGGCCGGGCTCGGCGAGCAACGGGTCGACGCGGGCCTCGCGGAGGCCGTGAAGCAGCCGCGCGGGCTCGAGGCCCTGCTCGACGCACTCGCCGGGACCGCGGCCACCGGCGGCGCGCCGCGAACGGCCGAGGCCCGGCACCCCGGCCTGCGCCTCGTGCCCGAGGTCCTGCACCCGGCGCTGGAGCGGCTGCTTCGCGCCGCCCTCGCCGTCAAGCTCGCCTGCGACGCGGCCCACATCGACCCCGCGACCCTCGGCGGCCTCGGCGCGCTGTGGACCGAGGGCCTGCCGCTCGGCCAGGCCCGCGACGAGGACGGCGCCAAGAGCCTGGCCACGGCCCTGGCCACGGACCGCGCCGCGCTGCGCTCGGCCATCGGCGGGGCCCTGGCCCTCGTCGACGAGGCCGTCGACCTCCTGCGCGCGCTGCCTCCGGAGGCGCGTGGACCGCGCCCGGCCGCGCCCGGCGCCGACGCCGAGGGCCTGCACGGCGACGTCGTCGCCTTCGTCGAGACGCCGCTCGGGCCGATCGTCATCGGCGGGCCCGGCCGCGCCGTCCTCGAGCGCGACCTGTTCGTGCTGATCGACCTCGGCGGCGACGACGAGTACCGCGGCCGCTGCGGCGCGGCGTCGGCCGCGCTGGGCCGGCCGTTCTCGGTCGCGATCGACCTCGGCGGCGACGACCGCTACCGCTCGCGCGCGGCCCTCGACCAGGGCGCCGCGGCCCTCGGCCTCGGCGTGCTCCTGGACCTCGGCGGCGGGGCCGACCGCTACGAGGCCGGCGACTGCGCGCAGGGCGCCGGCATCCTCGGCTTCGGCCTGCTCGTCGACGACGGCGGGGCCGACCGCTACGAGGCCCTCGGCCTGGCCCAGGGCGCGGGCGGGTTCGGCCACGGCCTGCTGCTCGACCTCGGCGGCGACGACGGCTTCGAGGCCGCGCGCTACGCCCAGGGCTTCGGCGGCGTGCAGGGCTTCGGCCTCCTGCTCGACCGCGCCGGCCACGACCGCTACGACGCCGGCCGCCGCTACCCGCACGCGCCGCTCCTGCCCGAGCAGTTCCAGAGCCTGTCGCAGGGCTTCGGCCTCGGCGACCGCTACAAGCGCGCGTCGGGCGGGATCGGCTTCCTGTGGGACGGGGCCGGCAACGACGTCTACATCTGCGAGGTCTACGGCCAGGGCGCGAGCTACTGGATGGCGCTGGGCGCCCTCGTCGACGACGGCGGGCACGACCGCTACCTGTGCACCCAGTACGGCCAGGGCGCGGGCATCCATCTCTCGGCCGGCTGCCTGTGGGACCTCGCCGGCGACGACTCGTACACGCTGCACAAGGGCGTCGGCCAGGGCGGGGCCCACGACCTCGCGGTCGGGTTCCTGCTCGACGGCGGCGGCGACGACTACTACCAGGGCGCCGGCCTGAGCCAGGGCGGGGCCGGCAGCAACGCCGTCGCGATGCTCGTCGACGGCGGCGGCAACGACTGCTACGCCGGCGCCTACGGCGACCGCAAGGAGCCGCGCTTCCCCGACTTCCAGGGCTCCGGCAAGCCGGCCCGCGGCTACGGGTCGGTCGGCGTGCTGCTCGACGTCGCCGGCGTCGACCTGTTCAGCCACCGCGGCGAGGGCGAGTGGTGGCTGCACGGCGACCGCGGCATCGCCTGGGACCGGGTCGCGCCGGCGGGCGAGGCGGCCGGCGAGGCCGCGGCCGACCCCGGCGAGCCGGCCCTGCCCGACCCGCTGCCCGAGCCGACCGAGGCCAACCTGCGCAAGCTGTTCGCCGACGCGGCGCTGTGGGAGGTCGGCAGCAACCGCACGACCGTGCGCCGCGCGCGCGCCGTGCTGCGCGCGCTCGGGCCCGAGGCCTGGCGGTGGATCCTGACCAACCAGTTCGACGCCGACATCACGCTGAAGCGCCGCGCGCTCCGCGGCTCGATCCCGCGCGACAAGGTCCCGCTGATCCGCGACGAGCTCCTGGCCCAGCTGGCGGACGTCGACCCGCGGCGGCGCGTCAACGCCCTCGACTTCTTCCTCGCCCTCGGCCTCGACGACGCCTACGAGCGCCTCGCGCGCATCGTCGCCGAGGACGGCGACGCCTCGGTCCGGCGCGAGGCCGCGCGCCTGCTCGGCGAGCTCGGCGACGCGCGCGCCGTGCGCCAGCTCGTCACGCTGGCCGGCAAGGACCATGACGGGGACGAGCGGCGCGCCGCGATCGGCGCGCTCGGCCGCATCGCCGACGCCTCGGCCGTGCACGCCCTCGCCGACCTGTGCGAGGACCCGAGCTTCACGATCCGCGGCCCGGCCCGCGCCGCCCTCAGGCGCCAGCAGGACCTCGCCATCCCGATCGGCGTGACCGAGCTCGGCCACGCCGAGGGCCCGGCCCTGCGCTGCTGGCTGGCCCTGTTCGCCGACTGGAAGGACCCCCGCTGCCGCGAGCCCCTCGAGTCCCGCGTCCTCGACCTCCCCGACCCCGAGGCCCGCCGCCGCGCCCGCGCGATCCTCGATGCCATCGGGGCCGGGAAGGCGGACGAGGGCGGACGGTAGGATTCCTGAGCCGATGCCCCCGCGTCTGTCCCTCGTGATCCCCGTCTACAACGGCGGGCCGTACCTGGCGGAGTCCCTGGCCGCGGCCTGGGCGTGGCTCGAGGCCTGGCCGCAGGGGACCGAGCTCGTCGTCGTCGAGGACGGCAGCGGCGACGGCTCGCGGGCGATCATCGAGGGCTTTGAGGCCGGGCTGCCGGGGGCGGCGCGCGCGCGCGTCCAGGTCCTCGTCAACGACGGCAACCGCGGCAAGGGCTACAGCGTGCGCCGCGGCATGCTGGCCGCGCGCGGCGACCTGCGCGTCTACCTCGACGCCGACCTCGCCTTCCCGCTCGACAACCTCCCGCGCCTCGTCGCGGCCCTCGAGGCGGGGGCCGACGTCGTGCTGTCCAGCCGCACGCACCCTGACAGCGAGTACCTCGTCCGCTGCGACCAGGTCGGCTACGCCAAGCGCCGCCACTTCATGGGGCGCGTGTTCAACTGGCTCGTCCGCGCCCTCGTCGTCGACGGCTTCGGCGACACCCAGGCCGGGCAGAAGGGCCTGACGGCCGCCGCCTGCGCACGGCTGTTCCCCGACGTCCGGCTCGAGCGCTTCGCGTTCGACGTCGAGCTCCTGTGGCTCGCGCGCGGAGCCCGGCCTGCGCATCGAGGAGGTGCCGGTCCGGTTCTCGTTCCTCGAGGAGCGGACGACCGTGCGCTTCTTCGCCGACACGGCGCGGATGTTCCGCGACCTGTTCCTCGTGCGCCTGCGCGCGCGCCGGGGCCCCGACGCCGCCGCGGCGCCGGTCGCCGAGCCCGGGGAGCCATGAGCCGGCTGGCCCTGTTCGCCCCGTGCTTCGTCGACCAGCTCTGGCCTGAGGCCGGGGTCGCCGCCGTGCGGCTGCTCGAGGCGCTCGGACACGAGGTCGCGCTCGGCGAGGCGGCCTGCTGCGGCCAGGTCCTCGGCAACGCGGGCGACCGGCGGGAGGCCGACCGCCTGCGCCGGCTCTGGGCCGGCGCCCACGCGGCCTTCGACGAGGTCGTCGTCCTCGGCGCGTCCTGCCTCGGCGACCTCCGGGCCGGGCTCGGCGGCGGCGGCCCCCGGCTCAGCGAGTTCTGCGAGTGGATGCTCGAGCACGGACCGGCGCGCTTCCCCAAGCCGCTGCGCGAGCGCGTCGCCGTGCACCAGAGCTGTTCGTCGCTGCACGAGACGCGTACGGCCGCCCACCTCCGCGCCCTCCTCGGCCGCGTCGACGGCCTCGAGCCGCACTACCCCGCGCGGGTCGACGAGTGCTGCGGCTTCGGCGGCAGCTTCGCCTCGACCTTCGCCGAGCTCAGCGTCCGCATGGGCCGCGACAAGCTCGCCGACCTCGGCGTGGTCCCGGGGCCGGACACGGACGCCGGGAGCGCCGCGACCGCGCCGCCCGCCCGCGTCGTCTCGGCCGACTGCTCCTGCCTGCTCCACCTCCGCGGCCTCGCGCCCGCGGGCGCGCGCTTCGTGCACGTCGCCGAGCTCCTCGCGGAGGCCGCGCTGTGAGCCGGTTCGACGTCGTCGCGGCCTTCGCCAAGGCGCTCAAGCGCGAGGCCTGGGTGCTCCGCCACGACAAGGCCCTGCAGTACAAGCGCGAGGGTCGGGCCGCGGCCATCGCCAAGGTGCCCGAGTGGGAGGCCCTGCGCGAGCGGGCCAGCGCGCTCAAGCGCGCCGTGCGCGAGGACTGGGACGGGGCCCTGGCGCGGTTCCGGCGCCGCGCCGAGGCCGCCGGCGCCGAGGTCCACGAGGCCGCCGACGCCGCCGAGGCCAACGCCATCGTCGAGGCCGTGCTGGCCCGCCACGGCGCGCGGCGCGTCGTCAAGAGCAAGTCGATGACGACCGAGGAGTGCGGCCTCAACGAGCACCTCGAGCAGCGCGGCGTGACCGTCGTCGACACCGACCTCGGCGAGTACATCGTCCAGCTCCTCGGCCAGCGGCCGAGCCACATCGTCACCCCCGCCGTGCACCTGAGCCGGCAGGAGGTCGGCGAGCTGTTCGCGCGGCTGGGGCTCAGCGCGCCCGGCGAGACCGACCCCACGCGGCTGACGCTGGCCGCGCGCAAGGCCCTGCGCGAGGTCTTCCTCGCGGCCGAGGCCGGGATCACCGGCGCCAACTTCCTCCTCGCCGACGAGGGCGCGGCCGTCGTCGTCGAGAACGAGGGCAACAGCCTGCTCGGCACGAGCCTGCCCCCGGTCCACATCGTCGTCGCCGGCATCGACAAGCTCGTCGCCGGGCGCGATGACCTCGCGGTCCTGCTCAAGCTCCTGGCCCGCAGCGCGACCGGGCAGCGCATCACCGGCTACACGACCTCGTACGTCGGCCCCCAGGGCCGCGGCCCGGCCGAGCGCGGCCTGCCGGCGCGCGAGCTGCACGTCGTCCTGCTCGACAACGGTCGCCGCCGCCTGCGCGGCACGCCCGGCGAGGCCGCGCTGTCGTGCATCCGCTGCGGCCACTGCCTGACGGCCTGCCCGGTGTTCCGGCGCGTCGGCGGCCACGCCTACGACGCGACGATCCCCGGGCCGATCGGCGAGGTCCTCGGGCCCGGCATGCAGGGCCGCTTCGACCTCCCCAAGGCCTCGTCGCTGTGCGGGCTGTGCTCGACGATCTGCCCGGTCAAGATCGACCTCGCCGGCGCGATCCACGACTGGCGCGCCGTCGCCCGCGACCAGCGCAAGGCCAAGACCGGCCTGCCGCCGGGGCTCGGCCTCGCCCTCGGGCGGCCGCGGCTGTTCTGGTGGGGGACGCGCATGCTCCGGCGCACCGGCCGGCTGTCGGGCGCGCTGCTGCGCCGGCAGCCCGGGCTCCGGCGCTTCACGGCCGGAGGCGAGCGCCGCCTGCCGGAGGTCCCCGCGCGGAGCTTCCGGGACTGGTTCCGGGTCCACGCGCGCGAGCCGAGGGGCGCGCTGGCCGACGCGCCCAAGGCGCCGGTCACGATGACCCCGGCCGACCTGCGCGCGCCGTCCGAGGGGCCGCTGCCGCCGGCGACCCCGGCCGCGCCGGCGACGCCGGCCGCGCTCGAGCGCGAGTTCGCCGAGGCCCTGGCCGAGGCCGGCGGCGAGCTCCGCCACGTCGCCGACCTGCCCCAGGCCGTGACCGCGACCTACGCCGCCCGCGCGCTCCTGGCCCGCCACGGCCTCGAGCGCCGCCAGGCTCCGCACCGCCCGCAGGACCTCGACGGCCTCCCCGGGCTGTGCGGCCTGGCCCGCTGGCGCGTCGCCCGGACCGGCTCGCTGTGGCTGGACTTCGCCGACTGGGAGAGCCGCGCCCAGGCCCTGCTGGCCGAGGAGCTCTGGCTGCTGGTCCCGCGCGCCGAGCTCGTCTGGGACCTGGACGAGCACTTCGCCCGGCTCGGCCCCCTGCCGACCTGCGGCACGCTCGTGACCGGCCCGTCCAAGACCGCCGACATCGAGCTCGCGGTCGTCAAGGGTGCCCACGGCCCGCGCCGACTGCACGTCGTCGTCCTGCCCTGATCCGGCCGAGGCTGGGCCCGCCGGCCCGACCCCGCTATGCTGCTCCGCCCGAAAACCGGCTGGCCGTGAGGCCCCCAGGAGGAACGATGCAGGACAAGCGTGGCGGCCGCTCCAAGCGGCCCGGATCGGCGCGGCCCAAGCGGCTGCGCGTCTTCGGCCAGCGGCCGACCAAGGGCCGCAAGGCCGGCCCCTCCAAGCCCGGGACCGGCCGCAGGCGGCCGTCGACCCGCGTCGAGGCCCAGCCCGCCGCCGAGGCCGGCAGCCTGTGGTCGGGGATCGTCGAGCAGAGCCGGGCCGGGGCCGCCGCCGGCGAGGGCCTCGTCCGGCTCAACGCCTTCCTGGCCCGCTGCGGCGTCGCCAGCCGGCGCGGCAGCGACGACCTGATCGCCGCGGGCCGCGTCCAGGTCGACGGCAAGGTCACGCGCGAGCTCGGCCTCAAGATCGACCCGCTGCGCCAGCGCGTCCTCGTCGACGGCCAGGGCCTCGCGGTCGAGAAGCCGACCTACGTCCTGCTCAACAAGCCCCGCGGCGTCGTCTGCACGAGCAGCAACCGCGAGCAGAAGCCGCGCGCGATCGACCTCGTCGCCGGGGTCAAGGGCCGGCTGTTCGCCGTCGGCCGCCTCGACCTCGACTCCGAGGGCCTGCTCCTGCTGACCAACGACGGCGCCTTCGCCGACCGCCTGACGCACCCGCGCTACGGCGTGTCCAAGACCTACGAGGCCGTCCTGCGCGGCCGCGTCGAGCAGGACGAGCTCGACAAGGCCCGCGGCGGCGTCTGGCTCAGCGAGGGGCGGACCGAGGGCTTCCGCATCCGCGTCAAGCGCCGCACGGCCGAGCGCAGCTACCTCGAGGTCACGATCCGCGAGGGCAAGAACCGCGAGATCCGCCGCGTCTTCGCCCGGCTCGGCCACCCGGTCCTGCGCCTGCGCCGGGTCCGCATCGGCCCGCTGACGATCCGCGGCGTCGGCACCGGCCGCTGGCGCTTCCTGCGCCCCGCCGAGGTCGAGGCGCTGTGGAACGACGCCGGGGCCGGGGCCGGCGCCTGAGCGCGGCCGGTCACCAGTCGACGAGCTCGCCGTAGCGCAGGCAGCGGCCGTGCGGGCCGTCGGCCGGCAGCGTCGCGGCCCGGACGATGTCGGCGGCGGCCGCCTCGGGGCTGCGCTCGGCCCCGGCGCCGCCCATGCGCGTGCGCACCCAGCCGGGCCGGAGCGCGTTGACCTTGACGTCGCCGCGGCCGGCGACCTCGGCCGCGAGCTTGACGGTGATCGCGTTGAGCAGGGCCTTGCTGAGGCTGTACGGGGCCGGCCCCTCGAGCCCGTCGGAGAACGCGCCGTAGCCCGACGACACGTTGACGACCCGCCCGTAGCCGCGGGCGAGCATGCCGGGCACGAAGGCGCGGCACAGCCGGAGCGGCCCGGCGCAGTTGACGCGTAGCGACTCGAGGAAGGCGCCCTCGTCGGCCCCGAGCATCGCGCCCGGCAGGTACACGGCCGCGTTGTTGACCAGGACGTCGACGGCGAGGCCGGCCTCCGCGAGCCGCCCGGCCAGGGCCGTGATCGAGGCCGGGTCGCCGACGTCGACCCGCTCGAGGCGCAGCTCGCCGCCCTCGGCGGCGAGCGCGGCGGCCGCGCGCCGGCCCTCGGCCTCGTCGCGCGCGCAGAGCACGACGGCGAGGCCCTCCCGCAGCAGGGCCAGGCAGGTCGCCAGGCCGATGCCGCGGTTGCCGCCGGTGACCAGGGCCCTTCGCATGTCCGTCCTCCTCGCTCCGTCCGCGGCCGAGCATAGCGGTCCCGCTTTGCGGGCGGACGGGGGCGGGCTATGAAGGGGGCCATGCCGCTCCCGCGCCCCCTGCCGTCGTCGCGCCTCCCCGGAGCTCCCACCCGCGAGCCCGGCGCCGCCGGCGGTGGCCCGCCGCTCCTGCGCGACGTCCACCACGAGGTCCTCGACAACGGCCTCCGCGTGTTCCTGATCCAGAGCAACGAGCTGCCGATCGTGTCGCACTGGATCTGGTACTCGGTCGGCTCGCGCGACGAGCGGACCGGCGAGACAGGCCTCAGCCACTTCCTCGAGCACATGATGTTCAAGGGGACCGAGCGCTTCCCCAAGGGCTCGATCGACACGACGACGGCGCGGCTCGGCGGCAACAACAACGCGATGACGTCCCAGGACTACACCGCGTACTACTTCAACCTCGCCAGCGACCGCTGGACCGCCGCCCTCGAGATCGAGGCCAGCCGCATGCAGGGCTGCCTGCTCGACGAGGTCGAGTTCGGGTCGGAGAAGAAGGTCGTGCTCGAGGAGCTGGCCATGGGCGAGGACGAGCCCTGGCGCCCGCTGTGGCAGGCCGTCGAGTCCGCGGCCTTCCGCGTGCACCCGTACCACCACCCGATCATCGGCTGGCGGGAGGACCTCGAGCGCCTCGACCGCGACACGATGCTCGGCTACTACCGGCGGCACTACACGCCCGACCGGGCCAGCCTCGTCCTCGTCGGGGACCTCGAGGTCGACGCGGCCATGGCCGCCGTCCGCGAGCACATGGGGCCGATCCCCTCGTCGGGCCGCCCGCGCGACGCGGTCCTGGCCGAGGAGCCGCAGAAGGGCGAGCGCCGCGTGACCGTGCGCTTCCCGGGCAACCTCTCGCGCTGCGCGATGTGCTGGCACACGACGCGCACCGGCACGCGCGAGGACGTCGTGCTCGACGTCGCGAGCACGCTGCTGTCGGGCGGCAAGGCCTCGCGGCTCTACAAGGGCCTCGTCCAGGGCCGCGAGCTGGCGTCGACGGCCGAGTGCTACAACGAGACGCGGCTCGACCCCGGGCTGTTCTGGGTGCTCGGCGAGGCGCGGCCCGAGACGGACCCGGCGGACCTCGAGCGGGGCCTGCTCGAGGAGGTCGACCGGCTCGTCCAGGACGGCCCCGACGAGAAGGAGCTGGCCCGCGCCAAGAAGCAGATCCTCAACGGCTTCTTCTTCTCGCTCGAGACCGCGAGCTCGCAGGCCCAGCGCATCGGCCTGTCGGAGGTCCTGGCCGCGGACGGCTGGGCCGTGCTCCAGCGCTACCCCGGCGAGCTCGGCGGCGTCGAGGCCCGCGACGTCCAGGACGTGCTCGCGCGCCACATCGGCGAGGACAACCGCACCGTCGGCTGGTCCCGGCCGCCGCGGGGGGACGCATGAGCGAGGCCCGGGTCCACCTCGACGTGCACCGGCGGGCGCTGCCCGGCGGGCTCGTGCTCCTGGCCGCGCGCAAGACCTCGGCCCCGACCGTGGCCCTGTCCTGCGCCTTCGAGGTCAGCCGCATGCACGACCCGGCCGACAAGCCCGGGCTCGCGCACTTCGTCGGCCAGAGCCTCGACGAGGGCACGCGGCGGCGCAGCGGCGACGAGCTGGCCGAGCTCGTCGAGGGCTACGGCGGCCACCTCGGCTGCGGCGGCAACGGGGCGAGCGTCCAGTTCGCGGTCGAGGACGTCGAGGCCGCGGCCGACGTATTGGCCGAGGTCGTGCGCGAGCCGTCGTTCCCGGCCAAGGAGGTCGAGCGGGTCCGCAAGCTCGTGCTGGCCGAGATCCAGGCCGACCTCGACGAGCCGCGCACGGTCGCGAGCCAGGAGTTCCGGCGCCGGGTCTACGGCGACCACCCCTTCGGCGTGCCGGTCAAGGGCACGGCCGAGAGCGTGGCGGCGATCTCCCGCGCGGACCTCGAGGTCTTCCACGCGACGTGGTTCCGACCCGACAACGCCGTCATCGCCGCGGTCGGCGACCTCGAGCCCGAGGCCCTGCTCGACCTCTGCGAGGCGCGCTTCGCCGACTGGGACGGCCACGCCCCGGCCTACCCCGGGCACGGCTATCCGCAGGCGCCGGCCGAGCCCCGCCGCCTCCACATCGCCCAGGACAAGCAGCAGGTCCAGGTCTTCCTCGGCCACCTCGGCGTGCGCCGCGGGGACCCGGACTTCTACAAGCTCCGCGTCATGGACCACGTGCTCGGCTCCGGCCCCGGCTTCACGAGCCGGATCGCGCGCAAGCTGCGCGACGAGCAGGGCCTGTGCTACGCCGTCGGCGCCGGCATCACCGGCTCGGCCGGCCACG
Organism: Planctomycetota bacterium; assembly: GCA_041398545.1. GTDB lineage: Bacteria > Planctomycetota > UBA1135 > UBA1135 > JAWKUM01. The sequence continues at coordinate 52,564 of JAWKUM010000019.1, read as the reverse complement.
AGCGCGGCGTGTTCTCGGCCTACATCGGCACGAGCCCGGGCCAGGAGGAGCGCGCCGTCGAGGGGCTCCTGGCCGAGGTCCGCGCGATCCGCGACGAGCCGCCCGGCGAGCAGGAGCTGGCCGACGTGCACGCGTACCTGACCGGCAGCTTCGTGTGGGCGCTCGAGCGCAACGCGCACCTGGCCGGGTTCCTCGTCCGGCTCGAGCGCTTCGACCTCGGCCTCGACCACCTCGACCGGCTGCCGGGCCTGATCCGCGGCGTCACGCGCGACGACGTCCGCGCGGCCGCCGAGGCCCACCTCGACCCTAGCCGCTACGACCTGGTGACGCTGGGCCCCGTCGCAGCCGGAGCCGCCGCGGCTCGATCTTGATCGCGTAGCTGAGCACGTAGGTCACGGCCGGGACGCCGAGCAGCAGGCCCCACACGCCGAACAGCGAGTGGGAGATGAACAGCACGATCAGGACCAGCACCGGGTTGAGGCGCAGGTGGTGGCCCATGATCAGCGGGTTGAACACGTAGGCCTCGAGCATGTGCACGGCCGTGACCATGCCGACGACGGCGACGACCGAGCCGAAGCCGGAGCCGACGAGGGCCTCGACGCAGATCGGCACCGTCGAGATGAACACGCCGACGACGGGGATGAACGAGCACAGGAACACGACGGCCGACAGGAAGGCGATGTTGGGGATGCCGAGGATCAGCATCCCGAGCGCCGTGAGCAGCGTGTTGACGAGGGCGATGACGGCCTGGGCCTCGATGAAGCGCCCGAGCACCTGGCCGAAGCGGAACACCGAGTTGGCGACCTCGTCGTAGAAGATCTTGAGCTTGGTGTGCTGCAGCGAGGACACGCCGGCGGCGATGCGTGGCAGGTCCTTGACGATCAGGAACGCGAACAGGATCGACAGCAGGAAGATCGACGAGACCTTGAACGCGGCCTGGAACACCCAGATGACGACGCGCCAGGCGCCGTGCTGGTCGGCCCCCTGGGCGGGGTCGGCGGCGCCGCCGGTGCCTCCGGCGTGCGGTGGCGGCGTGCCCCCCGGCGCGGGCTTGGTCCCCGCGCCCGCGAGGCCGAGCTCCTGGAGCACGAACGTGCGGATGTTGGGGTCCTCGTCGATGAAGTCGCGCAGCCAGGCGTGCTCCTTGCGCTTCTCGACGAGGAACTTGTCGATCTCGCCGAGCTTCTGCGGGATCTCCCGCACGAAGCGATCGGCCTGCTGCTTGAGCTCCGGGCCGAGGAAGGTCCCGACCATGCCGAGCACGCCGAGGATCAGCGCGAAGACGACGATGGCCCGGGCCATGCGCGAGCGGATCCGGTGCTGGAGGCCCTCGACGCCGTGCTCGGCGATGTAGGCGAACACGAAGGTCAGGAACAGGACCGGCAGGAAGTCGCGCAGCAGGTACAGGATCCCGAGGAAGAGGCCCCAGATCAGGAGGCGGGTGCCGAGCGGGATCAGGTAGTTCCACGGCGGCGGGAACGTCGTCGGGTCGGGCGCCTCGCCGTCCGTCCGGTCCTGGACGGGGAGCTCGCCCTCGGCCGGCTTGGGGCCGCTGTCCTGGTCTTCTGGCCTGTCGTCGGGGCGCGTCACGCGTGGGGCTCGGGGTCGGGGGGCACCATAGCCGGGCGGGGGGGCCCGCAAAACGCCGGAGGGCGGCCGGGGCCGCCCTCCTCGTGCGCCGGCGCCGAGGCGCCGGCCGCGTCCGGGCGCGGGGTCGGGCCCGCGCCCCGGCCCGCTCAGTCCTTGCCCTGGCGACGCTCGCTCTTGCGCTCGATGACCCGCTTGGCGTGCCGGCGCTCCTGGGCGTCGAGCTTGCCGTCCTTGTCCTTGTCGGCCCGGCGCGCGACGCGGCGCGTCACCCGCCGCTCGTTGCCGCTGACCTTGCCGTCCTTGTCGAGGTCGCGCAGCTCGTGGACGCGCTCGGCCTGGCGGACCTCGCGGCCCGACAGCCGGCCGTCCTTGTCGGTGTCCATGCGGTCGGTCGCCCGGTCGGCCCGGCGCAGCTCGCGCCAGTCCAGCTCGCCGTCCTTGTCCTTGTCGAAGTGCTCGCGCAGCTCCTCGGCCCGCTTGCGCTCGGCGGCGCTGATGCGCCCGTCGCCGTCGGAGTCGATCTTGCGGAAGGCCTCGCGCGCGGCGGCCCGCTCGAGCGGCCCGACCTTGCCGTCGTCGTTGCGGTCGAGGTGGTCGCGCAGCTCGTCGAGCTTGTCGCCGTACTGCTCGCGCCACTTGTCCTTGCGCTTCTCGTACAGCTCCCAGGCGGCCTTGCGCTCGGCCTCCGACAGCTCGCCGTCCTTGTCCTTGTCGGCGTGCTCGAGCAGCTCCTTGCGCAGCATCGGGTGCCGGCGCAGGAACGCGTGCAGGCGGTAGCTGCGGATCATCAGCGCCTTGCGCCGGTCGAGCTCCTCCTGGACCTTGCTCTTCTCGTCGCAGTCGGGCCTCCGGGCCTCGTCCCCGGCCCGCTCGAGCTTGACGTCAGGCTTGTCGCGCGGCTCGTCCCGGCCCCTGTCCTGGGCCATGGCCGCGCCCGCCAGCAGGCCTACCGCGAGGCTGCAAACGAGGCATCGCATGGGTCTCTCCTCCTGTCGTGGTCCCTCGAGGCGCCTCCCCCTGGCGCCGGCCGGCGGCGGGACTCCCGGCCCGCCGCCGACCTCGGCCCCCTTCCCCTGGTGGCCATTCCCTACTTCGGTCACACCGGAGGAGTCCTTGACACCAGACCGTCGAAGAAATGGACGAATCCGGCCGGGCCCCCGGCCGGCGGTCCGGGCCCGCCGTCGACCCCGGCCCGCGGCCGGCTAGCCTGCGGCCCATGCGACTGCGCCTTCCGTCGGACCGCCGGGTCCTCGTCGTCCTCGTCGTCGGGCTCCGCCCGGTCGACCTGGCCGACATGCCGGCGCTGGCCGCCCTGGTCGGGGCCGGCCGACACGGGCCGCTCAGGACCGTGGTCCCGGCCGTGACCTCGACGGTCCAGGCCAGCCTCCTGACCGGCCTGATGCCCCGGGACCACGGGGTCGTCGCCAACGGCTGGTACTTCCGCGACCTGGCCCAGGTCTGGTTCTGGCGCCAGAGCCGCCACCTGATCCAGGGGCCGGCGGTCTACGACCTCGCCAAGGCAGCGCGGCCGGGCCACCGCACGGCCCAGCTGTTCTGGTGGTTCAACATGTACACGGGCTGCGCGCTCAGCGTGACGCCGCGGCCCCAGTACCACGCCGACGGCTACAAGACCTTCGCCCTCTACAGCGAGCCCCCCGAGCTCGAGCGGGAGCTCGAGCGGGCGCGGGGGGCGTTCCCGTTCCACGCGTTCTGGGGCCCGCTGGCGGGCCTGCCGTCCTCGCGCTGGATCGCGGGCGCGGCCGCGGACGTGCTCGAGCGGCACGCCCCCGACCTCGCGCTCGTCTACCTGCCGCACCTCGACTACGACCACCAGCGCTTCGGGCCGGGCGACCCGCGCTCGCGCCGGGCCGCGCGCGACCTCGACGGCGTCCTCGCCGACCTCTGCGCGCGGGCCCGCGAGCGCGGCTACGAGCTGCTGCTGTGCTCGGAGTACGGCATCGAGGACGTCGAGCGGCCGGTGTTCCCCAACCGCGCGCTGCGCGCGGCCGGGCTCCTGCGCGTGCAGGACACGGCCCACGGCGAGCTGCTCGACGCCGGCGCGAGCCGGGCCTTCGCCGTCGTCGACCACCAGTGCGCGCACGTCTACGTCCGCGACGAGGCCGACCTCGCGCGGACGCGCGCGGTCCTGGCCGGCATGGAGGGGGTGGCCCGCGTCCTCGACCGCGAGGGGCAGTGCGCGCTCGGGCTCGACCACGAGCGGGCCGGCGAGCTGTTCGTGCTGGCCGAGCGCGGGACCTGGCTCGCGTACAACTACTGGCTCGAGGAGGACCGCCGCCCGGACTTCGCGCCGACGGTCGACATCCACCGCAAGCCCGGCTACGACCCGGCGGAGCTCTTCGTCGACCCGAGGCTCCGGCTGCCCCGGCTCCGGGTCGCCCGCCGGCTGCTGCAGAAGCAGCTCGGCTTCCGCTACCTCATGGACGTCGTGCCGACCGACCCGTCGCCGGTCCGCGGCTCGCACGGGCTCGAGCCCGCGGTGGCCGAGCGGGGCCCGATGTGGGTCGCGACCGAGGCCCTCGGCGCGGCCATGCGCCTCGAGGGCGAGGTCCCGGCGACGCGGCTCCTCGTCGAGGGCTGAGGGCCGGGCCGGCCGGCCGTTGCGGGCCGGAACGGGCCCGGCTTAGATGGCCCCCCCGCGGCGCGCCGCGGAGCCCGTCCCCCGCGAGGAGCACGACATGACGAGTCTGTCCGGCAAGGTCGCCGCCGTCTTCGGCATCGCCAACCACCGCTCGATCGCGTACGGCATCGCCGAGGCCCTGAAGGAGGCCGGGGCGACGCTGGCGCTCAACTACCAGAACGAGCGCATGGGCAAGAGCCTCGACAAGCTCGCCGGCGAGCTCGGCGACCCGTGGCGGCGGGAGTGCGACGTCACCGACGAGGGCGCGGTCGCGGACTTCTTCTCGGCCGTCAGGGAGGAGCTCGGCGGCGTCGACATGCTCGTGCACTCGGTCGCGACGGCCAAGCGCGAGGAGCTCGGCGGCCTGTACGTCGACACGAGCTGGGACGGCTACGCCCTGTCCCAGCAGGTCTGCGCCTTCCGCCTCGTGACGCTGTGCACGTACGCGGCCCCGCTGATGGAGGGGCGCGACGGCTCGGTCGTGGCCCTGACCTACTACGGCGCCGAGAAGGTCGTGCCCAACTACAACGTCATGGGCGTGGCCAAGGCCGCCCTCGAGGCCTCGGTCCGCTACCTCGCCAACGACCTCGGCCCCAAGGGCATCCGCGTCAACGCGATCTCGGCCGGGCCGATCCGGACGCTGTCGGCGTCGGGCGTCAGCTCGTTCACCGACATGCTCGACTTCGTGGCCGAGAAGGCCCCGCTCCGCCGCAACGTCACGACCGAGGACGTCGGCCGCGCGGCCCGCTTCCTGCTGTCGCCCGAGGCCGCCGGCGTCACCGGCCAGGTCCTCTACGTCGACAGCGGCTACTCGATCATGGGCATGTGAGCCCGCGGGGTCGGGTCGCAGGTGATCCGCCCCGACGCCCCGGGTATCCTGTCGCCACCGCCCGCCTCAGCCAGCCGGACAGTGCCGAGGAGGAAGGATGAGCGAAGACCCCTTCGTCGTGTTCCAGGGGGAGGCCGACCTCGCCGAGGAGGCCCTGCGCCTGTTGCAGGAGCATGGGATCCGGGCCTGGATCGTGCATGACGTCGGTCCCGATGACGCCGCCAGGACCGCACCCGGCGCCTGGGGCGTCCGCATCCTCGTGGACGCCTCGCGGCGCGACGAGGCCCGCGAGCGCCTGCACGCCGTCGGCATGGTCTGATTCCCGACCTTCGATTGCCTCGGGGGTCGGACGGCTCACGTCCGGGTATCATCCTGCCCGTCGGGCGGGCCCTTCCCGGCGAGATCCGAGATCAGCGAGGGGGTCCCATGACCTGCTCACGGCTGACGTCGCGGAGCGGACACGTTCCGCTCCCACTCATCTTGGCCCCCTTGGTCCTCTGCGTCGGCCGGGCACCGGCACAGGTCAAGTCCTCGCTCCTGCAGGACCTCAACAAGGCGCCCTCGTTGGAGGACGCGGACCCTGCCGAATTCACGGAGCTGGGGGCGCTGGTCTGCTTCTCGGCTTCGACGACGGCAGAAGGTCGTGAGCTCTGGCGGGTCGCCTCGAGGTCCAACCTCGCGATCCCGGTGAAGATCCTCGAGCCCGGTCCGGGTTCCTCCTCACCGACCTCGTTGCGCATCCTGGGCCAGAGGCTGCTGTTCTTCGCCCGGACAGGCGGGCGCTGGGGCCTGTGGCAATCCGACGCGACCGCGGACGGAACGGCCCAGCTCCTTCCCCTGAGCATGGCAGGTCCCCTCGTCGGACCGAGGTTCGTGGCCCGGCTCGGCAACCTCATGTTCTTCGTCGTGCACGACGGGCGCCAGGATCGTGAACTCTGGGTGACCGCTGGCACCGCGGCGAGCACGGTGCGGATCCACCTCGCTCCCCTCCGCCCAGATCCCCGACAATGTCAGGGTACTCGGGGTTCTACGAGTTCGGCTCGCTGATGTGGTTTGCGAGCGCGGACCAGGCCGGCGTGAGGACGCGGTACCTCCGACGGGACGAGTCAGGGCACCGTCTCTGTCTTGATCCCCACGTCCGGCACCATGGTCGGGGCCAACTCCAAGGGCCTGTTCTTCGACAACGGCAACTACGCCGTGGTGGAGTTCAGTGACGCGGTCAACCCACCGGTCAAGCTGTGGTGGAGGAAGCGCGCGTTCTCCAACCCGGTGACCTGGAAAGACCTGTTCTGCTACCAGGAGGACCAGCTCGGCGAGATGGCTGCCAGCGACGGGACGAGACCCGGCACGATCCGGCTGTTCGACCTCGGTGGCCCGAGCTTCGCGTCCCATCCGATGCACCTCGTGCCGGTGGGCAACCTGTTGTTCTTTACGGCCGATGTGTTCCTCTCCTACGGTCGCGAGCCCTGGGTCACCGACGGCACTCCAAGTGGCACCAAGCTGCTCGGAGACATCAGGAAGGGGAGCTTCTCGGGCATCACGAGCGGGCCGAGTGAGCTCGACCACTTCGCCCGCGACGGCAATCGCGTGTTCTTCCTGGCGGAGGACGAGACCAGGGGGCAGGAACTGCACGTCGCCGATCTCGCCAAGAGCGAGGTCAAGTTCGTGGCTGACATCGCGACAGGGGCCCCGAGCTGCAGCGGCCGCCACCTGACCTCGACCAGCACGGGGCTGTTCCTCTCCGCCGAGGACCTGCCCGGCAATCGACGCCCGTGGTACGTCGAGTACCAGACCTTCAAGGCGCAGGAGGTTTTCCTGCTGACGAACGAGCAGCGGACGGTCGGGTCGAAGCCTACGCTGCTCGGGCGTTGGGGTGGCAGGGCCTTCGTGGCGGCCGATGACGGCGTCCACGGCCGGGAGCTCTGGTCGGTCACCGGAGACCCGGACTCGGCGGTCCTGTGCGGTGACCTCACTCCGGGTGGGATGGGGTCGGACCCACGCGGCATCGGGAGCCTGGGGAGCGCCTTCCTGGTCGTCGCCACGTCCGCGAAGGGCAATCTGGTCGTCTGGAGAACGGACGGAACCGTTCCCGGCACGAGCCTGGTCGCGGACCTGGGGCCGGGGAAGCCCGAGGACGTCGTGCAGGCTGCCTCGACGATGACCCGCGTCTGCTTCATCGTCGACCGCCACGGCGACATGCAGCTCTGGGGTTCGGACGGGACGGGCGCGGGGACCGGGAAGATCCTCGACCTCCCGACCGACGATTACCACGTGCCGCTGGCGACGGCCACGAGCATCGGTGAGCGCTTCCTGTTCCCGATCGGATACATCGACAAGTCCGGATACGGGATGCGCATCATCTCCACCGACGGGACCTCGGTCGGGACGACCCAGCTGATGAAGTCCGTCGCCTTCGACGCGCGGCTGTGGAAAACGACCGAGCAGACCATGGCGCTCCATGGGGGCCGCGCGTGGTGGGTGGCCAACGATGGATCCGGGATCGCCCTCTGGAGCAGCGACGGCACCTCGACCGGCACCCGCAAGGAGATCGCGATCGCGGGTGGTGATCCCTGGCAGAGCGGGACCCCGATCGTCGAGGCCGGGGGACGCCTCTTCTTCTGCGTGGATGGCCAGGGGACAGGCAGGGAGTTGTGGGTCTCGGACGGCACCGTGTCGGGCACCTCCCTGGTCATCGACCTCGTTCCCGGCCCCTCCGGCTCCGATCCACTGATCGTGGGTCGGGTCGGGGACCGGGTGCTCTTCCACGCTCGAGCGGGGGGGAGCACACCCACCGGTCCGGGCGGTTTCTACGTCAGCGATGGGACGGCCAAGGGGACGACCTTCCTGATCGAGGGAGGGGTCGTCCCCACGCTGCCGAGGGCCGCGGCTCCCGGGCTCGCCGAGCACGGGAGCCGACTCGGCTGGTTCCTGGTCGAGTCGGGAGCTACGGAGCAGGAGCAGCATGTGAGCTGCTTCGAGACCGATGGCACCCCTGCCGGGACGGCCATGCTGCGTGGCCTGAGGGCCTCGTCGGACGACCGCGTGTCCCGCCCGCTCATGCTCGACGGGTTCCTCCTTTTCGAGGCCGACGATGGGGTCCACGGGCGCGAGCTGTACCCGGGACCCCGGCGCGATCTCCACCGGGGTGCTCATGGGGTGCGCCGGTCCCTTGCCGGCCCCGATCCTGGATGTGGATGACCCCATCCTCGGGGGCAACTCATCCCTCCGGCTGGCCCAGGTCCCACCGGGCAACGCAGGCCTGATCCTCCTGTCCCTCCCCACGCCTTCTCCTTGGTGGCTGCTTGGGGGTTGCTACTGCGAGCTGGACCTCCTGAGCAGCGTCCTGCTCTACCTCGTGCCTTCCCTGACCGATCCCTGGTCCGCTTCCCTGCAGATCCCCTCGAGCACGTCGCTCCTGGGCGTGGAGTTCCACATGCAGGCGCCTGGGGCGTCCGCATCCTCGTGGACGCCTCGCGCCGCGACGAGGCCCGCGAGCGCCTGCACGCCGTCGGCATGGTCTAGCGCAGGCGCTCCTCGACCTGCCGGCGCTCGCGCGGGTCGCGCAGCCCGGGCAGGACGCGGCGGTACAGCGCCCGGGCCTCGTCCCGCTCGGCCTCGTCCTCCCACAGCAGGGCCGCGAGGTTGAGCAGGGTCGGCTCGTGGCCGGGGTCCCGCTCGAGGGCCTTGCGGTAGTTCTCGATCGCGGCGCGGCGGTCGCCGACGAGGTCGGAGGCCAGGAACAGGCCGAGGTTGTAGCCCGGCTCGGGGCTCGTCGGGTGCAGGCGCGCGGCCTCGAGGAACAGCTCGGTGATGCGCCCGCGGTCGGCCTCGACGAAGCCCTTGCTGGCCATGCGCACGAGGCAGTAGGCCATGCCCTCGGGTCCCTCCCACGACTCGGGGAACCGCTCGCGCTGCTCCGAGAACGCGGCCATGGCCCGCTCTAGGTAGGCGCGCTGGTTGTCCGGGTCCTGGTCGACCGCGTCGCCGAGCGTCAGGTAGCAGCGGGCCTCGAGCGCGACGACCTCGAACGGCACCGGGGGCAGCGCGCGGAGGGCCTCGAGGTGGCGGACGGCCTCGCGCTCCTCGCCGAGCCGCGTCGCGATGCGCGCCGCCGACAGCAGGGCCGGCTTGAAGTTGACGTTGAAGCGCAGGGCCTCGCGGTACGCGTCGAGCGCGGCCTCGAGGTGGCCCTCGCGCTCGTACAGGCGGCCGAGGTTCCAGCGCGCCTGGCTGCCGCGGGGCTGCAGCCGGATCGCGATCAGGAGCTGGGCCTCGCAGTCCTGCACGGCGTCGAACGGGAGCTCGCCCTCGGGCAGGAGCTCGAGCAGGGCGCGGCCGAGCAGCTCGTGGGCCTCGGCCAGCTCGCGCTGGGTGGCGAGCAGGGCCTGCACCCGGTCCCGGGCCGCGGCCGGGCGGCCCTCGTCGAGCAGGCGCCGCGCCGCGTCGAGCTCGGCGCGCTCCGCCTCGGTCGCCTGGCGCGCGCCGCCCTCGGGGTGGAGCTGCATGCGGTCCCGGGGCGTCGCCGGGGGCGCGCCGCAGGCGGCGAGGGCGAGCAGCAGGGCACGGAGCAGGCCGGTCCGCGACATGGCGCAGAGGCTACGCCAAGCCGCGCCCGGTTTCCTCAGGCCGGTCCGGTGCTCTAGGCTTGGGGCCATGGACCAGGCCCCCCTGTCGATCGAGGCCCGCGCGCTCGAGGCGCGCAGCGGCGAGCTCAGCGACAAGGTCGCGCGGCTGATCGACGCGGTCTCGTCGGTCTACCTCGGCTCGCGCGAGCAGGTCGTCGTGCCCCTGGTCCACGCGACCCTGGCCGGGACCCACGTCCTGCTGCAGGGCCTGCCCGGCCTGGGCAAGACGCTGCTGGCCCGGTCCCTGGCCGCGGCCCTCGGCGTCGAGTTCTCGCGCATCCAGTGCACGCCCGACCTCATGCCGTCGGACGTGACCGGCACCGAGATCCTCGAGGACGGCGAGGACGGCCACCTCGGCTTCCGCTTCCGCAAGGGGCCGGTGTTCTCCAACCTCGTCCTCGCCGACGAGATCAACCGGGCCACGCCCAAGACCCAGAGCGCCCTGCTCGAGGCCATGGAGGAGCGGCAGGTGACCCTCGGCGGCCGGACCTGGCCGCTGCCCGAGCCGTTCCTGCTGATCGGCACCCAGAACCCCGTCGAGATGGAGGGCACGTTCCCGCTGCCCGAGGCCCAGCTCGACCGCTTCGCCCTCGAGCTCGACGTGGGCTACCCCGACCGCGGCGTCCTCGAGGACATCCTCGGCTCGCGCAGCGCCCTGGCCGCGACCCTGCCCGGGGCCGTCCTCGACCCGGCCACGATCCTCGAGGTCCGGACCCTGTCCCAGCAGGTCCTGCTCGGCCCGCACCTGCGCCGCTACCTGGCCGAGCTCCTGATCGAGACCCAGCCCGACACCGACGGCAAGCGCGCCGGCGGCCGGCCCCGGGTCCGGCTCGGCGCGTCGCCGCGCGCCGGCCTCGCCGTCCTGGCCATCGCCAGGGTCAAGGCGCTGCTGGCCGGGCGCTTCCACGTCGCCCGCGAGGACCTCGACGAGCTGCTGATGCCGGCCCTGCGCCACCGCATCGTGCTCGGCTTCGAGGCCCGGTCGCGGGGGGTCACCCTCGAGGCGATGCTCGCCGAGTGGGTCGGGCGGGCCGCCAAGGTCCTGAGCTGAGACCGGCGACACCTCGAGGTCGGGCATTCTGCCGGAGCCGATTCTTTATGTGGCTCTGTTGAGCATATTCACCGGGGTACGGCGTCTTGGTGGCCAAGAGGACAGGGAGGACTCCTGACTTGCAGGAAAGGGGTCCCCTCGCGGCCGATCCAACGGGTCGGCCGCATTTTTGTACGGCCCGCGGCTGCTCAGACCGGCGCGGCCCCGGCGAGGTCGTCGTCGTCCTCGTCCAGGTCGTCGCCGTCCTCCTCGTCGTCCCCGTCCAGGTCGTCGCCGTCCTCCCCGTCCTCGTCGTCGCCGTCCACGTCGGCCTGCCGGCCCTCGAGGGCGGCCTTCTCGGCGCCGCCGACCCCCTCGGCCAGGCCCTCGGGCAGGGTCTGGCTCCCTGAGAAGCTGTCGCCCAGGTAGACCTTGCGGACCTCGTCGCTGGCGATGAGCTCCGCGGCCGGCCCCTCGGCCAGGACCCGGCCCTGGTGGATCACGTAGCTGCGGTCGGTGATCTCGAGGGTCTCGTGCACGCTGTGGTCGGTGATCAGGATCGAGATCCCCCGCTTCTTGAGCTCGCGGAGGATCGCCTGGATCTCCTGGACGGCGATCGGGTCGATGGCCGCGAAGGGCTCGTCGAGCAGGAACAGCTGCGGCTCGGTCGCCAGGCCGCGGGTGATCTCGAGCCGGCGCCGCTCGCCCCCGACAGCGTCTCGGCGACCGAGCGCCGGAGCGGCCGGAGCTCGAGCTCGTCGAGGAGCCCCTCGAGCCGGCCCGGGATCTCGGAGCGGTGGAACTTCCCGCAGGCCTCCAGCACGGCCAGGATGTTGTCCTCGACCGTCATCTTGCGGAACACCGACGGCTCCTGGGCGAGGTAGCCGAGCCCGAGGCGGGCCCGGCGGTACATCGGCAGCCGCGTGATGTTCTGCCCCTCGAACCAGACCTCGCCCTCCTCGGCCGGGATCATCCCGACCATCATCCGGAAGCAGGTCGTCTTGCCGGCGCCGTTGGGCCCCAGCAGGCCGACGATCTCTCCGGCCCGGACGGAGAGCGACACGCGGTCGACGACCCGCCGCTTGCGGTAGGACTTGACCAGGCCTCGGGCCTCGAGGAGGGGGCGCAGGGCCGGGCTCACGCGGGGCCTCCGGGCCGGGGGGCCTGTGGAGGGACTGTGGAAAACCCGGGGATAGCTCGGTTCGGGAAGGATTCGTTGCCGCCGCTGCGGATACGCCGACACCGTCGGGGGCGACGCGAGTCCCCTTTCCCGCGGCTTCGGGGCAAGTGCATGGCGCGGGCGGGATTGCACGAGGCCTCGGGATCCCGGGACCGGGGCGTCCGCCACCACGGCAGGTGGGAGTTCGGTTCGCGGCGCGGATCCGGGGCCTCGCGGCGGCCCTCGTCGTGGAAAACCCGGCCCCGGCCGGAGCCCTGGCGCCAGAGGTCGACGGAGGGCGACGTCATCTGATCAGGCCGATGCGGAACGGCGAGACCGGCCAGAAGGCCGCGAAGGCCTTGCCGATGACGTAGTCCCGAGGCACGAAGAGGTCGTCCTCGAACCTGGCCAAGCGCTGGAAGGCGTCGACCGGGTCCGGCTGGCCGTCGACCCGGACGGCGTGCTCCTCGCCCCAGAGGTCGGTCACGACCAGGGCGTTCTTACCGGCCACGAGGACGGGGTTCTCGTCGGGGTCGATGACCGGCTTGTGGCCGTGGAAGCGCAGGCCGCCGGAGATGGCCCGCCCGCCGGCGGGGAGCGGAGCCCTGGCGTCGACGAGGCGGCCCTCGGCGTCGACGTGCACCGTGAAGCGCTTCCAGGCCCGGCCGTCGGCCGAGTTCTGGGTGTTGTCGCCGAGCATCCAGAAGTGGCCCGCGGGGACGTGGACCTCGCTCTGGTAGTCGGGGTGGTCGAGCTTGTTCGTGTAGTAGAGGTCGCGGTCGAGCGTCGCCCGCTCGACGCGCAGGGCCTTGGCGCCGCGGACGGTCATCGAGAGGGCGACCGAGGCCACCGGCACGGGCTCGCCCTTCCACGGCGGGACGAGCGTGCCGAGCGACTGGCCGCCGACGCGGGCCGTGATCCCGCCGTCGAGGCGGACCAGCTCGACCTCGACCTCGGCGCCGGGACGCCACGTCACGTCGGAGAGCTCGACGGACCCGACCTGTTCGCGCGCCTCGTCCCCGCCCCGCGACCTCGGGACCCGGTCGACGGCGAGCTGGGCGACGGCCCGACCCCCGGCCCCGGGGGTCAGGCACAGCCGGGCCTCGTGCCGGCCGAGGTCGACGCGCGCCGTGCCCTGCACGTAGCCGAGGTCGAGGGCGAGCTCGACGCCGGTTGTGGCCTCGTCGGGCACGAGGGTCAGCCGCCAGCGCAGGTCGCCGACGACGCGCGGCGCGCCGCTCAGCTCGGGGGCCTCCTTGCGGACCGCGTCGATGATCGCCGCCGGGTAGCCGTGCTCGTAGCGGTTGACGAGGAGCAGGGCGCCGTCGCGGCCGTGCGGCTCGAAGGTCGCCTCGGCGCCGCGGCTCGTGTCCTCGACGACGACCGCCTGGCCGTCGGCGCGCCAGCGCCCGATCGGGCGCAGCCACGCGCGGTCGGGCTGCTCGGCCTCGGCGCTGTCCCACAACCGCCGCCACAGGCCGGCCTGCACGACGTCGGGCTTGCGCAGGCACTCGTAGTGCGCCGGGCCGCCGTCCTCCGCCGCCGTGATGCGCCAGACGTCGCCGCCGATGATCGTGAGGTGCTCGCCCGGCAGCCCGACGATGCGCTTGACGTAGTTCTGCGCGCGGTTGAGCGGGTAGCGGAAGATCGCGACGTCGAAGCGGCGCGGGTCGCGGCGCAGGAACACGGCCTTGTCGACGAGGATGCGGTCGTGCACGCCGGCCTCGCGGCTGCCCATCATCGTGGGCTGCATCGAAGGGGTCGGGATCTCGTACGCCTCGACGAGGAAGTACTTGAGGCCGATGGCCAGGCAGATCGCCATCGCGATCGCCTCGACCTGGTCGCGCATCTTGCGCGGCAGGACGGGCGTCGGCTTGTTCTTCTTGCGGCTCAAGGCGTCCCGGCTCGGAGGGACGCACAGGGTACGGAGCCCGGCCCGGAATGCATCCGGCCGCAGGGGTTTTCAGGTCCCCGGGTCGCCGTCCTCCCAGACGAAGTGACCGCACAGCCGGGCGACCTCGAAGGGCTGCCGGGCCATCATCGTGAAGTCCTTGAGCACCAGGGTGCCGCCCCAGGTCGCGGCCTCCTTCTGGAACTGGGCCAGGGTGCCGATCATCACCGAGCCCAGGCGCCGGACCCTGGAGCCGTCGAGGACGATCCGACCCGGCGTCAGGGCGAGGCCGCGGCGGATCTCGTCGGCGAGGTCGAGGGTCGCGAGGCTGCTGGCGCAGTCCTCGGGGAGGGCGAGCTCGAAGGAGGTGGCGGACGGGCTCATCGGGTGGGGGCCTCCTCTGGTCCTCTCCCCGTATCGGCCGCGGGGCGGGCGCGGGTGGAGGCCCGGCGCGGCGATTCCGCGGTCCGGCGGCTACTCGTCGCCGGCCCGGAGCACCGAGAGGAAGGCCTTCTGCGGGATCTCGACGTTGCCGACCATCTTCATCCGCTTCTTGCCCTCCTTCTGCTTCTCGAGCAGCTTGCGCTTGCGGGAGATGTCGCCGCCGTAGCACTTGGCGGTGACGTCCTTGCGCACTGGGGCGATGTTCTCGCGGGCGACGATGCGGCCGAAGACCGCGGCCTGGAGCGGGATCTTGAACAGCTGGCGGGGGATCTCGCTGCGCAGCTTCTCGATGATCTTGCGGCCCTTACGCTCGGCCGTCGAGCGGTGGATGATCGTGCACAGCGCGTCGACGTCCTGGCCGTTGACCATGATCCTGAGCGGCACGAGGTCGCCCTCGCGGTAGTCGAGGAGCTCGTAGTCCATCGTCCCGTAGCCGCGCGTGACCGACTTCAGCTTGTCGTGGAAGTCATAGATGATCTCGGCCAGCGGGATCTCGAAGTGGAGCATCTGCCGGTTCTGGCCGACGATCTCCGTGTTGACGTAGCGGCCGCGCTTGTCGGTCGCGAGCTGCATCAGCGGGCCGATCGCCTCGGTCGGCACCATGACCGCGAGGCTCACGAACGGCTCGAGCAGGCCCTCGATCAGCGTCGGGTCGGGCAGCTCGGAGGGGGAGTGGATCTCCTTGAGGTCGCCCTTGGCGAGCCGGACGCGGTAGACCACGGTCGGGGCCGTCTGGACCAGGTCGATGTCCTCCTCGCGCTCGAGCCGCTCCTGCACGATGTTCATGTGCAGGAGGCCGAGGAAGCCGCAGCGGAAGCCGAAGCCGAGGGCGTCCGAGGTCTCGGGCTCGAAGCTGAACGACGAGTCGTTGAGCGACAGCTTCTCGAGCGCCTTGCGCAGGTCCTCGAAGTCGCCGGGGTTGGTCGGGTAGAGCCCGCAGAACACCATCGCCTTGGGCACGCGGAAGCCCGGCAGCGCCGGCGTCTCGCGCTTCTTGTCGAGCACGAGGGTGTCGCCGACGACGACGTCCTGCAGCCGCTTGATGTTGCAGATGACGTAGCCGACCTGGCCGGTCGTGAGCCGCTCGCTCGCGACCATCCGGGGGCTCATGTGGCCGACCTCGAGCACCTCGTACGTGGTCTTGGTGCCCTTCATGAAGATGCGCTGGCGCCGCTCGAGCGTGCCGTCGACGACCCGGACGTAGAGGATGACGCCGCGGTAGTCGTCGAACACCGAGTCGAAGACCAGGGCGCGCGGGTCGCCCTCGGGCCGGCCGTGGGGCGGGGGCACGCGGGCCACGATGGCCTCGAGGATGCCGTCGACGCCGACGCCGGTCTTGGCGCTGACGTGCAGCGCGTCCTCGGCCGCGAGGCAGACCGTGTTCTCGATCTCCATCGCGACCTCCTCGGGCCGCGCGGACTGGAGGTCGACCTTGTTGAGGACCGGGATCATCTCGAGCCGGGCCTGCTCGGCGAGGTGGGCGTTGGCCACGGTCTGGGCCTCGACGCCCTGGCTCGCGTCGACGAGGAGCAGGGCGCCCTCGCAGGCCTGGAGGCTCTTCTCGACCTCGTAGGAGAAGTCGACGTGCCCCGGCGTGTCGATGAGGTTGAGGAGGTAGGCCTGGCCGTCGGCCGCCGTGTAGCGCATCGTCACGGCCTTGGCCTTGATCGTGATGCCGCGCTCCCGCTCGAGCTCCATGTCGTCGAGCACCTGCTCGTGCATCTCGCGGGCGCTGACCGTGCCGGTGCGCTCGAGCAGGCGGTCCGCGAGCGTCGACTTGCCGTGGTCGATGTGCGCGATGATGCAGAAGTTGCGGATGCGGTCCTGGGGGAACATCGGTCCTGGCGGGGGCCCGGCCGGCCCCGGTCAGGGGGCGGAGCCAGGCGTTGCCCGGTCGTCGAGGGCGGCGCGGAGGAGGCGCAGGGCCCGGCCGCGGTGGCTGACGGCGTCCTTCTCGGCGGCCGTCATCTCCGCGAAGCTCCGGGTCCGGACCCCGTCCTGCCCCTCGTCGGGGGCGAAGACCGGGTCGTAGCCGAAGCCGCCTCCGCCGCGCGGAGCCTCGAGGATGCGGCCCTCGCAGCGCTCCTCGGCGGCGAAGAAGGTACTGCCGTCCGGGCGCAGGACAACCAGGCTGCACGTGAAATGCGCGCGCCGCGCCCGGTCCCCGGTCGCCGCCAGCGCCTCGAGCAGGCGGGCGATCCGGTCGGCGTCGGTCGCGTCCGCGCCGGCCCAGCGGGCCGAGTGCACCCCGGGCCGGCCGCCGAGGGCGTCGACCGACAGGCCCGAGTCGTCGGCCAGGACCAGGGCGGCGCCGAGGGCGTCGTGGCCGGCGAGGAAGGCCACGGCCGCCCGGGCCTTGGCCAGCGCGTTGCCGGCGAAGTCGGGCGCGTCCTCAGCGGGGTCGAAGCCCGAGGCGTCCCCGGCCTCGGCCAGGGCCCGGACCCGGACGTCCGGCGGCAGGCGCCTGGCCAGCTCGGCGGCCTTGCCGGGGTTCTTGCTGGCGATCCACAGGGTCGCGGGCATCAGGCCCGCAGGGCCTGCTGCTGCACCTCGAGGAGGCCCTTGCAGCCCTGCTCGGCGAGGTCGAGGAGGGCGTCGAGGTCCCGGCGCGCGAGCGTGCCCTTCTCGCCGGTCGCCTGGACCTCGGCGAACTCGCCGGCCGACGTGTAGACGACGTTCATGTCGACCATCGCCGCGTGGTCCTCCTCGAAGCAGAGGTCGAGGAGCGGCTCCCCGCCGACGAGGCCGACGCTCGTCGCGCAGACCGCCGCCTGGATCGGCGAGCGCTGCAGGCGGCCGCGGTCGAGCAGGCGGCCGACGAGGTCCTCGAGCGCGACGTACGCCCCGGTGATCGCGAGCGTCCGCGTGCCCCCGTCCGCCGACAGGACGTCGCAGTCGACCCAGATCGAGATCTCCGGCAGGCGCTTCACGTCGACCGCGGCGCGCAGGGCGCGGCCGATGAGCCGCTGGATCTCCATCGAGCGCCCGTCGACCCGGCCGTTGCGCCCCTCGCGCACCTTGCGGTTGTGCGTCGACGCGGGGAGCATCGAGTACTCGGCCGTGAGCCAGCCGTGGCCGACGCCCGAGAGCCAGGCCGGCACGGTCTCGGTCCAGCTCGCCGTGCACAGGATCTGCGTGCGGCCGGCCTCGATCAGGACCGAGCCGGGCGCGCTGCGCGTGAACCCCCGCTGGATGCGGACCTCCCTCGCCTCGTCGGGCGCGCGTCCACCGGGTCTCCTGGCCATGACGGTCCTCCTGGGGGGAAACCGGGCACGATACCCATCGGCGGGGGCCGATGGACAGTTTCCTGGCCGCCCCCGTGGACTATGCTCTTCCGCCCCCCGGACCGGCGGACCCCAGGCCAAGACCGACATGTCGAGGATCCCCGCGCTGCTGCTCCTGCCCCTCGTCCTGCTGCTGGCGACGGACGCGTCCGCCCAGCGCCGCGGCGAGGACCCGCTCGACCTCGCGGTCTCGCGGTGGCTGCGGGACTTCAAGGCCAACCGCATCGACCCCGACGACTTCCGCGGCATGGTCAAGAAGTCGTACCTGACCCCCGAGCTCCGGCGGAAGCTGCCGACGCAGTTCGGGCCGCAGGACCGGGTCAGCGAGGCGCGGAGCCTGTTCCGCCTCATGAAGGACCGGGGCGGCGCCGAGGACGGCAAGGACCTCGTCGAGGTCGTCTGCCACGGCCTCGACCGCAAGGAGGGCGTGCTGATCGGCGGCGCCATCTGGCGCTTCCGCCAGGCGGCCCTGCCGTTCCTGACCGGGGACGACACGCCCAAGGCGTTCCAGGAGGCCGTCGTGGCGCGGCTCGAGGGCGGCCTCGACGTGCCCGGCCCGGACGACAAGCGCCAGGAGGTCCGCTGCAGGAACGAGCTGGAGGCGACCGTGCTCGCCCCGCTCGTCGGCAGCTACGGCAACCAGCTGCACCGCACGCTGCTCGAGAACCTGCTCCGCGTCGACCACGCCGACCTCAAGGTCGCCGCCGCGAAGGGGCTGGGCGCGATGGGCTCGGGCTCGTCGATGCGCCTCGTCGCCGACATCCTCCCGCAGCTCGAGTACCACGACCAGCTCGTCGAGGCCTGCGCCGCCGTCATCGAGGTCGCCAAGGGGCAGCGCCCGACGCCCGACGCGCGCCAGCTGTCGTACGCCCTCGAGAAGGGGCTCGAGGCCTTCGAGGCCGCCGACAACTGGCGCTCGCGGCTGGCGATGCTGCCGCTGTTCCAGGCCCTGCGCGGCAAGAAGACCGTGCCCGCGCTGATCTCCCTGCTCGAGGCGGCCAAGAAGGAGCCGCAGAGGAAGGGGGCCCAGGACTACTGCTTCTCCGGGACCCTGCTCCAGGGCGTCGTCGAGGTCCTCGAGGACCTGACCGGCTTCTTCGCCGCGCCCGGCGAGCCCGAGCGCTGGCGGAGCTGGTGGGACAAGGTCCACGACGACTTCGAGATCCGGCCACCCGAGCTCAGCCGCTCGCGCAAGCCGACCGGCGTCCACGACAAGAAGACCTCGGCCCAGCCGACGTTCTTCGGCATCCCGGTCATCGGCAGCCGCGTCATCTTCGTGCTCGACATCTCGGGCTCGATGCTGTGGTACATCGACCGGCCGATGCCCGCCGGCAACCCGCCGCTCCCGACCGGGGAGTACGAGTCGCGGCTCGACCGGGCCAAGAAGGAGCTCGTCGGCGCGATCGAGGGCATGACGACCGACGACATGTTCACGGTCGTCTACTTCGAGAGCGTCGTCCGGACCTGGAGCAAGAAGCTCGTCCCGGCCACCAAGCAGGCCAAGTCCCGCGTCCTCAAGGACATCGACAAGGTCAAGGCCTGGGGCGCGACGGCGCTCTACGACGCCCTCGAGGAGGCGATGGGCATCGAGGTCGACCGCCGGCCCGGCGAGCGCTACTCGACGCCGGTCGACGAGCTGTTCCTGCTCTCCGACGGCGCGCCGACGGCCGGCAAGATCATGTACCTCGACCAGATCCTCGAGCGCGTCCTGGCCTGGAACAAGGGCGCCAAGGTCCGCATCAACACGATCTTCCTCGGCGAGCTGACGCCGGGCCGCATCGCGCCGGGCCCGGGCATGCCGGCCCAGGACATGCGCGAGGACGAGTTCATGCGCCGCCTCGCCGAGTCGAGCGGCGGCCGCTTCGTGCACCTGACGGGCACCAAGTAGGCCCCGGCGCGGGCCGGTCGGGGGGCCGCGCCCCGCTCAGCCGCGCGAGTCGAGCAGCCGCCCGGTCCTGCGCGGCCGGCCGGCCTCGATCAGCCGGCGGGCCTTGCCCAGCTCCTGCTGCGCGCGGGCGACCTCGTCCTGCCTGCGCACGAGCGCCACGCCGAGCTCGGCCTGCACCGACAGCAGCTCCGGCAGGCCCTCGACCGGGCCCGCCGGCGCCGGGCCGTCGACGAGCAGCTGCACCGCCCGCTCCGCCCCGGCGAGGACCCGGCGCACCTCGTCCAGGTCGTCGTCGGCGAGGGCCTCGAGGGCGCTCCGGTAGCGCGCGATCAGGCCCTCGACCCCGACCCCGACCTCAGGCCGGGATGATGGCATCCCAGCCCTCCTTGAGGGTCCTGAGCACGCGCAGGGCGGAGTCGATCGCCTCGGCCTGGCGCTGGACGTTGGTCGTGAAGATCCGGTCCATGCAGAACTCGTAGAGGCGGTCGAGGTCGCCGGCGACCCGGCCGCCGACCTCGTGGTCGAGGGCGGCGCGCAGCTCGCCGAGGATGGAGATGGCCTTGCCGAGGGTCTCGCCGATGCGGGCGGAGCGCTCCTGCCCGGGGGTCGCGAGGCCGGCGCGGGCCTGCTCGAGGTTGCGGATCGCCCCGTCGTAGAGCAGGAGGATCAGCTTCTCGGGGGAGGCGTTGAGGATCTCGTTGCGCTTGTACGCCTGGGCGGCGCTGCCGTGGGGGGTGTGCTGCATCGGGTCGCTCCGGGGGTGTGTCCTGCTACTTGCCGCTCTGGAAGAACGACGACAACGAGCCGCGCTGCGCCTCGAGCGAGCCGATGAGCTCCTCGAGGCTGGCGAAGCGGCGGCGGAGGTTCTGCTCGGTCTTCTCGACGCGGGCCTCGAGGCGCTCGATCTGGTTGTCGATGTCCTTCTTGGTCCGGCCGATGCCCTCGGTGCGGGCCTTGATGATCCCGTCCACCGAGTCGGTGAAGTCGTCGATGCGGTTCCAGACCCGGTCCGCGACGCCGATCCCGCTCAGCGTGAACAGGTCGCGCACGGCGGCGTGGTCGTCGGTGACGGCGGCCTCGAACCCGCTGCGCTCGAACGTGAGCTTGCCCTCGCGGTCGGCCTCGATGCCGACCTGCGACAGCAGGCCGTAGGCCTCGTTGCCGGTCGGGAAGGCGCCGCCGACGATGTCGCGCAGGGCGCGCTGGATCGACAGCAGGGTCGAGTCGCCGAGGAGGGGCTGGGACTGGACCTGGGTCTCGTCGCCGCCGGTCGTCGACTGCTCGACCTTGACCTTCATCTGCGCGTTGACGAAGTCGACGATCTCGTTGTAGGCGTCGACGAACTCCTGGATCTTGTCGGCGACCTTGGAGGGGTCGGTCGAGACCGTGACCTGCAGCTCCTGGCCGGGGTCGGTCGCGCCGATGAGGTCGATCGTGACCCCGGGGATCAGGTCGTCGACCTTGTTCGTCGACCGCTCGACCTGGACGCCGCTGTAGGTCAGGATCGCGTTCTGACCGGCGACCTCGACGTTGCCGGTGATCTCGACGGCGAGGTCGTTGAGCGCCCCGAAGCCCGAGTCCTCCGCGACCGTGAACGAGCCGTCCTCGCCCTCGATGCCCGAGGTCAGGACGAGCTCGTAGCCGTTGCCGCCGCCGAGGTCGATGACGCTGGCCTCGATCTTGCCGCCGTTGTCGGCGTCGTCGTTGATCGCGTTGGCGATGTCCTGCAGCGTGTTGCCGGTCGCGGCGCCGATGTCGACGTCGAAGTCGTCGTCCGAGTCCGTGAACCGGAACTGCAGGGTCCCGTCGCCGATGGACTGGTCCTTGGTCGCGTGGGCCGCGCTGCCGCGGACCTCGTTGCGGGCGAGCTGGGTGATGCCGAGGCGGTAGGAGCCGGGCACGGCGCCGTCCCCGGCGCTCAGGCGGACCTTGTTCTCGACGTCGCTCTCGGCCTTGTAGTCGATGAACGAGCCGGCGACGCGCAGCTTCTTGGCCAGGTCGCCGAGCTTGCCGAGCTTCGTCGACAGGTCGCCGTAGAGGCTGGCCTGCTTGTCGAGGCGACTCTTCTTCTGCTCGAGCAGGGTGATCGGGCGCTTCTCGAGGCGGATCAGCGCGTCGATGATCGCCCCCGAGTCGAGGCCGGAGGCCAGGCCCGAGAAATTGATGCCTTGGATGCTGCTCATGGCGGTCGCGTCGTCCGGTCGACCTCGGCGGGGGGGACCTCCGGGAGGAGGCTGAGCCCCTGACCCCATCGGCATCGGGGCCACGGGACCTGAAGGGGGACGGCGGGGTGCCCGGGCCGCCGGCCTCCGGCGGGGCGGAGGCCGGCGGGGCTCCGGGGCCTCAGCTGCCGAGCAGGCTCAGGGAGGCCTGGGTGCTGAGGTTGGCCTGGGCCAGGATCGCGATCGAGGCCTGCTGCAGGATCGAGTTCCGCGTCAGCTCGGCCGTCTCCTTGGCGACGTCGACGTCGCGGATCCGGCTCTCGGCGGCGCTGAGGTTCTCGACCTGGACGCCGAGGTTGTTGATCGTCGACTGCAGGCGGTTCTGGACGGCGCCGAGCGAGCCGCGCAGCGAGGACACGGAGTCCAGGGCGGTGTCGATGGCGGCGATGGCGGCCGACGGGCTGCCGCTCGAGGCGATCGACAGGGCGTTGACGCCGAGGCTCGTCGAGAGCGCGGGCGAGAGGCTGACCGAGATCGTGTCGACGCCGCCGGTCGTGCCGATGCCGACCTGCAGCGAGAGGCTCGAGGAGCTGCCGTCGAGGAGCTTGATGCCCGAGAACTCGGTCGACTGGGCGATGCGGTTGAGCTCGTCGCGCAGGGCGGTGAACTCCTCGTTCAGCGTGGCCTTGTCGGTGTCGCTGACGGTGCCGTTGTTGGCCTGGACGGCCAGCTCACGCATCCGCATGAGCAGGCTGGAGCTCTCGTTGAGCGAACCCTCGGCCGTCTGGACCAACGAGATGCCGTCGTTGGCGTTGCGCTTGGCCTGGTCCATCGAGCGGATCTGCATGCGCAGGCGCTCGGAGATCGCCAGCCCGGCGGCGTCGTCGGCCGCCCGCGTGATCCGCAGGCCCGTGCTGAGCTTGCGGAAGCTCGAATTGAGGCGCTCGGTGACCTTGGACAGGTTCCGCTGCGCGTTGATCGACGCGACGTTGGTGTTGACCCTGAGGCCCATCATCCCCCCTTGTTCCCATGCGAGAGGGCGTCCGAGGCCCGCGCTCGTCGCGCGGCGGCGCCGCCGGCATGTTCGGAGGATGTATCGGCCGCTTGACCAGGAAAGCGGCAGCCGGATCCGGCTCGATCGGAGACCCGTCCGAAACCGCGATGTCTGCGGGGCCTCGGCGGGGGCGCCGCGGAGGCCGGCGGCCGGCCGGCCCGGAAGAATGTTCCGGGCCGTACGTGCGCCGAGCGCGGCCCGGAGCTCCGGGCCGCGCTCGCGCGGTCGTCGTTCGGCGGTCGCCCCGGGGGCTCAGCCGAGCAGCGACAGGGCGCTCTGCGGGGCGACGTTGGCCTGGGCCAGGACCGAGATCGCGGCCTGCTGCAGGATGTTGTTGCGCGTCAGGGCGGCGGTCTCCTCGGCGACGTCGACGTCGCGGATGCGGCTCTCGGCGGCGCTGAGGTTCTCGACCTGGACGCCCAGGTTGCTGATCGTCGACTGCAGGCGGTTCTGGACGGCGCCGAGCGAGCCGCGCAGGCTCGAGACGCTGTCGATGGCGGTGTCGATGGCGGCGATGGCGGCCGACGGGCTGCCGCTCGAGGCGATCGACAGGGCGTTGACGCCGAGGCTCGTCGACAGGGCCGGCGAGAGCGTGATGGCGATGGTGTCGACGCCGCCGGTCGTGCCGAAGCCGATCTGGAACGACATGTTCGACGAGCTGCCGTCGAGCAGGTTGATGTTGTTGAACTCGGTCGCCTGGGCGATCCGGTTGAGCTCGTCGCGCAGGGCGGTGAACTCCTCGTTGAGCGTCGACTTGTCGGCGTCGCTCACCGTGGCGTTGTTGGACTGGATGGCCAGCTCGCGCATGCGCACGAGGATCCCGCTCGTCTCGTCCATGGCGCCCTCGGCCGTCTGCACGAGGGAGATCCCGTCCATGGCGTTGCGCTTGGCCTGGTTCAGCGAGCGGACCTGCGAGCGGAGGCGCTCGGAGATCGCGAGGCCGGCCGCGTCGTCGGCGGCCGTCGTGATGCGCAGGCCGGTGGACAGCTTGGCGAAGTTCTTGTTGAGGCGCGACGTGACCTTCTCGAGGTTGCGCTGCGAGTTGATCGACGAGACGTTGGTGTTGACTCTCAGACCCATGGCTTGCTCCGATGAGATACGGACCTTCGGAACGGGAGTGGCCCGGGGACCCTGACCCCGAGCCGTTCACGGCCCCCGCGACCGCCGGGCGGGTGCTACCCGCCGCGGCCATCAGCGACCCGGACCGGCCGCGCTTCAGCCCCCGGGTCCGGATCCTCGCGGCCGTATCCGCCGCCCCGGATCCGAAGGGTCCTTGCCGGGGATGCTCCACCCCACCCGCGCCCGCTCCGGCCGCCCCGGGCCGACCGTCGCACTTCTCGACGGGTGTCGGCTTTCCGTAGCGGAGCCGGCCCCGACCCCCGGAGGGGCCGAGGCCGGCGGTCTCACGTCGTGCCAGGGTCGGGGGTCTAGCCGAGCAGGCTCAGGGCGCTCTGGGGGGAGACGTTGGCCTGGGCCAGGATCGAGATGGCGGCCTGCTGCATGATCGAGTTGCGGGTCAGGGACGCCGTCTCCATGGCGACGTCGACGTCGCGGATGCGGCTCTCGGCGGCCGAGAGGTTCTCGGAGGCGACGCCGATGTTGGCGATCGTCGAGTCGAGGCGGTTCTGGACCGCGCCGAGCGAGCCGCGGAGGCCGGTGATCGAGTCGATGGCGGAGTCGATGGTCGCCAGGGCCTGCGAGGGGTTGCCCGAGGAGGCGATCGACAGGGCGTTGATGCCCAGGCTCGTGGCCAGCGAGGGGCTCAGGGTCACCCCGATCGTGTCCACGCCGCCGATGGTCCCGAAGCCGACCTGGAAGCTGATGTTGGAGGACGTGCCGTCGAGGAGCTTGAGCCCGTTGAACTCGGTGGCCTGGGCGATCCGGTCGATCTCGCTGATCAGGGCCTGGAACTCCTCGTTCAGCGTGCCCTTGTCCTTGTCGCTGACGGTGCTGTTGTTGGCCTGCATGGCCAGCTCGCGCATCCGGATCAGGATCGAGCTGGACTCGTTCATGGCGCCCTCGGCCGTCTGCACCATCGAGATGCCGTCCAGCGAGTTGCGCTTGGCCTGGTTGAGGGAGCGGACCTGGGCGCGCAGGCGCTCGGAGATGGCGAGGCCGGCGGCGTCGTCGGAGGCGACCGTGATGCGCAGGCCGGTCGAGAGCTTGCGGTAGTTGCTGCTCAGGTTGTTGGTGACGTTCTCGAGGTTCCGCACCGCGTTCAGCGAGGCGATGTTGGTGTTGACGCGAAGGCCCATGGTCTTCTCCTGTTGTGCGGGGGGAGGCGGCGGAGCCCTGGCGCGGGAGCCGCGGATCCCCACCGGGACCGCTGGTTGCTGTGAGACTTGGAGGTAAGGGGGGTGCGCCCCCCGGAGGGGGCACGCCGGGATGTTCGGTGGGCCGCGGCGGGCCTTGAGGGCCGGCGAGGCCGAAGGCCGGGGCCCCCGGCGGGGGGCCGCCCCAAGGGACCGTCCCATCGGGGCTTGGCGCGCGGGCCCGGCGAGGCGCCCGTGGCATGGGACTGTCGAAATCCCGGGCAGGGGACGGCCATGGCAAGGGTCGTTCCGGTCGCGGTCCGGCCGGAGGGGGGGTGCTCAAGTCCTGGACGGTGCGGAGCCGAAGAGGCCCTGGCATGGAGCCGAGTGTCCCTCCCCTCCCCCAGAACGGAGCTGTGCGATGAAGTCCGAAGCAGCGGTCGGGTCCCGCCCCAGGATCCTGATCCTCGACACTGACGGTGATCGGCGCGCCGGGCTCGAGGCCGCGCTCCTCACGCAGGGCGCGTGGGTCGAGTCGACGACCGAGGTCGAGGACGCGGCGCGCAGGCACGACAGCCGGCCGTTCGACCTGATCTTCGTCGGCGGCCGCGCGGCGGCCGCGGCGGCGCGGCTCGACGGCGACACGGCGTCGGTCGTCCGCATCGTCGGCGAGGAGGGGGTAGGCGAGGGCGACGCCGCGCTCGAGGTCCTCTGCTGGCCGGGGGACGGCGACCGCGTGTCGCTGATCGCCCGCCGCTGCCTCGAGCTCCGCGGGCTCCGCGCCCGGGCCGCCCGCGCCGAGGCGCGCCTGGAGGAGGTCGAGCCCTCGACGCTGCTCGGGCAGGGCGAGGGCGTCCGCCGCCTCGAGGCCCGCATCGCCCAGGTCGCCCAGACGCCGGACACCGCGGTCCTGATCCACGGCGAGCACGGCACCGGTCGCGAGCTGGTCGCCCGCCGCATCCACGCCAGCTCGGCCCGCGCGGCCGGGCCGTTCCTGACGGTCAACTGCGCGGCCCTGACCGAGGGCATGCTCGAGGCCGAGCTGTTCGGCTACGAGGCCGGCGCCTTCGCCGGCGCGATGCGCGACGGCAAGGACGGGCTGTTCGCCGCCGCCGAGGGGGGGACCCTCTACCTCGACGAGATCTCGGCCATGCCCACGAGCCTCCAGGCCAAGATCCTGCGCGTGCTGCAGGAGCGGGCCTACCGCCGGGTCGGGGGGGTGAAGGACAACCCCGCGCGCGTGCGCATCCTGGCCAGCGCGAGCCGGGACCTCGCGACGGCGGTCCAGCGCGGCGACTTCCGCCAGGACCTGTACTACCGCCTGCACGTCATCACGATCCACGTGCCGCCGCTGCGCGAGCGCGAGGACGACATCCCGCTGCTGGCGCACTACTTCCTCGACCGCTTCGCCCGCCGGATGGGCAAGGCCCTGGGCGGCTTCACCGAGGAGGCCATGGAGACCCTGAGCGAGTACTCCTGGCCCGGCAACGTCCGCGAGCTGCGCAACGCCATCGAGTACGCCGCCCTGAAGTGCGGCTCGGGCATGGTCGAGGAGCAGCACCTGCCGCGCTGGGACGGGACCGCCGGCCACGGCACGGACCTGATCCCCCGGGACACGGTGCTGCCGCTGCCCGAGGGCGACCGCTCGCTGCGCTCGATGGAGAAGGCGCTGATCGGGCGCGTCCTCGACGAGACCGGCTGGAACATCAGCCGCGCGGCCCAGAAGCTCGGGATCAACCGCACGACGCTCTACAACAAGATCAAGCTCTACAAGCTCGGCACCCGGCCGGCCCGGGACCGCTTGCCGGTCTGATCGCCCGCCCCCGCGACCCCCCCAGACGAGCCGGCCATGACCGACGCCAAGGCTGACCAGGACGCGGCGCAGCGCCCCGACCAGGAGCTCCGGGAGCAGGACTCCTGGCGCGAGGTCGACGACACCGAGCTCGGCGAGATCCTCGGCGAGGCCCTGGCCGAGGCCGCCGGCGTCGTCCAGGCCGTCGAGGAGCTCGACGCGCCGGCCGCCGAGCCGGCCGCCCGCGTGCCGCGGCGGCGCGAGGCCAGGGGCCGGCGGGGCTCCAGCCTCGACACGGTGCTGGCCTTCGTGCTCCTGCTCAACGTCGCGTTCATGGTCGCGGTCGTGCTCGTGCCCGAGCCGGGCCGGGGCGGCGCGCCGGAGCCCACGCCCGCGCCGACGCCGGCCCCGCCCCGGCCCGAGGGCGCCGGCCAGGCCGGGCCCGAGACCTCGCCGCCGCGCCCCAAGGAGGCGCCGCTCGAGTCCCGCGTCGTGCAGATGGCGGAGATCGAGCGGCTCGTCGCGACCGGCGACTACGCCAAGGCCATCGCCATGCTCGAGGGCGTCCTGCGCGACCAGGCCGAGCTGCCCGGCTCGGTCCGCCGCGCGATCCTGAGCCGCCTCGCGCACTACGCCGGCGAGGCCGGCGACCACGAGAAGGCCCTGCGCTACCTGCGCATGTCCAACTCGGGCTTCGAGATCAGCCTGCTCCCGGCCGACCTCTGGTCGATGGCCGTCGACGCCAGGCGCCTCGGCGACTTCAAGGGCGCGCGCAAGTACGTCGCGCGCTTCCTGCTCCAGGAGAGCCTGATGTCGGACGAGCACCGGCAGCGGATCCCCGCCGCGTACCTCGAGCTGGCCGACGGCTACCGCATCGAGGCCACGGAGAGCGAGAAGAAGACCGGCGGCGCGGAGGAGCACAGGTGAGCCGCCCGTCCGTGCTCCTCGGCTGCGCCCTCGCGCTGGCCGGCGCCCTCCGGGCCCAGGCCGCCGGGGCGGACGCGGGCGACCGCGACCAGGGCGTCGTGTTCCGCGTCGTCGAGCGCAGGGGCGACCGCGTGTTCGTGACCGCGGCCCGGGCAGGCGTCAGCGCGTACATCGCCCTCAAGGACCTCGAGGCCCTCGGTGCCTTCCGGCTCAACCTCGAGCTGCCCGGCATCCGGCGCAAGCTCGAGGACGAGGCCCTCTCGCTGTTCTTCAAGCGCAAGGACGCGGTCTCGGTCGCCGAGCTCGTCTGCGTCGCCGCCGGCCTCGACCTGCAGGAGGACCGGGCCGAGCCCGAGCCCGGCGAGGCGGTCGGCCGGCGCGTGTTGACGGTCGTCACCGTGCCGCTGCCGGAGACGAGCGCCGGCCGCCAGAACCTGCGCCGTTGGGCGCTCGAGTGGTACGACCGCTACCTGCAGACCCTCGCGGCCGACCCCGACGCGCCGCTCTCGCACGAGAGCCGCGTGCGGATCGACATGGCCCTCCTGGCCCTGGCCCAGGGCGAGCTGCTGCAGGCGGCCGGGCACTTCCAGGCCTTCCTCGAGCGGGCCGGGGACCACCCCTACGCCGACGAGGCCAGGCTCAAGCTGGCCGAGTGCTGGCTCGAGATGGGCAGCCTGCAGGAGGCCATCCAGGAGTCGCGGAAGCTCCTGACGACCCGCTCGGAGACCGAGGTCGGGATCGAGGCCGCGCTCGTGTTCACCAAGGCCCACCTCGCGCTCAGCGACCGCCGCCGGCGCGAGGGCCGCGAGCTCGAGGCCGCGGTCGGGGTCGGCGTCGACCCCTCGACCCAGGGCCTCGACGACCTCGTGGCCCTGCTCGAGCTGTACCTGTCGGGCTTCCGGAACCGCGACGAGTTCGCGAGCCTGCTGCTGCTGCTCGGCGAGGCCCACCGCCGCCGCGGCCACCCCGAGCGCGTGCTCGAGAAGATCCGCCAGCTCGGGACCGTCGTCGAGCCGATCGACCTGTCCGACCAGGACTGGGGCACGCTCAAGTTCCTGTCCGGCCAGGCCCGGGTCGCCCAGGGCGACTGCGAGGAAGGCGAGAAGGAGCTGCTGCAGTACCTGACCGTGCTGCCCGCCGACCCGCGCAGGGGCCTGGCCTGGCTGGCCATGGCCCACGCCGAGGAGGCGCTCGGCGACCCGCTGCAGGCCCTGCTGTGCGGGCGCAAGGCCCTGCAGGACGAGCAGCGCCTGCTGCCGGGCGAGGTCCGCGAGGCGCGGGTCCTCGTCCACAAGTGCCTGATCGCCCTCGGCAGGTTCGACGCCGGGATGTACGGGCTCGAGGTGCTGCTGCAGGAGGGCCCGCCCGACCGTGCGCTCCTGGTCTGGACCGCGCGCACGCTGCTCGACTCGGGCAGGCCGGAGCGCGCCAAGAACCTCGTCCAGGACCACGAGGACCTCGGCGGGGCCATCGGGGACCAGGCGCGGCTGATCCTGGTCGAGGCCGAGGCCCGCCAGAAGCACCACCGCGAGGTCATCGAGGTCGCGCACCGGCTCGCCGCCAAGATCGTCGACGCGTCCGTGCAGGCGCGCGTCGCCGAGCTCGTCGGCGACGCCTGGACGGCGCTCGGCCGCGACCGCGAGGCCGCGGAGGCCTACGGAGGGACCGTCCGATGAACGCGCTCCGCACGAGCCTCGTCGCGCTCTGCCTCGCGGCCCCGGCCGCGGCCCAGGACCGCGCCGACCAGGCCACGCGCCCGCCGTTCGTGCAGGGCCTGCAGCGCGAGATCCACGAGCTCGAGCGCCGCGCCGCCGAGGAGGCCCGCCACTTCGAGCGGCTGATGCGGCTCAAGGTCGCATGGGACCTCCTGCTGCCCTTCGACCCGGCCGAGCTCCTGCTCGGCTGCGACCCGGGCGGGAGGGGCGTCGACGAGCTGTCCAAGGAGCTCGCCGCCGAGCTCGACGAGGAGGCACGGCTCAAGCAGCGCTTCGTCGCCGAGGGTGCGCGCGAGCCGCAGCTGCCGCCGGCCGGGCTCCGGCCCACGCCGCCGCGCGGCGGCGACCCGGTGGCCGCCGGGCCGACCCGCGTCGAGGCGACGCCCGACCTCGCGCCGGGTCCGGGCGCCGGCACCGAGCGTGGTCCGTCGCGCCCCGGCGCCGGCCGGGGGCCGCTGCTCCCCGGCGAGGAGACCCGCTACGGTCCGCTGGTCCCGCTGCTCGAGCTCCCCGGCCCGCGCCTCGAGGCGTCGGCGGCCCTCGACCCCTTCGGGCAGGGCGGCGCCGCGATCCGCCTCGCGCCGGTGGCCTACGTGCCCAAGCGCGCCCGCGCCCTGCTCCGGGCCGGCATGACCGTCGAGGCCATGGCCCTGCTGCGGCGCGCGACCGACGGCGTCGAGGCGCCCGAGCCGGTCCTGCTGTTCATGCTGGCGCAGGCGCACGGAAGCTCGGCGACCTCGACGCGGCCAAGGCCGCCTACCAGCGCGTCATCGAGCTCGACCAGGGCCGCGACGCCGAGGGCGGCCAGGTCTTCGGCCTGTGGGCGCGCAGCGCAACTCGTGCTGCAGCACCTGCGCTGGCGGGCCGAGAACCTCCCGTTCACGCCCCCCGACCTCGAGGGCCTCAGGTGAGCGGCGCCGGCGCCGAGCGGGCGACCGGCGACGCGCCGGCGCGCGCCCGGACCCGGCCGCCGACCTGCTGGCCAGGTTCCAGTGGTTCTGCGAGGCCTCGGGCCGGCTCGAGCTGGCCTACCGCCAGCTCCAGGAGGAGACGCGCCGCGTCGACCGCGAGCTCGCCGAGGCCAACCGCCGCCTCGCCGGCGCCCTCGCCGAGCGCGAGGAGATCCTGGCCTCGATGCCCTCGGCGTGTTCCGCATGCAGGCCGGCGCGTCCGAGCCGATCAACCCGAGGCGCGCCGCCTCGTCGCCCGCTTCGGGGCCGGCCCGGTCGCGGCCCTGCTCGAGGGCCCCGGCGGCACCGAGAGCCTCGTCGACCCCGACGGCCGCGCGCGGCGGCTGCAGGTCACGGCGACCGACCTGCCCGGCGGCGTCCGCCTCGGCTTCGTCGAGGACCGCACCGAGATCGACGCCCTGAGCGAGGAGCTCGGGCGGCTCGCGCGCCTGTCGAGCCTGTCCGAGCTCGCGCTCGGCGTGGCCCACGAGGTCCGCAATCCGCTCACGGCCATCGCCGGCTTCGCCGGCATGTTGCGCCGCGACCCCGACGCGCCCAAGGCGCGGCGCTGGGCCGAGGCCATCGAGGAGGGCGCGCAGCGCGTCGAGCGCATCATCCGCGACCTGCTCGTCTTCGCCCGGCCCGAGGACCGCGAGCCCGTCGTCGAGCGCCGCCTCGGCGCCTGGATCGCCGAGGCCCACGAGGACGCCGAGGCGCTCGCGGTCGAGCTCGAGGGCGGCGCCGTCGGCGCCCGCGTGCGCGGCGCGCCCGAGGCCCTCGGCAAGGTCTTCGCCAACCTCCTGCGCAACGCGGCCGAAGCCGGCGCGGGCCGGGTCGTGGTCACGGCCGAGGCCTGCGAGCCCGACCGCCTGCGCCTGCGCTTCGCCGACGACGGCCCGGCGTCCCCGGGGCTCCGCGACCGCCTGTTCGACCCCTTCGCCGGCGGCCGCCTCGGCGGCACCGGCCTCGGGCTGGCGTTCTGCGCCCGCGCCCTCGAGGCCATGGACGGACGCATCCGCCTCGAGGACCGGGCCGGCGGCGCCTGCTTCGTCGTCGAGCTCCCCGGGAGGGTCGATGCCTGAGCCGGGGCTGCGGGTGCTGCTCGCCGACGACGACCCGCTGTCGCGCGAGTTCCTGGCCGACGCCCTCGAGGCCGCCGGCGCCGAGGTCCTGGCCGTCGACGACGGCCAGGCCGCGGTCAAGCAGCTCCGGCGCGGGAGCTTCGACCTCGTCATGACCGACCTGCGCATGCCGCGCAAGGACGGGATGGCGGTGCTCCGCGCGGCCAAGGCCGTGGACCGCTCGCTGCCGGTCGTCCTCGTGACGGCGCACGGGACGGTCGACGTCGCCGTGCACGCGCTGCGCGAGGGCGTCGACGACGTCCTCGTCAAGCCCGTCCAGTGCGAGCAGATCCGCCTCCTCCTCGAGCGGCTGCGCAAGCGGAGCCTGCTCCTGGCCGAGAACGAGTACCTGCGGCGCGAGGACGACGGGGGCGAGGCCTTCCCGTCGCGCAACCCGCGCATGCGGGCCATCGACGAGCTCATCGACCGGCTCGGTGGGACGAGCTCGACCGTGCTGATCACCGGGGAGAGCGGCGTCGGCAAGGAGGTCCTCGCGGCCGAGCTGCACCGCCGCCTCGACCCCCGGGCGCGCCGTTCATCAAGCTCAACTGCGCCGCGATCCCCGGCGCCCTGATCGAGAGCGAGCTGTTCGGCCACGAGGCCGGGGCCTTCACCGGGCCACGGGCGCGCGGCCGGGCCGCTTCGAGCTGGCCGACGGCGGCACGCTCCTGCTCGACGAGATCGGCGAGGTCTCCCTGCCCCTGCAGGCCAAGCTCCTGCGCGTGCTCGAGGACGGCGTCGTCCAGCGCGTCGGCGGGACCGGCGAGACCCGCGTCAGGGTGCGCGTGCTCGCGGCCACCAACCGCGACCTCGCCGCCGAGGTGCGGCGCGGCCACTTCCGGCAGGACCTGTACTACCGGCTCGACGTCTTCCCGATCCGGATCCCCCCGCTGCGCGAACGGCCGGAGGACCTGATCCCGCTGGCCGAGCACTTCCTGGCCCGCCTCGCCGCCGAGCGCGGCGCGAGCCCGCCCCGCTTCGACGCCCGGGCCCGGTCGGCGCTGCTCGCCTACGACTGGCCCGGCAACGTCCGCGAGCTGCGCAACCTCGTCCAGCGGGCCTTCCTGCTGTGCGAGGGCGACGAGATCCCGTCCGCGCTGATCGAGCCCTGGCTCGGCGGCGAGCCGGCCGGGGACGACCTCGGCCGCTGGCGGCCCGAGGGGGACCCGATCGGCCCCCTGGTCGGCCGCCGGCTCCGGGACGTCGAGGACGCGCTGATCCTCGCGACGCTCGAGCGCGAGGGCGGCAACCGGACCCGGGCCGCGGCCGTCCTCGGGGTCTCGCCCCGGACGCTCTACAACCGGCTCCAGCAGCTGGCGCCCGCCGGCTAGGGGCCCGGCGGGCCCTCGGCGGCCCCGGCCGGGACTTTCGCTTTTTCCCCGGATTGCCGGATCCGTCGACGCCCCTGCTCAAGGGGCCCATGGGATCGGGTCGATAGTCGAAGTCGAGGACGTGGGGCCCCCCGGCTCCAAGGAGCACCGATGTTCGACTTCGACCGGATCACCGGCTTCTACGAGCGCGCGCTGGACGGGCTGGCGCTGCGCCAGCAGGTCATCGGGAACAACATCGCCAACCAGAGCACGCCCGGCTTCCAGGCGCGGCGCGTCGACTTCGAGGCCGCGCTCGGGGAGGCCGAGGCCGCCGGCACCGGCTTCGCCGACGTGCGGCCGACGATCCGCGTCGACGGCGGCGCGGCCCGGGCGGACGGCAACAACGTCAACCTCGAGTTCGAGTGGATGCAGCTCGAGAACACCCGCCTGCTGCACTCGTTCCTGACGCAGTCGCTGGGCGGGCGGTTCACCACCATGATCCGGGCGATCCGGTCGCAGTAGCGCGAGGAGGAGCGAGGCACATGGGCATCGAATCGAGCTTCACCGGCTTCGAGACCTCGGTCGCGGGCATGCTGGCCGAGCGCCGCCGCATGGACGTCATCTCGTCCAACATCGCCAACGCGGACACGATCGGGCCCGACGGCCCGTACGTGCGCAAGGCCGTGCTGTTCGAGGAGATCCTCGGCAACGAGTTCGAGGCCGCCGGCTCGGCCGTGGACAGCGCGGGCCGGGGCGTCGCGGTCACGAACGTCGTCGAGGACACGGTCACCCCGCACACCCGGGTGTTCATGCCCGAGCACCCCTTCGCCGACGAGCAGGGCTTCGTGCGCCGGCCCAACGTCGACCTGACCTTCGAGATGGTCGACATGGCCGCGGCCCGCAACGCGTACTCGATGAACCTCGCCGCCTTCCGGGTCTTCCGCCAGATGGCCCGCGAGACGATCCAGAACCTCAGGAGCTCGTGATGGACCCCATCCAGGACGTGTTCTCCAAGGGGCTCGACACCCGGCTGCGGGGGCTCCAGGACCGGCTCCCGCGCGGGCTCGACCTCGAGCCCACGCGCGAGGGCGGGGCCGAGGGGCCGTCGTTCGCCGAGGCGCTGGGCGACAACCTCCGCGAGGTCGTCGACCTGCAGAACGAGGCCGACGCCAAGGCCAAGGGCCTCGTCACCGGCGAGACGCGCAACCTGCACGAGGTCCTCCTCGCGAGCGAGAAGGCCGGCGTCGCCTTCAACCTCATGCTCGAGGTTCGCAACAAGCTGATCAACGCCTGGCGCGAGGTCACCCGCATCCAGGTCTGAGCGCCCTGGTCCCCCTCCCCCCGACCCCCCCGACCGGACGACGATGCCCGCATTCCTGACCGAGTTCACCGGCCAGCTCCGGAACATCTGGACCCGCCTCAACCCGACGCAGCGCCTCCAGGTCGCGGTCGTGCTCGGCGCGACCCTCGTCGGCCTCTGCGCCCTCGTGTGGTTCGGCAGCCGGCCCGACTACCTGGCCTTCTCGGACTACCCCGAGGAGGAGCGGGCCATGGTGTTCCAGACCCTCGACCGCGGCGGCATCGACTACCGCCTCGAGGGCGGCGTCCTGCACGTCGAGGGCTCGCAGCTCGACGAGGCCCGCAAGCTCCTGTCGGGCCAGGGCCTGACCCTGGGGTCCGGCACCGTCGGCAGCGGCATGGACGTCAAGTCCCTCGTCGGCCCGTCCAAGGTCACCGACTTCCTGCTGCACCAGCGCAAGGTCCTCGAGGTCTCGCGCGACATCCGCCGCATGCGCGGCGTGACCTACGCCAGCGTGCACTGGCAGCCGGGCCAGGCCTCGACCTTCCTCGGCCGCGACCGCGAGAACCGCTCGCGGGCCAGCGTCATGATCGGCGTCCGCGACCAGGCCCGGTTCCAGACCGTGGCCCGCGACGTCGTCGCCCTCGTCGGCGACGCGCTCGACATCCCCCGCGAGCAGGTCACGGTCGTGTCCAAGGACGGCGGGACCTTCCGCGCCGAGGACGGCAGCGGCCTGGGCGGCGGCTCGCACGTCGAGCTGATGCGCCTCGAGGACGACCGCTCGGCCCAGCTCACGGCCGAGGCCCAGTTCCGGCTCGACGAGATCGTCGGCCTCGGCAAGGCCCGGGTCACGGTCAACGTCGCGCTCGGCAACGACATCCAGAGCCGCGAGGAGATCATCACGCCGCCCGAGAAGATCGTGCGCCACGAGAAGGGCTCCAAGAACAAGTCGACGGGCCCGGCCGTGCGCTCCGGCGGCGACCCCGGCGTGGGCAGCACGCTGTCGGGCGGCTCCTCCCTCGGCGCCACGACGACGGCCGGGACCGAGACCAGCACCTCGACGACCGAGACCGAGTACGTGACCGAGATCGGCCGCAAGAAGGTCGTCCAGCTCGCGCCGGACATCGAGCGCATCACCGTCGGCCTGGCCCTCGACCAGGGCATCGCCGACAAGCGCGACGAGATCGTGACCCTGATCAAGGGCCTGATCGGCTGGACCAAGGACCGCGACCCCGAGATCTCCCCGATGATCGTCGCGATGCCGCAGGCCGAGCCGCTCGAGGAGGAGCCCCTCGACGTCGCCGGCTACATCGGCGTCTACGGGCCGATGGCCGCCCAGGTGCTGTCGGTCCTCCTCGTCGTGTTCTTCCTGCGCGGGATGCTGCGCCGCGGCCCGGCGCCGCTCGCGCCGCAGGGCGCCGCGGTCGCCGTCGAGGAGGAGGAGGTCGACCCCCGCCGCGAGGTCCGCCGGCTGCGCCGTGAGATCGAGAAGGCCGTGGCCGCCGACCCGGGCAGCGTCTCCCGCCTGCTCGAGCACTGGCTGACCGACAGCAGGTCCGAGGGCTGATGGCCGACGGGTTCACAGCGCGCCAGAAGGTCGCCGCCCTGCTGCTGGCCCTGGAGCCCGGCCTGTCGTCCAAGGTCCTCCGCAACCTCGGCGAGGACGAGGTCGAGCTCGTCGCCAAGTCCATGAAGGAGCTCGAGGAGCTCTCGGTGAGCGAGAACGACCTCCGCGACATCTACAAGGAGGCCGTCCTGCGCTTCCGCAACGCCGGGCTCGCGCTCGGCGACGTGGAGGCCCTGACCCGCTCGGTCCTGTCCAAGGCCTTCGGCGAGCAGAAGGGCGAGCAGATCCTGACCGGCGTCGAGCAGCAGACCGTGGCCCAGCGGCCGTTCGCCGTGTTCGAGCAGGTCCCGAGCGAGGACCTCGCCAACATGCTCGCCGACGAGCACCCGCAGATCCGCGCCGTCTTCCTCGCCCACCTCGACGCCGCCAAGTCCGGCGAGATCCTCGGCTTCCTGCCCGACGAGGAGAAGAGCGACGCGATCTACCGCATCGCCACGCTCGGCCGCTCGTCGCCCGAGGTCGTGCAGCGCGTCGTCGAGGTCATCAAGGCCAAGATCCGGTCCTTCGGGCTCTCGGCCGGGCGGTCCGAGCCCGGGGCATGGGTCAAGAAGGCCGCGACGATCATCAACTACATGGCCGGCGCGTCGGACAAGAGCGTGCTCGACGGCGTGTCGGGCCGCGACCGCGGCATCGCCGAGGCCATCCGCGAGGAGATGTTCACGTTCGACGACCTGGCCCACCTCGACAAGAAGTCGATGCAGAAGGTCCTCGGCTCGATCGACACCGCCGTCCTCGCCCTGGCCCTCAAGGCCTGCGCGCCGGGCTCGGAGCAGAACATCTTCGACAACCTGTCCAAGCGCGCCCGCGAGATGGTCATCGACGAGCGCGACTCCAAGGGCCCGGTGCCGCTGAGCGAGGTGCTCGAGGCCCAGAAGCAGATCCTCACGGTCGTGCGCGACCTCATCGAGGCCGGGGAGATCGTCCCCGCCGGCGGCGGGGAGCAGCTCGTATGAGCCGGGTCGGGGTCCGCTTCACCGAGGCGCCGCTCGGGTTCCGCGTCGTCGGCCAGGAGCCGGCCGCGCGGACCGGCGCCCCGACGCTGCCGGTCGTCGACGCCCTCGCCGCGCGCCAGCAGGCCGAGCAGGACCGCGCCCGCGCCGTGGCCGCCCTCGCCGCCTCGCTCCAGGCCGGCCTGCCCGAGCGCGCCGCCCGCCTCGCGGCGCGCCTCGACGGCTGGACCGGTTTCGTCCTCGACCTCGCCTTCGGCCTCGCCGAGCGCGTGCTCGGCACCGAGATCGACCGCGGCCGCTACGACCTCGCCGCCGCCCTGCGCGCCGAGCTCCAGGCCTCGGGCCAGGCGCTCGGTCCCGGCGTCGTGCGCGTCCACCTCCACCCCGAGGACTGCGAGGAGCTGCTGCGCGCCTTCGACGGCCGTCCCTCCGAGGCCCTCGGCCGCGCGGTCGAGCTCGAGCGCGATCCGGCCGTCCCCGCGGGCGGCTACCGCGTCGAGTCGGACCTCGGCCTGCTGCGCCGCGACCCGGCGCAGGTCCTCGCGGCGCTGGCGGCCAACGTCCGGGAGGAGGTCCGGTGACCGGCCTGCCCCCGGTGACCGGCCTGCTCGCCCGGGCCGGCGCGCGGCTCGCACCCGAGGCCTGGGGCCAGGTCCGCGGCGTCACCGGTCTCGGCCTCGAGGTCGTCGGCCTCGACGCGGCCGTCGGCGACCTCTGCGTCGTCGAGGGCGCCCACGGCGAGACGATGGCCGAGGTCGTCGGCTTCGCCCAGGGCCTGCTCCGGCTCATGCCCCTCGACCTCCCGCACGGCCTCGCGCCCGGCGACCGCGTGCGCTCGACCGGCCGGCCGCTGGCGGTCCGCGTCGGCGACGACTGCCTCGGCCGCGTCCTCGACGGCCTCGGCCGCCCGCTCGACGGGGGGGCCCCGATCCGCGGCCCCGAGCGGCCGCTCCTCGCGCGGGCCCCGTCGCCCCTGGCGCGGCGCCGCGTGACCGAGCCGCTGGCGACCGGGATCTCGGCCATCGACGGCTTCATGACGCTCGGCAAGGGCCAGCGCATCGGCGTCTTCGCCGGCTCGGGCGTCGGCAAGAGCACGCTGACCGGCATGATCGCCCGCGGGTCGACGGCCGACGTCAACGTCGTCGCGATGGTCGGCGAGCGCGGCCGCGAGGTCGGCGACTTCCTCGAGGACAGCCTCGGGCCCGAGGGCCTGGCCAAGACCGTCGTCGTCGTCGCGACGAGCGACTCTCCGCCGCTGTTGCGGTTCAAGGCGACCTACGCGGCGATCGCGATCGCCGAGCAGTTCCGCGACGAGGGGCGGGACGTCCTGTTCCTCATGGACTCGGTCACGCGCTTCGCGACCGCGGCCCGCGAGATCGGCCTGACGGTCGGCGAGCCGCCGACGCTGCGCGGCTACCCGCCGTCGCTGTTCGCCGAGCTGCCCCGCGTCGTCGAGCGCCTCGGCAGCGCGGACCGCGGCTCGATCACCGGGCTGTTCTCGGTCCTCGTCGAGGGCGACGACCTCAACGAGCCCGTCTCGGACGCGCTGCGCGGCCTCCTCGACGGGCACGTCGTCCTCGACCGCCGCATCGCGTCCCGGGCGCTGTTCCCCGCCGTCGACGTGCTCGGCTCGATCAGCCGCCTCATGAGCCGGGTCGCCGCTCCCGAGCACCGGGCCGCGGCCGCCGTCCTGCGCCGGCTCCTGTCCGTCCACGCCGAGAACCAGGACCTCGTCCAGGTCGGCGCCTGGCGCCGCGGCGTGGACCCCGAGCTGGACCTGGCCATCGACCTCCGCAGGGACCTCGAGGAGCTGTGCCACCACGGCACCGAGGTCCGCAGCTTCGACCAGACCGTGGGCCGGCTCCGGGAGCTGGCCCTGCGGGTCCGGGAGGCCGGCCTGTGAC
This sequence comes from Planctomycetota bacterium, assembly GCA_041398545.1. Classification (GTDB taxonomy): domain Bacteria; phylum Planctomycetota; class UBA1135; order UBA1135; genus JAWKUM01. The sequence goes on along the minus strand of JAWKUM010000019.1, from coordinate 14,122 downwards.
CGGCCCGGACCTCAACCCCGGGGCCCCGAACCTCCGATAGGAAGGGGCGATGAAGCGATTCCGGTTCCGACTCGAACGCCTGCTGCGCCTCGAGCAGCGCGCCACCGAAGAGCGCGCCCGCGAGCTCGCCCGCTGCCGGCACGCCGAGGCCGAGCTCCGCGCGCGGCTCGAGCTGCTGCGGGCGCAGCGGGTCGAGCTCGACGAGCTCGCGGCCGGCCTGGGGCCGGTGGCGTCGCTCGCGGCCGTGCACGGCGCGCGGCTCGGGGAGCGGGGTCGGGAGCTGGCCGCGGCGCTCGAGCGGGCGCGGCGGCGGACCGAGGACGCGCGGCAGCGCTGGACCGACGCCCGGCGCCGGTCGCTGTCGCTCGAGCGGCTCGAGGAGCTCGCCCGCGAGCGGCACCGCGTCGAGGTCGAGCGGGCCGAGCAGCACGAGCTCGAGGAGCTGGCGACGCTGGCGCGGAGCGCCGGCAGGAGGCAGGCATGAAGGGCATGGTCAAGGGCATGGCGCTGGCCGTCGGCGGCCTCCTGCTGTTCGGCGGCTCGGTGCTGGGGTTCCTGCACCTCAGCGGCCGCCTCGACGACGACGGGCTGCGCAGCCTGCCGCTCGTCGGGGAGTACCTCGTGCAGGACGAGCCGGCCCCCGCCCCGGGCGGGATCCAGGCCGTCGACGCCTCGGCGAGCCGCTCGCGCGCGGTCCCGCAGGGCGCCGGCCAGGACGGCAAGCGCGCCGCCGACGCCGACCGCCTCCACCGGCGCACGATCTTCGACTTCAAGTCGTTCGAGGCCTTCGACCCGCCGACGACCCGCGAGGAGATCGTCGAGTTCCACCGCCTCTCCGAGGAGGGGCTCGCCCGGCTGCGCCGCGACGAGGCCCTGCTCGAGCGCCGCCGCTACGAGCTCGACCTCGTCGAGAGCGACCTCGAGGAGCGGCGGCTGTCGCTCGACAAGCTCATGGCCGAGGTCCGGGCCGAGAAGGAGAAGCTCGAGGCCGCCTACGACCGGTTCAAGGCCTCGTTCATCGAGATGCAGCAGGGCGAGACCGCGCGGTTCAAGAAGCAGAGCTCGGTGCTGGCCCTGATGGAGCCCAAGAACGCGGCCGAGCACCTCCTCGAGATGCTCCCGGCCCGCGAGGAGGACGCCGTCAAGCTCCTGACCCTGATGGAGCCGGCGGCGGCCTCGGAGATCCTGTCCCAGATCAACCCCGACAAGGGCGCCCAGCTGATCCTGCGGGCCACCCGCCTGATCCAGAAGCAGGACTGACGCCCCGCGCCGCTCCTTGCCATGGCACGGTCCGGTGGGGCCGCGCTACGGTCGGGGGGGGCGTGCTTCCGAACCTTGACCACCGCCTGCGTGACGCAAGGAGCGGAGTAGCAAGGGGATGGATCTCGCCACGATCATCGGGCTGATGCTCGGTCTGGGCCTCGTCCTGTCCGCCATCATGATGGGCGGACCGCTCAGCATCTTCGTCGACGCGCCGTCCCTGATGATCGTGTTCGGCGGCACCCTGGCCTCGGCCCTGATGTGCTTCAAGATGTCGACCGTCGCGGGCTCCATCAAGGTCATGAGCAAGGTCTTGCTCTACCCCCTCCCGGAGCCCCGGCAGGAGATCGAGCGCATCGTCGCGTTCAGCAACCTGGCGCGCCGCGAGGGCCTGCTCGCGCTCGAGGAGAAGCTCGACGAGATCGACGACGAGTTCACGCAGAAGGGGCTGCGGCTGATCATCGACGGCTTCCCGGGCGAGGTCGTGCGCGAGATCCTCGAGATCGACATGGCCAACCTCGTCGCGCGCCACCAGGCCGGCAAGCGGCTCATGGAGACGATGGGCGGCGTCGCGCCGGCCTTCGGCATGATCGGCACGCTGATCGGCCTGATCCAGATGCTCCAGAACATGGAGGACCCGAGCTCGATCGGCGCGGGCATGGCGGTCGCGCTGCTGACGACGTTCTACGGGGCGTTCGTCGCCAACCTCGTCTTCAACCCCTTCGCGACCAAGCTCGGCAACCGCTCCAAGGAGGAGATCCAGCTCCGGAACCTCATGATCGAGGGGATCATCTCCATCCAGTCCGGCGACAAGCCCGCCCTGGTCAAGGAGAAGCTCAAGTCCTTCCTCGCGCCGCGTGAGCGCGAGGTCGTGGAGAAGTAGGGGGGGGCGTGGACGCAGCGGTCGAGGAGGAGAGCGCGCCCGGGGCCCCGGAGTGGCTCGTGACCTTCTCCGACCTCGTGTCGCTGCTGGTCACGCTTTTCATCATGATGCTGACCTTCACGACCAGGGAGACCGACGACCTCGTGCGCGTCCTCGACGTGCTCAAGGGCAGCTTCGGGTTCCACGACAACAAGGACAAGCCGGAGCTCGAGAAGCAGCTCCACGAGAGCAACCGCGTCAAGCAGGGCGTGAGCTCCCCGGACCTCGTCAAGCCGGAGGACCGGGTCACGACGGTCTACGAGCTGCAGAACGACTACCTGACCGTCGAGGACTTCGAGCGCGGGGTCCGGATCATCGTCGACGTGCCCAACGGCTTCGCCGCCGGCGGGGACCAGCCGAGCCACGAGCTCGCCGAGGAGGTGCGGCGCCTCGCGCTCGGGCTCCGGGCCAACCCGGCGCGGCGCTACACGGTCATCGGCCACTGCGACCCCAGGAGCGACGCCGACAGCCACGTCGGGAGCGCGGAGCTGCTCGGCCTGTCGCGGGCCCGCCGCGTCGCGCGGATCATGGGCCTGTCCCGCATCCAGCTCGACCACGTGCGGATCACGAGCCGCGGGGCCCGCGAGCCGCGCGAGGCCGGCCACACGGCCGCCGAGCAGGACCGCAACCGGCGCGTCGAGATCCTCGTCGAGATGCCCGAGGGCCGCCGGGCCGGCCAGGAGGGCCGCTAGCCATGCCGGTCGAGGTCCACGAAGAGCCCAGGCCGGGTGTGCCGGCGTTCATGGCGACCTTCGCCGACCTCATGACGCTGCTCCTCGTGTTCTTCATCCTGCTCAACGTCTACGCCAACGAGAAGCAGCACGGGCTGCTGTCGGCGATGACCGGCTCGATCACGGCCGCGTTCTACAGCGAGCTCGGCGAGGGCGGGCTGCTGAGCGGCGCCAAGGAGCCGGAGGAGCGCAACGAGCCGCGGGCCGAGTTCGCCTTCGTCGAGGAGGGCGAGGGGGAGCCGGCCCAGGCGCGGCGCAGCGGCGAGGAGGTCGAGCTGGGCCGGAGCTCGGCCGCCGAGCACACGGTCGAGCAGGAGCTCAGGATCGCGTCGCCGTTCTCGTTCGCGCACGGCTCGGCCGAGCTCGGCCGGGAAGCCCGCCGCAGCCTGGACCTCTTCGCCCGCAAGTACGGCACGCCGGACATCACCGTCCGGATCGACGTCAAGGCGGGCTTCGTCGAGAGCTTCCAGCCGATGGAGCTCGGCTACCGCCGGCTGGCCGCGATCCTCGGCTACCTCGAGGCCGTCGGCGTGAGCAGCGAGCTCGTCCCGACCGCCGCCGTCGTCCCGGCCCCGGGCGGGCCGGTCCACGGCGGGGACGCGCCGTACAGATCCGTGGACGTCACCGTCCTGCGCAGGAGATAGGAGCAGAGCCATGTCCAACGAGCCCGAGCAGGGGACGCCCGCCGTCCCGGAGAAGCGCAAGCGCGGCGGCCTAGTCGCCATCATCCTCGGGGCGACCCTCGTCATCGCGGGGGCGGCCGGCGTCGTCGTCTTCACCAGGCCCGACTCCAAGGCCGAGGCCGAGGCCCAGGTCGACCTCGACACGCTGCCGGCCCGGCAGTGGATCGAGAAGATCTCGGTGACCTTCAACCCGCTGAACTCGAAGAACAGCCTGTGCAAGCTGAGCTTCTACTTCGAGTACAAGTGCCCGCCGGCGCCGATGGTCGAGGAGCAGGTCATCGTCCCCAACCTGCGCAAGGCCAAGAGCCGGATCCTGATCTTCCTCAAGGGCCTGACCAAGGACGACATCGAGGGCAGCCACGGGGCCGAGCACGTGCGCAAACAGCTCATCGAGCTGCTCGAGGAGAGCCTGTTCCCCGACGGGGGGGGCCTCGTCTCCGACGTGTTCATCGAGGAGCTCCTGTTCACCTGAGCCGGGCCGCGGGGGCCTGGGGCCCGCCCGGGGCCAGGGGGCCCGAGGCCCGCCCGGGGCCCAGGGCGGCGGGGATCCGGGGCCGCCGGGCGCGAGTCCGGGGCCGGGAACGCCGATAGGAAGGGGGCGGTGCCGGACCCCTCCGGCCCGAGGCCCCGGAGAGTCCCCGTCGCGTGACCGGATACCTCGACAACAGCGAGATCGACGCCCTGCTGGAGCTGTTCCGCGCCGAGGGCGTGCCCGAGGAGCTGGCCCAGACCGCGGCCCGCATCGAGGCCGGGCTCGGCACGGCCGGCGGCCAGGAGAAGGTCCGCCCGCTCGACCTGCTCAAGCCCAACCGCTTCACGCGGACGCAGCTGCAGGCCATCGAGCGCATCCAGGAGATGGTCGCCAAGAAGGTCGCCGCGACGATCTCCGAGCGCATGCACGTCGAGGCCGACTGCGACTGCGTCGGCGTCGAGCAGCTCGCCTTCTCGACCTGGCTCGGCCTGCTCGACCGGCCGATCGCGCTCTACACGCTCCAGGCCCAGCCGATGGGCACGCCGGCCGTGATGACCTTCTCGACCGGCATGCTGTACGGCGCCGTCGACTGCATCCTCGGCGGTACCGGCAAGGGCCTCGAGGCCCCCGGCGAGCTCAGCGACGCCGAGTACTCGGTCGCCGAGGCCTTCGTCGGGCCGGTCAAGGACCAGCTCGCCGCCGGCCTCTCGGAGCTGTCGGCGATGCGCTTCGAGGTCACCGGGCGCTTCACGAACCCCAACATGGCCCAGGTCCTGCCGCTCGGCGAGGTCGTGCTGTCCCTGCACTACCAGATCACCGGCGACTGCCTCGTCGGCGACGTCCGCCTGTGCCTGCCGTACTCCCTCCTCGCGACCCAGCTCGAGCGCTTCGCGAGCAGCCGCTGGCTCGGCGAGTCCAAGGGCAAGGGCGAGCACCGCGAGGCGATCGCCAAGGGCCTGCGCCGGCTGCTGCTCGACGTCTCGGTCCGGCTCGGCGAGACCGGCATGACCCTGCGCGACCTCCTGTCCCTGGAGGTCGGCGACGTCGTGCCGATCGGCTGCAAGCCCGGCGAGCCGGTCGTCGTGCCGGTGCAGGACAGGCCCAAGTTCCGGGGGCGGCTCGGCGTGCGCGGGACGCGCTACGCCGTGGACATCCAGGAGACCCTCGCAGAATCCTGAGGACCGTAGCGATGAGCGACCCACAGCACCCTGACGGCGACACCCGCATGACGGCCCAGAAGGTCGACTTCGGCGACCTCGGCGTCGTCGAGCCCACGGGCGAGCGCCAGAACCTCGACCTCCTGCTCGACGTCACGATCCCGGTCACGGTCGAGGTCGGCCGCACCGAGCTCAGCCTCGACGAGGTCCTCGACCTCGGCCCCGGCAGCATCCTCGCCCTCGACAAGAAGGCCGAGGAGCCCGTCGACCTCCGCGTCAACGGCAAGCTCGTCGCCCGCGGCGAGGTCGTCATGGTCGACGACAGCTACGGCCTGCGCATCACGCAGATCCTGGACCCCAAGGGTCGGATCGAGTCCCTCCGCGCCTGACGTCTCAGATGGAATGAGAGGGCCGGTCGCTCCACGCAGTCACCCCAAAATGGGGGCTGCACATGAATAGAAGACGACCGACCCATGACTCACGCTACCACCACTTCCTCCCATCTGACCATCAGCTTGGACGTCGGCGACCGCAGGCCCACTACCTGCTGCTCCGGGACCGTAGAGTCGTCGGCAGGGGACACTTCCCGACGACCGGGAAGGGCCTCGACCGCGCCCTCCAGGCCCACGCCGGCTCCCGGGTGATCCTCGAGGGCTGTCGCAGTCCCCGTGGATGTCCCGGCACCTGCTGGGTCTCGGCTTCGTGGTCCACGTCGCCGATCCCAGGCGGGTCCAGCTGATCGCCAAGGACCCCAGGAAGACCGACCGGCAGGACGCCGAGCTCCTGGCCCGGCTGGAGCACGGCATGCCCGAGTTGCTCGGCCGGGTCCACCACCAGGGCGAGCAGGCCCAGGCGGACCTAGCTGGCATGATCCGGGCCAGGACCAGGTCGTGCAGGGCCCGTGCCTCCCCTCATTGCGGTGCGTCAGGGGCCTGACCAAGTCCTTCGGTCTCCGCCTGCCCTCTGCCTCAACGAAGAGGCCAGCAGAAGGTCCGCGGACTCGTGCCGCAGATCCTCCTGCCTGCGGTCGAGCCGCTGCTGGATCAGATCGTGGCCCTGTCGGCGACGATCCGGACCACCGACCGCTGCATCGGGAAGGCCGCCGAGGCGCTACCCCGAGGCCGCCGTGCTGCAGCGGGTCCACGGCGTCGGACCGCTGACATCGATGGCCTTCGCCCTGACGATCGAAGAGCCGACCCTTCGACGACAGCCGGCGCGTGGGGTCCTGGGTCGGCCTGTGTCCGCGGAGCCAGGCCTCCGGCGACAAGGCCCCCGAGCTCGGGATCAGCAAGTCGGGCGACGGCTACCGAGGCGGCTGCTCGTCAGTGCGCAGTACATCCTGGGCCCCTTCGGCAAGGACGGCGACCTGCGACGCTTCGGTCTGCGCCTCGCGGCCAGGGAGGACGATCCGCGAAGAAACGCGCGGTCACGGCCGTGGCCAGGAAGCTGGCCGTGCTGCTGCACCGCCTGTGGCGTCACGGCCTGAGCTACGACCCGCTCCATGACGCCGACAGGGGAAGGCCGCTCGCCTGTCGGCCTGAGCCCGACCCGACCAGGAGGGAACACACGGAGAGGAGGTGCGCCCAGCGCCTGATCCCATGAGCAGAGGACTCACCGCCCGATCCCGGCGGCTGCGACAGTCTCTTGGCCCTCGGGCCGCGTCTCAGATCGCGGCACCGGATCGGACGGATTCCAAGGTGCACCGGCCTCGAAGCGAGGCCCCAGCGAGTGCGGATAGAAGCCTGCGGAGTCCAGCGATGCCACCCCGGGACAGGCGCCAAGGCGCAGGCCCTTGCCGGAAGGAGCCAGAGAGAAAACCAGTTGAACCGACCGCCCCTCCATGAAGAGACTTCGACGGAAGGGTTTCACGGGAAACCGCTTCCCTCGGGGCGCCGGAACCGGAAGGGGTTTCCACCCCATCCCCGCGCAGGACCCGCCCGCGGGACAGTCGGCCCGGTGCGGCATCGCTCGGGCCGCGGGCGATCCCGCGACGTCCGCCGCGCCCCGGCTCCGAAGTCCCCGTGCGGCAAGGTCCCGCGGACGCAGGGCAGATCCCCAGGCCGCGGCCCTGGTCGCCCCGGCCGCGTGGTGTAGGAATTGCAGCGTCCCGGCTCCGCCCCAGGACCCAGACCGGACCCAGACGATGCGCGCGCCGAAGCTCCCCACCCTCGCCCTGGCCGTCGGCCTCGCCGCCGCGGCCCTCCCGGCCCACGGCGGGATCTACCGCGGCCCCGGCACCGACAAGGCCCCGCGCGCCGGCGGCGCCTCGACCGGGACCCCGGGCCGGACCGGCACGCCGTCGACGCCGGGCAGCACACCGGCGCTGGGCTACGACGGGGCCTGGTAAGATCTGGTGGGAATGCAGCGCAAGGACCGGTTCATGTGCGCGACCGGGCGCCCGCCGGCGAGGAGGCCTGCCGGGTCCGGCCGCGCGCGCACGCCGCCCCTTCGTCGAGCAGAGCGTGATCCCGGTCCTGACCAGGTCCTCGAGAAGGCGACAAGGCCGGCCGCGAGCTCGTGACCGGCGCCCTCGTCGCCCTCGGCCGCATCCAGCCCGGCGACGAGGCGGTCCCGCTGATCTCGCGCTACCTCGGCGAGCAGCAGGAGTACGCCGAGACCGCGGCCCTCGCGCTCGGCATGACCGGCGCCCAGGCCGCGCTGCCGATCCTGCTCCAGCTCGCCGAGGACGGGCCCGAGGCCCGCAAGCTCTGCAAGGACAAGAAGGTCAACTACCGCACGCGGGCCTTCGCGCTCTACGGCCTCGGCATCTGGTGCACGCGGTCCGACCGCGGCTACGACAAGGCGCGCGTCCAGCGCGCCGTCATCGGCCTCCTCGACGACCGCCCCGACCGCAACCGCGAGCGGCGGCGGGCCGACGACGAGCTGCGCCAGGACACCCAGGTCGCCTGCCTGCACGCCCTGCGCCTGTGCCGGGCCGACCCGACCGAGCCCTCGGGCGAGATCCTCCGCCGCGAGGCGCTCGAGTTCCTGCTCTACTACCTCGCCGACGAGGACCGGCCCGACCTCGTCCGCGCCCACGCGGTCTCGGCCCTGGCCGGCGTGCTCGGCCGCGACGACGACCCGACCGGCAAGGGCAAGGCCCGGCTGCTCGAGCTCCTCGGCGGCCGGCGCGAGCAGGGCATCATCCACCAGAGCTGCGTAATGGGCCTGGGCCGCGTCGGCCACGAGGACGACCGCGACCTGATCAAGGACCTGGCCCGCTACGCCGACGACGGCAAGGACCGGACGGCGCGCTTCCTGGCCTACATCGCCATCGGGCGCATCGCCGGCGACGACTCGCGCAACTACCTCATGGGCAAGATGCGCAACGCCAAGACCCAGGAGCGCAACTGGCTCGTCCTGGCCCTCGGCCTGCTCGACGACACGCGGCGGCAGCGCAGCGGCGCGACCGACGTCGACCGCACGATCGGCGAGGCCATCCTCCAGGCCGGGCGCAAGATCAAGATCCACGACAACCGCGGCGCCTACGCCGTCGCGCTGGGCATGCAGGGCTACGTCGCCGGCGCCCCGCTCGTCCGCAGCTGGATCAAGCCCGGGCTCAAGATGATCTTCAACGGCTACTTCGCCGAGGGCCTGGGCCTGATGCGCGACGGCGCCTCGCTCGACGCGATCCGCGGCCTCGTCGACGACTCGCTGCGCCACCCCGGCATCCTGGCCAAGGCCGTCCTCGCCCTCGGCCAGATCGGCGACCGGGCCGTCGCCCCCTTCCTCATGACCCTGCTGCGCGAGCAGTCCTCCGCCGCCGTCATGGCCGGCGTGTCCCAGGCCCTCGGCCAGGTCGGCACCGAGAAGGAGGCCGAGGAGCTCCTCCGCATCGTCGCCGACGACGCCGGCCTGGACCTCGCCCGCGGCTTCGCCGCCGTCGCCGTCGGCCTCATGGGCGAGCCGACCAAGCTCCCCTGGCACCTGCCGCTCAGCGACGGGATCAACTATCTCGCGCAGACCGAAACCCTCGTAGGCGGCGGCAACGGCGTCCTCGAGATCCTCTGATCGGCTGCGGCGGGTCGGCTCACTGCGTTCCTGCGACGTGCAGGGGCTGTTGGCGTCTCTGCTGAGGCGGGGAGTCGAACGACGGACGGCTCCGGCCGGATGTCGGACGTCCGATCCGACGAGCTAGAAGTCTCGAGGTTCGAGAGGTTCCGCGGGAACGGACACGGACCGGCTCCGACGTCCGATACGACGGGGGTCGTTTCGCTCCCGAACCCGCTCCAGACCCCCCGTCGTATCAGACGACCGAGACCTGCTCGATGATCACGTTACCCGGGAGATGTCTCGATGAACGAGCGGAATGGCCGTCGGATCGACGACCGACACCGGTCAACACACTCGACCATCGACACCGCTCACTCCGCTCAGCAGCAGCTACGAGAGACCTCACGCTTGCTATACCAAAGAGCTGAACTCGTCGCATCGACCCTCGGGCCGAGGACGCCGGCCGCGGCTGGTCTCATGAGAGGACCGTCCGACCTCTGTATTCATTGGAGGTCAGACGTCGGATCGGACAGGGGGCCTGGAAGGGGTTCGGGAGCGTAACGGCCCCCTGTGTGATCCGACGTCCCTCTCTCGACCTCCTAGTAAGCAGGTTGCAGGTCGGCGCCCCTGCCGATCAGCCGACGACGAGCTCGTCGAGGTCGTCGATGGGCGAGGATTTCGGCGGCGGAGGCGCGGGCGGAGAGGAGCTCGCGGAGGCGGTCGTCGCGGAGGGAGAAGGAGATCCGCGAGAGCAGGTGGAGGTGCTGGCGGATGCCCGGGGACAGGACGACGAAGAGCGTGTGGACCGGGACCTTGTCGATCGAGGCCCCAGGCGACCGGGCGGTCGAGGAGGCAGAGCAGACGCCGACGAACGGGTCGTCGATGCAGGACGAGCGGCGCGCGGACGTGGGGGATCGCGAAGCCGTCGCCGAGGCCGGTCGAGCCGAGGTCCTCGCGGGCGAGGAGGACCTGGTGGAGGAACTCGCGGTCGACGAGGTCGGGCAGCGCCATGCGGTAGCAGGCCTCGCCGAGGGCGTCCTCGACCGTGCCGCCGCCGAGCTCGTAGTGGATCCCGCCGCGGCGCACGCAGGAGCCGAGGGTCGGCAGGGACGCGGGGGCCTCGCCGGGCACCTCGAGGGCGATGCGGAAGCTGTGCGCGTCGGCCCACCGGATGAGCTCGTCGCGGTCGAAGCTCAGGCCGGACGCGACCCCCTCGTGGGGCAGCGACAGGTCCCGGGTCCAGCGCTGCAGCGTCCGCTCCGAGACCTGGAGCAGCTGGGCGGCCTCGCTCAAGGTCAGCTTCATCGGCGGCGAAGCATGGACGGGGTCCCCGGGGCTGTCAATCTTCGCCGCCCCCGGCCTCGCGCGTGGCCGGCCGCGAGCCCGCGGCCTCCCCGGCCTCGGTCCCGGCGGGGCGCGAGGCCGGCGCCGGGACCGGCGCGACCTCGCCGAGGAAGGCCCACAGCCGCTTCCACAGCTCGCGGGCGTCCTCGGCCGAGTCGGCGTCCTTGGCGTCCACGAGCCACAGGAAGCGCGAGCCGTGCTCGCCGACCTTGGGCAGGAAGAACTGCGACTTCGCATGCTTGAGGTTGCGGGCCATCGGGCCGGCGGTGTCGAGGACCTCGTTGCGGCTGCACGTCATGAACACCGGCACCTCGACGCGCTTGACCGCCTCGAGGACCTTGCCCTTGGGCTTGAGGTACTCGCCGGGCGAGAACGCGACGACGCCGGCGACGCGCTTGCCGTCGCTCTCGGGCGTCGCCATCAGCAGCACGAGCGACGCCGAGTACGACGAGCCGACGAGGACGATCGGCCCGGTCAGGCCGATCTCGCGGACCCAGGGCAGGCAGCGCTCGAGGTCCTGCCGCGCGTCCTCGTAGCCGACCGGCTGCTTGCGCTCGGTCGCGTGCGCCCGCGTGACGTTGGCGACGCCCCAGCCGATGCCGTCGCCCGCCCGCGCGTCGAGGGCGAGGCAGGTGTAGCCGCGCTTCTGGAACAGCGGGGCCGTGCGCCGGTACTCGCCGCGGCTCGCGCCGGCCTGGTGGAACAGGAGGAGGATCGGGGCGTCCTTGCTGCGGCCGGGGTAGAAGTCCGCGGTCAGCGGCAGGCCGTCGGCCGCCTTGCTGCGGATCGTCAGGAACGCGTCCTCGCCGATGAGCTCGAGGATGCGCTCGAAGGGGATGGGCTTGTCGGCCTCGGCCTGCCCGGCCGCGGGCGCGGGGCGCGGGTCCTCGTCGCCCTGGGCGCGGAGGGCGCGCGGCGCCCACAGGCACAGCGCGCACAGGGCGGCGGCGATCCAGGACCGGGGCGGCACGGCGGCCGTCGGGGTGGGCGGGTGCATGTGGCTGTCCTCGCGGCGGGCGCGGCATTGTCGCCCGGACCGGGGCCCGGCCCAAGCCCGGACCCTCAGCCCTTGACGCAGACGACCTGCTTGAGCGTGTGCACGACCTCGACGAGGTCCTTCTGGGCCTCCATGACCCGCTCGATCGGCTTGTACGCCATCGGCGTCTCGTCGAGGACCGAGGCGTCCTTGCGGCACTCGACGCCCTCGGTCGCGGCGACGTGGTCGGCGACCGAGTAGCGCCGCCGCGCCTCGTTGCGCGACAGGAGGCGCCCGGCCCCGTGCGAGCAGGAGTGGAAGCTCTCGGGGTTGCCGCGGCCGCGCACGATGTAGCTGCGCGCGCCCATCGAGCCCGGGATGATCCCGAGCTCGCCCGCGCCGGCCCGGACCGCGCCCTTGCGCGTGACCCACAGCTCCTCGCCGTAGTGCTCCTCGCGCTGGACGTAGTTGTGGTGGCAGTTGACCGCGACGAGGTGGCTCTCGAACGGCGGCAGCGCGCCGCCCTCGCGCAGCGCCCGCAGCGCGTTGCGCATCATCAGCTCGCGGTTGACGCGGGCGTAGTCCTGGGCCCAGCCGACCGCGTGGACGTAGTCGTCGAAGTGCGGCGACCCCTCGCGGAGGTAGGCCAGGTCCTGGTCGGGCAGGTCGGCGAGGTGCCGGCGCATGTCCTTCTTGGCCAGGCCGATGAAGTGCATGCCGATGCGGTTGCCGGGGCCGCGGCTGCCCGAGTGCAGCATGACCCAGACGGCGCCGCCCTCGTCGAGGCAGAGCTCGAGGAAGTGGTTGCCGGTGCCGAGCGTGCCGAGCTGCTGGACGTGGCGGCCGCGGTCGAGCTTGGGGTGGGCCTCGACGATGCGATGCCAGCCGCGCGCGAGGCGCCGCCACTCGTCCTCGGCCTCGGCCGGGACCTTGCCCCAGGACCCGCGGTCGTTGCGGCCGCCGTGGTCTGTGCGTCCGTGCGGCACGGCCCGCTCGATCGCCGCGCGGAGCCGGCCGAGGTCGTCGGGCAGGGCCGCCGCGTCGAGCGAGGTCTTGACCGCCATCATCCCGCAGCCGATGTCGACGCCGACGGCCGCCGGCACGATCGCGTCCTTGGTCGGGATGACGCTGCCGACGGTCGCGCCGATGCCCCAGTGCACGTCGGGCATGGCCGCGACCCAGTGCCGCACGACCGGCAGCCGCGCGACGTTGCGGAGCTGGTCGAGGGCCTTCTGGTCGACGTCGACGCCGCGGGTCCAGGCCTTGATCGGCAGGCCCTTCTCGGCCTTGTGGAGCTGGTAGCCGGTCATCGCTCGGTCGGTGGGTCGTGGTCTACAGGGCCCGGAGCATCGTCAGGAGCAGCGGGAAGGCGAACAGGACGAGGACGACCTGGACGGCGAGGCCCGACAGGACCGCGATCGCCAGGGGTTGCAGCATGGCCGCGCCCTCCCCGAGCCCGAGCGCCAATGGTAGCAGGGCGAGGAAGGCGGCGATCGTGGTCATCAGGATCGGCCGCAGGCGGTTCTGCCCGGCCCGGACGAGCCGCTCCTCCGGCGTCCCCTCGTGCCCGAGGTCGCGGTACTCGGACCAGTAGAAGATCGACACCTCCGTCACGATGCCGACGACCATGGTCATGCCCATGATCGCCGTGATGTTGAGCTCGGACCCGGTCTGGAGGAGGCCGATGAACACGGCCGCGCTGGCCAGGAGGGCGGTCACGAGCATGGCCGCGGCGACGCGGAAGCTCTCGTAGAGGAACAGGATCAGGACGAAGACCAGGGCGACGGCGCCCACGAACACGGCGATCAGCCCGCGGAACGCGATGCGCTGCTGCTCGTACAGCCCCCCGAGCGAGTAGTAGACGCCCTCGGGGAGGGTCCCGGGCCGGTCCAGCGCCCGGATCACGTCGTCCACGGTCGAGCCCATGTCCCGCCCGCTGATGCGGGCCGTCACCGCGACCATGCCCTTGAGGTCCGCGCGGTTGATCTGCGGTTGGCCGGTGACCCGCGCGATCGTGGCGACCCGCTTCAGCGGGAAGGTGTGCCCGTCGGGCGCCGACAGCCGCAGCTCGGCGAGGGCCGCGACGTCCCCGCGCCGCGCCTCGGGCAGCCAGGTCCGCAGGCCGATCATCTTGGGGCCCGCCTGCACCTCGGTCGTGACCTCGCCGGTGAGGAGCGCGTGCAGCGTCCGGCTCACGGCCTCCGGGCTCAGCCCCTCGAGCGCCGCGGCGGTGCGGGAGACCTCGATGTCCAGGGCGTCGCCGGCGAGGACGATCCCGTCCTTGGCGTCGACGACGCCGGGGACCGCGGCGATCCGCTCCACGACGCGGGGGGCGAGGCGGCGCAACAGGGCCACGTCGTCCGAGAAGACCCGGACCTCGATGGGCTGGGGGACCGCGGTCAGGTCGCCGATCAGGTCCTCCATGAGCTTGGCCAGCTCGATCTCGAGGCCGGGGACCAGGCGCTCCACGCGCTCCCGGACCTCGTCCATCACCTCGTCGAGCGGCCGGCGCGGCCGCGGCCCCAGCCGGACGAAGAAGTCCCCCTCGGTCGCCTCCGTGATGTGGCCTCCGAGGCTCAGGCCC
>JAWKUM010000018.1:0-80747 GCA_041398545.1 Planctomycetota bacterium | reverse complement strand
ACACGATCGGCATCGGCAAGGGCGACCCGAGCCCGCTCGGCAGCTTCCTGCGCCCGCTCGAGTTCCCCGAGCTCGAGGGCATCGCCGACGTCACCGACGGCGCGTTCTTCGAGGCCGCCGACGCCCAGGCCCTGGCCAAGGTGTTCGCGCGCATCGACGAGCTCGAGCGCGCGCCGCTCAGGGATCCGCTGTACGTGTTCGACGAGGACTTCTTCCCGTTCCTGGCCGCCGGGCTCGCGCTGCTCTGCACGGCCCTGCTGCTGCGCCACCTCTGGCTCGGGGAGCTGCCGTGATCCACGACCTCGAGCTCGCCCACCCCGAGCGCTGGCCGCTGCTGCTGCTGCCGGTCCTGCTCCTCGTCGTCGTCCGCCTCGTCGCGGCGGGGCGGAGGCGGCGGCTCGCGCGCTGGGCCGACGTCGCGGCCCACCCCGTCCTGCTGGCCGACGCCGGCCCCGTGCGCCGCGGCCTCGCCCTCGGCCTCGAGCTGGCCGGCCTCGCCCTGGTCTGCTTCGCGGCCCTCGCGCCGGGCTGGGGCCACGCCCTCGTCGAGGTCCCGCAGCGCGGCGTCGACATCGTGCTCTGCCTCGACGTGTCGCGCTCGATGGAGGCCGGCGACCTCGACCCCAGCCGCGGCCAGCGCGCCCGGCGCGACATCCTGGCCCTGCTGCCCGAGCTCCGCGGCGATCGCGTCGCGCTCGTCGCGTTCGCCGGCGACGCCCGGGTCGTCTGCCCGCTGACCCACGACTACTCGGCGTTCGAGGCGCTCCTCGCCGAGGTCACGACGACGACGACGCGGCAGGGCGGCACCGACCTCGCCGCGGCCCTGCGCTCGGCCCTGGCGCTCCTGCCCGACGACGGCGGGGCCTGGCAGACGATCGTGCTGTTGACCGACGGCGAGGACCTGGCGGGCAAGGGCGCGACCGAGGCCCGCGTCGCGCGCGCCCGCGGCGTCGTCGTCCACGCGATCGGCTACGGCTCGCCCGAGGGCGCGCGGGTCCCCGGCGACGAGCAGGGCCGCTACATCGAGGACGAGAGCGGGCAGCCGGTGCTGAGCCGCCTCGACCTGCAGGGCCTGCGCGCCCTGTGCGAGAGCTGCGGCGGCGTCGCCGTGCCGGCCGAGGGCATGGCCCTGCCGCTCGTCCGCCTGCACGAGCGCCGCATCCGGCCGATGCAGCAGCACGACTTCGACGGCGTCGAGCGCCGTCGCCTCGTGACCCGGTACCAGTGGTTCCTGCTGCCCGGCCTCGTCCTGCTCCTGGCCGCGGCCGGGATGCGCGGCCGGCGGCGCGGCCCCGCGGCCGCGGGAGGGAGCGCATGAAGGCCGTCGTGACGCTGCTGCTGCTCGTCATTCCCACGCCGGCGCAGGGCGAGCGCTCCTTCGCCGAGGGCGTGCGCCTGTTGCGCGCGGGGCGGGCCCCCGAGGCCCTGCGGCTGCTCCGCGACGCCGAGCAGAGCCACGGCGACGACGGCGTGCCGGCCGACCTGCTCGGAGACCTCGCGGTCGCGGCCTGGCGGGCCGGCGAGCGCGACGCCGCCGAGGGCTACGCCGAGCGCGCCGCGGCGCGCGACCCGGGGCGGGAGCGGCTGCGCGACCTGATCGTCGGCTCGGCGCGCATGGTCGAGGCCGCGGCCACGCGCGAGGCGCCCGACGTCGCCGGCCTCGAGGCGGGCATAGCCAAGGTCGGCCGGGCGATCTCGGCCTTCGAGCACGCCCTCGCCGAGCGCAGGGACGAGGCCACCCGCGTCCTGCTGGAGCAGGCCCTGAGGCTGCGGGACGAGCTCGAGCGCCTGCGCGACGAGAAGCAGCGCCAGCAGGACGAGCAGAAGCAGCAGGACGAGAAGGACAAGCCGGGCCAGCCGAAGCCGGATGAGCAGAAGCAGGTGGAACCGGGGAGCGACCGCACCGACCCCGACGGGGACCCGGACACGCCGGGCGCGGACCGCTCCGATCCCGATCCGAAGCCCGTGCTGGAGCCGGAGCCCGACTCGGAACCCGCCCAGGAACCCGCCCAGGAGCCCGCTCCGACGCCCGAGCCGGAGCGGAAGCAGGGCGAGGACCAGCCCCGGCTGTTGACCCCGGCGGAGAAGCAGCGGCTCATGGACATGCTCGACCGCTTCCGCAGGCTCATGCTCGAGCACCGGAAGCAGAAGCTCCCGCAGCACGTCCCGGGGAAGAAGGACTGGTGAGCCTCGCCGACCGGATCCTGCGCGCGGCCTTCGCGGTCGCGCTGGCCGCGACCCCGGCCCTGGCCCAGGAGCTCGAGCTCCGCGGGCCGGAGCCGAGCCAGATCCCCCAGGGCGGCCGAGCGCTGATCGAGCTGCGCTGGGACCTCGCCGGGGGCGAGGACGTCAAGCTCCTCGAGCCGCCCAGGGTCCGTGGCCTCGCCCTCGACGTCACCGGCCCGTCGCGCTTCGAGTCGCAGCAATACGTCAACGGCCGCGTCACGACCGAGCGGCGCCTGACCTGGCAGGTCACGGTCAGCGCACAGGTCCTCGGCAAGCACGACATCCCGCCGTTCCGGGTCAAGGTCGGCAACGACGTGTTCCGCTCGGCGCCGACGTCCGTGACCGTCGTCGAGGACCTGCAGGCCAAGGACGCGGCCTGGCTCGAGCTCGAGGCCCCGACCCGGGCCCACTACGTCGGCGAGACCGTCGACGTCGCCCTCCGCTTCGGCATCGACGAGAGCGCGGTGCCGTTCCTGCTGCAGGGGGACATGCGCCGCAACATCGTCGGGGCCTACCTGCACGTGCCCTGGATCGACGGCGGGGGCTTCGCCGCGACCGAGAAGCCCCCGGAGCTGGCCGACGACTTCGGCGTGTACCTCGAGGGCGGCAACCGCCTCGAGCGCTGCCGCCAGCTCGGGTCGAAGGAGCGGGACGGGCGGCGATACCGCGTGTACGAGCTGCGCCGCCGCATGCGCCTGACCAGGCCCGGCCGCCACGAGCTCGAGGCGCCGACCCTGACCTTCGAGTACGCGACCGACGTGCGCCGCGGTCCGTTCGGCGAGGCGCAGGTCGTCGCCAAGGCCAGGGCCTTCGTCCGCGCCGCGGCCGCGACGCTCGCGGTCGAGGCCCTGCCCGAGGAGGGCCGCCCCGCGGACTTCGGCAACGCGGTCGGCCGCTTCACGCTGCACGCCGACGTCGACCGCCGCGAGCTCGAGCTCGGCGAGAGCCTCGTGCTGACGCTGCGCGTCGAGGGCGAGGGCGGCTTCGAGCACCTCGGCCTGCCCGAGCTCGACGACCTCCCGGGCTTCCACCGCTACTCGCGCGACGTCGAGCGGGCCGCCGACCACGCGGTCGTGACCTGCGAGCTCGCGCCGGTCGACCCCGAGGTCCGCGAGCTGCCGGCGATCTCGCTGCCGTACTTCGACCCGGCGACCGGGCGCTACGAGCGCGCCGGCACGACCGCGATCCCGCTGACCGTGCGCCGCAAGGCCGGGGCCGTCGACATCGAGGCCCTCCCCGAGCCCGACCGAGGCGTGCAGCCCGGCGTCGACGACATCCACGACCGGCTGCCGCTCGAGGGCCGGCCGCTGGCGCCGTTCCGGCCCGGGCTCGGCCTCGTCGCCCTCGTGCAGGCGGTCCCGCTCCTCGTCGTGCTCGGCGTGGGCCTGCTGCTGCGCCGGCATCGCCGGCTCGCCGGCGACCTCCTCGGCCGCCGGGCGCGCCGGGCCATGGCGCGGTTCGCCGAGCGGCTGCCGGCTGACGGCGCCCTGCGCGCGTTCAGCCTGTTCGTCGCCGAGCGGCTCGGCTGGGGCGACGGCGAGGCCGTCGGGCCCGGCGTCGAGGCGCGGCTGACCGCGGCCGGGCTGAGCCCGGCCACGGCGGCGAGCGCGACGGCGCTGCTCGACCGGCTCCAGGCCTCCCGCTACGGGAGCGCCGCCGACGAGGGCCCGCTGGCCGACGAGGCCACGGCGATGGCCCGCGCGATCGACGAGGAGCTGCGCCGATGATCGCCTCGATCCGGGTCCTGCTGCTGTGCTGCGTCGCCCTCGCCCTCGCGCCGGCGTCGTCGGCCCAGGCCGACCCGCGCCTGGCCGCGGCCGAGCAGGCCTACCGCGACGGCCGCTACGCCGAGGCGGAGCGCGTCTGGCGCGACCTCGCCGCGGGGCCGTGGGGGGCCGACGGCAGGCTGCACTACGACCTCGGCAACGCGGCCTACCGCCAGGGTCACTTCGCCGCGGCCGTGCTGGCCTACGAGCGCGCGCTGCGCCGGCCGGGCGCGGGTCCCGAGGTCCGCTTCAACCGCGACCTGGCCCTGCAGCGGCTGCGCGTGCCGGCGCGCGGCGGCGGCGGCCTCGTCGAAGGCTTCCGGACCTGGCTCCGCGACCTCGACGCCGGCTCGTGGTTCCGGCTCGGCCTCGGCTGCCAGGCGCTCGCGCTCCTGCTGCTGATGGCCGCGCTGGCCGGCCGCGGCCGCCGGACGCTGTGGGCGGTCGTCACGCTGTGGGGGCTCGGCCTGTTCGCCCAGGTCCGGGCGGCCGACGTCGACCCGGACCGGCCCGTCGGGGTCGTCGTGCTCGAGGACCGGGCGCCGCTCCGGGCCGAGCCCCGTGCCGGGCTCGAGCCGATCCTGCGCCTGCCGGCGGGCCAGCGCGCCCGCTGGCTGGGGGGGACGCGGGACTGGCTGCGCGTCTCGGTCACGACCCCCGACGGTCCCCGCGAGGGCTGGCTCCCGGCCGGAGCCGCCGGGACGTACTGAGCCGCCGCGCGCTCGAAGTCGGGCTGCGCACAAGGCCTGTGCCGAAGCGGCCCGGAGGCCCGCCCGCTCCCTCTTGTCCCCGCCCCGGTGCCGGTTAGGTTGCAGGCGATGCCGCAGAGCTTCGCCGACCGCCTCGCCGAGGGCGTCCGGACCAAGGGTTCGGCCCTCGTCCTCGGCCTCGACCCACGCCCCGAGCGCATGCCGCGCGCCTACCAGGGGCGCGGCATCGAGGGCGTGACGGCCTTCCACGCCCGCCTGATCGAGCTCTGCGCCTCGCGGGTCGTCGCGATCAAGCCGCAGATCGCGTTCTTCGAGCGGCTCGGCGTCGAGGGCCTCGCGGCCTGGGCGGCGACGTGCAAGCTCGCCCACGACGCCGACCTCCTGGTCGTCGGCGACGTCAAGCGCGGCGACATCGGCTCGACCGCCGAGGCGTACGCCGAGGCACACTACGGCTGGTCCGATGCGCTGACGCTGCACCCCTACCTCGGCGACGACTCGCTCGAGCCCTTCCTCGCCCGCTGCCGCGACGACGGCAGGGGCGCCTTCGTGCTGTGCGCGACGAGCAATGCCGGCTGGGCGCGGTTCCAGGACCTCCGCGACGCCGCCGACCGGCCGCTGTGGCGCGCCGTCGCCGCGGCGATCCGCGAGTGGAACGGCTCGTGCATGGCCGAGGACGCCCGCTACGGACCGGTCGGCGCCGTCGTCGGCGCGACCCACCCCGCCCTCCTCGTCGAGGCGCGCGAGGCGATGCCGGCGTCCTGGCTGCTGCTGCCCGGGGTCGGCGCGCAGGGGGCCAGCGCGCGCGAGCTCGGGCCCGCCTTCGACGACGAGGGCCTGGGCGCGATCGTCCCGGTCAGCCGGGGCCTCGCGCAGTGCTTCGGGCCCGGCGACGAGGACTGGAAGGACAAGGTCACCGGGGCCGCCGACGAGCTCGTCGGGCCCTGCGCGACGCGGTCCCCGCCCTCAGGCGTCTGGCCGGCCGCCCATGAGCGGCGTGGGGAGGCGGCGGCGCGGATCGCGGCGCGCGTGCCGATGGGCGCGCTCGGCATGACCGACGCGTGGCTCGCCCTGCTCGGCGGGGACCCGCGCCTCGCCCACGCGCTGCCGCCGCGGCCGACCGACGTCGAGTCGCTGCTCGAGCTGGCCGCGCCGCGCATCGGGCTCGAGAGCTGTGAGCAGTGGCGGCCGGTCGTGGCCGCGGCGGCCAGGGCCCTGGCCGAGGAGCACGACGCGCCCAGGCCCGTGCTCGACGCCGCGCGCAAGCTCGCCGAGCCCGGCACGCTGGCCATCGTCACCGGCCAGCAGCCCGGCCTGTTCGGCGGGCCGATGTACCTGTGGCACAAGCTCGCGACCGCCGTCAACCTCGCGCGCAGGGTCGCGGCGGCGGGCGACACGCCCGAGGTCGTCGTCGTGTTCTGGAACCACGGCGAGGACCACGACTGGGGCGAGGCCAACCACGGCTTCCTCGTCAACGCCGGCCTCGACCTGCAGCGCATCCGCCTGTCCCTGCCCGCGACCGGTCGCGTCCTGTCGCGGGTCCCGGTCGGCGCGGCCCTCGAGGACGCCCTCGAGGAGGCCTTCGACCTGCTGCCGGCGACCGACGCGCGCGACGCCGAGCTCAGGGCGATGCGACCCCGGGGCGACGACGAGACGCTGTCGACCCACCTGACCCGGCTCGTGTTCCGGCACCTCGGCGAGGCCGGCGTGCTCGTCGTCGACCCGATGCGCCTGCCGGTCGAGACGCGCGAGCCCCTGCTGCCGCTGTGCGCGCGGGCCTCGCGGCTCCGCGGGCTGTTCAAGCGCACGGTCGAGGAGCTCGAGGAGCGCGGCTTCGAGTCGACGGTCGACCCCGAGGCCCCGCTGTTCTTCCAGGTCGCGCCCGACGGCCTGCGCCAGCCGCTGCCCGACGGCGAGCTCCCGGCGCCGGGCCACCTCCTGTCGCCCGGCGTGCTGCTGCGGCCGATCTGGCAGGACATGCTCGTGCCGACCGTGGCCGGCGTCGTCGGGCCGGGCGAGGTCTCGTACGGCACGCTGATCGGCGAGCTCAGCGTCGAGTGCGGCGTCCCGCGGGCCCCGCTCGTCCCGCGGACCTCGATGACGCACGCGGGCGACAAGCTCTGCGGCTTCCTCGAGCGCTGGCACCTCGCGCTGGCCGACCTGCGCGCGGGCGCCCAGGCCGTCGAGGACCGCATCGTCACCCTCGAGGGCCCCGAGGCCGGCGCGCCGGACGACGACGAGCGCGTCGAGGCCGCGCTCCGCCACCTCGCCGGCGAGTTCGCGGCGTCGCTGCGCGCGCTCGAGGACCGCATCGCCGAGGTCGACCGCAGCCTCGTGCAGCCGGCCGCGCGACTCGGCGGCCGGACCGACGCCGACCTGCGCAAGCTGGCCGAGAAGGTCGGGCGCAGCCGGCGCAACCGCGCCGGGACCTGGCGCCAGCACGCGCGCCGGCTCTGCGCCGAGCTCGCGCCGCGCGGCCGTCTGCAGGAGCGGGTGCTGCCGGCGCTGCCGTTCGTCGCGCGCCACGGGCTCGGCTTCCTGCCCGGCCTGTGCGACCCGGCCGACCCCTTCGCGACCCAACACCTGCTGTGCCGGATCCCGGGCTGAGCCGGGGCCCGGTCCTCTGCCTCGGGGTCCACCCCGACGACCTCGAGCTGTCGATGGGGGCCGCGCTGCTCGCCCTCGCGCGTGCGGGCGTCGCGCTCCATGTCTGGATCGCGACCGACGGGGAGCGGGGGACGCGGCAGCCGGCGCGGGGCAGCCGGCGCGACGAGGCGCGCGCCGCCCTGGCGCCGCTCGGCGTCGTCCCGACCTTCGGCGGCCTCCCCGACGGCGCCCTCGCCGAGGTCATGGACCTCGAAGCCACGGTCGCCGCGCTCGCCGCCCGCGCGCGGCCGGCGCTCGTGTTCGGGCCGACGGCGGCCGACCCGCACGCCGACCACGCCGCGCTCGGCCGCAGCCTCGACCGACTCGAGGCCGCGCCCGGCTGGCCCCCGACCTGGCGCTGGCTCGACGCCGGCCCCGCGGTCGAGCCCACGCATTTCCTGGATCCCGGTCCCTCGGCTGCTGAAAAGCTCCGGCTGATCGGTTACCACAGGTCGCAGATCCCGGGTCCCGGCGAGCCGCGCGACCACCTGCCCGGCGGGTTGGACATCGTCGAGCGGGCCGAGGCCAGGGATCGCAGCCAGGGCGTCCGCTTCGGGCGGGCCTCCCTGGAGCCCTTCCTGGCCCCGGCCGGTCGCCGGGGCGAGGGGCCGCGCCTGCTCGACGGCGTGCGCGGCTTCTTCGGCGGTGGGGCCCCGGGGAGCGCGGAAGGGGGGCTTCGTTGAAGCGCATCACGATCCTCAACCAGAAGGGCGGCGTCGGGAAGACGACGACGGCGGCCAACCTCGGGGCCGCCCTCGCGCGGGCCGGCAGGCGGGTCCTCCTCGTCGACCTCGATCCCCAGGCCAACCTGACCCTCCACCTCAGTGGGGGTGGGCTGCCGGCCGGCGAGGGCGGCACCTTCGCCCTGCTCGTCGACCGCCTGCCGCTCGGCCGCGTGATCCGCCGGCTCGAGGAGGAGGGCCTGTGGCTCGTGCCCGCGGACGACGACCTCAGCGGGATCGAGATGGCGCTGAGCCAGACGATCGGGCGCGAGCTGATCATGCGCGACGCCCTGGAGCGCCTGCGCCGCGAGGACGGCACGACCTTCGACTTCGTGCTGTTCGACTGCCCGCCGTCCCTCGGCGTGCTGTCGCTCAACGCCCTCGCCGCCTCCGACCTCGTCCTGGTCCCGCTGCAGGCCGAGTTCTTCTCGCTGCAGGGCATGGCCCAGCTGATGGAGGTCGTGCGCGTCGTCCAGGCGCGGCTCAACCCCGAGCTCGGCGTCCTCGGCATCCTGCCCTGCCTCGTCGACGGCCGCACCCGGCTGACCGGCGAGGTCCTCGAGGAGCTCGAGCGCCACTTCGGCGCCCAGCTGCTGTCGGCGCGGGTCCGGCGCAACGTCAAGCTCGCCGAGGCGCCGAGCTTCGGCAGCAGCATCTTCCGCTACGCGCCCGACTCGTACGGGGCCGAGGACTACGCGACCCTGGCCCGGGAGCTGCTCGCGCGGCTCCAGGGCGCGGTCGCCGAGCCCGACCGCGGCCAGGCCGTCGACGGCGCGGCCGGCGCCGGCGCCTGAGGGCGCGCGCCCCGGGGTCGCTCCCCGGGCCTCCAGGGCCGGTCCCAAGGGCGCCACGGCCACGGCTCCACCGCCACGGTCCGGGCAGTCGAAGAGGGGCGGGAGGAGAGGAGGACCGGCGGCCCGCCCGGCCTTGGAGAGCGACATGACCGACACCACCGATCGAGGGACCTCGGTCCACGGGAGCTGGACGCCGCCGCGCCTGCACGAGCGGGCGCCCGACTTCACCGCCCGCTCGACGCAGGGCGAGGTCGCCCTGCACGACTTCGAGGGGCGCTGGCTCGTGTTCTTCTCCCACCCGGCCGACTTCACGCCGGTCTGCACGACCGAGCTCATCGCCTTCGCCGAGCACCGGCGGACCTTCCGCGAGCTCGGCGTCGAGGTCCTCGGTCTGTCGCAGGACAGCCTCTACTCCCACATCGCCTGGCTGCGCGCGATCGAGGACAAGTTCGCGATCAAGGTCGAGTTCCCGCTGATCTCGGACCCGGACCTCTCGATCGCCCACCGGTACGGCATGGTCGACGTCGCCGGCGACGGCGGCATCAACCGCACGGTCGTCATCATCGACCCGGAGCAGCACGTGCGGGCCTACATGGCCTACCCGAGCAGCACCGGGCGCTCGGTCGACGAGGTCCTGCGCCTCCTGACGGCCCTGCAGTTCTCCGAGCAGAAGGAGCGGGTCACGCCCGAGGGCTGGCGGCCCGGGGACAAGTCGATCCTGCCGGCGCCCGCGACGTGGCCGGAGGCCGAGGAGCGCGTGCTGCGCAACCCGGGCAACGTCGACTGGTACTTCACGCTCAAGGACTCGGCGCGCTGAGGCCGCGATGCCGCAGAGCGACGTCGAGCTCCGGGACGGGCTGCGCGCGCGGCTCGAGGACTTCCTCGAGCGGCGCATGGCCGTCCTCGAGGCGACGCTGCACTCCTGCCTCGACTCGCTGATCTGGGACCCCGACCTGTTCGAGCGCAACCTCGACCAGGGCCTCGGCGAGGAGGGCCAGGCCCTGCGCCTGTTCCAGTCGCTGACGGCCGAGGGGCGCGAGGGGCCGACCCTCGCCGACGCGTTCTCGCTCGCCGTCGAGGAGTGCGCCCACTACTCGCCCGGCCACGTCGTGCTGCGCTCGTCGGTCCAGGGCGGCGAGGGGCTCGAGGTCCGCGTCGCCCCGTGGTTCGTCCCGGTCCTGAGCCTCCTCCTGCAGAAGCTCGTCGGGCTGGCCGACGGCGGCGTGACCTGCGAGCTGCGGCTCGTCGAGCGCGGCCCCGGCGACGCCGCCCTCGAGCTCGTGCTCCCGGGCCTCGGCGTCGAGACGCTCGAGGGCGCCCTGGTCTGCGGCGAGCACACGCTGCTGCCGATCCTCGCGGGGATGTTCGGCCTCGACCTCGACCACCTGCCGGGCGGGGCCACGCCCGGCTGCCGGCTCGGGCTCGCCATCCCGGCCGGCCTGCGGCAGGCTTGAGCGCCGCGGGGCGCGGCCACGCCGCGACCCGCGCGGGCCGCGCGACGCCGCGGGCCCGTCCCCGAACGGACCGCGAACGTGGGCGAGCGCTACTTCCTCGACGCCAATGCCGGTGGCTCCGTCGACCCGCGCGTGCGTGAGCACATGCGGGCGCTGCCCGACGAGGCCGACGCCAACCCCGCGAGCCCGCACGCGCTCGGGCGGGCCGCCCGGGCCCTGCTCGAGGACGCCCGCGAGCGGGTCGCCGCCCTGTGCGGCGTCGGCGCCGGCGAGGTCGTGTTCACCTCCGGCGGAACCGAGGCCGACAACCTCGCGGTCGCGACCGGCCTGGCCTGGTGCCGCGCCCGGGGCGGGGAGGCCTGGCTGTCCCCGATCGAGCACCCCTCGGTCGCCGCGCCGCTCGCTGCTGCCGTGACCGCCGGGGCGGCGCACCGGCCGCTCGCGGCCGACCGGCGCGGGCTCGTCGTCGCCCCGGAGGCCGCCGACCGGCCGTTCTTCCTGTCCCTGGTCGAGGCCCAGCCCGAGACCGGCGTCGTCCAGGACCACGGCCCCTTCGCCCGGCTCGCCGCGGACGGGCACGGCCTGCTGCACGTCGACTCGAGCCAGGCCTTCGGACGCGTGCCGACCCCGACGACCGTCGTCGAGGCCGGGCTGCGGACCTTGTCGCCACACAAATGCGGTGGACCGAAGGGCGTCGGCGTGCTGGTCGTCCGCGACGGCATCGAGGTCGCGCCGGTCCTACGCGGCGGACCGCAGGAGCTCGGCCGGCGACCGGGGACCCAGTGTGCGCGCCTGGCGCAGGGCGCAGCGCTCGCGCTCGAGCTGGCCGCCCTGGAGGTCGGGGAGCGTCGCGCGCGCATGCAGGCCGCGCTGGACGCCTTCCTGGCGCCGCTCGTCGCGGGCGGTGCCTGCAGGGTGATGTTCGAGGACGCCCCCTTCCTGCTGCCCAACACGCGCACGATCGACGTGACGCCGCACGAGGCCCGCCACCTCCTCCCCGCGCTCGACCTCGCCGGGCTGTGTCTATCCTTCGGCAGTGCTTGCAGTTCGGGCGCGCAGCTCGCGTCGCGGAGTCTCCTCGCGTGCGGCGTCGACGAGCGGACCGCGCGTCGTTGTCTGCGCGTGAGCGTGACGCACGACAGCGGTGAAGAAAAAATGAAGCGCGCTGCAGTCCTTTTCCTCCAAGCCCTTGCGCGCGTTTGACGCCCTTGCCATCGCCGCTGTCGTTTGACAGCCCGAATTTGCGTGGCTAGCATCCGCCTCGCCAGCGAGGTTCGTGACCCTCCCGAGGGCCAACTCGGAGGGTCCCCGATCTTTTCAGGAAGTTTTCGTCCACGGTCGACCCGGCGGTCGCGATGGAACCGGCCGGGTACTCCGCTCGACGTTTTCCCCGTGGAAGGAAGGTCCTGGAAGTTCCGGGACGTCGAGGCAGCAGGGAACGCTGTCGCCGAGACGTCCTCCCGCCGTCTCTCTACATGCTTCGTCCGACCCGGGCTCCCGGTGCGCCCGCACCACGGTCCGGTCGGGAGCCGTCAGGGGGGTGGGGGAGTGCGTCGACCGCGGCCCGGGCCCGGCGAGGACCGGCGCTGGGGTTTGGAGTCTGCACGGTAGGTCTGCGAAGCGTCTGCGACCAAGGGCAAGCGAGGGCACAGCAGTGACAGGGAAGGGGCAGTCTCCGAGCCGACTCAGGGGGATCGTCAGCCGTGTGAGCCCGGGCGGGCGCAGGCCTGCCTCCGACGCGCATTTCCGTGGACCGGCCCTCCGGTCCCGGCGCTGCACCAGTCCGGGAGATCGGACCGGACGCGGGAGGAGACGGCTCCCGCCAACCCCAGGGTCGGTCTGAGCCGCTGGCTCGATCGACCGTCCTCGACCGGCGCACCGGTCCGCACGCACTCAGTCAGTCCACGGGGAATCCGCGTCCATGGAGGGAACCAAGTTGTCCCAGGGTCTCGCAGTCGCGACGTCCAGCGCCGGCCAGCCGTTCTGGTCCAGCTTCGCCCGCCACCTGTTCGAGGACGTGACCCGCCCGCGCTTCGAGACCTGGCTCGTGCGGCTCAGCCCGCGCGGCTTCGACGACCAGGAGCTCGAGCTCGTCGCGCCCAACGCGTTCACCAAGGACTGGATCCAGCGCCACTACAAGGAGGCCCTGACCCGCGCCTCGTACGAGGTCGACCGCAAGCACCGGCAGGTACGGATCCTCCAAATCGCAGACCTCGACCCCAAGGACCGTGTCGGCCTGACCATCCTCGGCCAGTACCTCGACCAGGGCGCGACGGCGCGGCCGGCCGAGGTCCACCGCGACCCGCCGCCGCCGATCCCGATCGCGCGGCCGCAGGCCCCGGCCGAGGCCGAGGGCCCGTTCTGGTCGGAGGCGGAGCTGGCCGCGGCCCGGGCGACTGGCGAGGGGCCCGACGAGTTCGCCGGCACGCGCCCCGTGCCCCAGGGACCGGCCGTCCCCGAGGACCGGCCGGCCGCCGCCCCGGATCAGGGCCGCTACAACCGCGAGAGCCTGTCGTTCTTCCACGAGAACTCGGACTTCCTGCTGAACGACGGCTACACGTTCGAGAACTTCGTGATCGGGCCGAGCAACCAGCTCAGCTGCGCGGCCGCCCGCGCGGTCGTGGACTCGCCCGGCGGCAACTACAACCCGTTGTTCCTGCACGGCTCGTCCGGACTCGGCAAGACCCACCTGCTGCAGGCGATCTGCCACTCGGTCCTGCGCAGCCCGACGCCGCGGCGGGTGCTCTACCTGTCCTGCGAGAGCTTCGTCAACCAGTTCATCTCCGCGGTCCAGAACGGCGACCTCGAGTCGTTCCGGTTCAAGTACCGCAAGGTCGACATGCTCCTGATCGACGACGTCCAGTTCCTCGAGGGCAAGACGCGGACGCAGGAGGAGTTCTTCCACACGTTCAACTCGCTCCACAACGCCGGCCGGCAGATCGTCCTCACCTCGGACCGCGGGCCGAAGGAGATCGCGACGCTGCAGGAGCGGCTCGTGTCCCGGATGCGCTGGGGCATGGTCATGAAGATCGAGCCGCCCTGCTTCGAGACCCGGATCGCGATCGTCAAGCGCAAGGCCGGCCTGCGCGGCTACGACGTCTCGCCCGAGGTCGCCTGCGCCATCGCCGAGGCCATCGACACCAACATCCGGGAGCTCGAGGGCGCCGTGACCAAGGTCATCGGCCTGGCCAACCTGTCCGGCCGCCGCATCGACCTCCCGCTCGTCCACGAGGCCCTGCGCGACCTGCTGCCGCGGCGCACCGGGGTCACGGTCCAGGAGATCCTCGAGGCCGTCTCCCGCGAGTTCGGGGTCACGGCGCGCGAGATCCAGGGCAAGCGCCGGTCCAAGTCGGTCGTCCTGGCCCGGCAGGTCGCCATGCACCAGGCCCGCAAGCTGACCAGCCTGTCGCTCGAGCAGATCGGGGGCTTCTTCGGCGGCCGCGACCACTCGACGGTGCTGCACTCGATCAAGAAGGTCGACGCCGCGCTCGAGACCGACCGGGACCTCGCCCAGCGGATCCAGCGGCTCGCGTCCTGGCTGGGGCGGGGTCGCGACTGATCCGGTCACCGCGGAGCTTCGCCCGGTCCCGAATAGGCCCCGAGCGGTCCCGCAACGGGCCTCCGTCCCCGAGCCGCGTCGAGCGTGCAAGGGGACCTTGCATCCGAAGTTTTTCCGAGGGCCTGGCCCCGGGTCCCGGACCCTGCTCGGTATCATGCCCGGCCGTTTCTCGCCGCCCGTGCACCCCGGGGACCCCCCGCCGGCGCGGCCACTGCCCCGATCCAAGGAGCTGACCCCGATGAGAATTTCCGCCCGCTACGGTCTCGCCACGCTCGGCCTGGCGCTCGCGACCTTGGCGACGCCGGTCCAAGCCCAGGACTTCAAGCGGTCCCTCCCGCCCGGGACCCTGCTGTACGTCGGCGCTCCCGACCTGGACTCCGCGATGGAGAGCTTCAAGACCTCCGCCATGTACAAGATCTGGCAGGAGGAGGAGGTCCAGGAGTTCCTCGAGGGCGGCATGCAGAAGCTGGCGCAGCTCTACGAGGGAGGCCTGGCCCAGGCCAAGCAGATGCACCAGGCCGGCATGCTCCCGGTCGACCCCGACGAGATCCTCAAGATCCGGCTCAAGGGCCTGCACATGGCCGTGACCGGGGTCAACATGCAGGGGGAGGCCGGCCCCGAGGTCGGCATGGTCCTCGCCCTCGACTTCGGGGACACGGCCAAGACCGTCAAGAGCCTGCTCTCGGTCCTGGTCAACATGGCCCGGGCCCAGGCCGGCGGCCCCGAGATCTCGGCCGAGAAGGTCGGCGAGGTCGAGCTGTGGCGGATCACCGGGCCGGGCGCGCCGCCGGACATGGGCCTGCACTGGGCCATCGTCGGCAACCGCCTCCTGCTCGGCACCAGCCAGAACGGCATGAAGGAGCTGATCGCCTCCGAGGTCAAGGGCGGCCGCGAGCAGAACCTCAGCAACGAGGAGGTCTACCGCAGCGTCGCGGCCAAGACCCGCCCCGGCCAGAACGGCATCGAGTGCTACTTCCGCGTCGACCAGATCTTCGAGCTCGCGATCCAGGGCGTGGCCATGGCCCAGGCCATGGGGGCGCCGCTGCCCGTCGACCTCGAGGGCGTGCGCCGCGCGCTCGACGCCTCGGGCCTCGCCGGCCTGCAGGCCATGGGCTGCTCCTCGGCCCACGAGGACGGCAAGGGCGTGGACCGCTACTTCGCCAAGCTCAAGGGCGAGCCCAAGGGCCTCATGGCCATGGGCGGCGGCAAGATCGACCTCGAGCTCCTCAAGCTCGTGCCCAAGGAGGCCGTGCAGTTCACGCTCGGGACCTTCAACCCGACCGCCCTCTACGACGGCATCCTCGGGGCCGTCCGGGCCTACGACGAGAAGGTCGGCGAGCTGGCCGACACCCAGATCAAGGGCCTTTCCGAGCAGCTGGGCATCGACTTCAGGGGTGACCTGTTCGCCAACCTCGGCGGCACGACGCTCTACTACCAGATGCCCGTCGCCGGCATGGAGCTGCCCGAGATGGGCATCTTCACGCAGGTCAAGGACCCGGCCAAGGCGCTGCTGGCCATGCAGACGATCTGCCAGCTGACCGAGGGCGCGGCCGAGATCCGCGAGAAGAAGCTCGAGGGCGGGACGCTCTACAGCCTCGACCTCAACCTCAACGACGGCGGCATGGGCATGCTGCAGTTCGAGCCGACCTTCACGTTCAAGGACGGCTGGATGATCGCCGGCCTCAACCAGGGCGACGTCATGTCGGCCCTCAAGATGATGTCGGGCGAGGGCGGCGAGGACATCCGCAAGAACAAGGCCTTCGCCCCCTACCTCGAGCAGATCCCGCAGGGCGTCGCCAGCGTGACCTTCACCGACCAGGTCGCCAGCTTCGAGAGCCTCTACGGGATGCTGTCCTCGGTCGTCGGGTTCATCCCGATGCCGCCGGACGTGCCGATCGACCTCGGCCTGCTGCCGTCCACCGAGTGCATCACCAAGCACCTGTTCGGCTCCATGAGCTACGGCATCAAGATGGGTGACGGGTTCTACGGCAAGGCCGTCGGCCCGATGGGCCCCGAGCTGTGGCTCGCCGTCGGCGTCGCCGGCGCGGCCCTCGTGCCCGCCATGCTGGCGATGCGGGCCAACGCGCCGTTCCCCGTCGGCGGGGCCGGCGGCCGCTTCCGCGAGGCGCGGAAGGCGCAGAAGGAGGAGGTCGAGGAGGAGGTCGTCGAGGAGCCCGTCCTGCAGGACGCCGAGCCCGCGCCGACCCAGAAGAAGTAGCCGCCCTTGCATGGCGTGGCGACCAGGGGAGCGGGATCGACGCTGCGCACGTCGGTCCCGCTCCTCGCGTACCTGGCCCTCGCCGCGGCGGTCCCGGCCCAGGAGCCGGTCCTCGACCTGACCCACGACAGCGCCGGCGGGATCGTCGCCTACCGCCAGGCCCTGCTCGACGCGACCGCCGACCGCCGCGTGCTCGTCGTCGCGACCCACCCCGACGACCCGTACCGGGGGATCTGCGCCGCGCTCAGGCGCCACGTCGGCGACCGCGTGCGCGTGCTGCTGGCGACGCGGGGCGAGGGCGGCCAGAGCGCGGTCGGTCCGGTCGGCGAGGAGCTGGGGGTCGTCCGGACCGCCGAGAGCCTCGAGGCCGCGCGCCGGCTCGACGTCGAGCTCCGGTTCCTCGACCTGCCCGACTTCGGCTACTCGCGGACCGCGGCCGAGGCCCTCGAGCGCTGGCGCGGCCTCGAGCCCGAGCGCCGGCTCCGTGAGGAGATCGCCGCCTTCGGCCCGGACCTCGTCGTGACGCCGCACGGCCCGCACGAGGCCCACGGCCAGAAGCGCCGCTGTTCCACATCCTGCGCCGCGTGCTCGCGGGGGCCGAGGCCCCGCCGCTGCTGCGCGCCCCGGCCTCGGACGAGCAGGCCGACCTCGTGCTCGAGCTCGACCGGCTCGACCCGCTGCGCGGCGAGAGCCTGCGCGAGGTCGCGTACGCGACCCTGCTGCTGCACCGGAGCCAGGGGCCCTTCGAGGCCATGGACGACGCGATCCCGGCGGTCGTCCCGCTGCGGTTCGAGGACCCGGCCCGGAAGGGCGACTGGGTCGCGCGGCTCGGGGGCGACGTCGCGCCGACCGGGGACGCCGAGGCCTGGCGGAGCGCCGTGGCCGGCAGGCGGCCCGGGATCGAGGCCGAAGTCGACGCCTTCGTGGCCTGGCTAGCGGGGTTGAGGGACGGCCACGGCCCGCACCGCTTCGTCGAGGACTGCCGCCGGCTGTGGCCGCTCGTCGACGAGCTCCTGGCCGCGCTGCCCGCGGGCTCCGACGCCCGGGCGCGGCTGGCCGAGACCCGCGTCGACCTGTGCCGCGGGATCCTCGAAGGAGGCGGCATCCGCCTGACCTGGCGGGCCCGCGAGGCGCTCGACGACCGCCTCGAGGCCCTGCCGTCCGAGCTCTCGGTGACCAACGCCTCGCGCGCGCCGCTGTCGGTCGAGCTCCGCGGGCTCGAGGGCGTCGCCGGCCGCGACCTCGACCCCGACGACGGACTGCCGATGGCCGTGCCGCCGGACCGGCGCGGCGTCCGCACGCTGACGCTGCGCCGGCGCGGGGCGCCGGGCGCCGCCTGGGAGCCGGTGCTGCTGCTGCGCCTGTCGTTCGGCGAGCTGTCGTTCCCGGTCCGGCTGCACGGCCGGCTCCCGCTGCGCAGCGGCCTGGAGCTCCGGCCCGAGCCGTACGACCGCTTCCTCGTCCCGGTCGGCCTCGGCGAGTTCCGCTTCAGCCTCCGGCTCCGCGCCTCGCCGCTGAATCGGATCGACGGGGAGCTCGCGATGACCGGGCCGCTCGGGGCGCGCTTCCTGCCCGAGTCGGACCGCGACCCTCTGCCGATCCACCTGCGCCTCGGTGGCGGCCTCGAGGAGACCCTGCTGTCCCTGCGCGTGCGCCTGCCCGACGTCGAGGACCAGCGGCGCAACCCCTACTGGCTGCGCTTCTACCTCGTCGACGCCGGCGACGGCCACGAGCTCGTCTCCTCGCGGGTCCAGGTCATCCCGGCCGAGGTCGGGGTCCCGGAGGGGCTGCGTCTGGGCCTGATCCGCGGCCCCGACCCGACGATCGAGCGCTCGCTCGAGTCCCTGCTCGGCCGCGTCGACGCCCTCGACCCGGTGCGGCTCGCGCGCCTCGACCTCGACGCCTTCGACACGATCCTCGTCGCCAGCCGCGCCCTGCTGCGCCGCCCCGACCTGAGGGCGCAGGTCCACCGCCTGCTGGCCTGGGCAAGGCGCGGCGGACACCTCGTCGTGCTCTACCACAAGGACCGCGAGTTCAACCTCGCCGACACCGGTGCGCTGCTGGCGCCGCTGCCGCTCGTGCTCGGCCGCGAGCGCGTCACCCGGGAGGACGCGCCGGTCAAGCTGCTGCTGCCCCAGCACCGGCTGCTGCGCATCCCCAACCGCATCCAGCCGAGCGACTGGGACGACTGGGTCCAGGAGCGCGGCCTCTACTTCCCGGAGGCCGGCGCGTACGACGCGGGCTACGAGGAGCTGCTCGAGATCCGGGAGCTGCCGGTCGAGGAGGTCCCGGCCCTGCGCGACGACGCCGAGCCCACGCGCTTCGAGCCGCAACGCGGCTCCCTGCTGGCCGCGACCACCGGCCGGGGCAGCTACGTGTACTGCGCCCTGGTCCTGCACCGGCAGCTCCAGGGCCACCACGCCGGCGCCGCACGCATCCTGGCCAACCTCGTGACGCCGCCGCGCTGGGACCGCTTCCGCTAGGCGCTCAGCCGCGCGCCGGCGCCTCGGCCCGCCGGATCAACATGACCGCGGTCGTGATCAGCAGGTTGGCGCCGAGGACGAGCATCAGGCTCGTCCGGGAGCCTTCGGTCCGCAGCCAGAGCCCGAGGCACCAGGTCAGCACGAGCAGCGCCAGCCCGACGGCCGGCACGAGCCCGAAGCCCGACCCCGCCGGCGCGCCGGCCCCCACGGCGCCGGGGACCATGCGGCTCCCGATGCCCTCCAGGGCCCGGCGCGTCTCCCGCGCGTGGGCGACCATCTCCTCGATGCCGGCGCGCATCGACTCGCTGTTCTGCGAGAACTTCTCGACCGGCTCCTGCAGGATGCCGAGCCCCTCCTTGACCTCGAGGATCGACAGGCGGATGCCCATCATCCCGTCCTTGACCATCTCCGAGCTCGGCTCGAGGGGGTCGACGTCGGCCATGGCCGCGGCCGGGAGGGCGGCCTCCTCGGGCGCCTCGTCGGGGCTGCGTGCGTCCTCGCCGGCGCCGTCCGTGATCCACTCCTCGAGCCCGTCCTCCGCGCCGACGTCGAGCTCCGGCCCGGGGTCGAAGGGGTCCGCCGCGTCGTCGGCGTCGAACTCCTGCTCCGGCTGGGGGAAGACGACGTCCCCCCCCGCGTCGGCGTCGAAGTCCAGGTCGGGCCCGGTCCCGGCCGGGTCCCCGAAGCCGTCGAGCCAGGACCCGTCGGTGCTGAGGTGGGGGAGACG
This sequence comes from Planctomycetota bacterium, assembly GCA_041398545.1. Lineage (GTDB taxonomy): Bacteria > Planctomycetota > UBA1135 > UBA1135 > JAWKUM01. Next base: position 61,445 of record JAWKUM010000018.1, on the reverse strand, counting down.
CTCCTCCTCGTCCGCGGCCGCCGCGCGCGGCTCGTCCTGCACCACCGCCCCGCCCCCGTCGTCGAGCCAGGCCTCGTCGGCGCTCGTGTCGGGGAAGTCGTCGGCCTCGAGGTCGACGTGGTCCTCGGCCCGCGCCATGGCGTCGTCGAAGGCCTGGGCGTAGGCCTCCTCGTCGACCTCTTCCGCTTCCTCGTCGTCGCCGTCGAGCTCGGCGAAGCTCAGCAGGACCCCGTCCTCGAGGTCGTCGAGGTGGAGGGACGTGGCCTCGTCGTCGGACGCGGCGTCCTCCTCCTCGCCCGCGATGCCGGCGACGTCCTCGTCCTCCTCGAGCTCGACCTCGTCCCGGTGGGCGCCGGCCGTCCCGGCCGCCGCCGGCGGCGCCGGCGCGACCTCGTGCTCGACATCGAGCTCGGGGGCGATGTGCAGCAGCTCCTCCGACGGCCCCTTGGCGACGTGGTCGAGGGCCTTCTGCAGCACGGGGTGCAGGGGCTCCTGCTCGTCGCCGTCGAGCTGGAGCTCGACCCGCGACCCACCCTCGACGTCGAGGTCCCAGTCGAACTCGACGTCGTCCAGCACGGCGTCGCCCGTGAGGATGGCGAGCTCGCCCTGGTCGAGGGCGCCGCCGGTCGGGTCGACGATGTCGGAGTCGCCGGTCGGGGCGGCCGCGGTCGGGGCGGTGGGCTCCTCGTCGTCGCCGGCTCCGAGCGCCTCGCCGAGCTCCCCGACGACCTCCGTGGCGAGGTCGCCGAGCGCGTCGAGCTCGGTCTCGCTGAGCATGCCCTTGTCGATGTCGAAGCGGTGGCCGCGGCGTCTCGCCCCCGGGAGGAAGCTCTCGTCGAGGGCGACGAGCTCCTCGCGGAGCATCGGGTTCTCCTCCTCGGCCGTCAGCTCGACCCAGTCCTCGCCGTCGAACTCGACCTCGAGGTCGTCACCCCCGTCCTCGGCCTCGAACGACACGGCGCCCTCGTGATCGTCGTCGGCCGACGCGTCGCGGCGGTCCGCCATCGAGACCGGGTCCCCGAGCGGGGCCGGGATCGAGTCGAGGTCGATCAGGTCCCAGGGTCGCCGGCGCGGGGCCTCCGCCTCGCCGGCCTCGGCCCCCGCGCCCCCCTCCTCGTCGGTGCGCGCGGCCGACCAGGGACCCGGCAGGTCCTCGAGGCCGCTGCCGCGCTCCTCGCCGAGCTCGTAGAGGAAGGCCGGGTTGTCGCGGACCGGGTCGGCGTGCGGGAGGTCGACGCGCTCGACGAGGAGCTGCTCCTCGCTGTCGGCGTTCCCCTTCCGGGGCTCGAGCACGTGGTCGAGCCGCGAGCGCGTCCTGGCGAGCGGCGCGACCTCGCCGTCCTCGCCCTCGGCGCGGCGCAGCTCGGTCAGCAGCCGCTCGCGCTCGATGGTCTGCCGGGACAGCCGCTCGAGCAGGACGTCGAGCTCGGCCAGCAGCCGCTCGGGGTCCTCGCTCCCGGGCTCGAGCTCGAGCTCGACCGGTTCCTCGTCGACGAGGTCCTGGACGATGAACCGGACCGGGCGACCCTCGGCCCGCTCGTTCCGGACCCAGTCGTCGAACTGCGTCTGGAGGTCCGCATCGAGGATCTCGAGCAGCGAGATCTTCTGGTTGCCGCCCTCCTCCGGCGCCTGCACCTGACCGGCCTTGCGCAACCAGCAGCGGTCGAGCCAGCGGTAGACCGTGGACCGCGCGATGCCGAAGACCTCACGTACCTCCTTGATCGTCAGGAGGGTACGAGCCTCGAACTCCTCTTTGCGCAGCAGGTCGGCCAAGATCGGTTCCGGTAAGGGCTTGCAGGATGCGGAGATCCGACTCTCCCTTTCGGAGACCGGCCCCTCCCCCCTGGATCCGGGGGGCGTGGTCGCGATGGGAAGGGACCGAGCGACGCGATCCCGGAGCGGGCCCGGGGTTCTTACAATGCCGGGACCGAGAGCCGTCCCCGCGGGGCGTATCCGGGGAAGCCTTCGCAGGGGTCCCGCCGGACGGGCCGGGCCCGATGGAGTCGCCGACATGAGAATCCTCCTGACGCTGTCGCTCGCGCTCGCCCTGGTCCGGCCCGCCCCGGCCGGCGGCGACCCCCTTGCCCCCAAGGACCCGGCGAGCTTCACGCTCGAGGACGCCCGGCACCTGCTGTTCCGCGCCGGCTTCGGCGGCACCCCGGACGAGGTCGCGCGGCTGCACCGCATGGGCCTCGAGGGCGCCGTGGCCTGGCTCGTCGACTACGAGAAGCGACCCGACATCGTCGGGCCGATCGACGTGCCCCAGGCCGAGCCGGTCGACCGCCGCGCGTACCAGAAGCTGAGCGAGGACGAGCGGCGCAAGCTGCAGAACGAGCGGCGTCGCGAGGACGGCCAGAAGTTCCTCGTCCTGCGCGCGTGGTGGATGGAGCGGATGCTGCGCGGCCTGCGCCCGCTCGAGGAGAAGATGACCCTGTTCTGGAGCGGCCACTTCACGTCCTCGTACCGCGACGTCCGCAACGCCACCTTCATCTGGCAGCAGAACGAGCTGCTGCGGCGCCACGCGACCGGCAACTTCGGCGAGCTCCTGCACGAGGTCTCCAGGGACCCCGCCATGCTGCTGTACCTCAACAACCAGCAGAACCGGCGGGGCCGCCCCAACGAGAACTACGCGCGCGAGGTCATGGAGCTGTTCACGCTCGGCATCGGCAACTACACCGAGCAGGACATCAAGGAGGCCGCGCGGGCGTTCACCGGCTGGCAGGTCGACGGCCGGCGCGGGACCTTCGTGTTCAACCGCGGCCAGCACGACTTCGGCCGCAAGACCTTCCTCGGCAAGGAGGGCAACCTCGGCGGGGAGGAGGTCCTCGACCACCTCCTCGAGCAGGACGCCTGCGCCCCGTACGTCGCCGGGAAGGTCTGGACCTTCCTGGCCGCCGGCCAGCCCGACCCCGAGCTGCGCGCCGCCCTCGGCGCCGTGCTCGCGGGCAGCGAGTGGGAGCTCAAGCCGCTGCTGCGGGCGATCCTCCGCAGCGAGGCCTTCTACGCCCCCGGGGTCCGCGGCCGCCAGGTCAAGAGCCCGGTCGAGTTCGTCGTCTCGACGGTGCGCATGCTCGGCATGAACCCGCCGCCCCCGGTCGCCTGCCTCGCGGCCTGCGACAAGCTCGGCCAGTCGCTCCTCATGCCGCCCAACGTCAAGGGCTGGGAGGGCGGCCTCGCGTGGATCACGACCGCGACGATGCTCGACCGCAACAACCTCAGCGGGATCATCGTCAAGCTCGGCGACCAGGACAGCACGGCCGGCATGAACCAGCGGCAGGCCCGCGAGCTCGCCACCGAGATGGGCATGGGCGAGATGCGCGGCGCCCGCGGCGCGGTCTTCCGCCAGCTCGGGCGCTGGGACTCGGGGATCGACGTCAGCGGCCTGTGCGCCGCGACCGGCGCGCGGTCGGCCGAGGACCTCGTCGACGCCCTCCTGACCCGGATGCTGTTCGCCCCGCTGCCCGAGGCCCGCCGGCAGGCCCTCGTCGACTACGTCAAGGGCGCCGACGGCAGCACGCCGCTCGAATTCGACAAGCTCCACTCGGTGGCCTCCGAGGCCAAGCTCCGCAAGCTCCTGCACCTCATCATGAGCACCCCCGAGTTCCAGCTGTGCTGATCCGATGACCAGCCCCGGAGGAGACATGCACGACCGCTTCGACCGACGCAGCTTCCTCGGCCTCGGCGTCGCCGGGGCCGGCCTCTGGTTCCTCGGCCGCGGCAGGGACCCCCTGCTGGCCCGGGCCATCCTCCAGGACCGGGACGCGGCCGGCGCGACCAAGGACCGCATCCTCGTCGTCGTCCAGCTCTCGGGCGGCAACGACGGGCTCAACACGCTCGTCCCGATCGGCGACCCCGAGTACGCCAAGGTCCGGCCCCGGATCCGGATCCAGCCCAAGGACGCCCTGGCGGTCGGCGAGGGCTTCGCGCTCCACCCGGCGCTCAAGGGCTGCAAGGAACTCGTCGACGGCGGCAAGCTCGCCGTCATCCGCGGCGTCGGCTACCCCGATCCCAACCGGTCGCACTTCAAGTCGATGGACATCTGGCACTCGGCCGACCCGACCGGCAAGGACCTGCGCTTCGGCTGGCTCGGCCGCGCGCTCGACGTGCTCGGCGCCAAGGACGAGGCCCCGGCCGAGCTGTCGATCAACTTCGGCGACAACCCGCCGCTCTCGCTCAACGGGCGGCGCTGCAAGCCCGTGTCCTTCCGCGACCCGCAGAGCTACCGGTACGTCGGGGCCAAGGACGAGGAGAGCGCGTTCAAGGAGATCGCCAAGAAGCGCGAGGACGACCCCTCGTCGGTCCTCGACGCGCTGCGGCGCACGGCCGAGGACGCCGAGCGGACCTCCGCCGACGTCCGGCGCCGGGCCCAGGAGTACAAGACCCCCGTGCGCTACCCCGGCAACGGGCTCGCGCCGAGCCTGCGCATCGTCGCCGGCCTGATCGCCGGCGGCCTGCCGACCCGCGTCTACTACACCTACCACGGCGGGTACGACACCCACGCCGGCCAGGCCGGGCGGCAGAACAACCTCCTGACCCAGCTCGACCAGTCCCTGGCGGCCTTCGCCAAGGACCTCGAGCGGCAGCAGCTGCTCGACCGCGTCACGGTCCTGGTGTTCTCGGAGTTCGGGCGCCGGGTCCGCGAGAACCAGAGCGGCGGCACCGACCACGGGACGGCGAGCGTGTCCCTGGTCATGGGCGGCGGGGTCAAGGGCGGCCTCCACGGCGAGCCCCCGAGCCTGACCGACCTGCTCCGCGGCGGCGACCTCAAGCACACGGTCGACTTCCGCGGGATCTACACCGAGCTGCTCGACGGCGTCCTCGAGGTCGACCCGGCCGTCGTGCTCGGCAAGCGCTTCGACAAGGTCGGGTTCCTGGCCTGAGCCCGGCGCCGCCCGACGCGCCGCGCGTCACTGCATGACGCGCGGCCAGCCGAGCTCGTCCTTGCCGATCCGGTTGACGAGGACCTTGGCCGAGGTCGTCGTCGTCGTGGCCTGGTAGAAGGTCACGCTGTCGACCTGGACATAGACGTAGTCGCCGTTCTGGAAGAACAGCTCGAGCCAGGACGCGCGCCCGTCGTCGGAGCGGACCAGGGAGATCTTGCGCAGGTACTTGGCCTGCAGGCTCTGGTCCTGCCCCGATGGGGTCGTGTAGCGCAGGCTGCCGAAGGTCACGACGAGCTCCTGCGCGGCCTCCTGGCCCTGGGTCTCCTGGGACATCAGCGCGAGCCCGGGCAGCAGCGCGAGCAGGGGGAGCAGCGTCACGGAAAGCTTGGCCGACATGGTTTCCTCCAACGGGTTGACGGGGGCCGGACATGTGGCCGCGGCCTCCTCGACGCGTGCAAGGAGCGGACCTCCGCCTTTCCCTCTTCTCGGCCGGAGTCTATAGGAGCCTCGGTCACCGGGGCCAGCGGCGCCGGGGCCCCACAACGACGGCCCCCGGGCCTCTTTCTTGCTCGCCGATCCGATGATCCCGATCCTGCCGCTCGTCCTCAGCGTCCTGGCCGCGGGTCGGTCCCCGCTCCCGGCGGTCCCGCAGGGGGGGCTCCAGGACGCCCGGGTCCGGGTCGTCGCGCCGGCGCTGGGGCCGGAGGTCCGGGCGGCCGTGGGCCGGGACGCCGACCGGCTGGCCCGCGTGCTCGAGCGCCGGCTCGGCCGGCCCTTCCCGCGCACGGTCGAGCTCCACCTCGTGCCGCGGCTCGGCGACCTGCCGGCCCCGATCCGCGAGGCCTTCGTCGGGATGACCGTCGGCCTGGCCGAGCTCCACGAGGCGAGGATCTGGCTCGTCCGGGCCAAGCTCGGCTCGGCCCCGCCCGACGACCTGCGCACGACGCTGCTCCACGAGCTCGCCCACGTCTGGCTCGGCGAGCGGGAGCTCGCCCTGGCGGGGGGTGCCCGGCGCCTGCCGGCCTGGTTCCACGAGGGCTTCGCCCAGTACCTGGCCGGCGAGGGCTACTACGGCGGCAGCGACGAGGTCCTGGCGACCAACCTGGCCTTCGGCCGGCTCGTGGCCTGGGCCGACCTCGACCGCGCGATGCCCCGCGACGCGCGCGACCGCCGCCTCGCCTACGCCCAGTCGCTGTCCTACTTCGGCTACTGCGTCGGCCGCCTGGGCCTGCGGGCGGTCCTCGCGACGGCCGAGGCCTGGCTGGCCTCGCCCGGGCGAACCCTCGACGGCATCCTGTACGACCGTGAGGACCACACCTTCACCGAGCTCGAGGCGGCGTGGCTGCAGTGGGAGTCCGCCGGCGGGGGCCTGTTCGCCCTGGTCCGCAACCACCTGTTCGAGGTGCTGATGTTCTCGAGCATCCCGCTGATGGTCCTCGTGCTGCGCCGCCGCAACCGGCGGGAGGCCGAGGCCGGGGCGCGGCTCGACCGCGAGGATGACGAGGAGGCCGTCCTCGAGGCCACGTGGCGGGAGCTCGACGGCACGGAGCCGCGCGCGTGAGCGAGGCCGGCGGCGACGCGGACAGGCGCGAGCGCAGGCGGCGCAAGGCCCGCCGCGTGGCCGCGGCCGCGACGCCGCTGCTCAAGCTCCTGGCCGCGACCTGCCGCTGCACCAAGACCGGGCTCGAGGCCCGCGACGCCGCGCTCGGCGATCCGCGCGGGGCCCTGGCCGCGTGCTTCCACCACTCGATCCTCCCGCTGACCTTCGTCCACCGCGAGCACGACGTGCGCGTGCTGATCAGCCGGCACGGCGACGGGGAGCTCATCGCCGAGGCCGCGCGCCGCTTCGGCTACGGCTCGGTCCGCGGCTCGACGTCGCGCGGGGCGGCCCAGGCCCTGCGCGAGCTCATGCGCGTGCCGCGCGGGATCCCGATCGTCGTGACCCCCGACGGGCCGCGCGGGCCCAAGGGCAGCGTGCAGCAGGGCAGCATCTGGCTCGCGGCGGGCACCGGCCGGCTGCTGCTGCCGATCGGGATCGCCGTCTCGCGGATGTGGGAGGCGCGGTCGTGGGACCGCCTGCGCGTGCCCAGGCCCTTCGCCCGGATCCACGTCCACTACGCGGACCCGCAGGCCGTGCCGCGCGAGCTCGGGCGCGACGACCTCGCGGCCTGGCAGGAGCGCCTGCGCGCGGCCCTCGACGGGGCCGAGAAATGTGCCTGGGACGCGCTTGGGAAGGGCTTGCCCGCCTCCTCTAATAGGGAGGTCGAAGCTGTCCCGCGGCGGGCGGCGGACGGCGCCGAGGGTCGCCGTTGACGCCGGCGGCGCGCGACCGACGGACCGAGCCGCAACCCGCTCCGCACGAGGTGGACCGCATGACCCCGCGACGCGCCGTCGCCGTCCTCGCCCTGCTCTGCCTGACGACCTCCTGCCTCGGCGTGCAGCACACCGTCGGCGGCGGGCCGGCCGGGGACGAGCGGGTCCAGGCGACCAACTGGTACCTCGTCTGGGGGCTGTTCCCGCTCCTCCGCGTCGACGGCCGCAGCCTCGCCGGAGACGCGACGAGCTACCGGATCGAGACGTACGTCGCCTGGGACGACGCCCTGATCTTCCTCGTGACGCTCGGGCTCGTGACGCGGCAGACGATCGAGGTCCACAGGTAGATGGCCGGCACGCTGAGGTTCTACGGCGCGGTCCGGAACGTCACCGGCACCAAGCACCTGCTCGAGTGGGAGGGGGAGCGGCTCCTGTTCGACTGCGGCCTCGTGCAGGGCCGGCGCGAGGAGAGCTACAAGGCCAACCTCGGGTTCCCGATCGACACCTCGAGGCTCGACCACGTCGTGCTGTCGCACGCGCACATCGACCACAGCGGCACGCTGCCGGTCCTCGTGCGCCGGGGCTACCGGGGCAGGATCTGGTCGACGCCGGGGACGCGGGACCTCTGCGAGCTCCTGCTCGAGGACTCGGCGCAGATCCAGATGTCGGACACCGATTGGCTCAACCGCAAGAAGCGGGCGGGCCAGCGCGCGTTCTCGCCGCTCTACGAGCCCGACGACGTGCCGCGGACGATGAAGCTGTTCAAGACGGTGCCGTACCGGGAGCGGGTCGACCTCAGCGACCGGATCTCGCTCGAGTTCCTCGACGCCGGCCACATCCTCGGCTCGGCGATGGTCGTGCTGGACCTGCGCTCGCCGCACGGGGACCGGCGCCTCGCCTTCACCGGCGACCACGGCCGGCCCGGCCAGCTCATCCTCCGCGACCCGGCGCACCTGCCGGAGGTCGACGTCCTGATGACCGAGTCGACGTACGGCGGCCGCCGGCATCCGGACCGGAGCGGGCTCGACGACCTCTTCGTGCGCCTCGTGCACGAGGCCGTCGAGCGCGGGGGGCGGCTGCTGATCCCGGCCTTCGCCGTCGGCAGGACCCAGGCCATCGTCTACCGCCTGCACGAGCTGCGCGACGCGGGGAGGATCCCCGACATCAGGATCTTCGTCGACTCGCCGCTGGCGACCAAGGCGACCAAGGTCGTCGCGGACCACCCCGAGTGCTTCGACGGGGCGACCCGCAAGCTCATCGAGCAGGGCAAGAACCCGTTCTTCTACGAGGGCCTCCGCTACGTGCGCGACGTCGAGGAGAGCAAGGGCCTCAACCAGCTCGAGGGGCCGCTCGTCATCCTCGCCGCCTCGGGGATGTGCGAGAGCGGCCGGATCGTCCACCACCTCAAGGTCAGCCTCGGCCGCGAGGAGGACACGGTCCTGATCGCCGGCTTCCAGGCCCGGCACACCCTCGGCCGCAAGCTCGTCGACGGCAACGACCGGGTCCGGATCCACGGCCGCGAGTTCACCGTCCGGGCCAGGATCGAGAAGGCCTACGGGGCCTCGGCCCACGGGGACGAGGACGAGATCGCGGCCAACCTGCGGCACCTCGCGCCGACGACGCGGCGGACCTTCGTGGTGCACGGCGAGGAGGAGAGCTCGTTCGCGTTCCGCGACCGGCTCCTGTCCGAGGGCTTCGGCGACGTCGTCGTGCCCGAGGAGGGCGCGGCCTACGAGCTGCCCTGAGCCCCCGGCGGCCCGGCCCCGCGGGGGCCCGGGGCCGACAACGGCGTTCGGGTCGGTCGGGGCCCCCGGCTATGATCCGGGCCCATGGACCTCGACCTCATGAGCCTGTCGGCGACCGTCTGCCTCGTGATCGCGTTCATCGGCTTCTTCCAGCAGCAGAACCGCGAGCAGGACGCCAAGTGGGGCAAGGTCGTCTACGTGTCCATCGGCCTGCTGTCGATCGTCCAGCTCCTGATGTTCAACGGCGTGCTGAACATCTCCAAGGAGCCGGCCGGCTTCGTCATCATCGTCATCCTGACGGCCCTCGTGCTGATGGCCTGGTTGGCGCTGAAGGAGCGGAACTTCGCGCCGATCCTGGTCTACTCCGTCGCCCTGCAGCTCCTGGTGCACCTCGACTGGCTGCACTGGATCGCGCCGCAGAGCTACCGCTGAGCGGGGACGGGGGGTGACCGTGCGCGCGACGAGGCTGCCGTTCGTCAAGATGGAGGGGTGCGGCAACGACTACGTCTACGTCGACCTCGACCGCCTGGGCGCCGCGCTCGCGGCGCGGGTCGAGGCCGTGGCCCCCGGCCTGGCCCGCCGCGTCGCCGACCGGCACCACGGCGTCGGCAGCGACGGCCTCGTGCTGCTGTCCGGGCGCGACGGCGGCGGCCGCATGCGGATGTGGAACGCCGACGGCTCCGAGAGCGCGATGTGCGGCAACGCCCTGCGCTGCGTCGCGCGCTACCTCGCCGAGCGGGGCGGCGGCGAGGCGGCGGTGCTCGACGTGGACATGGGCGACGGCGTCCGCCGCTGCGCCCTCGAGTGGCGGGACGGGGGCGTCGTCGAGGTCGCGGTCGACATGGGCGCGCCGGTGTTCGAGGCCGCCCGCGTCCCGTTCGTGGCCGGCGCCTCGGAGCTCGCGCTCGAGGTCGTCGCCATGCCGGCGGGCGGCCCGATCGAGCTGGCCCTGCCGGTCGACGGCCGGTCGTGCCGGGCCTGGACGCTGTCGATGGGCAACCCGCACGTCGCGATCCTCGTCGACCGCGACCCGGCCGAGCTCCCGCTCGACGCGATCGGCCCGACGATCGAGCGCGACGGGGCCTGGCCCGAGCGCGTCAACGTCGAGCTGTGGCGGCCCGGGGCCGACGGCGTCCTCGTGCAGCGCACCTGGGAGCGCGGCACCGGCGAGACGATGGCCTGCGGGTCGGGCGCCTGCGCCGTCGGCGTCGCCGCCGTCGCGGCCGGGCACGCCGCGCGCGGCGACCCGGTGCGCATCCGGCTGCTCGGCGGCGAGCTCGTCGTGACCTGGACGGCCGCGGGGGCGGTCGTCAAGCGCGGGCCGGCGGTGACGGTGTTCGAGGGCGAGCTCCTGCTCCCCGACGGCCTCGCCTGAGCGGGGCCCCGCCGCTTCAGGGCCCGCGTCCGTCCTCGTCGGGGTCGGTCCGCAGCCGGTACCCGACGCCGTGGACCGTCAGCAGGAAGCGGGGCCTGCGGGGGTCCTGCTCGAGCTTCTTGCGCAGCTCGTAGACGTGGGTGTCGACGGTCCGCGTGGCCGGCAGCGAGTCGTAGCCCCAGACCTCGCGCAGGATCGCGTCCCGGCCGACCGTGCGGCCGGCGTTGCGGAGCAGGTAGCGCAGGAGGTCGGCCTCCTTGGGCAGCAGGGGCAGGGCCTCGCCGTCGCGGCGGACCTCGAGGGCCTCGAGGTCGACCTCGACGGTGCCGAGCCCGACCAGCGTGTTGCGGGTCCCGGTCCGGCGCAGCACGGCCTCGAGCCGCGCCGACAGCTCGTAGGCGCTGAACGGCTTGACGACGTAGTCGTCGGCGCCGAGCTCGAGCCCGCGGATGCGCTGGCGCTCCTCGCCGCGCGCCGTCAGGACGAGGACCGGCGTGTCGTCGGGCCTGCCGCGCAGCTCCTCGAGCAGGTCGAGGCCGTCGCCGTCGGGCAGCAGCAGATCGAGGAGGATCGCCGAGTAGGCGCCCTCGGCCAGCGCCGCCCGCGCGGCCCCGAGGTCGGGGGCCGGGCGCACGAGCCAGTCGCGGACCTCGAAGAAGTCGACGAGGCTCTGCCGGATGCCGGCGTCGTCCTCGATGACGAGCAGGGACCTCACGCGGCCGCTCCGGTCGGGAGCTCGACGACGAAGCGGGCGCCGTGCGGGAGGCGGTCCTCGACCGCGATCGTCCCACCGTGGGCCTCGACGGCCTGCCGCACGAGGGCCAGGCCGAGGCCCGTGCCCGGGATCGCCGCGTGGGCCCGGCCGCGGGCGAACGGCTCGAAGATCCGGTCCCGCTCGGCCCGCGGGATCCCCGGGCCCTCGTCGGCGACCGCGAGCCGCAGCCGGCCGTCCACGACGCCGGCCGTGACCCGGATCGTCGACCCCGCCGGCGCGTACTTGGCCGCGTTCTCGATCAGGTTGCACAGCGCGCGGGCCAGGAGCTCGACGTCGACCTCGACCTCGGGCAGCTCCCTGGGCGCGTCGACCTCGAGCCGCTGGCCGCCGAGCTCGAGCGCCGGGCGGGCCTCGCGCAGGCCCTCGGCCACGAGGCTGCGGGCCGCGACGCGGCGTCGCTCGAGCCGGGCGCGGCCCTTCTCGAGCCGCGCGAAGTCGAGGACGCTCGCGACCAGCCCCGAGAGCCGGCGCACCTCGGCGAGGAGGCCGAGCTGGTACTCGGGGACCTTGGCCGGCGGGACCTCGCCGTGGGCCAGCATCTCGGCCTTGAGCGACAGGGCCGTCAGCGGCGTGCGCAGCTCGTGCGAGACGAGGTCGACGAAGTCGCTGCGCAGCCGCGCGAGGCGCTCCTCGCGGCGCAGCGTGCGCCAGACGAGGAGGTTGCCGGCGCCGAACACGAGCAGCGCGAGCCACAGCAGGCCGCGCCCCAGGCCGCTCAGCAGCGCGCTCTCGGGCGTGCCGTCGGGGACGGCGACGAGGTCCGCCCCGAGCCCGGGGACCGCCAGGCGCGCCGCGTCGTCTCCGCCGCTCGCCTCGTCCGAGGTCCGCACCTCCCAGCCGTCGCCGGGCCCGACCGCGTAGCGCAGCTGGGCGCGCAGGACCCCCTGCGGCACGACGAGGAACCGGTCCTGGGCGAGGCGCAGCAGGAGCCCGCCGCCGGGGACCTCGACGAGCTGCCGCTCGGTCGGGATCGGGACGGCCTCGAGCAGGGTCGCCCCGCGCACCGTGGTCAGGAACCGCTCCTTGTCGATGGGCGCGCGCGCGGGGCCGAGCTGCGCGGCGCAGACGAGCTCGAAGGCCTCGGCCGCGCGCAGCGGCAGGCGCAGGTCGAAGCAGTGCGCTCGCGTCCGCAGCCCCTGGGCCTCCGAGGTCCGGCCGAGCTCGGCGAGGACGTGGATCTCGAGCCACAGGCGGCGCGTGGCCCACGGCAGCGGGTCGCCGTCGGGCAGCGGGGTCGGATCCTCGAGCGCCGTCAGGGCCGCCTCGCCGCGGCCCGCGGCGAGCAGCGCCCGGGCCCGGGCGAGGCGCTGCGTCGCGTCCTCGGTCCCGGCCATGGCCGCGGCCTCGAGGAACGGCAGCGCCTCGACGCCCTGGCCGCGCGCCTCGAGCTCGAGGCCGATGCGCGCCGCCGCGCTGCGCTCGAAGCCGACCGCGGCGCCGGCCGGCGGGTCCTCGGCGAAGGGGCCGAGGACGCGGCCGCGCTCGTCGAGCGACAGCACCGTCATGTGGTCCTGCTCGGCGCGCAGCTTCGTGACGAGCAACGCGTGCCGCTCGGTCAGGACCTCCGTGGCACGGCGCTGCTCGTCCTGCTCGAGCCGCTCGATCCGGCCGCCGAGCCCGATCCACGCCCAGGCCCCGACCAGCAGGGCGGGGACCACGAGGGTGGCGGCGAGCAGGGCTGCGGGACGAGGCATGGCGCAGATCCTAGCCCCCGGGGACGAGGGCTTGTCAGCGGCCTGTCAGACGCGCGCCGCGGCGATGACCTGCGCGGCTTTGACGGCCTGCTGACAACGGCGCCGCGAGGGCGGGGCAGACTCTGCGTCGATCGACGCGAACGACCCAGACCCGGAGGAACGCGATGACGACCCTGACTGCCTCGATCCTGACCCTGTGCCTCGGCGCCGCGTCGGCCCAGACGTCCACCCATTCCGGCAAGCTCGACCCGATCCGCCTGCTGATCGTCGGCGGCCAGGTCCAGCAGGCCGAGGTCAAGCTCAAGGCCCTGGCCGGGAGCGGCAACGTGCAGGAGCGCAGCGAGGCCTGGAAGGAGCTCGCGGCGCTGTACGAGAAGCAGGGCCGCGACGAGGATCGCGTGGCCTGCCTCGACGCGATCGCCGCCCTCGGCGGCGACCTCGCGACCTGGGCGCAGCAGGAGAAGGAGAAGGTCGCGGCCGCGCAGGGCCGGCCCGACGAGCCCGCCGGCGACCCGGTCCGGCGCCTGATCAAGCGTCTCGACGAGGGCAGCACCAACGACCTCAGGGTCAAGGCCGCGTACGAGAGCCTGTCGTCGCTCGGCGTGCTGATGGTCCCGAGCCTCCTCGCCGAGCTCGACGACCTCGGCCCCTTCGGGCTGCAGAACGCGCAGAAGCTGCTCGGCCGCTACCCGTCCAAGGACCTCACGGCGATCGCCGAGCGCTACCTCGTCGACGAGGACCCCAACCGCCAGCTGTTCGCGGCCAACCTCCTCGACGACCTGCCGGTCGACGACCGCCGACGCCTCGTCGCGAAGGCCCTCGAGTCATCCCGCGACCAGGTCCGCTACGAGGCCGTGCAGGCCCTGTCGGGGATCGGCACCGAGCCGCTCCGGCTGCTCACGGAGGTCCAGAAGGCCATGACGGTCGCCTCGCCGCAGCTCCGCTACCGCTACGTGCACATGCTGCGCGAGTTCGACCCGCCGTACCCGGAGGGGCTGTTCCCGTTCCTCGAGAAGTGCTTCGGCGACGTCGAGGCCAGCGTACGCAACGCCGCCGTCGAGACCTGGGTGCGGCTGATGCCCGAGGACGCCGAGGACCAGGCCCTGGCGCTCTACCGCAAGCTCGACCCGGCCGGCCGGGAGCTGCTCCTCGACCGCGTGCTGAGCCGGCGCAAGCCCTGGCCGACCCTGCTGTTCGAGGCCCTGACCCAGGCCCGCGACGAGGACGACGTGCGCAAGATCATCGGCGGGCTGCAGCGCAGCAAGGTCCGCCTCGACGTCGCCCAGTGCCGACGCCTGCTGGCCCTCGACGACCAGTACGGCTGGAGCCTCGTCCAGCAGCAGCTCATGGCCCAGCCGGACATGACCGGCAAGCTCCCCGAGCTCGTCGACCTGCTCGACCACCCCGACCAGAACCGCCGGATGATGGCCCGCAACATGCTGCAGCGCGACGCCGGCCACGGCCTCCTGCTGGCGCGGATCCGCGAGCTGCCCGGGCTCGGCTTCAACGAGGCCGACATCCTGCAGGTGCTCCAGCGCTCCGGCCGGCCCGAGCACGTGCCCGACATGCTGTGGCTGTACCGCACGTTCGAGGACTGGGACGAGACCCTGCAGAACGGGCTCCACTACCTCGATGAGACCGCCAAGCTGATCGCGCGGCAGTTCCTGCCCGAGCACTTCCCCCTGCTGGCCCAGCTGATCGAGGTCCGTGGTCCCGCCGTCCCCAGCGCCAAGCAGGTCAGGCAGCGCGCCAACCTCGCCTATGCCTGCATCCGCAAGGACGGCCTCGGCGAGGCCCAGCTCGCCACCGCGCTCGACCTCGCCCGCAAAGGCTGGTCCGAGGCCCGCATCCGCGACGTCGCCCAGGCCTTCCTCGCGGCCGTCGACTCCTGGGCCGGCGACGCCAGCGAGGGCGCCGTGCTCGAGGCCCTGGCCGCCGAGCGCGCGGCGATGGGCCAGCACCCCGAGCGCGTCGAGCTCGCGCGCGGGCTCGTCCGCTGCCTCGACAAGATGACCGGTCAGGCCGGCCGCAAGGTCCTGCTCGGCCTGCTCGACGACGAGGAGCTGGCCTACGTCGCCGGCCAGGCCCTGTTCGCCCGCAAGGACGTCGCCGAGAAGGCCGTCGCCGAGGCCGCGCTGGCGAGCCCCCGGCACCGGGACCTGCTCCAGCTCGTGCTGCAGCGCAAGGTCGCGGCCGAGGACGAGGAGCTGCGCAAGGCCCTGGTCGAGCGGCTGACCGAGCTGCCGCCGGGCGCCGAGGTGCCCGACAGCCTGACGACGTTCCTGTACTCCCTGCCGTCGACGAGCCGCGGCGACGTCTGCGTCGCCCTGGCCGCCAAGCAGGGGCTCGCCGGGCGGTCCGAGCTGCTCCATCCGGTCCTGCAGATCATCGGCGACGCCAAGGAGGCGCGGAACATCGACTTCCTCGGCCGGTTCCTGAAGCACGGTGACCCGGCGATCCGGGAGCTGGCGGTCAGCGGCATCGGGCGGACCTTCGACGAGAAGGCCATCCCGTTCCTGCTCGAGGCGCTCAAGGACGACTACAACCAGGTGTCGGGTGAGGCCCGCAACCGCCTGGCCCGGCTGAGCCAGTACCTCCAGGAGGTCGAGGACTGGAACCGGCGCCTGAAGGGCGAGGCCAAGGAGCGCTGGGAGAAGGACGGAGGCGCGGGCAAGGACCAAGGCAAGGACCAGGGCAAGCAGGAGTAGGCGCCTCGGGCCTCCTCGCGGGCGGTGCGGGCGGCTAGCCTGTCTCGCCCCCGAGGTGCGCCATGAAGACCCTCTGCCTGCTGCTCGCCACCCTGCTCCCCCAGGACGGCCGTCCCGCCGAAGCCCAGGGCCCCGACCACGCCGCCGACCGCAAGGTCGTGCTCGACTGGCTCGTCGGCCGCGAGGCCGCCACCGTGCGCGAGGTCCGCAACGCCCTCGCCGCGCTCGGGCGGGCCGACCGCGCGGACCTCGCCGAGGTCGGCGCCTGGCTGGCCCGCAGCCGCGCGCTGGCCCTCGGCTTCCCCGACGAGGAGGAGCTCGAGGCCGGCAGCGCCGACGGCCTGCCGGACAAGCTGGCCGCCGCGCTGTGCGCGCCCAAGGACGACGGCCCCGCGCGCGACGCCCTCGTCGCCGCCGGCAGGCCCGGCCTCGCCGCCCTGCTCAAGCTCCGCGAGCGCGTCCAGCAGGCCGCGCGCGAGATCTTCCTCTCCGGGATGGCCGCGGCCGAGCACGGCGGCTCGATCTACCCGGGGCAGTTCGAGGCCTTCCGGGCCTTCGGCAGGCCCGGGGTCGAGCTCCTGCTGCGCATGCTCGAGGTCGACGACGCCCTGGCCGCCCCGGGCCGCGAGACCTGGGTCGTGCGCGCCCTGCGCGACCAGGAGGAGCGCCCCGGCAAGCGCGCCCTGAAGCAGCTCTCGGCCATCGCCGACGACGCGATGCTCGCGACCGAGCTGCGCAGCCAGGCGATCCTGTACCTGGCCGAGCTCGGCGACACGAGGCGGCTCGACGACAACATCAAGATCCTCGAGGAGGGCACGAAGTCGACGCAGGACGCGCGCCGGCGCGAGTGCTTCGAGAAGCTCGGCCGGCTGTGGTCGGACGCGCGCCGCTACGACAAGGCGGCGGCCTGCTACCGCGAGTGCCTGGCCATGCGCGAGGGCGAGGGCGACGAGGCCCTGGCCGGCCTGCGCTACAACCTCTGCTGCGCCCTGTGCCGGCTCGGCAAGGTCGACGAGGCCTGTGACGTGCTCGACAAGGCCCTGGCGGCCGGGCCGATGTACGTGCGCGACAACCTCCTCCAGAGCGACCACGACATCGACCCGCTGCGCAAGGACCCGCGCTTCGAGGCGCTGCTCGTCAAGCACGCCCGGCTCGGCCGCGGCACGCCGCCGGAGGACGAGGGCGGCGGCGAGGGCGAGGAGGGCGGCAAGAAGGACGGCGACGGCAAGAAGGACGGCGGCGGCAAGGAGGAGGGCGGCGGCGGCGATGGCGGTTGATTGGCAGCTCCTGCTCGCCCTCGGCCTGCGCGCCCTCGCCGGGCTGCTCGGCTTCGACGAGGGCGGGCCCGGCCTGCCGCGCGGGCTGAGCTGGTTCCTGGCGACGATCTTCGTGCTGATCGGCCTGCAGCTCTTCGGCGGGCTCATGCGCGTGGACTTCGAGCGCCGCGGGCTGCGGGCGCCGGCCCCGCTGCGGCTGCTCCGCGCCGTGCTGCCGGCCGTCCCCCTGGTCGGGTTCGCCGTCTGCCTGTTCCCCGGCGAGTGGATCGTCTTCGTCGAGCGCGTGCTCGGCCCGACGACCTGGACCCTGCGCGAGCTCCTGGTCCTGTTCCCGTTCCTGTGGTTCCAGGCCCTCGGGCTGCTGTCCTCGCTGCGCATCGCCGGGACGCCGGCCCCGGCCTGGCTGCGCCTGCGGCGGACCCTGGCCTGGCTGCCGGTCCTCGTCGGCGGGACGCTCGCCGTCGACGTCGTCGGCCGCACCCAGCTCGGCTGGTCCCTGGTCGAGGAGCTGCGCTTCGCCGAGGGCGCGCTGGCCTTGCTGGGGGCCCTGCTGGCCTGGGCCCTGCACGGGCTCTGGGTGCCGCGCCTGCTCGACACCTCGCCGCCGCGCCCCGGCCCCTGGGCCGAGGCCGTGCGCGAGCTCGGCCGGTCGCTGGGGGTCACGCTCGGCCGCGTCGCGCTCCTCGACGAGGACACGCCCGGCTGGCGGCCGCGGTTCATCGGCTGGCTCCGGCCGCTGGTCCTCCTGCCGCGTCGGGTCGTCGACCTCGCCCACCCGCACGAGCTCGAGACCTGGCTGCGCCAGGCTCTCGCGGTCCTCCGCCTGCGCCCGGGCCTGCGCCTCGCGCTCCTCGGCGGGAGCCTGACCCTGTGCTTCACGCTGCTCGTCCTGCTCGGCACGCCGCCCGCCGCGGACCGGGGCCTGCTCGCCCTCGTGCTGGGCAGCTTCGCGTTCTTCGAGGTCGGCATGCTGGCCTTCCTGCACCGTCGCTACGTGCACGAGGCCGACCTCGCGTCGCGCGGCGACGGGCTCGACCGCGTCCTGTCCCGGCTCGGCCGCGAGCTGCGCGACGAGGGCACGGTGTTCGAGCCGAGCATCGACGAGCGGCTCCAGCTCCTCGGCGAGGTCGCGACGCGCGAGGACCCCCGACACGGCTACCGCCTGCGCACGCGCCTGCTCGAGGCCATGCTCCTGCTCCTCGTCCTGGCCGGCGGCTCGCTCGTCCTGCCCCGCCTCGGCCGCGACGTAACCCGGGCCTGGCCCTGGGTCCTGCTCGACCTCGGCCGCATCGACGCGGCCGACCGCGAGCTCCGCGCCCTGCCCGGCCTCGAGCACGCCGAGGCCCTGCGCGACCGCATCGCCCGCGCGCGCGAGATCGACTACGAGGACCCGGGCCTCGACGAGCTGCACCACCGCGCCATCGCCCGCGCCCGCCTCGTCATCGAGCGCAGCACCGACGGCCCGCGCCGCCGCGCCGACCTCGGCGCCGCCGACGCCCGCGCGTTCCGCAACGACTGCTACCGCCAGGCCGAGGCCTGGCTCGACCTCGCCCGCCGCTGGGGCGGCCAACGCCGCGGCCTCGCCGCCCTCCAGCTCGGCCTCCGCGCCCTGATCCACGACCGCCCCCGCGACCTCGACCGCTCGCGCTCCCTCCTCCGCTCCCTCGACCTTCCCTCGTCCCTCGACCGTGTCGTGCGCGTCGTGATGCCGGGCGGGTGAGCCGTACGCGTTTCTCCTGGGTGCTACCAAAGAGGGTCGAGAGAGGGACGTCGGATCACACAGGGGGCCGTTTCGCTCCCGAACCCGCTCCAGGCCCCCTGTCCGATCCGACGTCCCTCGACCACATGCAGCGAGCCAGGGAGGTCGAACGGTCTCCCCCGCTTACTGCATGTGCGGGACGCGCACGACCGGCGGGTTTGTCCCCTTGACGCAGTCGAACGGTAGCGGTATTCAAAGGAAATAGACTCGTCTGGGGTCCGGTCCAGGACGCTCGGATGGTTGCCCTCTGTACCCCTTCTGGTGTTCGAGGGAGTGCCGTGTCGGACGTGTGAGCCGACGAGCAAGTCGTCCGAACATCCTTGCAGTGGAATTCGTCGAGACGTTTCGAGCAGGTGTCGGTCGTGTGATCCGACGGGGGGTCTGGAGCGGGTTCGGGAGCGGAAGGGCCCCCCGTCGTGATCGGACGACCGACACCGGTCCGTACCGTTTCCCGCGTCCTGCTGGATCCCACGAGGGCTGCCCCGTCGGATCGGACGTCCGACACCCCTGATCCCCTCGAACAGCGGAAGCGGGTGCAGATCCGCAACCCGCCGCAGCCAAAGCCAAGGACCTCAGTACGAGTTCACTTCGAGGGTCCAGTCGGGGTAGACGCGGGAGATCACCTGGCCCTCGCGGTTGTAGATCCGGGCGCCGGACTCCTCGGCGACGATGGTCGTGCCGTCGGGGAGGCGGTCGACGTCGGTCGGGAAGTCCTTGAGCGGGATGCGCCAGACGATCTGCTTGGACGGCGAGATCTCGATGGCCTCGAAGGTCGAGGCGCCGACGGAGCGGCAGGCGAGCGTGTTGCCGTTGGGCAGGCGGTCGGCGTCCTGGAAGCGGCCGGCGAACTCCCACACGACCTTGCAGTCGGGCGTGACCTCGATGATCTTGTCGCCCTCGTGGTCGGTGATCAGCGTGTTGCCGTTGGACAGGCGCTCGGCGTCGAAGGGCTTGAAGTCCTTGCGCTTGGCCTGCTCGACGCCGTACTCCCACACGACCTTCTTCTCGCGTGAGACCTCGAGCACGGCCTGCATCCCGGGGTCGGTGATCAGCGTGTTGCCGTTGGGCAGGCGCTGCGCGGCGCGGGGGCCGGACAGCTTGGTGTACTCCCACACGACCTTCTTGTCGCGGTCGTACTCGCGCACGGCCGGGTCGGTGTTCTCGGCGACGAGGACGTTGCCGTCGACGAGGAGCTCGGCGTCCATCGGCGTGAACAGGTCGGGCAGGTCCCAGACCTCGCGGCCCTCGCCGTCGATCTCGAGGACCCGGTTGTTGATGTAGTCGACGATCAGGCGGAAGCCGGTCAGGGCCTGGCCCGAGTTGGCCATGCCGATGGTCTCGAGGTCGCCGAGCGGCAGGACCAGCGACCCGAGCGGCCCGCTGGACAGGACGAGGCGGTTCTCGTCGAGGGCCAGGAGGAAGCCGATGACCCGCTGGCCGTCGCGGAGGTCGGCCTGCAGGTACTGGTTCATGTCGCCCAGGCGCACGTCCTCGGCGCGCCGCGTCTCGACCTGGAACATGACCGAGCCGAGGCCGGCGTACTCGTGGCGGACCTCCTTGCCGGCGACGGCGAACACGAGCCCGGTACCGTCGGCCTTGACGAGCCTGCCCTCGACCGGCTTGCCGTCCTGGTCGGCCAGGCGGAGCTGGTCGTTGCGGCGGCTGCCGCCGTAGGCCCGCGGCTTGGCGCCGGCCGGCATCAGGGCCGAGAGGAGGTCCCGCCCGAGGACGACGTCGCGGTCGAGCGTGCGCCCGCGCAGCTCCTTGCCGTCGTAGACCGGGTCGCTGACCAGCAGCCGGGTCCCCGACTTGAGCAGGACCAGGAGCGTCCCGGTGCCGGGCCTGGGCTCGGCGCCCGGGATCTTGATGCGGTCGATCTGGGCCCGCGGCAGGCGCAGCTGCTGCAGGCTGCCGAACTCCGGCGGCGCGAGCAGCTCGAGCTTGTCGCCGCCGGCGCCCAGCAGCGAGGTCCGCAGCTTGCCCTGGTCGCGGAGGAGGACCTCGACTGCCGTCGGCGTCGGGGCGGCCGCGCCCTCGCCGCCCTCGGCGGCGGCCCGCGCCTTGGCGTCGGCGACGAGCCAGCGCAGGGCCGTCAGGAGCTGGTCGGCGCCCTCGCCCTGGAGCCCGGCGGCGCGCTGCTCGAGCTCGGCCGGCGTCAGCCGCTCGGCCAGGATCCGCAGGGCCAGGAAGCGCAGGCTCAGCGCCTTGGACGCGTCCTTGAGGGTCTCGTCGCAGAGGACCTCCGAGGCCTTCACGGGCATCCGACCGAGGGCCGTCATCGCCGCGTTGCGGCGCTCGAGGTCGAGCTCGTCGAGCTCGCTCCCGATGCGCTTGCGGAAGGCCTCGCCGTGCTCGGCGGCCAGCGCGGGGTCGCGGAGCTGCTCGCCGAGCGAGCGGATCGCGGCCAGCCGGACGCGGAGGTCGATGTGGTCGAGGGCGAGCATCAGGGCCCGGCACTCGACCGGACCGCGGCGGTACTCGAGGCACTCGGCGAGGCCGCGGGCGAGCCGCGCGCGCCGCTGGATGTCCTCGTCCCCGAGCTTCGCGATCTCCTTCTTGGCGTAGCCGAGCCGCAGCTTGGCCTCGAACTCGAGGTCGTTGGGGTCGATCTCGTCGAGGATCGACTTGATGCGCGGGCCGAGGTTGACGAGCTGCTTCTCCGACTCCTCGCGGACCTGGAAGCGCGGGTCGGACAGGCCGTCGACGAGGTTGCGGACCTCGAGCACGAGCTGCTTGCGGTCGCCGGTCAGGAGCGGGAGCAGGTTGTTGGACAGGCTGTCCTCGTCGACGCGGACGAGGAGGGGGGCCGAGGCGAGGCGGCCGAGCAGGCCCTCCTCGTCGAAGGGCTTGAGGATCTCGTCGATGTCCACGGCCTGGCCCGCCGCCGGGTCCTGGCCGCCGCCCTGCGTCGGCGGGGAGGTCGGATCCTGGCCCTTCTGCTCCTGGCCGGTCGCCGGCCTGGTCGTGGCCTCGTCCTGGGCGGGCTCCTGCGCCTTGGGCTCCTGTGCAGGCTTCTCCTGCGACGATCTCTCCTGCGCCGGAGCCTCCCGCGTCGGCACGGGCTGGTCCTGTCCGGCGGGGGGCAGGGGGAACTGGCCACCCGGCACCGCGAGCACGAACAGCAGGGAAGGGATCGTCGCGACGCGGCTCCTACGGAGCAGCGCGGGCCGGGGTGTGGTCGGGTCCATGGCGGTCGGTGCCGGCTCGGGGTCGGGGGCTGGGTCTGGGGATCAGAGAGCCTAGTCCGCCGCCTTGGACGGGAACAGTGCTGCACGGCTCCCGGACTGCCCATAATCGGGATTCCCTCCAACGTCGCTCCTCGCCGTGACGTTTAGAATCGCCGGCCTCAGCCCCCGGGCCCGGCCACGCCACCGAGCGCCGTTTCCGTCACCCCATGGAGAGCCCCGAACCCAAGTCCTGCGGCCGGGTTGCCGTGCTCCTCGCCCTGACCCTGGGTCCGGTCGCGATGCTCCGGGCCCAGCAGGTCCAGGTCGGCCTGGGCGGGCGGATCGTGGCCGGGGCCGCCGAGGAAGAGACGGCCGGGTCCAACCTGGTCCTGCCCGAGTCGGCCGACCTCAACCGGCTCCTGTCCCGGGCGACCGAGTTCTTCGCCCGGACCCCGGCGCGCTGGGAGGACGGCATCGAGCTGATCCAGGGCCTGCTCGAGGGCACGTCCAAGATCGAGAAGGGGCCGGACCACCTCAACGACCCGCACTACTCGGTCTACTCCGGGGACCAGCGGCTGTACGTGCCCTTCACCGAGTACTGCCAGTCCCTCCTCGCGAGCCTCCCGGCCGAGGGCCTGGCGGCCTACCGCGCCCTCTACGACGGCCGGGCCCGCTCGGCCTTCGAGAAGGCGGCCGGGAGCCTCGACCACGACGCCCTCGAGGGCCTCGCCGGGCGCTACTTCGCGACCAGCTCGGGTCCCGAGATCCTGTCCCTGCTGGCCGACCTCTCGACGCTGGCGGGGGACCTGCCCAAGGCCGTCCACCTGCGCCAGCGCCTGCTCGACTCCTACCCCGACCTCGGCGAGGAGATGCGCCGCAAGCTCCGCGTCCGCCAGCTCCAGGCCTACGCCCTGCTCGGCGAGGGCGGGCGCTTCGAGGACGTCTACACCGAGCTGCGCGCCCAGGACCCCGAGGCGTCGTTCCGCATCCTCGGCGAGCTGGTCCCCGTCGCCAAGCTGCCCGAGACCGAGGCCTTCGCGATCCGCGAGGCCCCGACGCGGGCCGCCGGCACCACGCTGGCCCGCACGGCCGGCAACCACGAGGGCTTCCCGTTCCAGGCGCTGCTCCCGCTGTGGCGCTTCGACATGTCCTTCGACGACCCGTACCTGATCAGCGCCAAGGGCAACCGCAACGTCCAGTTCTGGATCGGCGGCCAGGGCGCGCTGTACACACCGCACAACAAGGACGCCCGGCCGGGCGTGCTCGGCACGACCGTGGACACGCCCCACGGGCGGGCCTTCGCGGTCAAGGACCACGAGAAGCTCGTGCTGCTCGACCTCGTCAGCGGCAAGAAGCTCGACCAGGACGAGGACCCTGGCCGGCGCGACAAGCCGGTCAACCGGCAGAACCAGAACAACCAGATGCAGGAGCGGCTGCCGAGCACGGACTTCGTGCAGCAGCGGATCCAGCACATCGGCCACTTCCTCTACCTGCCGGTCCAGCACAAGGTCGTGCCGGGCCAGGCGGACAAGTTCCCGTACAAGAACGACCTCCTGCGCTACGACCTGGACTCGGGCCGCTTCGAGCTGCTGCCGAGCACCGGCAGCGGCGCGGAGGAGGTGTTCTTCGAGGGCCCGCCGATGCCGTACGGCGAGTGGCTGTTCGCGCCGTGCCGGCGCAAGAACAGCTTCTGCATCGCCCGGCTGCGGGCCTCGGACGGCGTCCTCGACGAGGTCGTGACGGTCCACACCGGCGGTTCGCAGTACCTCCGGCCGCCCGCGGTGCCGGTCGTCATCGTCGGGCACCAGCTCCTGCACCTGACCAACGGCGGGGCCGTGGCCTCGTTCTCGCTGCCGGACCTCGAGCTGCGCTGGGTCCGCCGCTACGAGACCCAGGCGCCCAAGCAGGAGCCCAAGCGGCAGCCCCGCGTGACGAACCGCATGTGGAGCGGCGTCAGGACCCAGCGCCTGCCGTCGTGGGAGCCGGTCGACCCGATCGTCGTCGGCAACCGCATCGTCGTCGCCCCGGTCGACTCCGACGCGCTGCTGTGCATCGAGGTCCAGTCGGGCGAGCTCGAGTGGATCCTGCCCCGCGAGGAGGACCGCGGCGTCGAGTTCCACTACGTGCTCGGGCCGGACGACGGCCGGATCTGGCTCGTCGGCGACCACCTGCAGTGCGTCGAGGTCCGGACCGGCCGGCGCCTGTGGGAGGTCGAGCTCGAGCACGGGACGTTCCTGCAGAAGTTCGGCAGCAAGGTCGAGGGCCGCGGCGTGATCCTGGGCCGCGAGGTCCACCTGCCGCTGGCCAGCGGCAAGGTCGTCGCGCTGTCGGCCGACGACGGCCACGAGCTGGGCAGCTACGAGCTGCCGGCCCTGCTCCCGGGCGAGGAGTCGATCAAGCCGCCGTTCAACCTGCAGGTCGACGGCCCCGTGCTCCTCGCCGTGTCCGAGGCCCAGGTCTGCGCCTTCGCGACGCCCGAGACCCTCATGGCCTCGTCCACGGGCGGGCTCGACCGCGTCCGCCGCATGCTCGCGGCCCAGCGCCCGACCGAGGCCTGCGCGGCGCTCGGCGCCATGCTCCGGGCCGGGCAGCCGGCGGGCGAGGACAACGCGCGCGCACGGCGCCTGTACCTGCGGCTCGTCGGCGAGCTGTCGGCGGTGCGCCGGCAGGCCGGCGACATCGAGGGCGGCCTGAAGCTGCTCGACGAGGCCGCCTCGGTCCTCGGGTTGGCCGACCCGCTCGGCGAGCCCGCCCTCGTGCTGGCGCGCATCCGCATGCTCGAGGACACCGACCGGCAGAAGGAGCTGCGTCGCCTGCGGGACGTGCTCGCGTCCCAGAACGTCGAGATCCGGCAGCGAGGAGAGGAGGAGCGATGACGAGGACGTGCTGGACCCTGCTGACCGCCGCCTTGCTGCTCGGCCCGGCCCTGCGCGCCCAGGAGGAGGGCAGGGACCAGGGCCCGGAGGCCGGCCCCGAGGCCGCGCCGGCCGTGCCGAAGCTCGGCGAGGGCCGGCTGCGCCCGCCGGGCGTCACGCCCAGATCGAGCTCTCGATCCAGAAGGGGCTGCAGTGCTGGCCCGGACCCAGAACCGCGACGGCTCGTGGCGCAACACCGGCGGCTACGGCAGCCCGGTCGCCATGACCGGCCTCGCGGGGGTCGCCCTGCTGATGTCAGGCTCGACGCCGACGCGGGGGCCATACGCCTGTCCCGTGCGCCGCGCCGTCGACTACCTCATGTCGCAGGCCATGCCAACGGCCTGATCACCGCGATGACAGGAGGCCCGCCCGATGTGCAGGCACGGGTTCTCGACGATGTTCCTCGGCAGGTCTACGGCATGGAGGAGGACATCAAGCGGCAGCAGCAGCTGCACAAGATCCTCACCCGCGTGGAAATGCCACGGCAAGAGCCAGAGCTACGCCGGCGGCTGGCTCTACGCCCCCGACGACGGCGGCGACGAGGGCTCGGTCACGGTCACGCAGGTCCAGGCCCTGCGCTCGCTGCCGCAACGCGGGCATCGCCGTCGACCCGGGCATCATCGCCAAGGCGGTCGAGAATACCATCGCCGACAGCCAAGAACCCCGACGGCGGCATCCGCTACACGGCCCGCGGTGGCGGCGGCTCGCGCCCGCCGATCTCGGCCGCGGCCGTCGCCGTGCTCTACAACTCGGGCCGCTACGACGACCCGATGGCCGAAGGCGCTCAAAATGCTCAAGCGCACGATCCCGATCACGGGCTCGGGACACCACTACTACTCGCACCTCTACCTCGCGCAGGCGCTGTT
The DNA here is from genome assembly GCA_041398545.1 of Planctomycetota bacterium. Lineage (GTDB taxonomy): Bacteria > Planctomycetota > UBA1135 > UBA1135 > JAWKUM01. The sequence goes on along the minus strand of JAWKUM010000018.1, from coordinate 35,968 downwards.
CCAGCGGGCGGGAAGGACTGGGACGAGTGCCACGACAAGTTCTCCAGTCCTGCTCCGGCAGCAGCGGGCGGACGGCTCCTGGATGGGCGACGGGGTCGGCACGACCTACGCAGGACGGCCATCGCCCTGACGATCCTGCAGCTCCCCTACGCCCGGCTCCCGATCTACCAGCGATAGATGCTCGCCCTCTCGTTCCTCAGCCCCCTGCTGCTCTGGGGCACCGCCCTCGCGTCGGTCCCGCTGATCATCCACATCCTCAACCGCCGGCGGTTCAAGACCGTCCGCTGGGCGGCGATGGAGTTCCTGCTCAAGGCGTTCAAGGAGAACAAGCGCCGCATGCGCTTCGAGCAGTGGCTGCTGCTCGCCCTGCGCATGGCCGCCGTCGCCCTGCTGGCGTTCCTGCTGTCGCGCCCCTCGGCCTCGTCCGAGGACCTGGGCGGGCTGACCCGGCGGACCCTGCACCACCTCGTGCTGCTCGACGACTCGGCCTCGATGGGCGAGCGCCACGCCAACACGAGCGCCTTCGACGTGGCCCGCCAGGAGACGCAGCGGATCGCCGAGGGCCTGGCCCAGCAGCGCACCGGCGACCTGTTCACGATGTTCCGGACCTCGTCGGCCAAGCCCGACTTCCGCGCCCGGCGCATCGGCCAGAGCTTCGGCCAGGAGGTCAGCGACCTCTGCCGGCAGGCCCGCGTCACGCCGGACCGCCTGCGCCTAGACGAGGTCCTCGACCGCGCGCGGCGCATCGTCCAGGAGCACGTGTCCGAGGCCCAGGAGCTGCGCATCTACCTCCTGTCGGACCTCCGCAAGGTCGACCTCGTCGGCAAGGGCGGCGGCCTGACCGAGGACCTGCTCAAGCGGCTGCGGACGTTCGACTGGGACAGGACCATGCTCAAGGTCTTCCCCTGCGGCGAGACCGCCAACGAGAACCTCGCCGTGACGTCGATCCGCCGCAAGGAGGCGCGGAGCGTCGTCGGGCAGGACTCGCGCTTCGAGGTCGCCGTCGAGAACCAGGGCGGGCGCGCCTCGGCCGACCTCGAGCTGGCCTTCGCCCTCGACGGCGGGACGGTCCTGACCCGCCCGGTGCCGTCGCTCGGCCCGGGCCAGCGCCACGTCGAGGGCTTCAAGGTCCGGCTCGACAAGGCCGGGACCCACCGCGTCGAGGCCTGGATCCCCCGGGACCGGCTCGACGAGGACGACCGCCACGCGCTGGCCTTCCCGGTCGCCGAGAGCGCCTCGGTGCTGCTCATCGACGGCGACCCCGGCGAGAGCGAGGTCCTGGCCGAGACCTTCTACCTCCAGTACCTGCTCGACCCCGAGGGGGACGGCAGCGAGGGCTTCGCGGTCACGCGCATCGACGAGCACCAGCTCCGCGACAAGGACCTCGAACACTTCGACCTCGTCGTCGCGGCCAACCTGCCCGGGATCGAGGAGGAGGACCGCAAGCGGCTCGAGGCCTGGGTCGGGGCCGGCGGCGGCCTGCTGCTGTTCACCGGCGACCAGGTCGACACGCGGCTCTGGAACCAGCAGCTCTGGCGTGACGGCCAGGGCCTGCTTCCGGCGGCCCTGCTCGACGTCGACGGCGACCTCGACCGCCCTGACGCCCTGGTCCTGACCGACCCAGAGCACCCGATCTTCGACCTCGCCCGCGACCTCCTCGTCGAGATCCTGCCGCTGACCCACGTCGGCCGGTTCCACCGCGTGGCCAAGGACGCCGAGGGCGCCGAGCCCGACAAGGTCCCCGACGACACCAAGGTGCTGATCCGCGTCGGCCAGGAGGCCGGCGCGCCGCTGATGCTCGAGAAGGGCTTCGGCAAGGGCCTCGTCGTCCTGCTGACGACGAGCGCGGACGCCTCGTGGACGAGCTGGCCGGGCGACCCGAGCTACCTGCCGGTCGTGCGCGAGACGTGCCTCCACCTCATGCGCCGCGAGGACCTCGGGCCCCGCAATCTCGACGCCCGCGGGACCTTCGTCCGCGACCTGCCGGTCGCCGACTACCGGCCCGACGCCAGCCTCGGCCCGGTCGCGAGCGACGAGCGCGGGCTGATCCAGGAGCAGGCCGCGCTCGCGGACCTCGTCGAGGGCCAGCAGCAGGGGCAGGAGAAGCTGCGCCTGGCGATGGGCCCCGAGGAGGGCCGCCCCTGGCCGGCCGCGGGGACCTACGAGGTCACCCTGCAGCGCACCGAGGGGACCAAGGAGGCCGACTACTTCACCGTGTCCCTGTGGGACGACGAGGGCAAGGTCGAGCAGGTCGCAGAGCTCGACTTCCGCAACGGGCTGCCCGCCGAGATCCAGGACCGCACGGTGTTCATCGAGGCCAAGGGTGCCCAGCAGGCCGGCTTCCTCGTCGACGAGGGCGAGGTCTGGCGTTACATGGCCTTCGTGCTGATCGGGTTCCTGCTGGTCGAGACGCTGCTCGCCTGGAAGTTCGGACACCGCTGAGGGAAGGGATCGATCGATGGACGCTCCGCGAAGCTGTTGGCCGGGATGTCGGGGACGAGCTCCCCGGGCGAGTCGTTGCGCTTCGAGTTCCTGTCGGGGCCGTCCGGCGGCGCCCTGGCGTTCATCGTCGGCGCGCTCGCGGTCCTCGCCGGCATCATCCTGATCTACCGCCGCGACGCCCGGCGCCTGGGCCTCGGGCGCCGCATGACGCTGGCGACGCTGCGCGTCCTGGCCCTCGTCAGCGTGTTCCTCGTCCTGCTCGAGCCCAACCTGACCAAGGTCCGCAAGGTGACGCGGCCGGGCGAGGTCCTGATGCTCGTCGACTCGTCGCAGTCGATGGGCCACCTCGACTCGTACGCGCGGTCGACCGAGCTCGCCGAGGCCTGGAAGGCCCTCGGGGTCGACGAGCCGTCCAAGGTCACGCGCATGGACCTGGCCAAGGTCCTGCTCGCGCGCAAGGGGCTCACCGACGGGCTGGCGGCCAAGAACCGCCTGCGCGGCTACCACTTCGGCCCCGGCGTCCGGCCCCTGGCCGAGAAGGAGCGCCCCGCGCCGGCGGGCGCCGCGCCCCGGCCCGCGCCCGAGGACGACGGCGCGCTGCCCCCGCCGCCGATCTACGACTGGGACCAGCTCGAGCCGACCGACGGCGTCACCAACCTGACCGCCTCGGTGCGCCAGGCGCTCGAGGGCAGCCGCGACGCGCGCATCGCCGGGATGGTCCTCGTCACCGACGGCCGCCGCAACATGGGCGGCTCGCTCGAGGAGCTCGGGCCGCTGCTCAAGCGCCGCAAGGTCGACCCGGTCTGGGTCGTGCCGGTCGGCGACCCCGCCGAGGCGTGGATCCTCGAGGTCCTCGAGGTGCAGGCCGCCGAGCGCAGCTTCAAGGGCGACCCGGTCAAGGTCTCGGCCCTGATCGGCTCGCAGGGCTACGGCCCGATCTCGGTCAACGTCAGCCTGCTGCGCAAGGGGCCCAAGGACACGGAGCCCCGCCTCGTCCAGAACATCGTCCTCGACGTCGGCGGCGACCGCCTGCAGGCGGTCGCGGAGTTCGCCGAGCTCAAGCTCGAGGAGGAGGGCGAGCACGAGCTCATCGTCAAGGTCGACCCGCCGGCCGGCGAGGACTTCGACGCCGAGCGCCACCAGGCCACGCACAAGCTCACGGTGCTGAGCGAGAAGATGCGCGTGCTCCTGATCGCCGGCGCGCCGACGCCCGAGTTCCGGATCCTGCGCAACCAGCTGATCCGCGACCCGACGATCGACGCCTCGACGTGGCTCCTCAGCGCCGACAAGGACTTCCCGCAGGACGGCAACACCGTCATCACGTCGCTGCCGGCCGAGCCGGCCGAGCTCGAGGCCTACGCGGTCGTCGTCCTCCTCGACCCCGACCCCGACAACCCCCAGCTCGCCGGCGGCTTCGCGCAGATGCTGGCCAAGGCCGTGACCGAGCGGGGCATGGGGCTGTGGTGGATCATGGGCGAGAAGTTCAGCGGCCGCTCGGTCCTGCCGGGCTCGACGCTCGAGCCGCTCGTCTCGATCCTGCCCGTCGTCCCCGACGTGCAGCTGGCCGAGAAGACGATCGGCTTCGGCTACTCGCTCAAGGCGGAGTTCCCCTACTCCCTGACGACCGAGGGCAAGGAGCACCGCGTCACGCGGCTGGCCCAGGACCGCACGATCAACGAGACCTACTGGTCCAAGCTGCCGGGCCACCGCTTCGCCTTCCCGGTCCGCCGGGCCAAGCCCGGCGCCACCGTCCTGATGCGCCACGCCGCCGACGAGCGCCGCGGCGAGGACGGCAACTGGCCGATCCTGGCGCTCCAGTTCGTCGGCGCCGGCCGCGTCCTCTACACCGGCACCGACGAGACGTACCTGTGGCGCGGCGTCGCCGAGCAGGCCTACGACTCGTTCTGGGTCAAGGGCCTGCGCTACCTCTACGAGGGCAAGCTCGCCGGCGGCTCCGACCGCTTCAAGCTCGGGCTGTCGGCCGAGAGCGTGACGCTCGGCGACGAGATCGAGATCTACCTCCGCGCGCTCGACGAGCGCTACGAGCCGATGGCGGTCGCCAGCCTGCCGGTCACGATCACGGCGCCCGGCGGGCGGCAGTCGATCGTCGACCTCAAGCCGACGCCCAAGGTCCCGGGGCGCTACACGGCGAGCTACCGGCCCGGCGGCCTGGGCCTGCACCAGGTGCAGGTCACGGCGCCGGACGGGGGCGACACGAGCGTGCCGGTCGAGTTCAAGGTCGAGCGGTCCCGGCTCGAGAGCCAGGGCCCGGCCGACCTCGCCGGCCTCCAGCGCTTCGCCGACGCCGCCGGCGGCCGCGTCCTCCGCCCCGACGAGCTCCCCGGCCTCCTCGACGACATCCGGTCCATGTCCCGGACCGAGACCTTCCTGCAGCACTTCCCGCTGTGGGACTCGTGGCTCACGATGCTGTTCGTGCTCGGCTTCCTGACGGCCGAGTGGATCCTGCGCAAGCTCTGGGACCTGCTATGACCTCGACCAGCCTGCCCCAGTCCGGAAGCCTCGACCGCTCGGCCGTCGAGGCCTCGTTCCGCGGCTCCCTGGCCCGGCTCCGGGGTCGGGTCCGCGGCGCCGTCTTCGTCGAGGGCCTGTCGCTGCTGCTCCGGGCCTTCCTCGGCTACTTCGCCCTGACCCTGCTGGTCGATCGCTGGCTCCGGCTCGAGCAGCCGGTCCGCGTCGTGCTGCTGGCCGGGTTCCTGGCCTGGCTCGTCGTCCGGTTCTACCAGCGGGTGTTCACGCCGTTCCGCCAGAGCCTCGACGACGAGGAGCTGGCCCTGGCCGTCGAGCGCGCGCGGCCCGGCCTCGGGCAGCGCCTGATCTCGGGCATCCAGTTCCAGGAGGCCCTGCGCCAGGGCCGGACCCACGGCGCGTCGGCCGGCCTGATGCGCCAGGCCCTGGCCGAGCTGGCCCAGGTCCTGCCGACGCTCGACTTCGACGCCGCCCTCCGGCGCGAACGCGTCCGCCGCAACAACCGCAACTCGGCCCTGGCCGGCCTCCTCCTGGTTTTGATCGCGGGCTTCTACCCCGGCTTCGGCACCTGGGCCTGGCGCAACCTGCTGCTGTCGGCGAGCGTCGACTGGCCGCGCTACGTCGACATCCACGTCAACGGGGTCAAGGACGGCGTGCTCGTCCTGCCGCGCGGTGACGACATCACGGTCGAGGCCACGGTCCGCGTCCGCGACGAGGTCCCGGAGGCCGAGCGCGCGGCGTACATGCCCACGCAGGTGCTGCTGAGCTACGAGTTCGACAACGGCGCCTCGGGTACCGAGCCCATGGTCCAGAACACCGGCGAGGACGTGTTCAGCTACACGTTCCCGTCGCTGCTGACCGAGGTCGAGTTCGAGGTCCACGGCGGCGACGGGCTCAGCGAGCTGGTCCGCGTGCAGCTCGTCGACCGGCCCAGGCTCCTCGAGCGCGAGCTGACGCTGCACTACCCGGCCTACCTCGGCCTCGAGCCGCTGCCGGTCCCGGCCGACGCGGTCGACCTGATCGCCCCGATCGGCAGCGAGATCGAGGTCCGCGCCAAGTCCGACGTCGACCTCGTCTCGTCCGGGCTGTCGATCGGCGAGGGCGAGGCCGTGCCGATCGAGGTCGCCGAGGACCGGCGGAGCGTGCACGGCCGCATCGCGCCGCGGGCCACGGGCGTCCTCCGCATCCGGCTCAAGGACGTCCACGGCCTCGGCGAGGGCGAGGCCGACCGGCTGCTGATCAAGGTCGTCCCCGACCGCGCGCCGCGGCTCGGCAACCGGCTCAAGGGCATCGGCGCCAAGGTCACGCCCCAGGCGATCCTGCCGATGGACCTCGAGGTCCGCGACGACTTCGGCATCCGCGGCCTCGAGCTGTGGTGGGGGGCCGGGGACTCGGCCGCGATCGGCTCGGGGACGGGGATCCCGGAGGGCTTCCGGACGGCCCGCCCGATCGGCATGGACGAGTTCGAGGAGGGCGCGACCGAGTTCCAGCGCCGGGTCCGGTTCGACCTGCTGCCGCTGCTCGAGAACCCCGAGGACCTGTCCGCCGCCGACAACCCGATCCGGCCCGGGCAATTCCTCGCCCTGCGCTGGAAGGCCTGGGACGCCCTCGTGCCCGAGGGCGCGTCCGAGCCCCAGAGCGCCTACGGCGAGGCCTTCACGCTCAAGGTCGTCGAGCCGGCCGAGCTCCTGGCCGAGCTGATCCGGCGGCAGCGCGAACAGCGGCTCGAGTTCGAGCGGATCGTCCAGGACCACCAGCGGGACATGGGGGACTTCCGGACCCTCGACGATCCGAACACCCCGGACGAGAAGGGCCGTAGAATCAAGGCCCGGATCGCCGACCTGGCCAGGCACCAGCGGCACCTGGCCCGCTCGGTCCAGAACGTGGGCAACCGGTACGCCGAGATCCTCGACGAGATGCGCAACAACCGCCTCGAGAAGGCGGACACGCTCAACAAGCTCGAGAACCACATCGTCGAGCCGCTCGAGGACCTCGCCAAGAACTGGATGCCCGACCTGGCCCGGCGGCTGACCGACTACCAGCGGGCCGGCCAGGAACCCCTGAAGGCGGCCGCGTCCGACCTGTACGACGAGATCTACCGCAGGATGATGCGGATCCTCAGCCAGATGAAGAAGCTCGAGAGCTTCACCGAAATCCTCTCGCGGCTGAAAGAGATCATCCGTCTGGAGGACGACGTCAAGAAGATGACCGAGGACCGGCTCAAGAAGTCCCTGGAGGACCTGTTCGGCCCTCAGGACGGGGGCAAGAAGGACGAGCCGGAGCCCCAGCCCAAAGGCGGGACGGGCGACGAGGACGACAAGAAGGACAAGCAGAACGGGTAGACGAGGACTCCGAGTGACCCTTGGGATGGCCGTCCCGGAACCCCCGGCGGCCGAGGTGAGCGCCATGAAGCGAGCCATGACGACCTTCGCGATCCTGTGCCTGATGGCCGGTCCCCTGTGCGCCCTGCGGGCCCAGGACCCGGCGCCCTCCGGGGACCCGGTCGAGGCCGAGGCGCCGGCGGCCGGGACCCAGGACGGGGGGGCGACCAAGCAGGACCCGAGCTCCCAGCAGGCCAAGGCCATGCAGAAGTTCCGGGAGCTCGAGGCCTCGATGCGGCGCCTCGCCGACCTGCTGAGCTCGGGCCCGGAGAAGACCCGCGGCAAGCGCCTGCAGCTCGGCCTGCGGCTGTCCCGCGAGCTCCGGCTCGAGGAGAAGATGAAGGAGGTCAAGGACTCGCTGGCCGCCGAGGACTTCCAGTACGCCCTCGACCAGATGGCCAAGGTCCAGCGCGACCTCAAGAAGCTCCTCGACCTGCTGCTCGAGCGCGAGACCGACATCGAGAAGCTGCTCGAGAAGATGGAGAAGTACGAGGACTTCGTGAAGCGCCTCGACAAGCTCCTCGGCGACCAGCGCCTCGAGAAGGAGCAGTCGGCCTACGCCGAGGCGCTCAAGAAGCACCTCGAGGACCTGGCCCGCGCCCGGGCCAAGGCCAAGGACCTGCTCCAGAAGCAGGAGGGCCTCAAGGGCGACACCGAGGCCAAGGGCGCCGGCGAGAAGGAGAGCGCCGACCTCGAGAAGCGGCAGGGCGACCTCGAGAAGGAGACCAAGGACTTCAAGTCGTCGCTGCAGGACCTCCAGGCCGACACCCAGGACCTCGATCGGATGGGCCAGGGCGAGGGTCAGGGCCAGGGCGAAGGCCAGGGTCAGGGTGAAGGCCAGGGCCAAGGTCAGGGACAAGGCCAGGGCCAGGGCCAGGGCCAGGGGCAGGGCCAGGGCCAAGGCCAGGGCCAAGGCCAGGGTCAGGGCCAGGGCCAAGGCCAGGGTCAGGGCCAGCAGAGCCCGTCGGCTCAGCAGGCGGCCCAGGCCGCGCAGTCGGCGCAGCAGGCCGCTCAGGAGATGGACCGGTCCAAGGATGACCTCGGCAAGAACCAGCCCGAGAAGTCACTCGATGACCAGGAGAAGGCCATCGACAACCTCAAGGACCTCGACGACGCCCTCAAGCAGATGGAGGAGGAGGCCCGCCGCAAGCTGGACAGCATCCCGTTCGAGACGCTGGCCCAGAAGCAGGAGGGCACGATGGGCCAGACCGACCGGCTGGCCGAGGACATGGAGAAGTCCGAGTCCGAGGAGGGCAGCGACGGCGAGCCGGTGCCGGGCCGCAAGAACATCGAGCAGGCCGTGCCCAAGCAGAAGAACGCGGCCGGCAGCCTCAAGCGCCAGAAGCCGAGCGACGCCAAGGACGACCAGAAGGACGCCGAGGACGACCTCGCCGAGGCCAAGAAGAAGCTCGAGGACGCGCTCAACCAGCTGCGCCAGGAGCTCCAGGAGGAGGTCCTCCGGGCCCTCGAGGAGCGCTTCACCGAGATGCTGGTCAAGCAGAAGGAGCTGTCGCACCGGACCAAGGTGACCCAGGAGCGGCGCGCCGAGCTCGAGGCCCTGGCCCAGAGCGGCAAGATCCCGGCCTCCCTGCAGGCCGCCTGCCAGAAGCTGGCCGAGGGCGAGTTCGAGCTCCAGGCCTCGGCCAAGGACGCCCTGCAGCTGATCAAGGAGGAGGGCAGCTCCGCCGTCTTCCCCGAGATCGTGCAGGAGCTGGCCGACCTCCTCGAGCTGGTCGCGACCCAGCTCGAGAACTTCCAGACCAACGAGGACGTCCAGGGCAACCAGAAGATGGTCGAGACGATCCTCGAGCAGCTCATCGAGGCCCTGGTGCTCGAGATGCAGAACCGCGACGGCGAGGGTCAGGGCCAGTCCGGCGACAGCCAGGACAACCCGCTGATCCAGCTCGTCCAGGAGCTCAAGATGCTCAAGCTCCTGCAGCTGTCGGTCAACGCCAAGACCAAGAGCATCGACAAGCTGCCCGAGGGCACGCAGAAGCGCAGCCGGATGGCCAAGGACACGGCCGGCAAGCAGTCACGCGTGGAGGAGCTGACGCGCAAGCTCGCGCGCAAGCTCGAGAAGATGGACTCGCAGGACGCCGGCGACGGCCGCTGAGCCGAGGAGGAGACCAGCCATGAAGACCTTGATGACGATGTCCCTGGCCTGCTTCCTCGCGGCCCCCGGGCCGCGCGCCCAGGACGGGGGGAGCGTCCAGGAGAAGGCCGACGCCGAGATGCAGGACGCCGCGCAGAAGCTGCTCGAGCAGGTGCGCAAGGAGATCCCGCGGTTCAAGCCCGACGCCTTCGAGAAGTGGCTCGGCGGGCGCGGGGCCGACCCCGCCGTCGTCGAGACCTTCCGCAAGGAGTGGAAGATGGGCGCGGACGGCCGCATCACCGACCGCGCCGTGCGCAAGGTCGACGATGGCTACCGCAAGGCCATCGAGGCCTGCGACGGCGGCGACCCCAAGGGCGCGCTGCTGCTGGCCCAGGTCATGGCCGAGACCAAGGACGAGGTCGTGCGCGCGCACGCCCGGTTCCAGCTGGCCCGGGTCCTGCTCGACGAGGACGACCCGGAGGGCGCCTGCGAGCTGCTCAAGGAGTTCATCCGCGAGGACCGCGGGCTGAGCGTCCTCGACCCCGAGGCGGCGTTCTACCTCGGCTACTCCCAGTCGCTGATCCCGAACGTCGCCGAGGCCATCCTCAACCTCGACCTGTTCCTCCAGCTCTACCCCGACGCCCCCGAGCGCTACCGGGCCAACGCCCAGGACCTCCTCGCCGAGCTCCAGGCCCAGTGGGACTCCCCGCTGCACGCCCTGGCCGACGAGATGAAGGCCTGCGAGCGCAAGCTCAAGAAGGATGAGGCCGGCGAGCCGGTCCAGACCAAGCAGCTCGACATCGTGTCCAAGCTGCAGAAGCTGATCGAGCAGCTCGAGCAGCAGCAGCAGCAGGGCGGGGGCGGCGGCCCGCCCCAGGGCAACCAGCAGAGCAACGGCCCGGCCAGCAACAGCCAGCTGCCCGGCGGCGCCGGCCGCGTCGGCCCGCTGCACGGCAGCCGCGGCGTGCGCGGCGCCTGGGGCCACATGAAGGACCGCGACCGCGAGAAGGTCCTCAACGACATCCAGACCAGGCTGCCCGAGCGCTACCGCCCCCTGCTCGAGAAGTACTACCGCAAGATCAACCGCTGACATGCGCGCCGGCGCGTTCCTGCCGACCCTGCTCCTCCTCGCCGGTGGACCGGGGGCGCCCGACCACGGGGCCTCCGGTCCCCTTCGCGTCACGACCGTGACGGGCGAGACCATGGACCTGTCGTCCCCGTCCCTGGCCGACGGCCTGCTCACCGGCCGCGTGGCCGGCGAGGAGCGCAAGCTCCCGCTCGACGGGCTGTGGAAGCTCGAGGACGGGGCGGTCGCGGCGCGGGCGCCGGTCGAGCGGGCGGGGCTCCCGGCCTTCGTCGAGCTGCGCGGCATGCCGCCGCTCGAGGGCAAGCTCGTCGGCGGGGACGCCGAGGGCCTGCTCCGCTTCCGCCTCGCCGGCGGCGGCGAGGTCGCGGTCCCGCGGCAGCTCGTGTACGCGCTACGGCTCGAGGCGGTGCCCAAGCCGGCCGCCGAGGCCGAGGCCGAGAAGCCGGCCGAGGACGCCGAGGGCGGGGCCGCCCAGGACGAGGACACGGCCGACCTCGACGGCGGCTTCGACCGCTCCTACGACTCCCCGCCGGAGGCCAGCGACCGCGTCTTCGCCCGCGACCCCAAGGGGCGGATCCGCGGCTTCGGCTGCACGGTCCTCGGCGTCGCGGACGGCAACCTGAGCGTCCGTCGCGGTGAACGCGTGCTGTCGCTGCCCCTCGACCGGCTGTACGGCGTCGTCTTCGGCCGCCTCAGCGGCCTGGCCCCGCCGGTCCGCGAGGCCGGCAAGGTCCGCGCGCGGGTCGAGCTGGCCGACGGCCGCCGCCTCGGCGGGACCCTCGTCGGCCTCGATGACGACAAGGTCGTCCTGCGCGTCGTCGACGGCTGCGACCTCGGCTTCCCGCGCAAGGACGTGTCCGCGGTCGAGCTCCTCAGCGACCGCCTCCTGTACCTGTCGGAGCTCGAGGTCCAGGACAGGATCCAGCGCGAGATCCTCGGCCGCGAGTGGCCGATCCTCGTCGACCACGGCGAGGGTGACCGACCCCTGGCGCTGGGCAAGGAGACCTTCCGCCGCGGCTACCTCGTCGTCCCCGGCACCGGCTTCGCCTGGAAGCTGCCGCGGACCTACGACCGCGTCGAGGGCCTCGTCGGCATGCCCGAGGCGGCCGTCGGCTCGGCCCGGGTGCGCTTCGTCAGCGAGGGCGAGGAGCTCGGCCCGCCGCTCGAGCTCCACGCCGACGGCGTCCCCCGCAAGCTGTCCCTCCCGCTGCGCGGCGCCAAGGAGCTCCGCATCGAGGTCGAGGCCACGGCCGACCTCGACGCCGGCGGCCGCGTCGTGCTCGGTGACCTTCGCGTCGTGCAGGAGAAACCCCGATGATCCTCCCGCTCCTGGCCCTGTCCATGCTCGCCGCGCCGGTCCTCCAGCAGGACCAGGACGGCGAGCTCGCCAAGGTCCTCGAGATGCAGCGCCGGCGCACGGCGATCATCGCCAAGGTCGAGCCGGCCGTCTGCTCGGTCATGGCCCTCAACGCCCCCGGCGGCGGCTCGGGCGTGATCTTCGACCCGCGCGGCTACGTGCTCAGCAACTTCCACGTCACGAGCAACAACAAGGTCATGAAGATCGGCCTGCCGGACGGCCGGCTGTACATGGCCGACGTCATCGGCATCGACCCCGGCGGGGACATCGCCGTCCTGGCGCTGCGCGGGGAGGGCCCGCTGCCCGACGGGAGCTGGCCGAACTGCGAGCTCGGCGACAGCGACAAGCTCCAGGTCGGGGGCTTCTGCTACGCGATGGGCAACCCCTTCCTCCTGGCCAGCGACTTCAAGCCCACGGTCACGATGGGCGTCGTATCGGGCATCAACCGCTACCAGAAGGGCACGGGGCCCAACCAGCGCATGCTGGTCTACCCCGACTGCGTGCAGGTCGACGCGCCGGTCAACCCCGGCAACTCCGGCGGCCCGCTGTTCGACGAGAACGGCCTGCTCGTCGGGATCAACGGCCGGATCACGATCCGCGACCGCGGCCGCGTCAACACCGGCGTCGGCTTCGCCGTCTCGGTCAACCAGATCAGGAACTTCCTCCCGGACCTCCTGGCCGGGCGCCACGCCGAGCACGGCACGCTCGACCTCAACGTCTGGACCTTCGCCAAGGACCAGAACACCGGCGAGCGCGGGCGCTTCCACCACGTCCAGGCCCTGTTCGAGGACTCGGTCGCGGCCAAGGCCGGCGTCGAGGCCGGGGCGCGGGTGCTGAGCTTCGACGGCGAGAAGCTCAACTTCGCCAACGACCTCGCCCGCAAGATGACGATGCTCCCGGCCGGCTTCGAGGTCGAGCTGGAGTTCCAGAACTTCAACGGCCAGACCGGGCGCTACGACGAGCCGGTCACCAAGACGATCGTCCTGTACCCGATGGACACGGGCTCGGTCAAGGACCCGCGCCCCAACGTCCCGGCCTTCGACGAGCGGCCCGACTTCGACGCCCTCGCGAAGGAGATGGAGCGGCGCCAGGCGGAGGCCAAGGTCGGCGAGTGGTGGGGCGAGCTCGACGAGAAGCAGCAGCGCGAGTGGCGCTATCGCTTCCGCCGGCTCGACCCCGACAGGTTCAAGGCGCCCAAGCAGCCCGAGAAGAAGGACGAGGGGAAGAAGGACGACGAGGAGAAGGACGGCGAGGAGGAGGGCGGGAAGCAGGAGGAGCAGCAGGAGCCCGAGAAGGTCCCCGACGCGCCGGCCCCGGACTCGTGGAAGGAGTGGAAGGACGAGTTCCGCTGGAAGTTCGACGACCCGGGCGACCTGTTCCGCCGCTTCCCGCTGCCCGGCCTCGAGCCCAAGGAGAAGATCGACTCCGGCATCGTCGACGTCGAGCGCCTGCGCTCCGTCTGGAGCTACATGGACGGGCTCGTGACCGACGTCCGCGCCCGCTTCGACCACCGGCTCGCCGGTCGGACCAAGGGCGAGGCCGTCGAGCAGGAGGTCGTCGTGACGCCCTGGGTCAACGGCCGGCCACGCAAGCCCCGGGCCCGGACGATCGTGGCCAGGGGGCAGGACTACGAGGTCCGCGAGGACGGGGCCGAGACCCTGCGCAACGGCACCGGCGACACCAACGTCGACACCGGGGTCGTGCGCTGGTTCGAGGGCGACCCGTTCCTGCGGCCCTGGGCCGTCCACGAGGCCCTCGCCGACGCCTGGCTCGAGGGCGGGATCCACGTCGGCAACCGCGTCGGTCAGGTCGTCGCGTTCCGCGGCCCGGGCAAGCGCGCCGTCTACCTCGAGCGCGGCAGCTGCCTGCCGCTCGGCTACCGCTACCGCGACCCGCGCCGCGGTGGGCTCGTCGACGTCCGCTTCCTCGGCTTCGCCAACGAGGACGGCAAGGACCGGCCGACCAAGGCCAGGGTCTACCTGTCCGGCGACCTCGTCGAGGAGCTCGCGTTCACGCGCGGCGGCCCCGGCCTGGTCCCGGCCGAGCGCGTCCTGCACCCGGTGCCGAGCGACGACATCGCCAAGCGCCTCGCGCCGGTGTTCCGCTCGGTCGTCAAGATCCACGGCGCCTCGGGCCTGCGCGGGGTCGACAGCTACCAGACCGGGATCGTGATCTCCGAGAAGGGCCACATCCTGACCTGGGACCACGTGCTGCTGCAGGCCGCGACCGTCCAGGTCGTGCTCGAGGACGGCTCGGTCCAGACCGCCCGCGTCGTGCGCAAGTGGGACGACCTCGGCGTCGCGGTGCTGCGGATCGACACGGTCGACGACGACGGCAAGCCCCTCCCGCTCACGCCGATCGACTGGCCGATGGAGCCCCGGGAGCTCGAGAACGGGACCGTGGTCTACGCGGTCAGCAACGCGTTCCGCATCGCCGAGTACGACGAGAAGCTGTCGGTCGTGATCGGGGTCGTGACCGGGAAGGCCCACTCCGACCTCCGCCTCGACCTGCGCAACTTCCCGTACAAGGGCGAGGTGATCCTGATCGACGCGCCGACCGGGCCGGGCTCCCAGGGCGGCGGCCTGTTCTCGATCGACGGCGAGATCCTCGGCCTGCTGTGCCCGATCGCCGAGTCCCGCGAGACCAACAGCCAGCTGTTCATGGCGATCCCGGCCCACGTCCTCGCGCCGATCGTCGCCTACCACCGCGGCGACCGCGACCGGGCCGCCGAGCTCAACCAGGCCCTCAACGAGTCCAAGAAGAAGGCGCCGGTCTACACCGGCATCGAGCTGTTCGACACCGGGCGGCGGCGCTCGCCCCCGGCCTACGTCGACCGCGTCCGGCGCGGCTCGCCGGCGGCCAAGGCGGGCCTGCGCAGCGACGACATGATCGTCCGGATCGACGACTACCCGATCCAGTCGATCATCGACTTCAAGCGCGTCCTGACGCTCTACGGGCCGGGCGAGAAGATCGACATCACGGTCAAGCGCGGCAGCCAGGTGCTCAAGGTCAGCCTCAGGCTGGAGGAGGCCCAGTGACGTCCCCCTCGACCCCGGGCCTCCCCGGCTGCATGACGACCCTCCTCGCCGCGTTCCTGGCGATCGCCGTCCCGGCCGGCCTCGCCGGCCAGGGCGACGGCGCGGCCACGAAGGACCAGGGCGGCGCCAGGGAGGCCGCGGCCCTCAAGCAGGGCGCCCGGCCCGAGCTCAGCCTGCTCGGCCCGCTGATCGACCGCGCCGTGTCGATCGTCGAGCCGTGCGTCGTCACGGTCGAGCCCTTCGGCGGCTACGAGTACGACCCCAAGAAGGAGGAGCAGGGCGGCCGGCAGCCGCGGACGCCGCGGCCCGACCAGCTCGGCCCGCTGACGCCGCAGCAGTTCCTCAAGGGCCGGGGCGCGAGCACCGGGCTGATCGTCGGGGCCGACGGCTGGATCCTGACGACCCGGTTCGTGACCCGCGTCAACCCGACGTCGATCATCGTGACCCTGTCCGACGGGCGGAAGTTCACGGCCGAGCGCAAGGGCGAGGACCGCTCCCGCGGCATCGCCCTGCTCAAGATCGACGCCGACGCCCTGCCGGTGCCCGAGTTCGTCCCGCAGAAGGACGTCGTCGTCGGCCAGTGGTCGTTCGCCCTCGGCCGGACCTTCGGCGCGCGGCGCCCGACCGTGCACGCCGGCATCGTCTCGGCCCTCGGCCGGATCGACGGCAAGGCCGTGCAGACCGACGCCTACACCTCGCCGGTCAACTACGGCGGCCCGCTGATCGACCTCGAGGGCCGCGTCCTCGGCCTCGTCTGTCCGCTGTCGCCCCGCGGCGACACGGCGGGCGCGGACTGGTACGACTCCGGCATCGGCTTCGCGGCCGGCCTCGCCGACCTCGGCGAGATCCTGGACGGCCTCAAGGAGGGCAAGGTCTTCAAGAAGGGCCTGCTCGGCGTCGCGCCGAGCCCCGGCGACCTCGGCCCGGGGGCCGTGATCGCCCGCACGCCCCGGCGCACGACCCCGGCCGGCCACGCCGGCATGCGCAAGGGCGACAAGATCCTGGCCGTCGACGGTGCCGAGGTCCGCAACCCCGCCCACCTGCAGTGGCTGATCGGCGGGCGCTACGAGGGCGACCTGGTCGAGCTGCGCTACGAGCGCAAGAAGGACCAGACCGTCGTCGAGGTCTGGGTCGAGCTCGACGGGCGCGACTAGGGCCCGCCCCCCGGCCGGCCGGGCCCGGCCGGCACCTCCGCCCGGGGCCCGGGCCCCGGGGCGGACGCCCGGCAGGAGAAGCCCCATCGACCGGCTGATCCCGCTGCGGATCATGGTTCGGCTCGACGCGTGGAGGGGGGAACGGGGAGAGGTCCCCGCGTGAGCATCCGGAGGAGAAAGATGAGAACCCTGAGCCTTCTGGCGGCCCTGCCGCTCCTCGCCGCCCCCTGGCGGCCCAGACCTCGACGACCAAGGTCCTGCCCAGCATGGCCGGCGTCGAGGGCACCACCGCGACCCCGGCGATCGCCGGCGCCTCGACCGGCCGCATCCAGCAGGTCGTCGACGCCTCCGAGGTCGCGACCAAGCTCGCGGTCATCACCAAGCTCTGCTGCGGGCCGACGGCTACGCGCTGCAGAAGCTGGCGACCCAGACCGTCAAGAACTTCAAGCTCAGCATGGGCTACACGAGCGTGACCGCGGCGACGATGTCGACCACGTTCGCGAGCAACCGGACCGGGACCCAGACCGTGGTCTGGTCGGGCGACCTCGTGCTGCCGGCCCAGGACGACCGGAGCCGGCCGTTCAACATCGTGTTCACCCTGCCGACCGCCTTCACCTACGACCCCACCAAGGGCAACCTCCTGCTCGAGCTCGAGGCCCCGGGCACGACCTCGTTCGGCCCGTACTTACTTCGACGCCCACCTGCAGTCGCCCTCGGTCGGCTCGTGGTCGCCGTTCGGCCGGACCGGCCCGTGGAGCGAGGCCCGCGGATCCAGAACACCGCCGAGTGGACCCTCAAGCCCGGCGGCAGCGCCGCCGCCGCGGTCAGCGGGATCAAGGCCAACTACCCCGCGGTCATGATCTGGGGCGGCTCCGCCTCGGACTGGGGCCCGGTCAAGCTGCCCCTCGACCTGACCCTGTTCGGCGCGCCCGGCAACGACCTCAACGTCTCGGCCGACCTGATGCTGCCGCTGACGCTGATCCAGTCCGGCCAGACCTACGTCGGCCAGCAGAGCATCCCGATCCCCAACGACAACAGCCTCCTCGGTGCCCAGGTCTACACCCAGGCCCTGTTCGTCGACGCCTCGGCCAACAAGGGCGGGATCGTCCTGAGCCAGGGCCTGGTCATGCAGCTCAAGACCGCCGGCTACGGCGTGCAGATGCTGCAGAACAACGACTCGACCGCCGCCACCGGCTTCAAGGGCACGAGCGGCGAGGCCCTCGTCGTCAGGCTCGACGGCGTGTTCCAGTAACCCGGACCCCGGTCCGGCGCTCGGGCGGGGGCGGAGGCCACGGGGCCTCCGCCCCCGTCGCGTACCCGGCCGCTCCGCGCGGCCCCCGGCCCGGGCGGGCCCGGGATCCCGGGGCGAGGGGTTTCCGGTCGGCCGCGCCTCGTCGTATGGTCGGCGGCGCGGGCCCGGGTCGGGTCCCGCACGGAGACCGAGCATGACGGGAAGCACCGGAGTCACGGGCGTCGAGCCGCGGGGATCGTTCTTCGCGGTCGATGCGCAGGGCTTCCTGATCAACCCCTGCCGGCGCAACCTGATCCAGCCGCGCTGGGACGACGCCGTCCAGGCCGTCATCGACACCTACCGCCAGCGGCTCGGGCCCAAGCTCGACTCGGTCTACCTGCGCGGGAGCGTGCCCTGCGGGACCGCGATCGAGGGCGTGTCCGACCTCGACTCGGTCGCCCTCGTCCTCGACCAGGACGAGGCCGAGGTGCCCGACTGGGCCCTCGAGGCCGACGTCGACCTCTGCGACCGCTTCCCCTTCGTCAGCGGCTTCGAGCTGTGGACGATGCCGCGGCGCACGCTGCTCCTGGCCGAGGGGGCCGACCCGTTCCGCTTCGTGCTCAAGACCCAGGGCCTCTGCGTCGAGGGCCCGGACATCCTGCCCGAGCTCCCACGCTGCCGGGTCGACGGGCGGGCGATCCAGCACCTCCCGCACCTGGCCGAGGACCTCGAGGGCCTCGAGGACGACTGGGCGGCCGGCGTCGAGCCGGTCGAGGCCGAGGAGATCTGCACCTGGATGTGCAAGCGCCTCGTCCGCGCCGGCCTCGAGCTCGTGCTGCCCGAGGAGGGCCGCTACAGCCGCGACCTCTGGCCCTGCTACGAGGCCTTCTCGAGCCGGCACCCGGACATGGAGCCGGCCATGCGGCAGGCCCTCGAGTGGGCCGTGCGCCCGACCGACATGGTCGAGCCGGTCCGCCGCCTGTCCCACGAGCTCGTCGACTGGTTCGGCCGGCAGCCGGCCTGAGGCCGGAGGGCCGCCCTCAGCCGAGCGCCCGCGCGAGCCGGAGCTCGTCGAGGGTGCAGCCGCCGGGGCCGGGGGCCCGCTTGGCGCCGCCGTCGAGGGCGAAGCCGAGCGACTGGTAGAACGCGATCGCCGGGTCGTTGCCGCGGAGGACCCAGAGCCGCAGCTCGGTGAAGCCGGCCGCGACCGCGTCGGCCGTGGCGCGCTCCATCAGCGCGCGGCCGAAGCCCCGCCGCCAGGCCAGGGGCTCGACGTAGATCGCCCAGACCTCGGCGACCGCGTCGTCGGCCTCCTCGTCGCGGCTCCGCCCCCAGCTGCAGAAGCCGGTGACGCGCGCGCCCTCGCCGCAGATCAGGACGTGGGGGTGGCCGTCGACGATCGTCGCGCGCCAGCGCACGGCCCGGGTCTGGATGTCCATGCCGCGCAGGACCTCGGCGGGGAGCAGGCCGTCGTAGGCCTTCTGCCAGCCCGCGACCTGGATCGTGCCGATGTCCTCGGCGTCGTCGACCGTGGCCTCCCGGACGAACCTCATGGCCGGGCCTCCGACATCCTCAGGTCCGCGGGGACCACAGCACGTCGCCGCTCCCGTCGCGCTGGTTCTCGATCCTGGCCAGGACGAACAGGTAGTCGCTGAGGCGGTTGAGGTAGACCAGGAGGACCTTGGACACGTCGTGCTCCTCCATGACCGAGACGAGCTCCCGCTCGGCCCGCCGGCACACGCAGCGGGCCAGGTGGCACAGGGCCGCCCGGCGGCCGCCGCCCGGGAGCACGAACGAGCGCAGCTCGGGCAGCTCGGCCTGCATCCGGTCCATCCGCTCCTCGAGGAAGGCCACGCGCTCGCCGAGGAAGGCGTCGCAGCGGCGGCCGCCCGGGGTCGCGAGGTCGCTGCCGAGCTCGAACAGGTCCTCCTGGATCGAGCGGATCTCGGTGTCGTGGTGGCCGAACAGCCCCTCGGCCCGGTACAGGCCGAGGACCGAGCTGAGCTCGTCGACCGTCCCGTAGGCGGCGACCCGACCGTCGTCCTTGCGCACCCGCTTGCCGTTGAACAGGCCGGTGTCGCCGTCATCTCCGGTCTTCGTGTAGATCCGCATCCCCCGCGATCCTAGCCCGGCCCGGGCGCCGGGGCACTCGCCCGACCCGGAACCGGTTATCCTCTCCGGACTCCCGACCTCCCGACCCGGAGCCCCCCCGATGACCCGACCCGCTCTCCTCGCGGTCCTCCTCGCCCTGCCCCTGTCCGCGGCCTCGGCCCAGGACATCCTGACGACCGACGGCGGCCGGACCGGCGCCAACCTCGCCTACGCGATCCACGACCTCTCGGCGGGGCGCCCATTCCTGATCCTGACCTCGACGCAGCGGGCGCTGATCCCGCTGTCGATCCTCGACGGCAAGGACACGCGGTTCCTCAAGGTCGGCCTCGACATCCCCGACCTCAACCTCGTCGGCACGGCCGACGCCTTGGGCAAGGCGACGATCAACCTGCCGGTGCCCAACGACACGTCGCTGCACGGGCTCGGCCTGCTGGTCCAGGCGTTCACCTATCCCGGGGCCGGGACCTTCTTCCGCGAGGTCAGCGACGTCTCGGTCGTCGCGATCGACCAGGGCGGCGCCTGGGTCGCGCAGAAGGGCTTCCTCCAGGCGGCGCGGGCGTTCGCCAACACGATCCCCCTCGGCGACGGGGTCACGCTGTACGCCGGCGGCGGCTCGGGCGGCCTGCTCGGCCTGACGAGCCACAAGTCGAGCGAGCTCTTCGACGAGGCCAGCCGGACCACGACCAAGGGGCCCGACCTGACGATCGAGAAGGCCGTCAACACGCTCACTGAGCTCAAGGACGGCACCTGGCTCCTGGCCGGCGGCGTCGACGTGCTCAACGACCCGCAGAAGAAGTGCGACCGCTTCGACCCGGTCACGCGGACCTTCAAGGCCACGGCCCTGATGGCCGAGCCCAGGATGGGTCACACGGCGACCCTGCTCCCCGACGGCAAGGTCCTCGTCGCCGGCGGCCTCAGCGACCTCAACAACCAGCTCGCGGCCCTCGGCTCGGCGCTCAAGACGACCGAGATCTACGACCCCGTCGCCGACAAGTGGACGAAGGGGCCGGACATGAGCGAGCCCCGGGCCGGGCACCTGGCGCACGTCCTGCCCGACGGCCGGATCATGCTTTTCGGCGGCGTGACCTGGACGCTGGTCATCATCGTCAAGGTGCCGGCGTTCACGAAGAGCTGCGACATCTACGACCCCAAGACCAACAAGATCACGGCGGGGACGGCGATGCTGACCGACCGGGCGCTGTTCGTGGCCCAGGAGCTCACGGACGGCCGGCTCCTCGTCGCCGGCGGCGCCTCGGGCTCGATCACCAACGGCGGGGCCCCGACCGACCTCGCCGAGGTCTACGACCCCCAGACCGGCAAGTGGACCGCGACCGGCAAGCTGGCCACGGCCCGCGGGCTGGCGGTCTGGGAGCGCCGGCCCGACGGCAAGGTCGCCGTCCACGGCGGGGCGGGCGGCAGCCTGCTGAGCCCGGTCGCCGTCTCGAGCTGCGAGCTCTGGGACCCCAAGGCCGGCACGTGGTCGGCCCTGCCCGGGCTCCAGGCCACGCGCGCGGCCCCGTCCCTGCTCCGGCTTTCCTCCGGCGGCTCGGCGATCCTCGGCGGAGGTTCGGGCTCGAGCGGGCAGGCGCTCACGACCTGGGAGCTGTTCCTGCCCTAAGTCGCCCGCTCGGAGCGGCTTGGGCCGGAAGCCCGGCGGCTGGCCCGGGCTGCGGACCGCGCCGGCCTCCGGCGCGTTGCCCTCGTGGTGGAGACGGACTATTCCGGGGTGTCCACGGCACGCCGCCGGTCCCCGACCCCACCGGGGTAGGCTGGTCGTGGAGACCGTTGCCCGGACCCCCCTCCTCCGGACCCATCCCTGGAGCCCCGATGCGTCCCCTCGCCCTGTTGCCGATCCTGGCCCTGCTCGCCGCGCCGCTCCAGGCGCAGGCGACCAAGACCTTCATCGCCCCGAGCGCCTTCGCCAAGACCATGGGCAACCAGGCGTTCAACGACATCCCCTTCGGCCGCGGGAGCGGGACGTACCAGCAGGTCTGGCGCGCCACCGACCTGGCCAAGAGCGTCAAGCCGGTCCGGTTCCAGGGCATCGAGTTCCGCGGCTCGTCGAACTCGACGGGGCAGAAGGGCTACCCGATCACGATCGAGGTCATCCTCGCGGGCCACACCGGGCCCATGTCGAGCACCTTCGCCCAGAACCTCACCGACCCCAAGATCGTCTACAAGCGCAAGTCGCTGAGCCTCGGCAGCAACGGCACGAGCTTCCACATCAAGATCCCGTTCGACTCCGGCGTCGAGTACCTGTGGGACGGCAGCTCGGACGTCGTCATGGACCTCCGGGTCCACGGCAACGGCAACAACAGCTCGAACTTCGTCTACTTCGTCGACTCGACCAACTCGGACGCGTCGGTGCACCGGCTGTTCAGCAGCGCCGGGCCGACGGCCACGACGGCGACGCTGAGCCAGTACCAGAACGGCCTGATCGCGCAGTTCAGTACCAGGAGGGCGTGGCCCTCAACTTCGGCGACGGCTGCAAGGGCGCCGGCGGCTACGTCCCGATGGCGCAGAGCAACGTCCACCCGATCGTCGGGACGCCGTTCTTCCAGATCGAGGTCGTCCAGGCGCCGTCGCAGGCCCCGGCGATCCTGTGCTGGGGGCTGTCCGACAAGATGTGGGCCAACACGATCCCGCTGCCGCTCGACCTGCGCACGTTGGGCATGCCGGGCTGCACCCTCTACGTCGACCCGTACTTCGTGTGGGGCACGGCGACCGTCGGCGGCAGCCCGGGCAACGGCAAGGGCATCATCCCGTTCCCGATCCCGGCCGTCGGCTCGTTCATCGGCCTCGAGCTGTTCTTCCAGTGGGCGATCTACGACACGTCCCAGAGCCGCTCGATCCCGCTGACCTGGTCCGACGGGCTGCGCGTGATCATCGGCTGAGCGGGCCCTCGCCCCAGGCCGCGGCCAGGACCTCGGCCAGGTGAAGCACGCGGACCCCGGGCCGCGCGCGCCGCAGCCCGCGCTGCCACTGCAGGTGGCAGCCGGGGTTGGCCGTGACGACGGCGTCGACCTCGAGCCGCGCCAGGTCGGCCAGCTTGCGCCCGAGCGCGGCCTCGGCCTGAGCCGGCTCGAGCAGGTTGAAGACCCCGGCGCTGCCGCAACAGTCTTCGGGCCGGGCCAGCTCGACGCGGACGAGGCCGGGGACCGCGTCGAGCAGGGCGCGGGGCTCGGCGCGGATGCCCTGGCCGTGGCACAGGTGGCAGGGGTCGTCCCAGGCCACGCGGAGCGGGACCTCGCGCGGGGGCGTGCGGGGACCGAGGGCGACGAGGACCTCGCTGAGGTCGCGGACCCGGGCCGCGAAGCCGGCCGCCTCGGGCAGCAGCCGCCCGCCCTCCTTGAGCGCCGACGCGCAGCCGGCCGAGTCGAGCACGATCGCGTCGAGCCCGTCGGGGAAGGCCGCGAGGTTGGCGCGGAGCTGGGCACGGAAGTCGTCGGCGAAGCCCTCGTGCAGCGCCAGGGCGCCGCAGCAGCGCTGCGCGGCCGGGACGTGGACCCGACAGCCGTGGGCGCGGAGCAGGGCCAGGGCGGCGCGGTTGACGCGGCCGAACAGGGTCTCCATGACGCAGCCGGTGAACAGGCCGACCTCGGCGCGGACCTCGCCCGGGGGCTCGTAGACCCCGGGTCGGATCGGCGCGCGCTCGGCGCGCCCCGGCAGCGGCGGGAGCAGGGCCAGGCCCTCGCGGAGCGCGCGCGGGAGCGGGAGCGCGCGGGCCAGGGTCAGCAGGCCGACGCGCTGGGCCAGGGCGG
Source organism: Planctomycetota bacterium (assembly GCA_041398545.1). Classification (GTDB taxonomy): domain Bacteria; phylum Planctomycetota; class UBA1135; order UBA1135; genus JAWKUM01. Next base: position 12,826 of record JAWKUM010000018.1, on the reverse strand, counting down.
TCGCCGCGACGCCGGCCCGGTGCAGGCGGCGCCCGGCGACGAGGCGCCGCAGCGCGAGGCCGAGCAGGCGCGAGGCGCGCCCCGACCGCACGCCGGCGGCCCGGTGGTCCTCGATCATCTCCCCGTAGCGCACGCCCGAGGGGCAGGCGCTCTCGCAGGCACGACACGCGAGGCAGCTGTGCAGGGCCGCGTCGAGGCCGGCGGCGTCGGGCGCGAGCCGGCCCTCGCCCAGCGCCCGGATCAGCTGGATGCGGCCGCGCGGCGACAGCGCCTCGTCCCGGCTCGTGACGTAGCTCGGGCAGTGGGGCAGGCACAGGCCGCAGTGCACGCAGTCGAGGCTGCGGGCGTAGGCCTCGACGTAGCCCTCGCGCAGCGGGGGGACGACGGGACCGCTCACGGCGCGTCCTCGTCCGGGAGGGCGGGCGTGTCGAAGGCGAGGACGCCGGGGTTGAGGAGGGGGGCCAGGCGCCGCTTGAGGCGGGCGGCCATGCACAGCCCGGCCCGCTCGGCGGCGCCGATCCACGGCCGGGCCTCGCCTGGGCCCCCGCCCAAGAGGCGCGCGCGCAGCCGCGCGGGCCAGCCGTCCAGCAGGGCGCGCAGGCGCGGATCGAGGGGGGAGGGCAGGCCGTCGGCGCGGAGTTGGAGCTCGCCCTGGAGGTGCACGACCCCGTCGATCCGCCCGCCGCAGAGCGCGAGGAGGTCGGGGAGCGTGCTGGGCCGCACCGCGCCGCGCAGCCAGGGGCCGTCGCGGCCGGGCTCGTGCGGGACCCGGTCCCACAGCGCGGCGCCGTCCTCCTCGTCGTCGAGCCCGGGGACCCGCGCGCGGCCCGCGAAGCGGCCGGCGACGCCGCCCTGCAGGAGCTCGACGCGGCCGCCTTCGCCCTCGAGCACGAGGTCGAGGGCCAGGACCTCGGGCCCGTCGCGGCGGAGCCGGCGCCACAGGGCGACGGCCTCGGCCCGCGGCAGGACGCCGCTCCGGCGCAGCAGCAGCGCGGCCGGGCGCCGGACGAGGCGCAGCTCGAGCTCGGCGACGACGCCGTAGGCGCCGCCCGAGCCGACCATGAGCTTCATCAGGTCGTAGCCGGTCACGCTCTTGACGACCCGGCTGCCGGCCCGGAAGTCGCGCCCGGAGCCGTCGACGACGCGGACGCCGAGGAGCTGCGAGCGCAGCGCGCCCCGGTCGGCGCCGCGGGAGGACGGGGGCGCCTCGGCGAACAGGCCGCCGACCGTGCGCAGCCCGGTCCCGGGGAACGGGCCGCTGGCCAGGCCGAGCCCCCTCTCGGCCAGGGTCGCGCAGACCTCGTCGAGGGGCGTGCCGGCGCGGACGCCGCAGGTCAGGTCCTCGGCGTCGAGCCTCGTGAAGCCCGTCAGCCCCGTCGTCGCCACGACCCGCGCGACCTCGGTCGGGCGCGCGCCGAGCCCGAGGCGCGAGCCGCGGCCGCGGACCGCGACCGCCTGGGCGGCCGCCGCCGCGTCGCGCAGGAGGGCGCCGAGCGCCTCGACCGAGGTCGGGACCTCGGGCGCCGGCCCGGCCGCGGGGTCTGGCGACCGCTCAGCCATCGCCGCCCTCCAGGGCCGCGGGCGCGCGGGCGCTCCTGCCCTCGGCGCAGGAGCCCCCGGCCGGCAGCAGCTTGCCGGGGTTGCAGCGCTCGTCCGGGTCGAAGCAGCGGCGCAGCTCCCGGAACACCTCGAGGTCGGTCTCCGAGTACTGGAAGCCGAGGAAGTCGAGCTTCTCGAGGCCGACCCCGTGCTCGCCCGAGATCGAGCCGCCGAGCTCGACGCAGGTCCGCAGGATCTCGCTGCCGGCCGCGATCGCGCGGGCCACCTCGGCGGGGTCGCGGTCGTCGAAGCTGATGTTGGGGTGCAGGTTGCCGTCGCCGGCGTGGAACACGTTGGACAGCCGGACCCCGTGCGCGCGGCCGATCTCGAGGCTCCTCGCGAGGGCCTCCTCGAGCCTGCTCCGCGGCACGGTCCCGTCGAGCACGAACAGGCTCGGCGCGAGCCGCCCCATGGCCCCGAAGGCTCCCTTGCGCCCCTTCCACAGCCGCTTGCGCTGCACCGGGTCGCGCGTGGCCTCGAGCCCGAGCGGGCCGTGCGCCCGCAGCCGGTCGACGATGGCCGGGCTCTCGGCGGCGAGGGCGGCCTCGCTGCCCTCCCACTCGACGAGCAGCACGGCCTCGGCCTCGCGCGGATAGCCGGCCGCGTAGACGCTGGCCTCGACGGCCTCGATCGTGTTCCGGTCGAGGATCTCGAGGGCCGACGGCGACAGCCCGCTGGCGACGAGGTCGGACACGGCCCGGCAGGCGGCGGACATCGTCGGGTACGGCGCCAGCCAGGTCTCGACGACCCCGGGCTGGGGGACGAGGCGGAGCAGGACCTCGGTCACGATGCCGAAGGTGCCCTCGTGGCCGACGACGAGGCCGCAGAGGTCGGGGCCGGCGCCGCGCTCGAGCTCGAGGACCTCCGCCTCGGGGGTCACGAGCACGAGCCCGAGCACGTGGTCGGTCGTCATGCCGTGCAGGAAGCAGTGGGGCCCGCCGGCGTTCTCGGACACGTTGCCGCCGATCGTGCTCGCCGCCTGCGACGAGGGGTCGGGGGCGAAGCGCAGGCCGTGCGGCGCGGCCGCCTCGGACAGGGCGAGGTTGAACAGGCCGGGCTGGACCCGCGCGGTGCGGTCCTCGGCGTCCAGGGCCAGGATCCGGTCCATCCCGGCCATCGCGATCATGAGGTAGCCTTCTCCGGCAGGGGTGGCTCCTCCGGAGAGGCCCGTGCCGGAACCGCGCGCCAGGAAGGGGACCTTCGCGTCGCGGCAGGCTTCCACGACCGCCCGGACCTCATCGGTCGAGCGGGGGTGGACCACCGCAAGGGGAGGGGTCCGACGGACGGGCCAGGCGTCGAACTCGTAGACCAGCACCGCGGCGGGATCGCGGGCCAGCCGGTCGGGGGGGATCAGGCGCTCGAGCCGCTCCAGGATGTCCATGGCGTCGGGGCTTCGGACAGGAGGCCGGGAGGCAGAGCTTGCAGACCCGTGGATCGGGCGCAAGCACCCCGGCCAGGACCGGTATTCCGGCTACAGCCGGGGGGGAAGGGATCTCGATGGAGTGGGGAAGTCCAGCCACCAGGACCATGGGCAATCTGATCGTAGACAAGCGGACCTTGCAGCACCTGATCCAGGCCGTGGATCAGGCCAAGAAGGACCTCCTGGAGTTCAACCGCGAGCTCCAGGTGAAGCACCGGCCCTCGCCGGAGGGCTTCGCGACCAAGGTCCGCGAGGTGCGCCGGCTCGGTGACTTCCTGGCGCGCGCCGGCCGCAGCCCTGAGGAGCGGCTGTCGCTCGAGTTCAACGTCAACGAGCGGACCCTGCTGGCCTCCTGCCTCAAGCACCTCCAGGTCAACATCGAGAACGAGCTGCGCAGGCACGCCCTCCAGGGCACAAGCGGCGCTTCGTCGAGGAGACGCGGGACCAGGTCTACTTCCTGATCCGGCACATGCAGGTCCCCGGCGCGGGCCTCCTGGTCGAGGACGGCCGGATGCTGGTCACGCCGGCCCTGGAGCAGCTCTCCGACTACTGCCAGAACGAGGTCGACCTGACCGACCAGAGCGACGCGCCGGGCGAGAAGGCCTCGGGCGTGCAGATCTTCAACGGGCGGATGTTCGCCGACCGCGTCGGCGAGGGCGGCGCCCCGGCGCCCAGGGCCACCGCGGAGCCGCGGCTCGAGATCGAGGTCGAGCGGAGGTCCCCGGCCCAGCCCGCGCAGACCCGCGAGCCGGCGGCCGGCCCCGCGCGGCGGGACCTCCTGAACCCGCGCATGATCAAGGACGCCAAGCTGCGCACGCTGGCCCGCATCGACCTGCAGGACTTCAAGCAGGCCAAGAAGGGCGAGAACCTGCGCCGCATGTCGGTCCACCTGCTCGGCTGCTTCGAGGCCGTCCTGATCGACCACGTCCTGTCCGACCACGAGACCTACGGGGTCGCGCCGGACGAGCTCGCCGAGCAGGACCTCGAGGCCCTGGCCCGGAAGGTGTTCTCGGGCAAGCTCGACGCGAACCAGAGCCAGGTCCTGCGCTTCCTGTTCAGCGCCCGCGACGCGCTCGACGTCGTGCGGATGTACACGACCCCGCGCGTCCTGACCAAGGCCAGCGTGCAGCAGCTCGAGGCCATGGTCAGGATGCTGATCTCCGAGCTCGGCTACGACCAGGCCATGCAGCCCGAGGGCGACAAGCAGCCCGCCAAGCTCAAGGCCCTCTGGCGCCCCACGAAGGGTTAGCCGCGCTGCCTGCGCTCGCTGCGCCAGCGCTCCCGGCGCAGGCGCGCCCGCGAGCTCGGCGGCCCCATCGACAGCGAGGACCCGGCGACCTCGTCCTCGGCCTCGTCGCGCTCCTCGGCGTGGCTCGTGAGGCGGTCGCCGCCGACCTCGCCCGGGTCCTCGTCCAGGAAGGCGTCGACGTCGATGCTCAGCCCTGCGCGGCGCAGGGCCCCGGCGCTGTCCTCGCGCCCGCGGCGCTCGGCGACGGTGTCCTCGCCGAAGTCCTCGATCAGGAGCTCGACCAGGGTGGCCAGCCGGTCGAGCCCCTCGACTCCGAGCCGGCCCTCGACCTCCCGCAGCACGAGCTCGTCGAGCTCGTCGAGCCGGGTCAGGTAGGCGCCCTCGTCGAGCGGGCGGCCGGCCGGCGCGTCCAGGGCCGCGAAGCGCTCGAGGTAGCGCTCGTAGGACCGATGCCTGGGATCCGGGCCCGTGCTGTCGAACACCATGCCGTGGTCGTTCGGAGAGGAGGGAGCGTCGCGCACGACGCCGAAGTCACGTCATGGTACGGAGGCTCGTCACGGTCGGCAAGCCGGCAAGCGGGCACGCGGGCACGCCGTCGCGTACTGTCGCCCGACCCGGTTCCACGGCGACCGACCCTGCCTATGATCCTGGCCTTCGAAGCCGCAGCGACACCCGCCGAGCTCCAGCCTTGCCCGACCTCCCCCGCGATCCCGAGGCCCTGAACTCCGTGCTCGAGGCCGCGTACCTCGAGCGCAGCGGACCGGACCGCCCGCGGCTGCTCGGGCTCGAGTTCGAGTGCCTGCGCGTGCGGCGCGACGACCTCGAGGCCGCGCCCAGCGTCGGCGACGACGGCCCCGACCCGATCGTCCTCGACCTCGCGGCCGAGCTCGCCGGGAGCCCGTCGGAGGTCCGCGAGCACCGCGAGGGCGGCGTGCTGTCCTGGGTCGACGCCAAGGGCACCAACCTGTCGCTCGAGCCCGGCGGGCAGATCGAGGTCTCGCTGCCGCCGATGGCGCGGCCGCTCGAGGTCGGGCGCTGGCTCGACGCCTACGTCCAGCGCCTGGACCGCAGGCTCGGGGGCACGCCGTACCGGACGCTGTTCCTCGGCCACCAGCCGTTCACCCCGCCCGAGGCGATCCAGCTCCGGGCCAAGCCCCGCTACGCGATCATGGACCGGCGCCTGGCCGCGGCCGGGACCCTCGGCCGGCACATGATGCGGGCCACGGCCGGCATGCAGGTGACCCTGGACTTCCGGGACGGGGCGGAGTGCGCGCGGATGCTCCGCAGCGCCCTGCTGATGGCCCCGTTCATCACGGCCATCTACGCCAACTCCCCCCTCGTCCGCGGTCGGGACAGCGGCTACGTCTCGTTCCGCGAGCACGTCTGGTGGGACACCGACCCGAGCCGCTGCGGCGTCCCCGCGCGGCTCGTCGCCGACGACGCCTGCCTGCGCGACTACGTCGACTTCGCCCTCGACGCCGAGGCCTGGTTCGTCGAGCGCGACGGCGAGCTCCGGGCCCTGCCCGACGGCGTGAGCTTCCGCGGCCTGCTCGAGGCCGGCGAGAGGCTGACCCTGGCCGACTTCGCTCTGCACAGCTCGACCCTGTTCCCCGCGGCCCGCCTGCGCGGCGGCGTCGAGGTCCGCTCGGCCGACTGCGTGCCGCCGGACATGGCGGCGGCCTTCTGCGCGATCCAGGCCGGCTGCCTCTACGACGAGGAGGCCCGGGAGGCCGTGGCCGCACTGCACCCGATCCGGGACCAGGAGGGCCTGCGCGCGCTGCACGAGTGCACGGCGCGCGACGGGCTCCAGGCCGTCCACCCGACCCTCGGGTCGATCGCCGACGTCGCCGCGCGGATGATCGCGATCGCCGAGGGCGGGCTCCGCCGCCTGATCGCCACGGGGGCCTACGAGCCCGAGACCCTGGCCCTGCTCGAGCCGGTGCGCTGCTGCCTCGAGCGCCGCTGCTGCCTCGCCCGCGACGCGCTGGTCCTGTACCCGGCCCGGGCCTGAGCGGGCTCAGCGGCCGAACAGCTCGCCGAGCCTCGGCCACAGGGCCGCGGGGCGCAGGACCTCGAAGGCGAGGTGCACGGGCAGGCCCTCGGGGCCGACCGCGACCCGCGGGGCGAGGACGCCGTCGGCGACCAGGTCGTCGGCCAGCCCGAAGGCGCGGTCCTGGCTGTAGAGCAGCCACAGCCGGTGCTGGACGAGCCGGGCCTGTACGGCCGGCTCGGCGAACAGCGGCAGCGTGGTCGGGAGGACCTCGAGCATGCGACGCCCGTCGGGGTCGGTCGGCAGGCGGAGCTGCAGGGCGAGGTCCTTGGTCCCGGCCACGAGGACGAAGTCGTCCTCGGCCAGGAGCGGCCGCAGGCGGCGCAGGAGCTGGACGTAGCCGGTGCCGTGGGGCTCGAGGTCGAGCCGGCCGACGGCGCCGTCCGGCCCGCCGATCAGGAGGTTGAAGTACGAGCCCTCCCAGGGGTGGGGCAGCCACGCGAACGGCAGGAACAGGGCCGTCGCCCACAGGGCGAGGCCCGGCGCGAGCCGCGCGCGCTCGAGCCCCCAGGCCCAGGGCAGGCGCCGCGACGACACGACGCCGGCGCTGCGGGACGGCAGCGCGGCGACGAGGCGGGTGGCCAGGGCCAGGGCACCGAGCGCGGCCAGGATCGCGAGCGGGACGTAGGCGTCGAGGAAGTGGCGGATGCCGCCGTGGTTGGCGACGCCGCTGAGGTGCTTGCCGACCGAGGCCGCGGCCCAGAGGCAGAGCCCGAGGACGAGGGCCGTCCGCCGCGGGTCGCCGCGCCAGGGCCGCAGACCCAGGGCCGAGCCGATCATGGCCAGGACCGGGAGCGGGGTCGTGACGGCGAGGTAGACGAGCGGGTACAGCGCCGGCTTGGTGACCTCGCCGAACCACTGCGTGCCCTGGACGTAGCGGTCGGCGTTGGCCCGGTAGCCCTGGAGGACCTTCCACGGCCCGGCCAGGGGCTCGGTCCAGAAGTCGGGCCAGCACAGGACCCAGGACGCGTACGCGACGAGCGGCGCCAGCGCGAGCCAGGCCCACGGCAGCGGCCGCGGCGCCGTGCCGGCGGCGCGCGCGCCGCGACGCTCGGCGCGCAGCAGCAGGACGAGGACCGCGCCGATGACGAGGACCTGGAGCGCGGCGTTCTGCGGCCGCACGGCGGCCAGGGCGCCGAGGGCGGCGCAGAGCCCCAGGGCGCGGGCGGCCGTGCGGCGCGCGTCCCAGGCCAGCAGCGCGAGCAGGGCCAGGGCGGCGAGGGCGGCGGCCGGGAGGTCGCTGGCGTTGGTCGTCGCGAGGCCGAGGACGCGCGGGAAGGCCAGCAGGGCCAGGCCCGAGAGCGCGCCGCCGGCGACGCTGCCGGTCGCGTGGCGCCCGAGCCGCATCGTGGTCCAGAACAGCAGCAGGAACCACAGCGTCAGGCCGGCGTGGAACGGCAGCCAGCGCTCCTCCTCCGGGTCGCCGAGCAGCGGGCCGAGCACGCGGCCGGCGGCGACCGCGACCGTGACGCCGAGCGGTCCGTAGAGCTTGTCGCCCTTCGAGAAGTCCTCGAGGTCCCAGCCGGGCAGCGCGGCCTCGTCGAGGCTGCCGAGGTAGGCCAGCATCGTCTCGCCGCGCCGGCGCTGCACGCCGTCGTCGGTCGTGCGCCCGTGCCCGTGGACCTCGAAGCCGAGCAGGAACACGGCCAGGCCCAGGGTCAGGGCCAGGTACGGGACGCGCGCGAGCGCCCTCACAGCAGCGCCCACAGGGCCAGGACGAGGGCGACGAGGGCGGCGGCCGCGACGAGGATCCGCGGCCAGTGGGGGCGGCGGAGGAGTCGCTGCCTGCCGCCCCTCCGCTCGAGCTGGCGCAGCTCGGCCAGGAGGTCGAGGGCCGAGGCGAAGCGCTCCTTGGGCTCGTCGGCGAGGCAGATCGCGAGCAGGGCCTCCCACTCGAGCGACAGGACCGGGGGCAGCTCGCCGAGGCCGGGCGGCCGGCCCGCGCGCCGGTCTTCGAGCAGCGCGGCGAGGTCGTCGTCCTCGTGGGGGACGACCCCGGCCGCGGCCTCGAACAGGACCGCGCCCAGGGAGTACATGTCGCTGCGCAGGGTCGGCGCGGCGCCGTGGCACTGCTCGGGGCTGAGGTACGCGAGGCGCTCCCGGGCCCCCGGGTCCCCGTGGTCGCCGGCGTCCGCGACCGGCCCCGGCCCGAGCTCGCAGCGCGCGGCCCCGTCCCAGGCCACGACCTCGACCCGGACGCCGCCGTGCACCCGGTCGAGGGCGTGCTCCTCGGCGAGGCGGTCGGCCAGGGCCAGGGCCAGGGCGAGGAGCTCGGGCTCGGGCAGGGGGTAGCGCTCCCGGTGCTCGCTGAGCGGACGCATCGCCCCCCAAGGTATTCGACCTCCGGCCGCGGACGAACTCCTGCTCCGCCTTCCCATCGGCCCCCTCTTCGGCTCATATCCAGGGGATGAGGATCTGGGCGATCAGCGACCTGCACCTGTCCTTCGGCAGCGACAAGCCGATGGACATCTTCGGCGAGCGGTGGAAGGACCACCCCGAGCGCGTCGAGCGCCACTGGCGCGAGCTCATCGCCCCCGACGACCAGGTCCTGATGGGCGGCGACCTGAGCTGGGCCGGCGACCTCGACGAGGTCCGGCCCGACCTCGACTTCGTGCACGCCCTGCCCGGGCACAAGCTCATGATCAAGGGCAACCACGCGCACTGGTGGAACTCCCGGCGCAAGGTCGAGGCCATCCTGCCCCCGTCGATCCGCATCCTGCAGAACGACTCCCACGTCCTGCCGGACGGCACCTGCGTCGTCGGCACCCGGGGCTGGAACCCGCCCGGCCGCAGCGAGGGCGGGGCCTACACCGAGCAGGACCGCAAGGTCTACGAGCGCGAGGTCGGGCGCCTGGCCCTGTCGATCCAGGACGCGCGCCGCAAGCAGTGGCGGCGGGCCTTCGGCCTGATCCACTACCCGCCGCTGTACTCGTTCGGGCTCGTGACCGGGTTCGTGCCGCAGCTCGAGGAGCTGGGCGTCGAGCTCTGCGTCTACGGCCACCTGCACGGCCGCGACCACGCCTCGGGCTTCAAGGGCGTGCACAACGGCATCACGTACCACCTGGCCTCGATCGACTACACCGACTGCAAGCCGATCCTGCTGGCCGAGGGGCTCTGAGCGCGGTCCCGCCGCCCCGCGGCCGCCCGCGCCCTCGTCCGGGCGGCCTGCCCGGGCAGGGCGGCGGCCCGGCCGGTAGGATCACGGCGTCCGTCGCAGTCCCAGCACCCGCCCGACCCGAATGACGCGCATCGCCACGCCGGCCCTCCTGCTCGCCGTCCACCTGGCCCCCTGCCTCGCGGCCCAGGGCAACGAGCCCGGCCCCTGGATGCAGGAGACCGAGCCCGAGGCCATCGAGAAGGCCTACCGGCGCAAGGCCCCGTACGACCAGATCGACTTCGTCCGCTACGACAAGGCGCCGTTCGTGTTCTTCATCCAGAAGCACGAGCCCGACCAGACGGTCGACAAGCTGGCCTACCTCGGCGCGTCCCGCTACGCGTTCTTCGTCGCGATCGACGACCTGTTCTCCAAGGAGTTCGCCAAGCCGCTCGGCCTGAAGCGCAACCCGCGGCCGATGCCGTACTGGATCCTCAAGGACCGCGAGACCTACACCGGCAAGTTCGGCGGGCCGTGGTTCTCGGGCGCGTTCTTCAGCCTCGTGCAGGAGCACGTCGTCGTCTACGAGGACAAGACGCGCAACACCTACGAGACGATCTCGACGGCCATGCACGAGACCGTCCACCAGATCATGTTCAGCTACTTCGACCCCAAGGAGAACCTGCAGGCCAAGCTGACGAGCGGGTGGGTCGCCGAGGGCATGGCCGAGTACCTGAGCTCGCGGCCGCACGAGCCCATGCGCCAGGGGCAGGACCCCGGCTTCGGCTGGTTCGACGTCAGGCGCATCCACTCGCTGCAGTCGTCGCTGCGCCGGCCGTTCAACTGGCGCAAGCGGTCCAAGGTCGAGTGGTTCCACCACCCGATGCTGGTCATGCACTACGGCAGCCTGCAGGAGTACCTCGCGGCCGCCGGCGTCGGCCTCGGCACGGGCGCGGACCAGGCCGACACGAGCTCGCAGATCGGGGTCTTCTACAGCTCGTCGTACGCGATCGTGTCGTTCCTGATGCGGGGCTACAAGGGCTTCTACCACGACAAGTTCCTCAAGATCCTCGGCCTCGAGTACGGCATCGACCTCGACGGCAGCCGGATGCTCGCGCCCAAGCACGGCATCCAGGCCGTGCGCGCCGTGTTCTCCGAGGAGGAGCTCGCGGCGCTGACCGTGCGCTTCGGCGAGTTCGTCGCCGACCCCGAGGGGGTCGCCGAGGCCGAGATGCCCGCGGGCGGCGACAAGGCCGTGGCCGCGGTCACCGGCAAGGGCGCGGCGCTGTTCGCCGAGGAGGGCGCCGACGCCCTGCCCGCGCTCAAGGCCCCCGACGAGGAGGTCCCGGTCCTCGTCGACCTGGCCAAGGTGCTCGGCCACTACCGGGCTTCCGCTACCCGGCGGCGCGCAAGCTCATGGAGGACATCGACGACCCGGTCGCGACCGGCTGCGCCGCCACATCGAGGCCATGGAGGGCCTGCTCAAGGAGTTCGGCGACAAGGTCGCCGAGCGGCCCGGCAGGATGCGGCTCAGGGTCGCGATCGGGGGCAGCAAGCCCCAGAGCTGGCAGGTCGAGGAGTACCGCGAGCTCGAGCGGTCGTTCGTCGTCAAGCACGGCAAGGAGACCGGCAGCATCCCCCTGGCCGAGCTCGAGGCCAGCGCCTTCGCCGAGGCCTGCTTCCGCTACAAGCTCGCCGAGAAGGACGAGCAGAAGCAGGCCCTCGGCCTCGCGATCGCGCTCGAGCTGCCGACGATCCAGGACGAGAAGGACCTGCGCGCGGTCGAGAAGCTCGTCGACAAGGAGGGCCTGCCCAAGCAGTTCGCCTTCCTCAAGGACCTCGAGCCGATGGCCCTGGCCGCCGCCGTGCTCCGCAAGGCCCGGACCGAGGCCAAGATCACGCGCGACGGCGACGCCCTGCTCGAGCAGCTGTCCAAGTCGCTCGGCGGCATGCCGCGCTCGAGCCAGCTCGAGTGGATGGTGCGCAACGACCTGCCGGGGATCCTCGACGACGTCTTCCTCAAGTCCGCGAGCTGGGCCGACCGGCTCAAGGGCAAGGTGACGATCTCGGGCGACCGGGCGCGGATCGAGTACGACTGGTCGAGCCCCTCCCAGGCCATGGACTGGCTCCTCGTCGACGTCGCCAAGGAGCCCTTCGGCATGCCCGAGGACCTCTACGGCACGCCGCAGAAGCCCGAGCGGCCGACCGAGGTCAAGGTCGACACGCAGGCCAAGGAGCTGCGGATCTTCGGCGACGGCTTCCTGCGCCACCGGCTGCAGTTCGAGGGCGACGTCGCGGTCGAGTTCCGGTGGGTCATGGACAAGGAGGAGACGGCCGAGGGCACCCGGGCCTCGCCGACGCGCTGCTGGGTCCTGCTCGACGCGCTGCGGCCGTCGACCTTCCTCGGCCTCGACCTGCTCCCCGGGCGGACCAACCCCGGGCTCAAGGCCGTGCTCGACGGCAAGAGCCGGTCCAAGAGCAACTTCAAGCAGGACAGCTTCAACAAGGCGATCAGGGCCGGGCTCTCCGACAAGCCGCTGCGCTTCGAGCGCAAGGGCGACCGGGCCTACCTCTACGCCGACGGCGAGGAGCTCCTGTCGTGCAAGGCCGACAAGCTGCCGGACATGGGCGCCGTCGTCCTGGCCTCGCTGCACTCGGCCACGCTCGCCGACGGCAAGCAGGCCAACCTCCGGGTCGGCAAGGTCGTCGTCGAGGGCCGGCCCTGCGACGAGAGTCTGGCCTCATCGAAGGCGGGCTTCCTGCGGAAGTGGGCCAACCGCTTCCCGGGGCTCCAGTAGGGGGCGGGCACGGACCGATAGCTCGGGAGCACACCCGAGCCCCCGTCCCCCCGGAGGTCCGATGCCCCGCTGGATCACCCTCGCCACCCTGCTCCTCGCGTCGTCGTGCTACACGTACAACGGCGCCGACCTCCTGAAGTACAAGCAGGACGACGACCTGCTGATCTCCGAGGGCTCCGCGCCCGAGGACACCGAGCCGCTGCAGATCCTCTCGGTCTACAAGTCGGGCTTCTACATCCTCGGCCTGCTGCCGATCGTCAACATCAACCTGGACCACACGTTCCAGAAGATGCGCGAGCAGGCCCACGCGATCGACGCCGACGGCATCTCGCACGTCTGCTTCGAGCACAGCCCGGCCTCGCCGTTCAAGTTCACGGTCTTCCCGCTGCCCGACTGGTCGGCGTGGATCCACTGCCAGGGCATGGCCTGGCGCTGGAAGCCCGGCAAGGGCCCCAAGCCCCGCGCCAACCCCGGTCCCATCGACCCGTCCCTGGCCGAGCCGCCCTCCGGCGTCAGCCGCTGAGGGGCGGGGCCCGACCCGCCGCGCCCTGCCTCCGCGGGACCCGCTAAGATCCCTCCCGTGGTTTCAGGAGTCGGAGCACCCGGAGCGAGCGAC
>JAWKUM010000017.1:0-83367 GCA_041398545.1 Planctomycetota bacterium | reverse complement strand
ACGAGCGGGGTCGGCCTCGTGCCGCCGGGCCGCGAGCTCGACGACCGCCGCATCGAGGCCGGCGACGCCGTCGTCGTCACGGGTCCGGTCGGCGACCACGGGGCCACGGTCCTGGCCGCGCGCCACGACGTCGAGGCCCGGACCCTTGCTTCCGACGTCGCCCCGCTCGGCGGCCTCGTCGAGGCGGCCTTCGCCTCGGGCGCGGCCCTGCGCTCGCTGCACGACCCGACCCGCGGCGGGCTGGCCACGGTCGCGCACGAGGTCGCGGTCCGCGCCGGCCTGCGCGTCGTCCTCGACGAGGACGCGATCCCGATCCGACCCGAGGTCGCCGCCGTCGGCGACCTCCTCGGCGTCGACCCGCTGTACCTGGCCTGCGAGGGCCGCGCCGTGCTGTTCGTCGCCGCGGCCGACGCCGACCGCCTCGTCGCCGCCCTGCGCGCCCACCCCCTCGGCCGCGACGCGGCCGTCATCGGCGCCGTCGACCCGCGCCCCGACGGCCGCCTGCCGCTGATCCTGCGCACCCGCTTCGGCGGCGAGCGCCCCCTCGACCTCCTGACCGGGATGGACCTCCCGCGGATCTGCTAGGGGGCGACGAGGGCCCCCCCGAGCCCACCCCGACCCGCCGGTGGTAGCATCGCGCGGGTCGCGGGCACGGGACGTGCCCGCCGAACCCGCGGGGGTCCGGGATGAAGCAGCGGGAGGCTCCGGCCAGGGCGATCATCGGCTTCGCGATGCTGTCGGTGGGCGCGAGTGCCTGCCACACCACGAGCGTGGAGCGGTACTTCCCCGCCGGGGACCGGCGCGTCGTCGACGTCCTCGAGGCCATGCAGGGGGACGAGAACTACTTCGTCATGGATGGGGGCCTGGGCGCAGGAGGGTTCCGCCGCATCGTCGTGTACCGGAAGGACGTGCCGGGAGACGAGGCGTCCCTCGACGAGCTGGCCTGGTCCGGGCTCCACCGGGAGCCGGGCCGCTACGAGGGCGGGGCCTTCGTGATGGAGTGCCACGTGCCGCGGCGGCTGGGGGACGAGGACGTCTCCGCGATCCGCAGGTTCCAACAGGAGCTCCACGCCCTGCTCCACGAACGAGGCGCGTGCCCCGAGCCGGCCGGCACGGCGCTCGTCTACGTGGACGGTCGTCAGGTCTCCGCCATCGAGGAGTGAGGAACTACAAATGCGATGTACTCCGATCCCCTTCACGTGGACCATCAGCGGATCGAGCGGTCGATGGAGCCCGGGGGCTTGATGTTCCTGAAGGTTCGACCGAGGACCTCGGACCCGAACGGCGAACAGGAGCGCGGGGCTCGCCAAGATTTCCTGGCCCTCTGGGGTTTCCTGCTCTGTGCCGCGCTTCTGGCCCTTGCCTCTGTGGCGATCCAGGGAGGATTGGCCTACCTGCTGGTCTGCACGATCCCCCAGGTGCTGTTCGTGTTCCCCGTATTGTTCATCCTCGAACGGGAGGCGGGCAGGCGGTTCCAGGTCGGTCCGGGTGTAGCCCTCATCCTCTGGGGACCCCAGCTCGCCTATTTCGCCACCTCGGTGTACGTGAGGAGTGAAGGTTCGCTCGGGAACATGGTCGAGCCCTTGTTCATGCTCCCGGTCGCGACGGACGTCTTGCTCGTGATCCGCTTCGGGGATCCTCGATCATCTGTCAGGAAATGGGCCGCAGTTGTCCTTGCCATTGCTACCGCGTCCGCCATCCGGATCTTCATGCCGGTCCTGCCCGAGTAGGGCCGTGCAGATGGTCCTCTGCCTGCGTCCGAGGATCGTGGGGGTCGAGGACGCCGGCTTCTGGGGCCACTATCCGAGGAACGAGCTGCGGGATGACGTCGTGATGATCTTCGCCCCGTAGCTCTCGGCGGGGATGGACGCCTCGCCGCGCAGGACTAGGATCTCCGACGGTCGGATCCGACCCTGCCCGAGGTCATCGGGTCCGCAGTCCGGTGGAGGTCCCGTGCCATCGACCTGGATGAAGCCGCTGCTCGGCGTCGCGTCGCTGCTCGCGATCGGCCTCGTGCTCTGGGCGGCGATGGACCGAGACGCCGACCCCGTCGCGCCAGCCCGCGAACCAGCGAAAGCGACCCCGACAGCGGAAGCTCCTGCTGTCCCCGACCCCGTCCCCGAACACGTGGGCGAACGGCACTCGCTGGAGCAGGCCTCATACACGGACGAGGCTCCAGCAACGGAAGCATCGACCGAGGTCATACCCAAGGAGAAAGTGGACCCGACCAAGTGCATCGCACGTCTCGAGGATCTGATCCGGACCAATGCCGAGCAGATGGAGGCCTTCGCCAAGGAGAAGGACTACGCGAGGTACGCGTTGTACATGTACGCCAACAAGCGATACGAGATCGGTCTGCGCAAGCTGAAGGATGGCGAGTTCGTTTCCGAGCCATCGCAGAAGTACTCCGACCCGTACCTCCGACACCTGGCTGGAACCGACTGCATCGCCGTGCCCATGGGGGTCTCCTACGAGGGCAAGCATCTCCACGCCCGGATCGAGTTCGACCAGACCGAGATCGCCGAGCTCGCCAGCTACAAGAAGGCCACGGACGAGGCGGCTCGGGTCGATGCCGAGGCCGAGGCAGCGGCCTTCAATCGGTTGCCCCTCGAGGAACGGATGAAACGGATCCGTGAGAGCGATGCGGCCGAGGAGGAGAGCGACCGCCTCCTGCTCGAGGCCAGGAATGCGGCCGGCGCCACGTTGACGACGCTCCTGAAGCGCTACACCGCCGCGCGCGAGCGCATCCTCCCCGATTACCTCGAGGTCGTCCGCGGCGACTGGACCGTGGTCCCGTCGCCGCGGCCCCGGTAGCGGCTCAGGCCTTGCCGGTCTGTCCCTGCATCAGCAGCGCCAGGATCGACTTCTGCACGTGCATCCGGTTCTCCGCGTTCTGGTAGACCTTGGAGCTGTCGCCGTCGATGACCTCGGAGGTGACCTCCCAGCCGCGGTGGGCGGGGAGGCAGTGGAGGAAGATCGCGTCGGACCTGGCCCGGGCCATGAGCGCCTCGTCGACGCGGTACGGGGTGAAGACCTCGTTGCGGAGCTCGGTCTCCTCCTCCTGGCCCATGCTGGCCCAGACGTCGGTGTAGACGCAGTCGGCCCCGTCGACGGCCTCCTCCGGGTCCTCGAGGATCGTGATCTCGGCCCCGGTCGAGGTCGCCATGCGCATCGCGTTGTTGACGACCTTGCTGTTGGGCTCGTAGCCCTCGGGCGAGGCCACGCGGATGTGGCAGCCGAGCATGGCCGCGGCGTGGATCAGCGAGTGGCAGGTGTTGTTGCCGTCGCCGACGAAGGTGAAGATCCGGCCCTCGACGCTGCCCCAGAGCTCGGTCAGCGTGAAGAAGTCGGTCAGGCCCTGGCAGGGGTGCAGGTAGTCGGTCAGGCCGTTGACGACCGGGATCGACGCGTGCTCGGCCAGGTCCAGGACCGTCTTGTGGCGGTAGGTCCGCGCGACGATGCCGTGGCACCAGCGCGAGAGGTTGCGGGCGATGTCCTTGAGCGACTCGCGCTGCCCCATGCGGACGTCCTGGTGGTCGAGGAAGATCGCGCTCCCGCCGAGGTCCTGCATCGCGACGTCGAAGGTCACGCGCGTGCGCAGCGACTCCTTCTCGAACATCAGCATCAGGCGCTGGTCGGCGAGGACCTTGGGGAAGCCGTAGCGGTCCTGCTTCAGGCGCGAGGCCAGCGCGTAGATCGTGTCGATGTCGGAGCGCTGGAGGTCCGCGATCGAGGTCAGGTGGCGGACGGTGAGCTTGCCGATGTCCATGGGGGTCCTCCCGGTCAGGCGGGGTCGAGGACCTCGGCGAGGATCGCGAGGCCTTCGTCGAGCTCGTCGTCGGTGACGACGTAGGGGGGCAGGAAGCGCAGGACGCGCTTGCCGCAGGCGTTGACGAGCAGGCGCCTGTCGAGCAGGGCCTGGTAGATCGGGGCCGCGTCCTCCTCGAGGACCAGGGCCTGCATCAGGCCGTGGCCGCGGCGGGCGGCGACGCGGGGCGAGCGCGCGACGAGGGCGTCGAGCCCGGCCGCGAAGCGCGCGCCGGCCTCGGCGACGCGGCCGAGCAGGCCGCGGTCGAAGAGCTCGGTCAGGAACACGAGGGCGGCGCGGCAGACCAGAGGGCCGCCGCCGTAGGTCGAGCCGTGGTCGCCGGGGACGAGGCACTCGCCGACCTCGCGGCGGGCCACGGTCGCGCCCAGCGGCAGGCCGCCGGCCAGCGGCTTGGCCAGGGTCACGACGTCGGGGACGATCCCGGCCTGCTGCCCGAACAGGAACGTCCCGGTGCGGCCCGAGCCGCACTGGATCTCGTCGGTCACGAGCAGGGCGCCGTGCCGCTCGGTCAACTCGCGCGCCGCCCGCAGGTAGTCGGCCGCGAGCGGGAGCACGCCCGACTCGCCCTGGATCGGCTCGAGCACGAGGGCCGCGTGGGTCCCGGTCGCCAGCGCCGCCTCCAGGGCCGCGACGTCGCCGGCGGGGACGAAGTCGACGCCGGGCACGAGCGGCGCGAAGGGGGCGCGGTAGGCCTCGTTCCACGTGATCGACAGGGCGCCGAAGGTCCGGCCGTGGAACGAGCTCTCGAGCGCGAGGAAGCGCGTGCGGTCGTCCTTGCCCTGGGCGCGCTGCCAGCGCCGGGCCAGCTTGAGCGCGCACTCCATGGCCTCGGTGCCCGAGTTGGAGAAGAACACGAGGTCGAGGCCGCAGGCCTCGGCCACGCAGGCCGCGACCTGCTCCGACAGCGGGTGGTCGTAGATGTTGGAGACGTGCAGCAGGCGGCCGGCCTGGTCGCGGAGGGCCTCGACGAGGGCCGGGTGGCCGTGGCCGAGCGCGTTGACGCCGATGCCCGACAGGAAGTCGAGCCAGGTCGTGCCGTCGGCCGCGTGGAGCCGGCAGCCCTCGCCGTGGTCGAAGACGAGGCCGCTGCGCTTGTAGTTGGGCACGCGGTGGTCGCTGAGGATCGGGGACTCGGGGCTCATGCGCCGGCTCCTCGCGGCTCGGCCGCGAACAGGGTTCCTCCGCCGGCGAGGGCCGCCCGCACCGGGCGCTCCCCCTCGCCGGAGGCGATGCGCGCGCGCGGCACGCCGTGCTCGAGGGCGTCGAGGGCCGCGCGGACCTTGGGGATCATGCCGCCGTGGACGACCCCGGTCGCGATCAGCTCGAGGCAGCGCCCCGGGTCGAGGGCCGGCAGGAGCGCGCGGTCGGCGCCGAGCACGCCGGCGACGT
This sequence comes from Planctomycetota bacterium, assembly GCA_041398545.1. GTDB lineage: Bacteria > Planctomycetota > UBA1135 > UBA1135 > JAWKUM01. The sequence goes on along the minus strand of JAWKUM010000017.1, from coordinate 78,149 downwards.
CGGACAGGAACAGGACCTCGCCGACGCCGGCGGCCGCGGCCAGGGGCCCGGCGGCCTCGTCGGCGTTGACGTTGAGCAGGGGCTGGTCGGGGTCGGCGGCGTCGCGCTCGGGGCCGATCGTGGCCAGCACCGGCACGAGGTCGAGCTCGAGCAGGGCGTGCAGCCGGTCGCCGTCGACGTCGGCCGGGTCGAGCTCGCCGACGTAGCCTAGGTCGACGCCCTCGGCCCGCTTGCGCCGCGGCCGGAACAGCCCCAGGTCGGCGCCGCAGAGCCCGAGCGCCGGCACGCCCTCGGCGACGAGGCTCGCGACGAGGGCCTTGTTGAGCTCGCCGCCGAGGATCCAGCACGCGGCCCGGGCCGTGTCCGCGTCGGTGATCCGCAGGCCCTCGTGCCGGCGCTCCTCGAGCCCGAGCCGGCGGCCGACCTCGCCGAGCCGCGCGCCGCCGCCGTGGACGACGAGGACGCGCGCGCCCTCGGCCCTCAGCGCGGCGATCTCGCGCGCGAGCCGCGCGCGGCCCTCGGCCTGCTCGAGCAGGCGGCCGCCGAGCTTGAGGCAGAGCCTCACCGCCAGCCCCCCGGGGCCGGCCGCGGCGCGACGAGGCCGGCGGTCTCGTCGAGGCCGAGGGCGAGGTTGAGGTTCTGGATGGCCTGGCCCGACGCGCCCTTGACGAGGTTGTCGAGGCAGGACACGACGACGGCGCGGTCGCCGTGGGCGGCGACGCCGATGCGGCACAGGTTGGTGCCCTGGACCTCGGCCAGGCACGGCAGGCCCTCGTCGAGGACCTCGACGAAGGGCTCGCCGGCGTAGCGCTCGCGCAGGGCCGCGCACAGGTCGGCCGCGCCCAGGCCCGCGGCCGGCGCGACGTGGATCGTCGACAGGATCCCCCGGAACACCGGCAGCAGGTGCGGCGTGAAGAACAGCCGGTCGCTGCCGAGCTGCTCGCGGATCTCGGGCTCGTGCCGGTGGGCGCCGACCGCGTAGGCGCGGAAGTCGTCGTGGACCGACGCGAAGTGCGTGCTCGGGTCGAGCTTCTTGCCGGCGCCCGACACCCCCGACTTGCAGTCGGCGATCATGTCGGCGCCCTCGCGCAGCACGCCGGCCGCGCGCAGCGCGAGCAGCGGGAGCAGGACGGACGTCACGTAGCAGCCGGGGTTGGCGATCAGGGCGGCGTGGGGCAGCTCGGCCCGGACCCACTCCGTGAGCCCGTAGACGCGCTCGGGCAGGAGCTCGGGGTGGGGGTGCTCGAAGCCGTAGACCCGCGGGTAGAGCTCCGGGTCGCCGAAGCGGAAGCCGGCGCTGAGGTCGACGATCGTGCCGACCCGGTCGCGGACCTCGGGCAGCTGCCGCGCGGCCTCCTCGTGCGGGCCGCAGTACAGGGCCCCGTCGAGGCCGTCGAGCGCGTCGGGGTCCCAGTGGCGCTGCTCGGGCTCGGCCAGGGCCCCGGCGTAGCGCAGGGTCCTGCCGGCCTCCTCGCGCAGGGACATGACGCAGGCGACCTCGAGGTCGGGGTGCCCGGCCAGGAGCCTGAGGCACTCCTTGCCGGTGAACCCCGAGGCGCCGAGCACGGCGACGCGGCGGGTCACAGCTCACCCCCGGAGATGGCCTTGGCCAGCCGGCGTGCGGCCCGGGCGTTGGGCGTCGCGACGAAGATCGTGTCGTCGCCGGCGACCGTGCCCAGGATCTCGGCGAGGCCGCTGCGGTCGAGCTCGATCGCGGTCGGGCTGGCCTGGCCGGGTGGGGTCTTGAGGATCACGAGGTTCTCGGCCGTCGCCACGGCGAAGACGTGCTCGAGCCGGACCGGCCCCCGGGGCCCGGTCCGGGCCTGGTCGAGCCGCTCGGGCAGGACGTAGCCCAGCGCCGTCTTGAGCGCGCCGAGCTGCTTCAGGTCGCGGGACACCGTGGCCTGGTCGACCCGCTGCCCGCGGGCGTGGAGCGCGCGGCGCAGGGCGTCCTGCGACGGGATCGGGCCCTTGGCCAGGATGTCCCGGAGCAGCGACTGGCGGGCTGACTTGGAGGTCGGCATTCGCAAGATCATGCAGGCATTGAAAGAAAATGCAACCATCGGCCGGGCACCTTCCGGCGCTGGACGGAATCCCCGGGTGGCCGGGGCCAGGGAGGGCGACCTCGGGCCGGGCGGGGGACCGGGCGCGAGGGCGCCGCGGTCCGGCGGCTCAGGCGTAGATGCCGCGGGTCCGGGTCACGTCGGCGACGCGGTCGACCGCCAGCATGTAGGCCGCGATGCGGGTCGAGACCTTGTGCTTCTCGGCCATCGCGCAGACCTCCTGGAACGAGTTGACCATGATCCGCTCGAGGCGGTTGTTCACGTCGCGCTCGTCCCAGTAGTAGCCGATGCGGTTCTGGACCCACTCGAAGTACGACACGGTCACGCCGCCGGCGTTGGCCAGGATGTCGGGCACGACGAACGCGCCCTTGGCCTCGAGGATCGCGTCGGCGTTGGGGGTCGTCGGGCCGTTGGCGCCCTCGACGATGACCCGGGCCTGGACCTTCTCGGCGTTCTTGCTCGTCAGGACGTTCTCGGTCGCGGCCGGGACGAGGACGTCGACCGGGAGCTCGCACAGGCCCTCGTTGCTGACCTTCTCGCCGTACTCGAAGCCCTCGAGCGTGCGGTGGTCCTTGAGGTGCGCCCGGACCTGGGCCATGTCGAGGCCGTCGGGGTTGTAGACGCCGCAGCTGATGTCCGAGATCGCGACGACCTTGACGCCCAGCGCGGCGATGCACTCGGCCGAGACGCCGCCGACGTTGCCGCAGCCCTGGATCGCCGCCGTGCACTTCTTGGGGTCCATGCCCTGGCGGTACAGCGCCTCGCGGGTCATCAGGCTGACGCCGTAGCCGGTCGCGCGGACGCGACCCTGGCTGCCGCCCAGCTCGAGCGGCTTGCCGGTCACGACGTCGGGGACCGAGTGGCGCTGGTGCATGGAGTACGTGTCCATGATCCAGGCCATGACCTGGGGGTTGGTGTTCATGTCGGGGGCCGGGACGTCCCGGTTCGGCCCGATCAGGTCCATGATCATCGCCGTGTAGCGGCGGGTCAGGCGCTCGAGCTCGCCGATCGTCAGCCGCGACGGGTCGCAGATGACGCCGCCCTTGGCGCCGCCGAACGGCACGTTGACGACGGCGCACTTCCACGTCATCCAGGCGGCCAGCGCCCGGACCTCGTCGAGGTGGACGTTGGGCGCGTAGCGGATGCCGCCCTTGGCCGGGCCGCGCGCGACCGAGTGCTGGACGCGGTAGCCGCGGAAGACCTTGAGGCTGCCGTCGTCCATGACGACCGGGATCGCGACGCTGATCTCGCGATCGGGCACCTTGAGGATCTCGTAGAGTCCGCGGTCGAGGCCGAGCTTGTCCGCCGCCAGATCGAAGCGGGCGTGCATGGCCTCGAGGGGATTGTCCTCGTTGCGGATCTGGTTCGGGTTCATCGGCGTCCGCGCCGGACTCGCTGGTCCAGGATGGCCCCCTCTGGTGCGGAATCCGGGCAGGTTCGGAGTCCCGGAGGCTCCCGGATCCAATGGAAGGCGCGGTACTGTACTGACCGTTTCTGGACCCCTCAAGCGCGGAGGCTGGATAGGTCATGGGCAGCGACAGGCGATCCGGCGAGGGCCGGAGGCCGGCGACCGAGGTCCGGCTCGGGCCCGACGCCAGGTCGGCGCTCGCGGCCCTGGGCCTGGCCGAGCCGGCCGAGCTCCTGCGCGGGGGCCTCGGGGAGGTCGTCCGGGAGACGCCGCACCGCCGGACCGAGCGCCTGCGGACGGCCTCGGGCCGCGAGTGCTACCACAAGCTGTATGGCCCGGGGGCCGGTCGCATCGGCAAGATCCATCCCCGCCGGGCCCCGGCCGAGGTCGAGTGGGCCCGGGCCGCCGCGCTGGCCGGGGCCGGCCTCCCGATCCCCCCGTTCCTGTGTGCGGTCTGGGGTCCGGAGGGGGACCGGGCGCCGTCGGCGGTCCTGCTCGCCGGGCTCCCCGGCGCCCGGCCGCTCGACCTCGTGCTCCGGGACGAGGGGCCAACCGAGGCGCGGCTGGCCTGGCTCCGGGGCCCGCTCCTCGACCTCGTCCACGACCTCCACGCCGCCGGCTTCCAGCACCGCGACCTCTACGCGGCCCACGTCCTCGTGGCCGCCGGGGACGCGCCGGTCCTGATCGACCTGGCCCGGGTCCGCCGCCAGGAGCGGCTCGCCCGCCGGCGCCGGGTCAAGGACCTGGCCGCCCTGGCGCATTCCCTGCGCGACCTCGTGCCCGAGGCCTTCGTCGACGAGTGGATCCGGGCCTATGGTGTGCGCTCGACCCTGCCCCCCGAGCGCCTGCTGCGCTCCGTGCGCCGCAAGGCCGCCCGCATCGCCGCCCACGTCCCACGCTACGACCGCCCGGCATGATCCTGTACGCCCTGGCCCTGCTCCTGCCCGTCCTGGCCCAGGGCGGCGACCTCGACGGCCTGCTCGAGCGGATCGCCGCGGCCAAGGACAAGGACCTCGGCGTCCGCGAGCCGCTGATCCGCGAGCTCTGCGCCCGCGACGACGACGCCTCGCGCCGCGCGGCCCTGCGCCTGCTCGACGGCGAGCCGCAGGCCCGGGTCCGCACCCTCCTGCTCGAGCACCTGCTCCCGATGCCCGGGCTCGAGCAGCGCATGCTGGCCGAGCTCGAGCGCGGCGAGGACGTCGAGCCGATGGCCGTGGCCGCGCGCTGGTTCGTCGAGCACCGCGGGGCCGAGGGCGCGCAGCTCCTCGTCGCGCTGCACGACGAGAAGATCGAGGTCCGGATCCGCACGGCCTGCCTCATGGCGCTGGGCCGCCGGCCCGACCCGGGCAAGGCCTTCGCCGAGCGCTGGCGCCGGCTCGGCAACTCGTCGCGCCTGACGGTCCTGGCCTCGCTGCGCGGCCTCCTGGCCCCGGTCCTGACCGAGGTCCGCAAGGAGGCCGCGGCCTCGCCGCACGCCGGCCTCCAGGGCGAGGCCCTGGTCCAGCTCGTGCGCGAGGGTGACGGCGACGCCCTGGCCACGGTCCGGCGCCTGGCCCGCGGCAAGTCCGAGCCCGAGCTCGTCGCGCCCCTGTTCGAGGCCCTGGCCGCGCAGGCCACGACCCGCGACCTCGAGCTCATGGCCCGCATGCTCGCGCGCGAGCCGGGCCGCCTGGCGCCGGTGCTGCGCGGGCTCGCCCCCGAGCTCCTGGCCCGCGAGGACGTACGCGCCTGGGTCACCGGCAAGGGCGCGGGCCACGCCCGGGCCGAGGTCCGCACCCTCGCCCTGAGCCTCGCGACGCGGCTGCCCGCCGACCGCGTCAACGCGGCCCTGGCCGGCTTCATCGACGACGAGCGCCGCGAGATCCGCCGCCGGGCCCTCGTGCTCCTGGCCGGGCTGGGCGACGCGCGGGCCGCCGAGGGCCTCGAGCGCGAGCTCGACAAGGGGGCCGACGAGGACCGGGCCGAGGCCCTCGAGGCGCTGGCCTCACTGCGCGGCGACGACGCCGACTTCGGCAAGCTGCTCGTCCGCCTCGGGGCCGAGGCCTCGCCGGCCCTGCGCATGACGGCGCTCGAGCTGGCCGCGGACCGCGGCCTGCGCGGCGTGCTGCCGCTGCTCCCCGCCCTGCTCCAGGACCGCGACTGGCGCCTGCGCGCGACCGGCATCCGGGTCGCGATGAAGGTCCGCGACGCGTCGAGCATCCCGCTGCTGATCCAGGCCATGAAGCGCGAGGACGGCCGGCTCGAGGCCGACTGCCGCGACGCCCTGGCCTCGCTGACGCGGTTCTACAAGAACACCGCCGAGGAGTGGGAGCGGTGGTGGAAGGAGCACGCGGAGGGCTTCGAGCTGCCGCCGCCGGCCGAGGAGCCGGTCCGCTCGTCGGCCGACGCGACCCAGGCCGAGTTCTACGGCATCCCGATCTTCTCCAAGCGGATCACCTTCGTGCTCGACACCAGCGGCAGCATGGGCGAGCGCGTCGGCACCGGCACGACGCGGATCCGCGTCGCCCGCGAGGCGCTCAAGGCCGCCCTGCGGCGGATCCCGCCCGACGCCCGGGTCAACGTCGTGTTCTTCGACACGGTCGTCCGCGCGTACGCCAAGCGCCTCGTCGAGGTCGGCAGGGAGCTCGACCAGCTGGTCGCCTTCGTCGACAAGGCCGAGCCGCTCGGCGCGACCAACCTGTGGGAGGCGCTCCTGGCCGGCTTCGACGACCAGGCCGTCGACACGCTGTTCGTGCTCTCCGACGGCGAGCCGAGCGCCGGCGAGATCACCGACCCCGAGCTCCTCGGCGACGAGATCCTGCGCCGCAACCGCCTGCGTCGCCTGCGCATCCACACGGTCTCGGTCGGCCTCGACTCGGCCCTCCTGCGCCGCCTCGCCGAGGCCAGCGGCGGCCGCGCGGTCCGTTACTGAGCCCCGCGGGGCGGCCGGCCGCGCCGCTCAGCGGCCGCCGACGACGGGGACCCAGCGCCCGCGGATCCGGCTCCAGCGCAGCTCCTTGCCGGGCCCGGCGAAGAACGCTCGCGCCCGGTCCACGCGCCGGCCGGCGTCGCCGAGCTCGTTGAAGTCCGTGCCGAGGATGTCGTCGAACAGGTCGCTGACGGTCGCCGCGCGGCAGCAGTTGGACGCCAGCTCCTCGGCCAGCGCCGGCAGTCCCGCCGGCCCGCCGTCGGCGAGGACCGCGAGCGGCGTCAGCTCCTCCCACGCGAAGCGGCGCCCCGCCTGGCGCAGGGCCCTGAGCTCCGCGACGGCGTCCGGCTGACCCTGGATCGCGAGCTGCTGCACGGCCCACAGGCGCTGGCCGCGCCAGGCCGCGTCGCGCACGCCCTCGAGGTAGCGGGTCACGCGGGGGTCGGCGACGAGGCCGAGGCCCTCCGCGTGGGCCACGGTCGGCTCGGCCGCGTCGGCGGCCTCCAGCCAGGCCATCAGCGCCGCGATCGGGTGCCCCTGCCGCACGCGGGTCGCGATGCCGGTCCGCGTCGCCGCGTCGAGGAGCTCCGGGTGGCCGTACCAGACGAGCTGGTCGGGCAGGCCGTGCAGGATGGCGAGGGTCTGGAGCGCGCGGTCGCGGACGACGTCGGTCTCGCCGTCCTTGACGAGGCCCTCGACGAACCCCTTGACCAGCGGGCAGGGGCTGCGCGCGAGCAGCGGCAGGAGGTCGAGGAAGCGCTCGTTGGGCTGCACGCGCAGCCAGGACACGAGGGCCTCGGCGTGGTCGGGCGAGCCGAGCCGGAGCCTCGTCGCGAGCGCGAGCTCGCGCATCGGCGCGAGCTCGGAGGCGGCGAAGCCGTCGAGCAGGAGGTCGAGCCGGCGCGGCCAGGACACCTCGAGCCGGGCCAGGAACCAGCGGAACCAGGCCTCCTGGACCGGGGCGGCGTCGGTCATGGCCGCGTAGCTCGCCGGGTCGGAGGCGAGGCCCAGGAGGGCCCGGTCCTGACAGCCCGGGGTCGCGAGCACGAGGCGGGCCAGCTTCCACGCCGGGATCGCGCCGCGGCGCGCGGCCTTGTGCACCCAGGCCCAGTCCTCGGGCCCGAACGCGAAGCCGAGCCGCGCGACGCGCGGGTCCTCGGCGAGGTCGACGTAGTCCTCGAAGCGCGGATCGGGGTCCGGGCCGCAGACCTCCAGCAGGCCGGCCTCGTACCGCTCGCGGTCGAGGCGGGCGAGCAGGGCCAGGGCCAGCGCGTCCTTCGCGGCCAGGGTCGCGAGGTGCTCGCGGCCCTCGGCGAGCCCGGCCCTGGCCAGGTATGAGGCCGCGAGCAGGCCGTCGTCGTCCTTGCCGCTGCGCACGAAGCGGAGCAGCGTGCGCAGGTCGTCGGCCTTGGCGAGCTTGCCGAGGCCGTGGACCGCGGCCCGCTGGCCGAGGGCGTAGGGGCAGGCCAGGAGCCGGTTCAGGCGGGCGCGGTCGGCCTCGCCGGGCACGGCGTCGCGGCACCAGCGCTCGACCCAGTCCTGCAGGCGCAGGACCCAGAACGGCGGCTCGACGGCGAGCGGCTCCGACGGGAACCAGCGGTCGCAGAGCTGGCGCAGCGCGGCCGGCCAGCCCGGGCGGTCGTCGCCGGCGACCGGCTCGCGGAGGGGGCCGATGCCGTCGGGGTCCTTGGCGCCGAGCGCGGCGCGGTCGTAGCCGCGCGCGAGGAAGGCCCGGGCCACGGCCTCGCGGTCGTGGTCGGCGTACTCGAGCGCCAGGGTCAGGACCGACAGGGCCTGGCCGGCCAGGCGCCGGTCCTCGACGCGCACGAGGTCGATCAGGAGCGGGATGTGCTCGGCGCGGACGACCTTGTGGAGCTGCTGCAGCAGGTAGGCCGAGGCGTAGTCCTCGTCGCGGCCGCGGGGCAGGCGGCGCAGGACCTCGGGCAGCTCGCCCGAGCCGACGACGTAGGCGTACTCGTCGGGGAGGTCCTCGGGGTGCGCGAGCCGCGGCAGCAGGGCCTGGACGAAGCAGCGGGCGTCGTCCTCGAGCAGCTCGGTCGGCGACAGGTGGTCGGCGCAGAACTCCGCGGTCGGCGCGCCGGCGCGCAGGCCGGCGAGGAGCACGCGCGTGCGCAGCGGCGCCTCGACCTCGAGCAGGGCCTCGCGGGCCTTGTCGCGGGCGGCCTCATCGGCCTGGGCGAGGCGCCCGAGCCAGGCCTGCACGGCCTCGCCGGGCCCCTGTTGCGCGGCCTGGAGCAGCAGCGCCGGGAGCAGGGCCAGGTGCAGCAGCGGCATCACCGGCTCAGACGAAGTCCTCGCCGAAGCCCTCCTGCCTCGTCCGCTCGCCGCCCTCGCCGTCGACCCGGGCCTCGACCGAGTCGCCCTCGCCGGCCGCGGGCGCGTCGCCCTGCTCGGCCGGGCTCGGCTCGGCCGGTGCAGCCTCGGCCGGCGCGGCCTCGGCCGCCGGGGCCGGCGCGGGCGCCGGCTTCGGGGTCTCGGGCGCGGCCTGCCTGGGCTCCGCCTCGGTCTGCGCGGGCTCGTTCGCCTTGGGCCGCTCGGCCTCGCCCTTGCCGCCGAACATCCCGGCCAGCGCGGCGAAGCTCTTGAGCTCGCCCTTCTCGCCCCGGGCCTCGGCGATCTCCTTCTGCAGGTCTTCGCTCTCGGTCGTGTAGACGCGGTCGCCGCCGCGCGGACCGTCGTCACGCCGGCCCCGCCGCCGCCAGGACCACCGCGCCCGAAGCCGGGCCCGCCGCGCCCGCCGCCGGGTCCGCCGCGCCCGCCGCCGGGTCCGCCGCGGCCACCCGGCCCGCCACGGCCGCCCTGCTCCCGTCGACCCTGGCCCGGGCCCTGGCCGCGTCCGCCGCCCTGCTCGCGGCGCCCGCGCTGGCCGCCGGGCCCGCCTGGACCACCGCCGCCCTGCTCGCGCCGGCCCTGGTGATGCCCGCGCCGCTCGCCGACGCGGCCGCCCTCCTCGTCGCCGACCTCGCCGCCGGGCGGGACGACGACGACCGAGGGGCGGCGCTTGCCGCTGGCGAAGTCGCCGAGCGTGCGCTGCACCTTGCGGATCTCGCCGTGGCGCATCGTCAGCGACAGCCGGCCCTGGTTGCGGTCGACCTCGAGCACGCGGACCTCGACGACCTGGCCGGCGCGCAGGATGCGCGCGGGGTCGCCGACGAAGCGGTCCGACATCTGCGAGATGTGCAGCAGGCCGCCCGGCGGCACGCCGACGTCGACGAAGGCGCCGAAGTCCATGAGGCGCAGCACGCGGCCGAGCAGCGGCTGGCCCATCTCGAGGTCGTCGAGGCTCTTGCGGGCCGGGTCGAAGGCCAGGGGCTCGAACCGCGGCCGCGGGTCGCGGGCCTGCCCGCGGAGCTCCCGCAGGATCCACTTGAGCGTGCCCTTCGACAGCGTGTCGTTCTCGAACGCGTGCAGCTTGATGCGGTCGATCGCGTCCTTCTGCTCGAGCAGCTGGGACTTGCTGAGGCCGACCGAGGCGGCCATGGCCTCCACGAGGTCGTAGCGGCGCGGCTCGATGTGGGTCCGGTCGAGGACCTCCTCGCTGGCCGGGAGGATCAGGAAGCCGGCCGACTGCTCGAAGTCGCGCTGGGTGAGGACGCCCTCCTCGACGAGGGTCGCGAGCCGCGTCAGCTTGCCCTCGCGCATCAGGGACAGCGCCTTGGAGGCCTTCATCCGGTCGAAGCCGGCGACGTGGGCCAGGCTCTCCTCGAAGCAGGTCGAGAGGTCGAGGCCGACGGCGTGCAGGCACAGCTGGCGCACGTCCTCGAGGGTCTTCTTGAGGTGGCCCTGGTGGACCTCGTCCTGGCACGGCCCGAGCGGCAGCGTCTCGGGCTCGATGCGCGACCACTCGTTGAGCGGGTCCTGGACGCGGCGCGCGAGGACCGCGGCCTTGCGCGTCGACATGTCGAGGCGCGAGAGCTCCTTGCGCGCCAGCGCCTGGGCCCCGTGCTCCTCGACGACGAGGACCTGCGGGCGGTCCTCGATCCCGGCCAGGGCCTCGAACAGGAAGCCCTCGATCTCGCGGCAGCCGGGCCCGCCGCCGAGCGCGACGACGGTCGCCCCGTGCTCGCGGATGAGCTGGAGCAGGCGGGCCTTGGACTCCTCGGCCTGCTCGGTACGCAGGGGGTGGAGGTTCTGATGGGCGAGGGTGCGGCCGTGCTCGTCGACGACGACGACGCGGGTGGCCTTGCGGATCGCCGGCAGGATGCCGCAGACGCGGACCTTGCCCGCCGCCGGCGCCATCAGGAGCTGGCGGTAGCGCTTGGCGAAGAAGCGGATCGCCGCCTTGTCGGCCTCCTCCTTGAGCTCGCGCAGGTACTCGTGCTCGCTCAGCGGGCGGAGGACCTGCTGCCAGGCGTCGTGGGCGACGGAGTCGAGGAAGTTGCGCAGCGGGTCCGAGGCCTCGAGCCCGCCGGCGAGGCGCGCCGCCAGGACCTGGTGGGCGCGCTCCTCGGTCGGCACGACCTCGACCTCGAGGTGGTTCTCGCGCTGGCCCCTGCGGATCGTCAGGAAGTCGGACCACGGCATACCGTGGGCCGGCTTCTCGTAGCGCTGGAACGGGCGCAGCTCCTTGGGCAGGCCCCGCCCCGGCTGCTTGGCGTGGGCGACGAGGTGGGGGTTGCGCAGCTCGTGGAGCAGCGAGGCATCCTCGCGCAGCTTCTCGACGAGGATGGCCTTGGCGCCCTCGAGGGCCTGCTCGGGGGTCTCGACGCCCCGGGCCGCGTCGACGTACTCCGCGGCCGTGTCGAGCGGGGTCTTGCCGGCCTCGAGCGTGCGGTGCTCGAGCGCGAGGGCGAGGGCGCCGAGGCCCTGCTCCTGCGCGAGGTCGGCCGGCGTCTGGCGGCTGCGCGGCCGGTACGGCCGGAACAGGAGCTCGAGCGCGGCGAGGTCGTTGCACGCGAGCACGGCCTCGAGGAGCCGGTCCTCGAGCGCGCCGAGCCTGCCCAGCTCCTCGAGGATGTGCGTGCGCCGCTCCTCGAGCATGCGCAGCTCCTCGATGCGGTGCCGGACCTCGAACATCCGCTCGTCCGACAGCCCGCCGAACTCCTCGACCCGGTAGCGGGCGAGGTACGGGATGGCGTAGCCCTCGGCCAGGCGCGCGCAGAGCAGGGCGAGCTGCTCGCGGGGTGTGTCGAACTCCTTGGCGAGACGATCGAGGACCCGGTCTTCGACGGGGGGAATGGCGTTCGACATGAGGCCGGCGGGCGGGGGTTCGAGCGAGGGGGTGTCCGCCCGGGCGGGACCCCGGCCCCTCGGCCAGGGGCGGAGCGGGGTCGTCGGCGGCCGGACACGTCCATCCGCTGGCTCCTTCCTCGCGTGCGGAGCGGGCGGACAGGATCGGAAGGCCCAGGATCATACTGCCCGGCCGATGGCCTGGAAACCGCGGCCGGGGCTTCCCATGCTGCCCGGCGATGGTCCCCGCACTCGACCCGGCCCGGATCCGCAGCGTCTTCGTCCGGGCCCCGAACTGGCTCGGCGACGTCGTCATGGCGACGCCGTCCTTCGCCCGGATCCGGAGCTACTTCATCGAGGCCCGGATCGTCTGCGGGGCCAAGGCCGGACATCTCCCGATCCTCGCCGGGAGCCGCTCGTTCGACGACACCCTGCCGCTGCGGCGGGCCCGGGGCTGGCGTGGGTTCCGCGCCGAGGTCCGGGCCCTCAGGGAGCAGCGCTTCGACCTCGCGATCCTGTTCCCCAACTCCCCGTCGACGGCCCTGCAGTGCCTCCTGGCCTGGATCCCGTACCGCATGGGCTACACCCAGGGCCGGCGGCTCCTGATCACGCACGGCATCAAGGCCCGGCCGGCGCGGCGGCGCGACGGCAAGCGCTACGGCCCGCGCCGCGTCCCGGTCCCGATGCCGCTCTACTACGCGGCCCTGTTCGACGCCTTCGGCTTCCCGGCCTGCGACACGCGCCCGATCCTCCGGGTCACGCCCGACGAGGAGCGGCGCGCCGGCGAGCTGTTCGCCAGGCTCGGTATCGGGCCCGACGAGCGCGTCGTCCTGCTCAACCCCGGGGCGGCGTTCGGACCGAGCAAGCTCTGGCCGGGCGAGCGCTGGGCGCGGCTGGCCGAGGCCCTGCACGCGGAGCTCGGCCCTGGCCACCGGCTGCTGCTCCTCGTCGGCCCGGGCGAGGAGGGGCTCGCCCGCGAGATCCTCGGCCTGAGCCGTGCGCCGATCCTGGCCCCGCTCGAGCCGCTGATCCCGCTCGACGTGCTCAAGCCGGTCGTGCGGCGGGGCGCGCTGATGGTCACGACCGACTCCGGACCCAGGCACCTCGCCGTGGCGTTCCGCGTGCCCCACGTCGTCCTCATGGGGCCGACCCACCCCGACTACACCTCGGCCCACACCGAGGAGGGCACGGTCCTGCGCCACGAGGTCGACTGCGGGCCCTGCCACCTGCCTCGCTGCCCCCTCGACCACCGCTGCATGGGGCTGATCACCGTCGAGGAGGTCCTCGCCGCCGCCCGGGCCCGCCTGGCGGGGGGTGACGGCCGATGACGGACCCGGGGCCGGACGGTATCCTCTTCCGGCCCCTCGCCGCCCCAGGGTCCCCGACCGAGAGACGATGGAACCAACCAGCCTCGCCACGTTCAGGGCCCTCGGGCTCGGCCTCCTGCTCGCGGCCGCCGTGGGCGCGCAGGACTCCGGCCTCGGCATCCCCAAGCCCCAGCAGCCCACGCCCGGCCCCGTCGTCGACAAGGACCGCCCGGGCAAGCTCAAGCTGCCGGGCAAGGTCGAGGGCCAGGAGCCCGTCGAGCCCGAGGAGGGCGCGGCCAAGGGCAAGGACCACCCGCTGCTGGCCGAGCTGCCGGCCGACCGGCCCGCGCTCCGGTCGTTCGTCGAGGCCCTCCTGTCGTCCGAGAAGATCGGCACCCAGGAATACCTCGCGATGTTCGAGCTGCTCGACCAGGGCGACATGGCCCGGATGAAGCTGCTCCTCCGCAAGCTGCCGCTCTGGGCCGAGGCCCGCCTGTGCCAGGTCTACGCGGTCCACGAGCAGGGCAAGCTCGTGCTGCCGCTGTTCCTCGCGCGCCTGCGCCAGGTCACCTACGGCCGCTACACGGGCTCGGTCGTCGAGAGCGTGCTGCTGATGTCGGGCGGCCAGGCCATCCCGGTCGGCCTGGAGCTCCTGTCCAGCTCCAAGGCGCAGGTCCGCGCGGCCGCCGTCGACAGCCTGCGCAAGCGCCAGAGCCTGCTCACCGTCGAGCAGCTGCTCCCGATCCTCGAGGACGACTCCAAGTCGACGCGGGCGGCCGCCTGCGAGCTGATGATCGACGTCCTCGCCAGCCGGCCCGAGGCCTCGGTCCAGCCGCTCGTCGACTGCCTGTTCCACCAGGACGGTCAGGTCCGGACGCTGGCGGCCAAGGGCCTCGGCGACCTCATGCCCCGGCCGCTCGAGGGCCTCCTGGCCATCGTCGGCCGGCCCGCCGACGAGGAGGGCTGGTACCTCGCGACGATGCTCGTCGCGCTGCGCGAGATGCTGGCCGGCAAGGACCTGCTCTCGGCCAAGGTCGTGGACTCGCTCGAGGCCGTGCCGCCGAGCGCGCCCGCCCTGACCCGGGCCGTGTCGGCCGTCGTGCGCGGCATGCGGCTCTACCGGACGCCCGAGCTCCAGCAGGCGCGCCAGCGGTCGATCGACGGCTCGACGCCGAAGGACCTCATCGAGGACCTCCTCGACGCGTTCGACGCCAAGCGCTGGTTCCCGGAGTACCCGGTCTGCCACGAGGCCTGCCAGGGCATGCTGACCCTGCTCACCGGCCAGGCCTTCGGGGCCGACCAGGTCCGCTGGCGGGCGTGGTGGGAGAAGGCCCGGACCGACTTCGTGCCGTTCTGCCACCAGGTCCGGCTCGGCGAGGACAACCTCGCGCAGGCGAGGCTGGTCTACGTCGTGCAGGGGCGCGTCGAGCTCTGCATCCTCGCCTCGGCCGCGCCCGAGCCCCAGGGCTCGGACCAGGCCCTGCGGATCCGGCTCGAGGACGACGCCTTCGCCCAGCTCGACGAGTCCCTGAAGGCGCGCGGCTTCCTCGACCTCGAGGCGCGCTACGAGGCGCGCAAGGGGACCAGCGCCGACCGGGTGCTCCGCGTCGAGGTCGACGGCACGCGCAGCCAGGACGTGTTCCGCGGCGCGGAGGAGCCGCGGCTGCTGCGGCTGCTCGGCCTGCTCGACCGCGTCCGCGCCGAGCAGCTCTGGCAGCAGTTCCTGCCGCCCGACCTTTCGGGCGACGAGCTCCGCGCCGAGTGGCGCCGCAACGCCGCCGCCCTGGCCGGCCTCGAGGGGCGCGACCGGCAGCTCCACGTGCTCGAGCTCTGCGTCTCCTCGCTGGCCAAGCTCGAGGGCGACCGGCGGCGGCCGGCCCTGGGCTGGCTGATCGAGCAGGCCCGGACCGAGCCGGCCCTGCTCGACGGCAGGCCCGGCGACGAGCTCCTGGCCCTGGCCGCGGACCGGAGCTTCCCGCCGGCGGACGCCCAGGTCCTGCTCGAGGCCCTCGCGCCCGGCGCCGGCGAGCAGCGCTTCGGCCGCATGCTCGAGATCCTGTCCGAGCGCGGCGACCTCGAGCTCGTCACGAGCGTGCCCAAGCTCGTCGCGCTGTCGGACCCGGAGCGCCTGCTGCAGGTCCTCCGGCACGAGGACCCGGACCTGCGCGCGATCGGCGCGGCCCAGGCCGCGGTCCTGCGGCACCCCCGCGCCAACGAGCTCCTGCTCGGCCTGCTGGCCGACGAGCAGGCCTTCGTCCGCGCGGCCGCGGCCCAGAGCTGCGGGCGCCTGCTCCTGGCCCAGGCCCGCCCCAAGCTCCTGGCCCTGGCCACCGAGGGCAACCCGGTCGTGCGCCAGGCGGCGCTGCTGTCCCTGGCCCAGCTCGGAGGCCCCGAGGTCCTGCGGGCGCTCGCCCAGGGCACGGCCGACGCCGAGCTCGGCGTGCGGGTCGCGGCGATCCGCGGGCTCGCCGTGCTCGGCGGGCTCGAGGCGGCCAAGGTCCTGCTCGACATCGCCGAGGCCCACTTCCCCGAGGACCTGTCGCTCTACGCGCTGCAGGGCCTGTCCGAGCGCGGCGGCGGCGCGCTGCGCAGCGAGGTGCGGCGGCGGATGACGCGCCAGATCCCCTCGACCCTGCAGATGGAGCTGACCTTCCTGCTCGGCGAGATGCAGGACCCGGACCCGAGCGTGTTCGAGAAGGTGCTGGCCGAGTTCAAGCTCGGGCGGTCATCGTCCCGTTGCTGCCGCATCCTGGCCGGGATCTCGGGCCGCGACTTCTGCGGCCGGCCCGACCGCGCCCAGCGCTACGACGACTGGTTCCGGGTCGAACGCGACCGCGGCCAGGCCCAGTGGTTCCTGTCCGCCCTGCGCGACGAGGGCACGCGCACGACCCTGACCGACAGCGACCTCATCGGCGGGACCAAGCTCGCGACCCAGCTCGAGCTGTGCCGCCTCCTCGAGGAGGTCACGCCGTGGCAGCTCAAGGCCCTGGCCGCGCACTTCCTGCGCGAGCAGACCGGCGAGGACTACGGGACCGTCAAGCCGGACACCTCGACCGGGGCCGTCACGGCGATGGCCGAGCGCTACCGGTCGTTCGCCCAGGCCAAGAACGCCGTCGGTGGCCGCTAGGGTCGTGGACCCCGGCGTGCCGGCGCCCGGGCGCCGGCTCGGGCTCGCGCTCGTGGTGATCTCCCTGGTCGTCGTCGCCCACGTCGGCCTGGTGACCCTGGGGACCGGCGTCCAGACGGCCGTCGAGGGCCGGCTCCCGGCCCTCCAGGCGCTGGCCCGGGAGCACGGCGTGCCGGTGCCGCCCCTGCTGGCCCTGGCCGTGGCCGAGGGCCACCGCGCCGACCCCAGGCCCGACCCGGCCCTGGCCCGGAGCCTGGCCGACAGCCTCGCCGCACACCCGGGGGACGAGGCGGCGGCCCTGGGCGGATTGTTCGACGACCCGGTCGAGCGCCGCCTGTGCCTCGAGCTGCTCGCGCGCAACCGCCCGCGCTGGACCCGGCTCGCGGCCCGGTGAGACCGGAGTAACAACCCCGACTCCCGCGGTCCCTGTCGGTCGGATCCGCTCCATGTCGCCGCGCCGTCCCGCCGATAGGGCAGCAGTGGTCCGCAGCGCCCCCTGGTCAATGCGCCGGACCCGAGCCCCTGCGACGACGGGAGACCGCGCATGCGAGACGCCCCCGCTGAGAGAACGAACGCCCTTCCGACCCGGAAGCGGATCTCGGGCATGACGATGGTCGAGCTGACCGTCGGCATCGTGATCCTCGCGATGCTGATGTCGGTGCTGATCCGCCACCTGCTCACGACCTACAACTCGACGCGCGACCACAAGGACCGGGTCTTCGCCTACTCGAAGGCGCAGGCCATCCTCGCCGAGGTCCAGAGCTACATCGACACGAGCGGCATCGGGCACACCGTCAACCTCGACAACCTCAACGACAACGGCAAGCTCGTCCCGACGCTGACGATCAAGACCTCCGGGGGCGCCCTCGTCGCGCCGGACCACCCGCTGTCGGAGAACATCGCCCGCGACGGGGGCTGGCTGTGGAGCCGGTCGATCGCGGTCCAGGGCTTCGCCGGGGTCGACAACCGCGACCTCCGCTACGTCACGGTCCGGATCTACAAGAAGGTCTCCGCGACGCAGGACCTCAAGGTCGCCGACGTCTCGACGGTCGTCAACGCGACGAGCGGCGTGTACCCGACGACCCAGGTCTTCGACGTGTTCTTCCTCGACGTCGAGAACATCCCCGGCTGGTGGGTCGACATGGAGTCGATCCGCCCGTTCACCGAGGGCCTGCTCGACGAGCTCCAGAGCCGCAACCCCGGCATGGAGTTCCGGACGCACTGGATCTCCAAGGCCAGCTACGGGCGCAACCCGAGCTACAAGCCGTACCTCAACGTCGCCAAGGACAGCACCTTCGACATCCCCTACGTCTACTACTACCCGGGCAAGATGCCGACCGGGCTGACGAAGGCCTTCGACTACGCGCCGACGCGCTTCAACGGCCAGCTCTGCGTCGACGGGGTCACCGAGCACGGCTACGACGCGACGACCAACCCGATGCCGTACGCGCTCGCGGACTACTGGAACCACGCGATGCGCTACCCGCGGGAGAAGCGGTTCCACGACGCGCGCGTGGCCGCGATCCGGCAGCGCAAGCTCGACATCCAGAAGGCCGAGGCCGCGGCGACGCCGGCCCCGCCGCCGTACGAGGACATGAGCGAGGAGCCGACGCTCCGGCTGTTCCTCGAGGACCTGAGCCGGGACCCGCTCAAGTACCAGAACGCGATCATCCTCAACCTCCACGGCGAGCTCCTGCCCGTCCCGGCCCTGCGCAACTACTCGGACGCGGCCAAGGCGCCCGACGTCCTGCCCGGGATCCGCGTCGTGACGCACCCCGAGGAGCTGCGGACGCACAAGGACAAGGGCAACGCGACGGCCGACCACGCGCGCTTCCGCATCCACGCGTACGTGACCGACCCGACCGGCTACACCGGCCCCAAGACCATCCCGTGGAACGCCACGGCCGTGCATCCGATCATGCTCAAGGTCATGGGCGTGGACCTGACCGACCCGGCGGCGCCGGACAAGCTCCACCCCGACGTCCACCTCCGGTGCCTCGAGGGCGGCGTCGTCCTCGCCGGCGTCGCGGGCACGGACGTCTACAAGCCCATGGCCGACGCCCGGAACTACTACTACTCCACGATGGTCACCGCGCTCGACAAGGCGCGGATGTTCTACAACTGCGGGTTCTACAACGGGCCGGGCGAGGACAAGTACACGCTGATCTACCTCTACAACACGCCCTGCGTGAGCCCGGCCGTCAACGACGGCAGCGGCATCCAGGGCATCAGCGCGACCAAGCGGGCCCGCCTCTACGACATGGAGTACGTGCCCGGGCCGGTCGAGGGCGCCCTCGACTTCTCCAACGACCTCGCCGCCTACGGGACCGGGCCCAAGAACACGGCCCGCTGGGTCCTCGACATCGGCCCCGGCGTCCTCACCGACGCGCGCTTCGTCGCCCCCGACGGCACGTACTACGAGCCCAAGGACGACGTCGTGCTCACGGTCCAGACGCGCATCTACAACACGCTCTCGGGCAGCGGCTCGCCGCTCTACACCGGCGTGACCTGGCCCGTGCCCAACCAGCCCGAGAACTTCAGCGAGACCTACACCTGGTGGGCCTCGAGCCCCGACGCCGTGCCGGTGACCGAGCGGTACCAGTTCCAGGGCGACCCGCGCCACGTGCCCTACAAGGACATGATGCACGGGGACAAGGACTTCCCCGACCACTACAACTGGTACTTCGACGACCTCGTCGACGGCGGTAACGACGCGACGGTCGACTACCCCGGCCTCGACGCCAAGCACCTCGCGGCCGGGTGGGACGGCCGCGTCCGCCAGGACCTGCCCCGCTACCACCAGCTGCTGCGCCAGGGGATCATCCAGGGCCACTGCCTGTTCAACACGATGACGGGCTGGTCGTTCTACTACATGGGCGTCGGCAACGAGGTCGAGGCCGACGTCAACCAGCGCCCGTACGGCAGCCCCGGCGTCGTCGCGACGATCAAGCAGGTCTTCACGGGCTTCCGCTACTACGTGCGTGGTCCCGGCTCCTCGGGCACCTACTGGATGAGCCTGCCGTGGCTCGGGGAGCTGTTCCCCGACTCCGCCTACTCGGGCCAGTGGGGCCGACCCGACGCCGACGGCTTCCCGGTCGGCAACCTGGTCGCGGGCAACGGCGCGACCGAGTTCTACCAGACGGCGCAGTCCAAGGCCTATGCGGGCACGCGCTTCCAGGCCTGGGGGACCAAGATGATCGACGGCCAGCAGCAGGCCTCGTCGCTCGGCTGCGTGTCGTTCTTCAACGCCGACAACGGCAGCGGCAACACCTTCCAGCACTCGACCAGCAGCGGCAACGGCAACCTGCTCCCGTACGGCGTCGAGATCGCGACGCGCTACGGCATCGGCCTGCCGACCCAGGCCAACATCACGCGCCCGTTCTCGCTGACGACCTCGATGTCCAACCACGGGGACCAGTGGGACTGGGACCCGTACAAGCCGACCCGGGGCACGGTCAGCATGCTGCGCGACTACTACGACCACCCCAAGGCCGACTACGGCGCCGCCCTGCTCGAGCTGACCGACAACGCGGCCACGGACTCGGGCTTCATGGTCATCAACGGCTTCGCCCGCTCGACCGAGTGGGGCACCGACATGATCGCCAAGTTCGCCGTCCTCGCCCTGCTCCACTCGTACTTCGAGGTCGGCACGAGCGGCCTGCCCTCGCGCATGCTGATGCCGCCCCGCGTCGAGATCGAGTCCCCGACGATCATCACCGAGCTGATCAACCCGAGCACCGTCGACGTCAAGTACGACATCGAGTGGAAGCGCTGGGACGGCCAGGCCTACACCGGGACGACCTCGGTCGGCTTCGCCGAGGACGAGTCGCAGATCTACTACGCGATGTACTACAGCAAGGACATGGGCCGGACCTGGCTCTACGTCCAGGACGACTCCCTGGCCCTGATCGGTCGGCCGCCGACCAACGCGTACTACAAGATCCCCGACTGGAACACCGGCGCCGGCGAGACCTTCTCGCTGGCGACGCCGGCCGCCAAGTTCCCGCGCGGCACGTACCTGATCCGGATCGAGGCCTACCGCGAGGGCCAGGTCCTCCACTACTCGCACCACACGGTGCAGTGCTTCATCGACCGCTGAGGAGGAAGGACATGCGCCGCCGGAACCGCGAGTCGGGCCTCACGATCGTCGAGCTGTCCCTCACGACGACGATCCTGATCACCCTGATCTGGCTCATGACGACCCTGTCCATGACGGCCGTCAGGTCGGAGGACTACGCCAAGCGCATCTCGAAGGCCACCGAGGCCTGCGACGACATCCTCAACACGATGAAGCGCAGCCTCGAGTCATCGGTGTTCATCGTCCAGCTCAACGCCCTCGGCCTCTCGTACGCGGGCCTGCTGCAGAACCTCGTGACCGAGCGGATCATCGGCGTGCACTTCCCGACGGTCGATGAGAACGGGATCTTCGAGAAGGAGGCCGCGCCCCACACCAAGACCGGCAACTCGCTGGTCTTCGCCGAGCACTACCGCACCGACCGCTTCACCTGCTCGAGCGGCAACACCTACCGCATCCCGATCTACCGGTTCCAGGCCTGGTACCTCGTCGAGGCCAAGCCCAAGAGCCCGATCAAGGACTACGGCGGCTTCAACCTCTCGATGTGGATCTCGGAGCCCATGGCCGATGGCATCCGCCTCGACAAGATCGCCGACCCCAACGACCTGCTCGAGGTCGTCCAGCACCTCGGCGACGCCACCCCGGACGCCGAAGGCGTCACCCACAAGCCCGTGCGGCTCGTGTGGAAGATCGGCGGCGACCCGGCCGTGACCGGGACCTTCCGCTACATCGACTCGGCGGTCCTTCCGTGCCTGTTCGACTTCGCCTCGGTGGCGGCGATCAAGATCAACCACGACCCCACGAGCTCGCAGCTCGACCTGCTCAACTTCCGCGGCCTCGGCATCTCGCCCAACAGCGCCCCGCCCCAGGCCGGCATCGCCGCCTTCTCGCAGATCGACACGTCGGGCGACGGGTTCCCGCACGGCTTCGAGATCCAGATCACCGGGCCGGCCTCGTCCCGCGAGGTCCTGCTGCGCCTGTCGATCGTCGACTACGCGCCCGGCAAGGAGCTCCTCTTCTACCGCCTCCACGTCGTCGCCACGACGCGGCAGGGCGTCACGAGCTGAGGCCGAGGTCCCCACGGCGCCGCGCCGCCGGTCCCCGGGCGCTCAGCGCGACGGGACGGCCGGGGTGCGCTCGCGGGGCACGAACAGCGCGGCCTGGCCGCGGTCGGGCCGGGCGGCCGCCTCGGCCGGGGCGACGCTCGACCGGGGCCGATGGGTGGCGTGGGCGACGACCGGGTCGGCGGGCACGAACAGGGCCGAGCGGAGCGGCCGGGCCGGGCCGGCGGCCTCGACGGTCCCCCGGGGCCCGTCCCCGAAGCCGAGCAGGCAGGCGGCCGGGCACGGGGTCAGGGACAGCAGCAGCAGGGAACAGCGCGGTGAACGGGACGATCAGGAGGGGGACCGGGTCTGCTCGGGGGCTGCATCTTGGGGCGGGGTCGAGGCGCTCGATAGGATGCGCGCGCGCGCCTCCAAGCCGACGGCGTCCGAGAAGCCCCAGCGGACCGTGGACCCGGGGTCGTAGCGCGCAAGCCGGCTACACCCCGGCTCGACGACGCCGCGCCCGAGGCCGCCCGGGGCCCGCGCCGCGCCGCGCAGCCGGGCGCGGTAGCGCAGGTGGCGGCGCCGGCTGGCCGCGACCAGGGGGCGCCAGACGTGACCGACGAGCCGGCGGCGGATCAGCCAGGCCCAGAGGCCGTTGCAGCGCTTGTAGAGCAGGCTCATCCCGAGGTAGGCGGGGACCGCGCGCGGGTCGGCCGGTCGCCGCCGCCAGATCGAGGCGAGCGAGGCGGCGGTAGCAGCGCCTGTAGCCTTCCTCGAGCTCCGCGACCGTCATCCTCGCCGGCTGGAACACGACGTGGGCCGCGTGTCGCATACAGGTCCCAGTCGCGGTGGAGGATCCGCTCCCCTGCCCGAGCCGGGCGAAGGTCGGCGTGCGGGCGACGGCGTCAGATGTGGAAGGTCGCACTCGAGGCGGTTCCCCTCGATCCAATCGATCGTCCGGTCGAACACGCCGGCGTCGTCGTCGAAGCCGAGGACGAAGCCCTGTTGACCTGATCCGTGCTCGTGCAGCACCTCGACCCGCCGGGTGTACTCGCCGGGGCGGGGGCCGCGCTTGCGGGTCTCGCCAGGCTCGCGGCTCCACGGTCCTGAAGCCGGTCGAACACGCCCGTGCAGCCAACGGGCCATCGCGCTGACCAGCGCCGGGTCGTCGGCGACGTCGATCGTCACGGCCGCCGACCAGATCACCCCGAGGGCCTTCGAGGGCCGCGCAGAGCCGGCGCAGTACGCCGCCGCGAGCCGAGGTTGTTGTCGAGGAAGACCGCGTAGGGTTGCCGGAGGCCCGATCTCGGCGGGTGAGGTCCTCGGGCCGCCGCATCTGCAGGGCTGGTGCAGGCCCTCGGTCGAGAGGTAGCAGAACCCGCGTAGGCAGCCGCGGGTCGCGATCAGGCTCGTCGTCGTCAGGAACGAGCGGCGGTCGAGGAGCGCCCGGCGGGCGCGGGTCGGCGGCGCAGGCCGTTCGTAGCCGCAGCGGCATTTCGGCGCGCAGCAGGCCGGCGTCGAAGTCGGCGAGGATCCGCGGCCAGAGCTCGACGCCGTCGCCGATCGCGAGCGCGTCGGCGGGGGCGGGCCTCCTCGGGGCACGAGTGCAGGTGCAGACCGCCGAGCACGACCGTGCAGCCGAGGGCCCGGTAGAAGTCGGCCAGCCGGTAGGCCCGCCGCGCGAAGGTCAGGTGCACGGTGATGCCGACGACGGCGGGCAGGGGGTCGACCGGCGGGGAGCCCTGGAGGAGGTTCTCGTCCCAGTAGCGCAGCTCCCAGCCCTCGGGCGTCGCCCCGGCGATGCTGGTCAACGCGAGGCTCGGGGTCAGGACGTGCTTGCCGAAGCTGGCGTGCGGGTCCTTGGCGTAGAACGGGTTCAGCAGCAGGGCGTGCCGCGGCGTGGGCTCCGGGCGCCCGGGGGGCGGGACCAGGGGCGGGGGGACGAGCATGTCGAGGGGGAGGGTGCGCGGCATCGTCGGCTCCGGTCGTGGTCTTGCGGGGACCGCCAGGACACTTTGGATTGCAAAGTCAGAGGGCGTGGGGCGGGTGCTCCGGTGGGGGGGCGGGCTCAGGCCGTGGCCGGGCTGCCGGCCGTTCCGCCGGCCTCGCGGGCGTCGCGCAGCACGCGCTCGAGCTCCTCGAGGTAGGCGAGGAAGGCGCGGCGGCCCTTGGGCGTCAGCGCGACGAGGGTCTGGGGGCGGCCGTCGGCGCCCTGCTTGCGCGACCGGCACAGGCCCTCGCGGTCGAGCACCTCGAGGTGCCGGGCGAGGTTGCCGTCGGTCAGGTCGCAGAGCCGCTTGAGCTCGACGAAGGGCAGCCCGCGGGGGCTCGACAGCAGCGCCGTCAGCACCGAGAGCCGGGCCTTCTCGTGCAGCACCCGGTCGAGGCCGGAGTACGCGAAGGAGCCGTCGCCGCCGGCGCTCACGGCCGCCTCCGCTCGATGCCGACGTGCAGGGTCACGGCGAAGGCGGCCTGGCCGAGGCCGAACAGGAGGCCCATGCCCCACGGCGAGGGGGTCGGGCCCGCGGCCGCGATCAGGGCCGCGCCGCCGGCCAGGAAGCCGAGCCCGACCCAGCCGGTCGCGCGGGGCAGGTGGGGCCTCAGGCAGAACAGGCCGAGGCCGTAGACCATGCCCCAGAGCCCGGGCAGGAGCTCGGGCGCGCGGCCGATCAGGCACAGGTGCAGCAGCGCCCCGGCCAGGAGCACGGGCGCGAACTGCAGGAGCACGGGGAGGGTCCGGCGCAGGGGGCCGGTCCGCCCGGTCGCGAGCAGGAAGCACAGGTCCCCGCCGACGAGGCCGACGGCGATGAGGCAGGTCCCGACCCAGTAGCTCGCGTGGGCCGCGGCTCCCGCCTCGCCGACGAGGGTCGGCTCGAGGGCCGCCGCGGCCAGGGCCAGGAGGCCGGTCAGGGCCATCGGCAGGGCCCGGTAGCCGCGGAAGACGAAGCTCCGCAGGACCTGGGCGTGGATCTCGGAGATCTCGGACAGGGCGCGCTCGAGCTGCATGCGTTGCCTCCGGACGGCTTTGCAACGCAAAGTATCACCGGGCCGCGCGGTGTCAAGGGTGCGCGTGGGGGTCGACCCAGGCCCGGCCCCGCCCGCCCCGGGGGGGGGGCGGCTCAGAGGTTGTTGGACCTGCGGATGGCCCCGGAGATCCGGTACGAGAACAGCTTGCGCAGGTCCGAGATGACGACCTCGTCGTACGTGACGTTCGCGAAGTCGCCGGTGCCGTGCATGTAGATCTTGTCGGCCGCGACGACCGAGCCGGTCAGGCGGGTCGGGCCGTCGATCTCGACCGGGCCGTTGAAGTAGACCAGGCCGTAGAAGTCGCTGAGGTTGCCCTGGTTGAACAGGACGCCCGGGGTGTCGAACAGGATCACGCCGCGGCCCTTGAGCGGGTGGGCGTTGTCGATGACGACCGGCAGGCTGTTCTGGATCACGACGACGGCGCCGGGCGGGATCGAGTCCGGCAGCTCGCTGGGGGAGTTGGCGACGATGTCGGCCAGCTGCTTGAGCTCGTCGATCGTGACGCCGAGCACGTGCAGGGGGTCGCCGGCGTAGGCCGAGCTCGAAGCCTTGGGCGGGGCCCCGTCGAGCGTGTACGTCCCGGAGGTCACGACCGAGCCGGTCAGCTCGGGGTAGAACACCCCGGCGCTGTCCATGCCGTACACGCGCCCGCGGTTGCCGATCGTGACGTTGTCGGCCCGGTGCGCGCAGATGGCGGCCTTGCCGGGCGGGGTCAGGCCGAGGGTGCGGTGGAACTCGGCCTCGAGCAGCTCGCGGGCGATGACCTCGTTGGGGTAGAGGTTGAACTGCTTGCCGGGGTCCTTCTGGCGGAACACCGTGCCCATGCACTGGACGCGCCAGACGATGCCGGCGACGGCCTGGCCGCTCTCGAGCGAGATGTCCTCGAGCTGGACCTTCTTGCGGAACTTGAGCCGCGTCGGGTCCGGGTCCGCGTCCCACTGCTTCCACACCTCGTAGCGGCCCCAGACGTCGCCGCTGATCCGGAACTCGCGGACGAGGCCGATGTCGGGGTCGCTGGTCTCGTTGCGCGGCGGCGACACCGACTTGTCGAGGACCGGGGCGAAGCTCAGCACCGGCTGGGTCGTCTGCTTCTTGAACCAGGACAGGGCCTCGGTGATGCCCGAGCGCGCGAACTGGCTGGCCTGGGCGTGGAGGCGGAAGCCGGCCTCGCTCTTGGTCCGGATGGCCTGCATGAACGAGTGGCCGGAGTACGTCACGCCGACGATGACGATGGTCATCAGGAGCACGATCAGCAGCGCGAAGCCGTCCTCGCGGCTCTGCTCGCGCGCTCGCGACCTCGGGGTCATGGCCATGGAGGGCCTCCGGCGTGGGTGGAGGTGGGGCCGGTCCCGGACCGGGTGCCCACGAAGCTTCGCTCTGGCCGACCTTTCGACATGCGCGGGGATCCCGCTTGAGCCGGCCGGGGGCTGGGGAAGGGGCCGGAGAGCGGATCCGTCAGGACCGGAGCGACGCCGGCTCCTGGCGCCCTGGATCCGACGCTTCGGCTTCAACCTCGGCCGTGGCCCCGGCCGAAGAGGGGGGCAACGGGCCCGGCTCGCGGGCCCCCACGGAGAACAGCGAAGAGATCAGGCCATGGCCAACCAACAGAACCGCCGCCGGAACATCCTGGTCCAGCCCGAGATCCAGAAGCGGATCATCCTCGGCTTCACCCTCGTGCCGATGCTGGCGCTGGGCTGCAGCTCGATCCTCGTCGCGGCCTTCTGCACCTTCCTCGCCGAGGAGGCGCTGTTGGCCGACGTCGAGCTGACCTGGCTGACCCCGCTGTTCCTGTCGATCGTCGGGTACGTGCTGATCTCGTCGGGCGTGACGCTGTTCCAGGCCCTCAAGCACTCCCACAAGATCGCCGGGCCGACCTGCCGCATCATCAACTCGCTGCGCGAGATCTCGGCCGGCAACTACGACCTGCGCATCAAGCTGCGCAAGGACGACTACCTGACCGAGATCGTCGACGAGATCAACCTGATGCTCGACTCGGTCCAGAAGGACATGACCCTCAAGCAGGGCGCCCTCGAGGCGGCCAAGACCAAGGAAGAAGAGGGCTTCGAGATCGAGGCCTGAGCCCCGCGCTCAGCCCGTGAGCCCCACGCCCCCGGCGGCCATCGCCCGGAGGCTCTGCACCAGGCCCCGACGCGCCCGGCGCAGCCGCAGCTCGCACAGCGCGATCTCCGCGTCGAGCTCGGCGCAGCAGCCCCCGGCCCGGGCCCGTAGCAGGCGCCGGCGCAGGCTCGACCGGTAGGCCCGGATCGAGACCCGGAGCGCGTCCCGCCACAGGTCCGGGCAGGTCAACGCCCGGTCTCCGACGTGGCCCGGCGCAGGTCGGCCAGCCGGCGCGACAGCTCCTCCATGCGGTGCTGGTTGCGGGCCAGGGCGATCCGCAGGCTCCGGCGGCAGGCCGGGTCCCCGCTCCGCCCCTCGAAGTAGAGGTCGAGGTAGAAGCGCTCGAGGGCCTCGTGGTCGGCGCGGAGGGCCTCGGCCTCGGCCTCGAGCGCGCGGATCCGCGACCGCAGCGCCGGAGGGATCGGCTCGGGGTCGCGGGTGACGGCGCTGGTCCGGCTGTACAGGTACTCGCTCATCGGGGCCTCCGGCTCGGGTCCGTCATGGACGCGCCGGAACGGGCCCCGGTCCGCAGGCCGTCAGCGCAGCGGGAGCTCGAAGGCCAGGTCCTTGGCCTTCTCGGCCTCGTAGCGGAAGCGCAGCGTGCCCTGGCCCCGGACGAGGTACCGGATCGAGAGCCGCCCGCGCGAGCCGACGCCCTCCTCGATCGGGATCCGGGTCGGGCGCTGGCGCTCGGGCAGGGGGACGGTCGCCTCGGGCCGGAAGCGGTCCCGGACCCGGCCCGCGGCCAGGACCTCGACCCCCTCCGGCTCGCATAGCAGGAGGTCCGGGCGGCCGATGTGCCGGGCCGCCGCCTGGGCCGTGCGCGTCGGCGTCAGTCGGAGGTTGCGGATGACGACGTCGACGTAGGCGAGGCCGGCGCCGGCCGGCCGCACGTCGGTCCGCTCGAGCTCCAGCTCGGGCAGCTCGTCGCACTGGTACAGCACGAAGGCCGCGTTGCGGTGCAGCATCTCGGGGATCAGGAAGCCCGGCGGCACGCGGCCGGTGTACTTGACCGGCCCGCCGATCTCGACGGCCCCGTAGACCGGGTGGTCGTACGGCTTCCACGGGACGAAGTGGGCGTCGAAGGCGTGGTCGTGGTCCCACTCCAGCGCCTCGTCGCGGCCGAGCTCGCGCGTGCCCTGGGTCCGCCGCTTCCCGGTCCACATCTCGTTGGTGAACGACAGCACCCCGAGGCCGAGGTAGGTCCAGTCGACGAAGCCGCCGTGGACCGTGTAGAGGTCCTTCCACACCGTCATGTAGCGGTAGAACGGCAGCAGCTCCTCGCCCTTGCGGCCGAGGGCGTCGTAGACCGGCAGGTCGCGCGCCTCGAAGGCGACGTGCTCGGAGCCGGGGCCGCGGAGGATCATGCCGCCGGAGTTGTGGAAGGCCTGGACGCCGGCGACGTTGGGCCGGGACAGCAGGAAGTCGCGCACGGCCCGGCTCTCGGGCAGGGCGAAGGGCCGCGTCCGGGCGCCGTACTGGATCCAGCCCGGCTGCCAGTCGCTGCCGAAGTCGCGGTTGGGGTCGTAGCCGCCCGGCCCGTCCTCGTCGACGCGGCCGTCGCCGTCGTCGTCGCCGCCCTCCTGCCCGAGCAGGATCCAGTCGCCCTGCTCCCCTTCCTCGACGCGGAGCATGTTGCGCGGGTCCTTGGGGTCGAGGCGGAACGTCCCCTGGCCGAGCGGGACGCGCTTGCGCATCCGCGTGATGTTGCCGTCGCCGTCGAGGTCGTTGGGCCCGTCCTCGTCGTACAGCCCGTCGCCGTCGTTGTCGGTCGGCTCCTGGCCGCCGCGCGAGGAGTGCGCCGTGTGGGCGTCGTGGAACCACGAGTCGCGGCCGTCGGGGTTCATGCACGGCACGACGTACAGGGTCCGGGCCTCGAGGATGCGCCGGAGCCGCACGACCTGGGGCGCGAAGCGGCACAGGTACCAGGCCGTGTACAGCGCGGCCTCGCTGCCCTGGACCTCGTTGCCGTGGATGTTGCCGTCGACGTACATCGCCGGCTTGGTCTCGGGCGCGCCCTTGCTCCGGTCGGTCACCGTCATGACCCAGAGCGTGCGGCCCTGGACCGACTTGCCGATCGGCTCGAGCGTGATCCACTCGGGCCAGCGGTCGCGCATCGCCTCCATCAGCTTGACGAGGCCGGCGTAGTCGACGAAGTGGTCCCAGGCCCGGGCCTCGACGCCGGTCGGCTCGGCCAGCGGGGCCTCGCCCTGGGCGCGGGCGGCGCCGGTCGCGAGCAGCGCGGCGGTGACGGCGGCGAGGGCGCCTCTGTGGTGCAGGCCGTTCATCGTCCCTCCTTGGTCTCGAGGGCGCGGTCGGCCAGGGTCCGGCCCTCCTGGCGCAGCAGCAGGTGCAGGTCTCCCGGCGACGCCGTCCGTACGGTCCAGCGGGTCCTGGCGTGGCTGCCCCGGCCGGCGAGGCCGCGGACGAGCTCCACCCGCGGCCCGGTCAGCAGGGCCGGGCCGGTCTCGGGCGCCGTGCGCGCGGGCAGCAGCGGCAGGCGCCGGTCGCCGTCGGCGACGACGAGCTCGAGCCGGGGCGGGCGCGGCCGGTCGAGCCTGCCGCCGAGCTCGGTGCGCGGGGGCAGGAAGCCCTCGTTGGTCACGAGGGCCTCGACCTCGAACACGCCCTCGCCGAGCCGTCGCGTCTCGACCTCGGCCAGCGTCGGCGCCGGCAGGCGCCCGAGCAGGGCCGTGAGGAACGCGAAGTGCTTCTCCTCGAGGTCGGCGAGCCGCGCCGCCGGCAGCCGCTGCAGGGCGTCGTCGTCGACGCCGCCGACCTCGACCTGCTTGCCGTCGGGCAGGGTCCGGGCCGTCCACGGCCGCAGGGCGTCGGGGAACCAGCGGCGCAGCCAGGCGACCTGCCGGGCCCGCTCCTCGGCCGCCTCGCTCCGCGCCGGCTCCTTCGGTGCCTGCGCCGCCGGGGCCTCCCCGCCCTCCTTGGCGTCCCCGCCTTCCTTGGCGTCCCCACCTTCCTTCGGGGCGTCCTCGTCGCTCCAGGCCATGAGCCTCGTCGCGAGGCAGGGCAGGCCCATGTGCGCGTAGACCCAGGCGTGGAAGCGGCCGGGCCAGGGATCGTGGTCCTTGCCCTTGCGGCCGGTCGTCTCGCGGTAGAGCTCGCCCATGGCCTCGAGGATCCACGCGTCCTCCTCGAGCACGCCGGTCGGCGAGCGCCGGCCCTGGCGGTCGTTGCGGCGCGGCTTCCCGAGCAGGTTGTCCTGGCCGCCGTAGACGACCACGCAGCCGAGCGCGGGGTGGGCCTCGACGACGCGGGCCAGGGCCAGGGCGCTCGGCTCGGACAGCACGTAGCGCCCGGCGCCGGGCTCGTGCTCGGGCCACAGCTGGGCGAAATTGCGGTCGGGCAGCACGCCGCCGGGCGGGTCCTCGTTGTACTCGCCGTCGCCGTCCTGGTCCGCGCCCTCGCGGGCGCGCTCGCGTGCCCCGCTCGTCGCGCGCGGGTCGGCCTCGCGCAGGAAGCCGTCGCGGTCGACGAGCCAGCGTCCCTCGGGGCTCCGCCAGCGCATCCACAGGGCCTTGCCGTCGCCGTCGAGGTCCTCGGGGCCGTCCTCGCCCTCGAGGCCGTCGCGGTCCTCGTCCTCGGGCGCGCCGTTGGAGGCGCTGCCGCGGGCGATCCCGTCGGGGTTGGCGAGCGGACAGATCCACACCGTCCGCGACGTCAGGCTGCGCGCGAGCTCGCCGTCGGCCGCGGCCAGCCGCTCGACGTGCCGGCGCACGACCGACCAGTCGTCCACGCGGCGGCCGTCGAGGCCGGCGACGAGCAGGACCGAGGGCCGCAGCGCCGGGTCGACGTCGCCCGCGCGGGCCACGCGCAGCAGGAGGACGGGTCGGTCCTCGCGGCTGCGGCCCCACTCCTCGAGCGTGAGCGTCGCGGGGTTGGCGGCGACGAGGGCGCGCAGCTCCTGCTCGGCGCGCGCGAAGGGGTCGTCCTGGACGAGCAGGAGGGGGAGGAGCAGTGCGAGCATCGGTCGTCCCGTGGAGTCCCGGCCCGACCCGGTCCCGGCGCCCCTGCGCGGTCCCCGGGTCGGGGGCCGTGCCCGGACGATAGGGCGCGGGTCCCGGCCCGGGGAAGCCCGTTCCGCGCGCTGGCCCGCCCTCGGACCCGACCCTATCCTGGCCGCCTCGTTTTCCTCCGGACCCCCACGCGATGTCGTCCCGCTTCCAGCGCCTGCTCGTGACCTCGGCCCTGCCGTACGCCAACGGGCCGCTGCACGTCGGCCACATCGCCGGAGCCTACCTCCCGGGCGACATCTTCTGCCGCCACCAGCGGCTCCTGGGCCGCGAGGTCGCCTACATCTGCGGCTCGGACGAGCACGGCGTGCCGATCCTGATCCGCTCGCGCAACGAGGGGACGACGCCGCAGGAGGTCGTCGACCGCTACCACGGCCAGAACGCCGAGAGCTTCCGCCGCCTCGGCATGAGCTTCGACTGGTACGGCCGCACGAGCGCGCCGATCCACCACGAGACGAGCCAGGACTTCTTCCGGACCCTCGCGGCCAAGGACGCCTTCGTCCTGCGCAGCGAGGAGCAGCTGTTCGACCCCGAGGCCGGGATGTTCCTGGCCGACCGGTTCGTGCGCGGGACCTGCCCCAAGTGCGGCTACGAGGACGCGTACGGCGACCAGTGCGAGCGCTGCGGCAAGTCGCTGTCGCCGGCCGAGCTCGTCGCTCCGCGCAGCGCGCTGACCGACGCACGGCCGGTGCTGAAGCGGACGACGCACTGGTACCTCCCGCTCGGGCGGATGCAGCCGGACCTCGAGGCCTGGCTCGGCGGCCACCAGGACTGGAAGCCCAACGTCCTCGGCCAGGTCCGCTCGTGGCTGACCGACGGCCTCACCGACCGCGCCGTGACCCGCGACCTCCCGTGGGGGGTGGCGGTCCCGACCGACGTCGCGGAGGCCGCCGGCGTCGACGCCTCGGGCAAGGTCCTGTACGTGTGGTTCGACGCGCCGATCGGCTACGTCTCGGCGACGCGCGAGTGGGCCGCCGAGGTCGGGCAGGACTGGGAGCGGTGGTGGAAGGACGAGGGCACGCGCCTCGTCCACTTCATCGGCAAGGACAACATCGTCTTCCACTGCCTGATCTTCCCCGCGATGTTGATGGCCCACGGCGGCTACGTCCTGCCCGACGACGTGCCCAGCCACGAGTTCCTCAACCTCAAGGGGCGCAAGTTCTCCAAGAGCCGCGGCGGTGCGATCTGGCTGCACGAGGCCCTCGACGCGTTCCCGGCCGACTGCCTGCGCTACTCGCTGGCCAGCTCGTTCCCCGAGACCCGCGACAGCGACTTCTCGTGGGAGGACTTCCAGGGCCACGTCAACTCGGAGCTCGCCGACACCCTCGGCAACTTCATCAACCGCACGCTGAGCCTCGCGCACAAGAACTGCGACGGCCGCGTCCCGGCGCTGACCCGCCCGACCGAGGTCGACCGCCGGGCCCTCGCGGCCCTCGACGGCCTCCCGGCCCGGATCGGCGAGCGCATCGAGGGCTGGCGCTTCCGCGAGGCGCTGCAGGAGGCCATGGGCCTGGCCCGGCTCGGCAACAAGTACGTCAACGACACGACGCCCTGGGTCACGCGCAAGACCGACCCGGTCGCCTGCGCCAACACGATCCACGTCGCCCTGCAGCTCGGCGCGTCCCTGTCGATCCTGCTCGACCCATGGCTGCCCGAGGCCTGCCGCGTTATGCGCGCCATGCTCGGGCTCACCGGGGTGCGCGAGTCGGGGGCCGGCGGGGGCGGGGACGGGCTCGGCTGGGACGACGCCGGCCGCCCGCTGCTCGAGGCCGGGGCCGCGCTGGGCGAGGCCCGCATCCTGTTCCGCAAGATCGAGGACGAGGAGATCGCCGTGCAGAACCAGAGGTTGGAGGGGGAGCCCGAGGGCAGCGGGGACGGGGGCGAGCCCTACGCCGCGCTCAAGGACCTCTGCGTCTACGACGACTTCGCCAAGCTCGACCTCAGGGTCGGCCGCGTCCTCGAGGCCGAGCGCGTGCCCAAGAGCAAGAAGCTCCTGCGCACCGTCGTCGACCTGGGCTTCGAGAAGCGGCAGGTCCTGGCCGGGGTCGCCGAGCAGATCGAGCCCGAGCAGCTCGTCGGCCGGCAGGTCCTCGTCGTCGCCAACCTCGCGCCCCGCAAGATGATGGGGCTCGAGAGCCAGGGGATGCTGCTGATGGCCGGCGAGCGGTCCGGCCGGCTGATCCCGGCCTCGGCCGAGGCCGAGCCGGGCTCGACCGTGACCTGAGGGCCGCCAGCGGGGTGACGGATCACCGGATCCGACCTAAGCTCGGGCGTCGACTCGGCCTGTCCGCCGATCCCCATGAGCCTCGCCCCGCTCCTCTCCTCGGTCCTCTCGGTCTCCCTCCTCGGCCCGCTGCTGGCCGCGCAGGCGGCCACCGTCGTGCCGGCGCCCTGCGCCACGTACGAGGGCAACAGCGACCTGACCGAACCGTTCTCGTGGGGGGCCGGCCGCTTCCAGCTGCTCCTCGACCGCGCGGCCCTGGGCGGCGCCGGGACCGTGACGGTCCCGGCCGTCGAGCTCCGGCGCCAGCCGGACGTCTACGCCTACAAGGGCTTCAAGCTGACCAACGTCGAGCTCTGGGCCGAGGCCACCGCGCTGACCGTCGCGGGGATGTCGACGACCTTCGCCAGCAACCGCGGCACGACCGGGGTCAAGGTCCTGGCCGGCGACCTCGTCGTGCCCGACCAGCCGGTCGTGCCCGGCCTGCCGCCGTTCAACTTCAAGCTGCCGTTCGCCAAGCCGATCACGCTGGCCAGGCAGAACCTCCTCCTCGACCTGATCCTGCCCGGCGCGATCGTCGCGCGCAGCTACGCCCTCGACGCCCACGGGCAGGGCGGCTGGGTCGGGTACTTCGGCAGCGACGGCCCGATGTCGATCGGCACGGCGACGCTGTGGACGCGCCCGGAGCTGTGCCAGCCGGGGGGGACCCTGCACTGGGACATCCAGGTCCAGTGGGCGCCGGGGCAGTTCCTCGGCCCGGCCTCGTTCGCGATGCTCGGCTCGTCCCGGACGACCTGGGGACCGGTGCCGCTGCCGGTCGACCTCGCCCCGTTCGGCGCCAAGGGCTCCAAGCTCGAGATCGCGCCCGAGCTGTACCTCCCGGTCATCTGGGGCGCGGTCAACGCGTTCTCGTGGCTGCCGATCCCCGACGACAAGAGCCTCCTCGACGTCGTCGTCTGGGGGCAGGTCCTGTACCTCGACCAGAAGGCCAACCCCTTCGGCATCGTCACGTCGCGCGCGTTCGAGACCCGCGTCGGCCCCAAGCAGGCGCCGGGCGCCTTCCTCATGGCCAGCGATTCGACGGCCGCGACCGGGCGCTTCCCGGTCATGGGCCAGATCCCGGTCCTGCGCTTCTAGCGCGGCGCTACCGCGCCCCGCCGGCCGTCGCGCAGAGCCGGTACAGCACGCGGGCGCCGACGTTGGCGTCCCACTCGAGCCGGCTGCGCTCCTCGGGCCCGGCCCGGTCGAGCTCGGCCGCCGGGCGGCCGGCGACCTCGCAGAGGTCGAACCCCACGACGTCGTGGCCTACTCGGTCCGCACGACTTCGCACAGTCTCGAGCCGGCGTAGCTCAGGCCGCCGGGCACCGGCGTGCCGGTCCCGGGGCAGAACGACGCGTCGAGCCCGTCGATGTCGATCGAGAGCCACAGCCGGTCGCCGAGCGGCGGACGGCGTCGATGCAGTTCTCAGCTGCGGCGTCCCCGAGGGACAGGAGCCGGCGCCACCGCCAACGCAGGCCGTGACCCGCTCGCCGGCCCCGGTCGCGCGCTCCCACTCGGTGCGCCCGAAGTCACGCACGCCGACCTGGACGAGCCGCTCGACGTTCGGGCACTGGGCCAGCACGTTGAAGAAGATCGACGCGCGGCTCTCGGCGAAGCCCTCGAAGGCCTCGCGGAGGTCGAGGTGGGCGTCGACGTGCAGGATCGACAGGGGTCCCCGCGCGGCCGCGGCGCGGATCGCGCCGAGCGGTGAGCTGTGGTCCCCGCCGAGCACGGCCGGCACGCGGCCCTCGTCGAGGCGGGCGGCGGTCCAGGCCTCG
The DNA here is from genome assembly GCA_041398545.1 of Planctomycetota bacterium. GTDB lineage: Bacteria > Planctomycetota > UBA1135 > UBA1135 > JAWKUM01. The sequence continues at coordinate 43,814 of JAWKUM010000017.1, read as the reverse complement.
ACGAGGCGGCTGCGCTCGGCCGAGCGGAGGTCGACGCGCTCGGCGAGCCGGCGCATCTCGTCGTCGTCGAGGTCCTCGCCGAGCAGGCGGTCGACGGCCCGCGACGCCTCGGCGTTGGCCGCGACGATCGCGGGGTCTTCGTCGGCCAGCCAGATCCCCTGCCGCCAGGCCTCGCCGAGGTCGGGGTCGAAGAGGTCGAGCTGGGCGCTGGCCCGGCGCACGGCCTCGGGCCCGAAGCGGGTCCCGCGGCCGTAGCTGCAGGTCGCGTCCCAGGGCACCGGCAGCACGTGGATGCGCGCGTCCTCGGGGCCGTGGGGCAGGCCGAAGAGGCCGGGGAAGGAGGCCGCGTCCTCGGGGTTCCAGTCGGCGGGGATCATGGGCGGCAGTTTGACCGGGGCGCGCCCGGCCGCAAGGCGAGGCGGCAAATGCCGGCCCCGGCTGCCGCCGGGCGCGGTGATCGGACTACACTCTCGGGTCGACCGGTCCCAGATCCCGTTCCCCGAGAGACAGCCATGCGCAGCGCCGTTCCGTCCGTCCTGCTCCCCCTCGTCCTCCTCTGCGCCTGCAAGGGCACCGACGCCGGCGACGGCGCGATGGACGCCACGACCCGGCCCGCGTCCCGGCCCGCCAGCCAGCCGATGTCGGCCGACTGGCAGCAGGACGCCGAGGGCCGCTACGAGAGCTTCGGGGCGCCGCTGGCGGCCGAGGCCCCGACGACCGTCGACGCCCGCACACTGCTGGCCACCCTCGACGGCTTCGAGGGCAAGACCGTCCGGGTCGAGGGCTACGTGACCAGCACCTGCCCCAAGAAGGGCTGCTGGATGAACGTGCACGGCGCCGACGGCAAGGGCCGCATCTTCGTCCGCTTCCTCGACTACGCGTTCTTCGTGCCCAAGACCGGGGCCGAGGGCCGCCGCGTCGTGTTCGAGGGCGAGGTCTCGAAGCGCGAGATGAGCGTCGACGAGGCCCGCCACTACCTCGAGGACGCCGGCGACCACGACGGCGCGTCCAAGATCACGAAGCCGGTCGAGGTGCCCTTCGTCATGGCCACCGGCGTGCGGATGTACGCCAAGGACTGAGCCGGCGTGCCCGAGCCGCGGCGCCTGCTGTCGTTCCGCACCTGGCTCGTCCTGGTGCTCGGGCTCGCCGTCGGCCTGGGCCTGATGAAGCTCTCCGACCTCTGGCTCGACGACCACGGCGGGGCGGTGCCGATCCAGGAGCCGCCGGCGCAGGGTACGACCGGTGACGGCTCGTTCGTCCCCGAGCCGCTCGCCGATCCACGGCGCCGGGAGGAGCTGCAGGTCCCGGCCCAGGACGGCATCCCTCGTCGGCTCGAGCTGCGCTTCGTCGAGCAGGGCACCGGGGTCGCGCTCGCCGGGGTCCGGGTCCTCGACCTCGACGTGGGCCGCGGCGCCGGGCCATCGGACGAGCGAGGCGTCCTCGACCTCGGCCCCGACCTCTGGGTCGGGCAGGGCGCGCACCGCATGCTGGCCTTCGGCCCGGACCTGCTGTGCCGCCGCTTCCAGGCCTACGGCGAGGACCACCCCGACGTCGTCGAGCTGCGGCGCGACGTGTTCACGGTCCCGCTCGAGGTCGTGACGCGGTTCCCGACGGGGCGCGCGCCCCGCGCGGGCAAGCGGTTCCACCTCCAGCTCGCGCACCCCGGCGGCAAGCCGATCGACGGCGCCTCGATCCCGACGATCCGCTACGGCGGCGACCGGACGATCCCCGAGGAGCTGCGCCAGGCCTGGCTCGAGCACCGCCTCCTCACGACCGTCGACAGCGGCTACCTCGTCTCGGACGCGCACCCGGTCGCGCAGGTGCTCCAGAGCGGGGGTTTGCCGCTGCTGCTGCCCGAGCGCGGCGGGACGCTGCGCTTCGCCGAGGACGGGGCGTACGTCCTGCGGGCCTGGACCGACGACGGCTACGTCGCCGAGCGTCAGCTCGACGTCGACCCTGGCGCCAACGCGCCACTGCTCGTCGAGTTCCGACCCGGCGCGGCGCTCGAGGTCCACCTCTGCGACGCCGGCGGCAAGCCCCTGTCGCAGGGCCACGTCTACCTGCTGTTCGGCGAGGACCGCAGCCCGCAGCACGGCGAGGTCGACGCCCTCGGGCGGGTCCACTTCACGAGCCTGTTCGTCGAGCAGGGCGCGCGGGTCCGGGCCGAGGCGCCGGGCTTCCGCGACCAGGAGCGCCCGCTGACCCTGTCGGGGCCGCCGCTCGAGCTCCGGATGGTGCCCCTGCCCAAGGTCGAGGTCGACCTCGTGGTCCAGGAGCGCGGCAGCGGCGACCCCGTGGCCGGGGCCGAGGTCCGGCTCGACTCGGACAAGGGCGTCGCGGCCGAGGGGCGGACCGACGCCCGCGGCGTGATCCGGCTGCCGTTCTACGACGGCGAGACCCAGCGCCTCAGCGTGCTGCACCGAGGCTTCCACCAGTGGATCGAGGTCGTCGACCGCGCGGCCGGCGGCGAGGTCCCGCGCCGGATCGAGCTCCTGCCCGAGGACGCCGCGCGCCTCGTCGAGCTCGGCCTCGCCTGCCGCATCCACGGCCGGGCGCCGGGCGCCAAGGGCGGGGCCGTCAAGCTCGCGCCGCAGGACCTCGGGCTGCAGGGGCCGGGCCCGCGGTCGGCGCGCCGCGTCGTGACCGGCGAGCGCCTCGAGGACCAGACCAGCGCCGTCGTCGACGACGAGGGCCGCTTCGAGCTCGTGACCGCGCGCACCGGTCCCGCGGTGCTGTTCCTGATGCACGACGGCAAGCAGTCCTCGCAGGTCGTCGAGCTCGCCCTCGGCGCGACCCTGGAGCCGGTGTTCTGACGTGGCCGGGCCCGACGACATCCGAGCGGGCGACGGGCGCGCGGTCGTGCTGCTGTCGGGCGGGCTCGACTCGGCGGACCTGCCCGCCCTGGCCCGTGCGCTCGGCGGCGCTGCCACGCGCTGACCGTGGCCTACGGCCAGCGCCACCGCGCCGAGCTCGACGCGGCCGCGCGCGTCGCCGAGGCCCTCGGCGCCGCCGAGCACCGCCTGGCCCACGTCGACCTCGACCTGTTCGGCGGCTCGGCCCTGACCGCCGACATCCCGGTGCCCAAGGACGAGGACTCCGACGGCATCCCGGTGACCTACGTGCCGGCGCGCAACACCGTGCTCCTGGCCCTGGCGCTGGCCTGGGCCGAGGTGCTCGAGGCGCCGGAGATCTGGATCGGGGTCAACGCCGTCGACTACTCGGGCTACCCGGACTGCCGCCCGGCCTTCGTCGCGGCCTTCGAGGCCCTGGCCGAGGTCGCGACCAAGGTCGGCGTCGAGGGCGGCGGCGCGCCGCGCGTCGTCGCCCCGCTGCTCGCCCTCGACAAGGCCGGCATCGTCCGCCTCGGCGCGGACCTCGGCCTCGACTGGTCGCTGACCGTGACCTGCTACGACCCCGACCCCGACGGCCGCGCCTGCGGCCACTGCGAGGCCTGCCGCCTGCGCCGCAAGGGCTTCGCCGAGGCCGGCCTGCCCGACCCGACGCGGTACCGCTGAGGCCGACGCGTCAGCGGGTGCGCAGGACCTCGGGCGCGGCGTCCTCGCCGAAGGCCGCCGCCAGGGCCTTGAGGTACGCGGTCGCGGTGCCGGTCGTGCCGAAGACGACGTAGGACAGGAAGCGAAACAGCGGGTTCTTGACCTCGCCGTCCTCGGTCAGCGTCACGACGCTACCGCCGCCGTCGGCCTCGACCTGCCAGGTCCACGAACCGCCGAACGGCAGGCTGTCGTCGCAGATGACCGTGTGCAGGCGGCCGGGCCGGTCGGGTCCCGGCGCCGTCGCCTCGGCGACGCGGGACGTGATCGGGCCGTGGCTCGTGTGCACGGCCCAGACCGGGGCGCCGTCGAGGTCGTCGCGGCGCTCGACGCGCTTGACGCCCTTGTTCCAGTCGGCCCAGGTCCCGATGTCGGAGAGCCTGGCCCAGACCTCGGACGGCGCGGCCCTGAGCCGCAGTCGGACGACGGCGACGTGGCCCTTGGCGAGGAAGGCGCCGATCAGTGTCGCGAGCAGGACGAGGGCGACGATCCCGCCGCCGCCCCAGAGCAGCCACTTCCAGGTCATGGTCCCTCCTCCTCGGTCTCGTGGTCCGCGGCGTACGCCTCGGCGCAGGCCAGGGCCGCGCCGGCCAGGAGCTCGAGGCCGTCGACGGCGCGCCGCCGCTCGTCGTCGTCGAGCCGGGCCAGCATCGCCGCAACGCGTTCGGGGTCGAGGGCCGAGGCCTCGGCGACGACGGCCGCACCGGCCGGCGTCAGCCGGACCTCCTGGCGGCGCCCGTCGCCGTCGGCGCGGCGCCGGTCGACGAAGCCGAGCCCGGCGAGGTGGCCGAGCGCGGCCGACAGCGTCGAGGGCTGCACGCCGAGGTGGCGGGCCAGCTCCTGCGGCGCGCTGGGCCGCTCCTCGTCGAGGTGGGCCAGCAGCGAGGCGTCGCGCGCCGACAGGCGGTGCGGCGAGCTCCTCCGGTGCTCGTGCCGCCGGTGGCAGGCGAACCAGATCCGCGGGTAGGACCGCTGCACGGCCCGGACGTCGTCGCTCATGGCCCGGGGAATAAGGTCCCGGGGATCCTTCGTCAAATCGAAGGGTCTGCCCGACCTGGCCCCGGCGGCTGTTCGGGTATCACCATCGGATCCGGAGGTCTGGAGTTGACCCTGCTTCGCGCCGCACTTGCGATCGCCCTGGTCCTGCTGGGCCTGTACTTCATTGCGGCCAACTGGGCCTGCGTCCTCGTCAGCCTCCGGAACCGGCGTCGCGGGATCCCTCGGCACCACCCCGTCATGCCGCTGCTCTCGGTCTTCGCTTCGATCGGAGCGCTGGTCCTGTATCCATGGTCACCGGCGACCTGGATCCTCCTCATCCCCGCCGTCGATATCGGCAACTGGGTGCTCGTGATCGGCCTGCCGTGGTCGATTGCGGCCGGGAGCTTCCGGACGACCGGCGAGGAACGGAGCGCGACACCGCCTGGCGATCCCGAGGACCGTGACTATCAGCGACGCGGTCTTGACCGATCAGATCGAGTCGAAGCCGGCGACCGTGAAGCCCTTGGGGATCGGCTCCTTGGCGAGGCCGAGGAGGTGTTCCACGACATCCCCGGAAAATCTACCGCGGGTAATTCATGGGATGATCTGGGGATGGATTAGTCGTCGTTGATCACGTCGCGTGTGTTCGACGAGGAAGATACATCTGCACCGTGCGGCACCCCGTCTTGACTCCGGTTGCCCGGGTTAGCCTCAGCTTGCCCACTCCGACCAGGAGCCTGGCCGGCATGCTCGTTTCCACGAGGAATGACCCATGCCCCGCGCCCAGCACGCAGTCCTCTTTCTCGGCACATCGCTTGTCCTCGCGGGTTGCGATCCCGCGAGCGGCGGGACGGCTGCGATCGAGGAGAAGCGCATCGACGTCGGATTGGTCCCACCCGCGGCCAGCATCCCGCTCGAAGCAGGCTTCGGGCCGTTCGACGAGGAGGTGGTCCTGGTCACGATTCGATCGAGCTGTGCCTGCGACCGGCTCGAGGTCTGCTGGGACGGGTGTGCGCGGGAGAAGGGGACTCCCGCGGGGACCTGGGCTTCACGATCGGGTTGACCCTCCTCCCGAAGGGTACAGGCAGGAGCCTGTTCGACCACTCGGTCGTCGTCGGATTCGAGCCGCGGATCGGACCGGCGTTCGCGAGGATCCTCCGCGTCGTGGGCGGGATCGATCCCTCGGCGTCGATCCTGGCGGAGCCTCTAGGCGAGTTCTGCCTTGAACTCTCCGCAGGAAGGCCTCGAGGTCGAGGTCCCGCTCGCGAGGCCGATCAGGATCGCGGAAGTCCGGCCGCCCGACGCGACCTGGGTCCGGATCGAGCCGGTGGAGGACCGGGAGCGGAGGAGACAGCAGGTCTCAGGCTCAGGGGCCGGACCCTTCGATCTACCAGGCATCCATGCCTGCCAGGTTCCTCCCTGCCTCTTGGGGATGGTGGGCATCAGATCGTCCCCGTGTCCCTGCGTCGTCGCTCCCGAGCGGTTGCAGCCCGATAGGGTGATCCTGAACCTCGATCCGGGAGGTGCGTAGAAGGAGATCGTCGTCGCAGGGCGTGGATTGGAAGCCGGAGAATCGCCGACGATCGAGTGGCTGGATCCCCCGGCCGGAGCGCCGGTCGCGGCCGTGGCACTTGGTTCCCCCTCGTTGGACAGAGACGGCTCGATCCATCCAGGCCAGCATCCGGGCGATCGGTGAGTCCGGCAGCGTGGCGGAGGCCGGATCTGTGGAAGCCGAGGAACGACTGCCAGTATCGTCGTCGTTCCGGTCCTGCTGCAGATCCGCGACCGGGAGGGGACATGATGGCCGCGCGACGGATGCGTCTTCTCCTCGGGGATCGTGGTCCTCGTCGCCGGCCTCGGGAGCTTCCCTGTGGCGATCCGATGGATCGTCGAGGCTGAGACCGAGCCCTTTCGAAGGGTTGGTGACTGGGCAGCTCCTCGTCAGTCTGGAGGGATGGGGCTTCGGCCGACCGCGAAGGTGCGAGATGAAGAGGGCGAGGATTTGGCCAAGGGCCGGCGGCTCTTCCACTGCGATGGGAGCTCTGGGGACCGCTCGAGGAGCCGCTTGTCCTCGCCTGTTCCAGGCGGGCAAAGGAGAGAGTCTCGAACCAGGCTGGACAGGACGGCGCGGGCGGAGCTTGCGGACCACCTCGCCGCCTTCGACCAGGAGCTGCGGAAGATGATCGTGCTCGTCGAGGATGAGAACGAGGCCGTCAAGCAGGCTCGGAGACGCCGGGCCGGCACATCGTGATGCAGTTGGCCCTTCGAGGAACGATCCGGCTTTCCCGGAGCTCCAGAAGGCGCTCCACGCGAGTCCGGAGAGCGGCCGGGGAGTCGTCTGGAAGAATGATCCACCCGGAGGAAGCTGTCCCATCCTCGTGCTTTGGGAGGAGTGGCTGGAGCGCCGCTGCGCTCACGAGCCTGCGATGCTCGGCCGGAAGCGGATGTGATCGATCCTGGATCCAAAGGGTTGAGCGGGAATGGCCATGTTCAGCCGTGACCCCCCACCCCTGGCCGAGCTATTCCAGGCCGGCGCGATCGGGGGACTTCGGTTCGGTCTGAACGGAGGATCGCGATATGCGTGTGTTCGCGAAGGCAGCGTTCGCTGCCCTCTGGGCGGCAGCCTCTCTGGGCTTCGGGACCGTGCTCGAAGCCGAAGGCGTTGACACCGCCCTGTCTGCAACCGAAGCAGCGAACACCTGGCCGTTGGCCACCATGAACAGGGTAATGAACGGCGCAACCAGTACTTCCTCGACCTGCGGTCGCGTGTGGTAACCGCAGACCTGCAGCATGGCGGACCATCATTCTGGCGTCAATCCCTATCCGGGAATGAGCGGTTCTGATCGTGCACCAGAACTGATGGCACCTTCAACCCGGCACCGACGCGACTGGACCGGCAACCAGACGGTGAACTGCCCGACCCTACAACAGCCTGCCAAACTGGATCATGATCTGGTGACCCAGGTGGTGGACTGTCTTCCTACGGAGCCCAGGCCCGCTGGGACTGTGTCTGGGGAGCTGAGCTGCCCAAGAGGCGGCAGATCGATGTCGCCGCCCATCCTTATTGACAGGAGGAAAAGACCGTAATCACTCCATCATGTTCCTCGCGGCCATTGCGGTCTGGAGAGTTTCTGGGCAGCTGAACCCAGCTGGTTTTTCCCGGAAGGTATGGCGAGCAAGCCGGGATCGCTGGATCGGGGTGCTCGGGGGCTCCTCCCTGATCCGCCCCAGGGGCGTCCCGACTCTTTACCGACACGAAGGGCGAAGGGACGATCCTGGCCATGTCCTTTCGTCCGGTTTCCCAGACGCCGGCAGTTTGTCCGGCATTCCAGGAATTAACTGATCCTGGCCTTCAGTCACTGCCCCCGGAGCGTCACCGGGTTGAGTACGAATCTCGCGGACAACCGGGGCAAGGACTTCACGATCGTCGCCCAAGGTGAGTTTGGTTTCCCGGCAGTGCCCACGCAGTACCGGAACATTTCCTCCTTCGTGTTCCGGATTCCGTTCCAGAAGCCGTTCTCCATGAACGAGTCCGACACGGTCATGTTCGAGCTGCACGTGCTTGAAACGACCCTCGGGGTCCCGACCCAAAAGACGGGCGGGGCCGAGATCGACTCCTGGGGACATCGGCCGATCTCGGATCCGAGGTACGCCGTAACCTTGTTCGGCTGGAGTTGTCCGCGAGCTGGGTACGACAACTTCTTCATCACCGGCCTCTTTGCCGTTGGCCACAACTTCCTGATGGGCAAGGACCCTGTGTCCCCGACCAAGGCGAACCCGCTGGCGATCGCCTTCCTCGGTGGATCGAAGACCAGGCACGGCTCTCTGACCCTTCCCTTCGATCTCGGTCCGCTCGGAGCTCCGTCCTGTTCGCTGTACGTGAGCCCCGACGTCCTGATGCTGCCGTTCTGGCCGTGGAAGCAACCTGAGATCGGTCAAGGTTGGTGGTATGGGCAGGTCCCCCTCGACAATCGACTGTCCGGAATGACCGTCTACTTCCAGGGCTTCACCCTGAACTCCTACAACGCCCTCGGGGTGACCTCATCGAACGGGGTCGAAGCCAAGATCGGTCCGTACTACCCGACCTCGATCGGCTGGGTCAACGTCTACGAGGAGATGTGGCCCGAGGTCGGCACTCCGAACGCAGCCGGCTGTCCGGTGTTCCAGCTCGAGCTCAAGTGAAGCAAGGACCGGCCACTGCGGAGACAGCGTTGCTGGACTGTGGCCGGGAACTCTCGATCATGGAGTCGCGCCCGTGTCCGTGAAGCACCCGGGCAACCGCCTCGTCCTGTCGGCCCTGGCCGGGATCTCGTTCGGAGGAGCCGTGGGGCTATGGTTTCCGGCCGGCGAGGAGGCGACAGGGAGTGGTGGGGCGTTTCCTGCCCCGCTGCTCGGCGTCTCTCCGGCGCAGACCCCGCGGCCGGACTTCGCGGGCGGGCACGAGGCCGGGCCCGCCGGGAACCCGGAGTCGCAGTCGGACAGATACAGACCCACTACCCGACCCCTAACAGGCGACTCTGGATCTCCCGCAGGCGGGGAGCAGCCCTCTGCTCTATGAGAGCTACCGATTCGTGGACCCGACTCCCCTCGTTCCTGGCGAGATCCCCCGATCCCGGAGTCCTCGACCCCGCCGCCGATCACTGGCTCGTCCACGGGACCGAAGGGATCGATACCCGCAGCCGTCCCAGGTCGTCCTCCCGGGGTCATCGATGCCTTCCCCTCCGGTACCCGGGACCCGGTGAGACTCGTTTACCTGGCTGGGTTCAAGCAGGACCTCCGCGCCCGAGAGATATCGGAGCTGCCGGTATTCGGACTCGTCATCCCGGGTGACGACCGGCCAGTCAGGATCACGGATGGCCGGTCCGGTCCGCGTCCCAGGTCTTCCCTTCGAGGGCCATGTCCTGTTCCCCGACCACATGTCGGCGAGGATCATGGCCTCGTGCGGCTCAGGAGCGCGTGTCGGTGCTGATCGAGAAGGCGGCCTGGATCGAGGCCGGGTCCTCATCGAGGGCCGTCGCGCCGAACAGGCGTCGCTCTGTTCCGGGTCCAGGGCAGCCCGCAGTACTCGGTCCGGGTCGTTCCAGGACCGACCAGGGACTGGGCAGTGGTCCGTCCCTATCGGACGGAGCCACCGATCGAACTCCTCGGATGCGACGCCGTCCTGGCTCCGGACTCGAGGGCCACGGGCTACCACGGGGGTGGCAGCGCCTGGCCGACCTCCATGTCTGGTCAACCGGGACCCCGGAGATCCACCGCCCCCCAACGTCGGACGCCTGCCGGATCTGGTTCTCGCCCTGGTGCCCCCGCATGCGAGACCCGAGACCAGGATGGCAGGGAACCCGCAGCCGGCGCACGAGGTCGAGCCGAGGTCCGGATCGCCATTGCGGATCCCGGCCTGGTGCAGGAGATTCTGTCGGGGCTGTTGTGGTCCGACCGAGGGAGCGATGGCCATCGATCCCGAGGACGTCGCACTCGGGAAGGAGGTGCAAACCGGATCCATGTCGGCCGGCGAAGCCCGGCGGGGTCCTCGTGCCGGCGCTGGCCGGCCTGCCCCCCGGTTGCGGGGTCGTCTCGCAGATGGCTGGTACGGCAAGGACGCGGAAGAGGTGGAGCGTCGCCCGCAGCCTGGCCTCGGTGCGGGTCCTGTCCCGCGAGGTGCCCGCACCGAGCGCTCCTTCTGCTGCTCGACGAGGTCTGGGCCGTGGAAGTCCGCTGGTCCCTGCTCGGGCCGGAAGGCTTCGCCCTGATGCGGGGACAGGTGAAGGTCCCGCAGGCCGCGAGCGCCACGCTCCTGCTCGATCCGGACGTGGAGCGGTTCGAGCACCAGCCGTGTTCGCGGCCGAGAGATGGACCACGGACTTCCGGCTGCTGTCCCAGCAGGACGGCCTGCTGTGCCGGGGACGGATCCATCGCCGGCGGCCGGAGACCTGTCGACCTGGTCCCGGCGACGGCTACGAGCTCTCGTGCAGCAGCGGGGGTCGGAAGGTCCGGATCGCGGTCGGGGTCAGAGAGCGGGACGGGCAGGGTTCGTCCAAGCCGTTGATGCAGACCGCCTGCGCTCCGGACTCAGATCGAGTCAAGCCGGCGACCGTGAAGCCCTTGGGGATCGGCTCCTTGGCGAGGCCGAGGCCGAGGGACGGTCCTCGCAGAGGCGGGTCCAGGGAGCCAGGTGGGCGCGCAGCGCGTCGGCCTGCGGCGGCAGCAGCGCAGGGCAAGCGCGCCGCCCGAAGGCCTCGGCGAGGAGGCGACGAGGCGGGCGACCGACTCGTCGTCGCCGGCGCTCTCGTGGACCGTGCCGGCGAAGTCGAGGCCCTTGCCGAGGCGCGTAGGCGACGACGCGGCCGGCGTCCTCGAGCACGAGACCCGGCGGCCGGCCATGCGCTGCAGGCAGTCCTCGAAGTCGCCCGGCCGGCGCTCGACCGCCACGGCGGGAGTCGCGTGCAGGGCGCAGGCGCGTCGAGGTCGCCGCGGCGCGCAGGCTGCGCCGGCCTCGGGCGCGACGCCGCGGGCGACGAGGTGCGGCAGTCGGTCCTCGCCGAGCGGGGCGAGGCCGCTCGGCATCGAGGCCGGCTGGTCGGACCCACAGCGGCGAGGCCGCGGTGCGGCCTGCGGAAGTCGACGATGCGGTCGATCAGCACGCGCCCGAGGCCCCGGCCGCAGCGGTCGAAGGCGACGACGACCGAGCCGTCGAGGGCGATAGTGCGGCAGGGTCGCGCCGAGCACTCGCAGTCGAGCGTCGCAGCGTGGGCCACGAGCGCGTCGCGCCGTCGCGCAGCAGGTGGTGGGTCGCCTTCCGCAAGCCGCGTAGCGAACACGAGCAGATGCTCGTCGGCCAGGGTCCAGCCGGCGTCGGGCCGCAGCCAGGCGTCGAGCCGGGCCAGGGTCTCGGCGTCGACGCGGACGCGAGCGAGAGCTCGCCGCGCAGGTCTCCGGTCGCGGCGCTCACCCGCGCCCGAGCTCCTTGCCCAGGCCTGCTCGACTGGCGGCCGAGGTCCATGACCTGGCGTGAGCGCCAGCCGTTCGCGGTCGAGGCGGTCGAGCCGGGCCGGAGCCAGCCGTGGCGCCGGTGCCGAGGGCCTCGATCCCGGCCAGCAGCGCGCGTCGAAGCCCGGCGCTCCGGGCGCCGCCGACGCGCAGACTGAGTCGCCGGGACCGCGGGTCGCCTCGGTCGGCGCGGTGCCGGTCGAGCGGAGGTCGTTGCCGATGTCCATGTCCGTCAGCTCGTCAGGGGAGGGTGGGGGCCTTCCGAAGCAGAGGTAGTCGAGCAGGGTCTGGTCGAGGACGCGGCCGCCGATCGCCAGCGAGGCCCTGGTAGGCCACGTCCTGCTGGTTCATCCGCGTGACCTCGGCGATGTCGATGTCGCCGTCGTCGCTCAGCAACGCCTCCTCGAGGCTGAGCTGGAGTTGCGGCCGTACGGTTGCAGGTCAGGTCGACCTGGGCCCCGCGACGCCGAGGTCGCGCATGCCGTCGAGGGCGTGGTCGTAGACCGCGTCGAGCTCGCCGATCAGGGCGCGCAGCCGCTCGCCCTGCTCGTCAGCGCCGAGGCCGTTAGGGTTCTCGAGCGTCTCGGCCAGGGCTGGCGAGGACGTTGAAGGCGTCGTAGGTCCGCCGAAGCTGACCTGCTCCTGCCCGGGAGCGGAGGATGCCGGTCGAGTCGACGTTGAGCATCGCGCCGGTCGAGGCGTGCCGACCTGCTGGTTCGTTACCGCGTAGTCGATCGCCGTCCAGCTCCTTCCGTCCCAGCTCATGCGGCCTCGGAGCGCATCGCGCCGGTCGACGTGCCCGGCGTCGTGTAGCCGACCGACGCAGGCTGACGGTCTCGCCGGTCGTCCCGACCTGGACCTGCACACGTCGCCGGTGCCAGATCGGCTGGGCCTGCGGCCCGCCGTCGATCGAGATCGTGTCCGGCGGGCCAGCCGTGATCGTCCACGCGTGGTCGCCGAGGATCGTCGCCGGCGTCGTCCCGGCCGAGAGGCCGGCCGGGAGGCCGCTGAGCCCGGTCCACTCGACGCTGAGCGTGTGCAGGCCGCGACCCGAGTCGGTGCCGACGCCGGGCCGGGCGCCGGTCGCGCCTTCGAAGCTCGTGCGCGTCCGCGCGCCGGGCAGGAACATCGACCGGCCCGACGAGGTCACGTCGACCTCGACGCCGGCCGCGATCTCGACCGTGACCGGGTTGTCGTCGCCGTGGTAGCGCACGAAGGTCCCCGACGCGTCGCTGACCATCTCGAACGGCATCGTCCCGGTCGCCGTGCCGCTGAACAGGTAGCGGTCGCCGAGCTTGCCGTTGCCGAGCGCCAGCATCTCGGTCACGAGCTGGCGCGCGGTCTTGCCGAGGAGGCGGCGGTCGGCCTCGCCCATCGTCCCGTTGGCGCCCTGCACGGCCAGCTCCTTGGCCCGGCTGAGGACCTGGACGGCGTCCTCCATCGACGAGGCGGCCAGGCCGAGCACGTCGCCGGCGAGGTGGGCGTTGTCCTGGAACAGGGCCACGAGCTGCTTCTCGTTGCGCTTGGGCTGCATGCGCAGGAAGGTCACCGGGTCGTCGGACGGCCGGTTGATGCGCCTCCCGGTCGAGAGCTGCTCGCGGGTCTGCTGCAGCCTGAGCGCGTTGCGCGTCAGGTCGAACAGCGCCCGGTTGGCCGACATGGCCTGGGTGATGCGGAGTCCCATCGTCGTCTACCTGCCGAGGTTGATCAGGACGTCGGTCATCTCACTCATCTGGGAGATGAAGCGCGCGGAGGCCTGGAAGGCCTGCTGGTACTTGACGAGCTCGACCATCTCCTCGTCGAGGTTGACGCCGGAGATCGACTCGCGCTCGTTCTCGAGGAAGCCCATCAGCGTCGCCTCGGACTGGAGCAGGTCCTCCGACTTGCGGGTCTCGAAGCCGACGTCGGCCGCGACCCCGTCGTAGAAGCTCTCGAGCGTGTGCCCGCCGAGACCCTCGAGCGTCCGCTCGCGCAGGGCCGCGAGCCGCGCGAGGTTGCCGGCGTCGCCCTGGGTCCCGACGAGGCCGGCGGACAGGGCGTCGGGGTCGGCCAGCAGGCGCTCGCTGACGGCGATGTCGGCGGCGCCGGAGCCCGAGAAGAACCCGTTGAGGCCGAGCGCGACGAGGACGTCGCTCGTGTCGCTGTCGGCGAGCGTGTCGACCGCGAACTGGTCCCCGTCGGCCTGGGAGATCGACCCGTGCTTGATGAAGACCTGGATGCCGTCGCCGAGGTCGATCGCGTCGAGCGGGTCGTGGCCGCGGCCGACGTCGATCGTCGTGAGCTTGGTGCCGTCCTCGCGGTAGACGCCGACGAGGACCTGCGGGTCGACGCCGACGGTGCCGCTGCTCTCGGCCACGAAGCGCAGGTGGCCGTTGCCCTTGCCGGTGTAGCTGCCCTGGACCTCGACCTCGAGGCCGGAGGCGCGGCCGCTGGCGGTCACGCCGGTCGGGATGCCGAGGGCGGCCAGCGGGGAGCCGGCGCCGTCGGTCGCGGCCAGGCTCGACGCCGTGCCGGTCGAGGTCGCGACGAGGCTCAGGTGGTTGCCGACGGCGACGGCCTCGAGGCCGAGCGACGCGGCCTTGAACTTCCCGGTCAGGACCTTGGCCAGCTCGTCGGCCGGGACCTCGGGCGAGGAGCGGAAGTCGGTCGGCGACAGGGTGATCGTCGTCGCCGCGCCGCCGTCGACCGCGACCTGGAACGCCATCGGCGTGCTCAGGTCGAAGGGACCGCCGACACCGCCGCCGAGGCTGGCCGAGGCGCCGCCGAAGGTGCCCTTGGACGCGGGCGAAGGGTCGAGCCGGCCCGAGAAGTCGAAGCCCCAGCCGGTCTCGGCCTTGATGCGGAGCCGGCCGCTCGGGTCGACGTGGGCGTCGAGGTGGTCGATGTCGGAGATCGCCGTGGCGAGGTCGCCGAGCGTCATCGAGCGCGGGTCGATCGCGAGGCGCGTCCGCGTGACGTCCCCGGTGTCGAGGTCGCTGACGGCGACCCACAGGTCACCGCCCTTGACGTCGAAGGGGAAGCCGGCGGCCTCGAGCAGCTCGTCGTCGTAGCGCCCGTCGTCGTCGCCGTCGATGGCGTGGTTGTCGCTGACGAGGCTCGTCATCGGGCCGTTGCGCGGGACGCCGGTCGTGTGGACGCGGTTGGTCTCGAGGATGAGGCTGCGCGCGAGGCCGTCGAGGCGCTCGAGGAGGTCGGGCAGGACCCCGCCCTCGGCGTGCAGGAGGCCGGCCAGCCGGCCCTGGCGCACGTCGAGCGCCGAGCCGGTGTCGCCGACGCGGACCTCGGTGCTGCCGTCCTTGCCGCGCGCGGCGACGAGCTTGGCGCCGCGGCCGCTCGAGACGACGAGGTGGCCGGCGGCCATGACGTCGGCCGAGCCGTTGGTCTTGGTCACGACGCGCACGTCGACGAGCTCGGACAGGCGCTTGATCGAGGCCTCGCGCTCGTCGCGCAGGTCGTTGGCCTGGTGGCCGTTGGCCTCGAGCGAGATGATCTGCGCGTTGAGGTCGGCGATGTGCTGGATCTCGAGGTTGGCGTTCTCGACCTCGCCCTCGACCTCGGGGAAGCTGTCCTCGCGGAGGCTCGTGTAGCGCTGGGCGAGGAGGTTGAACCCGTCGGTCACGCTGCGCGCGTCCTGGATCGCGGCGCCCCGCAGGGCCCGGCTGCCGGCGTCGCTGCGCAGCTTGCCGATCGACCCGAAGAACGAGTTGAGCAGGCCCGACATGCCGTCGTCGCCCGGCTCGGCGAGCACACCCTCGATCTCGCTCATGCGCCGGTTGTCGACCAGCGCCTTGCCGAACAGGCCGTTCTGCGTGCGGATGCGGGCGTCGAGCCGCTCGTCGACGATGCGCCGCACCGTGCTGATGTCGGCGCCGGTGCCGATCTGGAAGCCCCCGAGGAGCTGCATCGGGAACGCCGAGGACTGCAGGGCCTGCTGGCGCGAGAAGCCCGGGGTGTTGAGGTTGGCGATGTTGTGGCCGACCAGCTCCATGCCGAGCCGGGCGGCGTTCATCCCGCGGAGACCGGTGTAGAAGCCGAAGCTCATGGTGCCTCCTGGGTCCCTCAGGCCTTCGCGTCGAAGATCCGGGCCGAGCGGTCGCCGTCGCGGCTGCCGCCCGGGGGTCGTAGGTCGTGACCGAGGCGCCGGCCTCGCAGATGCCGCGCAGGACCTCGATGTGGCAGGCGGCCGCGCAGTCGAGCAGGGCCTCGCCGACCCGGCGCTCGACCTCGAGGGCCGAGGCGGCCTCGCGCGCGCGGCGGGCCGCGGCGACGAGGGCCGAGGCCTCGGGCTCGCGCAGGGCCGCGGCGATCCGCGTGGCCTGGAGCCGCCGCGCCGGCAGGGCCAGGAAGCCGGCGATCGCGTCGCACAGCGCGCGCCGCTCGTCCTCGAGCCCGCGGCTCCGGCCGGCGAGGCTCCTCGAGCTCGGCGCTGGCCCTCGGTGACGACCTCGGCCCGACCCGAGACGAAGCACACGCGCCGGGCCCTGAGCCCGTCGCGCAGCGCCAGGAGCTCGCGCGCCTGCGCCTCGAGCACGGCGGTCAGCCGCCGCGCCATGCCGGGGAAGCCCTCGTCATTCCTGCGGCTCATCGCCCGCCTCCTGCGGCCGCGCGCCGCCGTCGGGGTCCTCGGTCCCCGGGCCGACCTTGCCGGCCCGCTGCCAGTCCTGGTACAGGACCTCGGCCAGGCCGACGCGGCCGGTCGAGGCCACGTGCTCGGCCATCATCGAGTCGAACCAGCTCTCGCGGACGTCGCTGCCGGGGCCGTCGCCGAGCAGGCTCCCGCCGGTCAGCGACGACGCGCCCTCGCGCATCGACTGCACGATCCGCTGGAGGAACAGGGCCTCGAACTGCTCGGCCGCCGCGTGGGCCTGCTTGGGCGACGGCAGCTGGCCGTCGGCCGGCTTGCTCAGCGGGGTCAGGCCGTCGAGGGACATGGGGGTGCTCACGGTGCCGCCTACAGGGTGTCGAGGTCCGCGTGGATCTTGCCGGCCCGCTTCATGGCCCGGATGACGTTGATCATCTCGGGGCCCGTCGTGCCGAGGGACTTGAGCGCGAGCAGGAGGTCCTTGAGGGAGCCGCCGCCGCCGAAGGCCTTGGGGCCGGTCTGGTCGACCTGCACGTCGATGCGCGTGCGGTTGACCTTCTCGGAGGTGCCCTGGTTCCAGCCGTAGCCGGGCTGGGACACGTACTCGTCCTCGCTGATCTGGATCGTCAGGCTGCCGGCGTTGACGATGCAGGGCTCGATCACGACGTCGGCGCCGATGATGACGGTGCTCGTCGTCTCGTCGATGACGATCTTGCTGCGCGAGTCGACCTCGATCTCGAGCTGCCAGACGCGGTCGAGCAGGCGGACGACCTCCTCGTCGCTGCGGTAGGCGGGGTCGAGCGTGATCCGGACACCCTTGGGCGACACGCGGGCCACGCCGCGGCCCTCGGGCAGCAGGAGCTCCTCGTTGATGACCCGGGCCATGCGCACGTAGGTCGACTCGTTGTGCTCGTCGGTGCCGAGGACGAGCTCCTGCTCGTCGTTGAGCAGGCGCGGCTGGAGCTCCTTGACAGCCGGCTCGAGGATCGCGCCGCCGGGGATCACGGCCGTCGTCGTGTGGTTCTGGGCGACCTGGGCGTTCTTGCCCTGGGCCTGGAAGCCGCCGACGATCAGCGCGCCCTCGGCCACGGCCAGGACCTCCCGGCCGAACGGGTCCTTGAGCGTCGTCGTCAGCAGGCGGCCGCCGCGCAGGCTCGACGTGTCGCCGATCGAGGCGATGCTGACGTCCATGCGCTGGCCGTTCTTGGGGAACACCGGCAGCCGGCACGCGACGCGGACGAGGGCGTAGTTGCCCGAGGCGACGTCGGAGGACCGGACCGGCAGGTCGAAGCGGTTGAGGAAGTTGGTCAGGGCGATGCGCGCGGCCGGGTTGCCGTCGCCGGTGCCCTGGAGGCCCATGACGAGGCCGACGCCCTCGAGCTGTTCTCGCGGACGCCCTCGATGTGGGCGATGTCGCGGATCCGGACCTGGATGGGGGCCGACCGCGACCGGCGCCGGCGCCGAGGCCGGGCCCTGGTCCTGGGGCACGGTCATCTCGACCTTGCCGCCGCCGGGCGGCGGCAGGTCCTGCGGCGGCGCCCCGGGGACGGGGAACTGGAGGGCGAGGAGGAGGCTCGTGGCGAGGGGGGTCATCGCTGCTCCGGGTCAGAAGGGCCACACGAGCCAGTAGGCGGTCTCGATGATCCGGCCGACGGGGCCCTTCTCGACGTACTGGGTGTTGGTGCCCTCGCCGGTGATCGAGACCTTGGCGTCCGCGACGCGGTCGGACGGCACGGTGTTGGACGTGCTGATGTCCTGGATGTTGACGAGGCCGGAGATCATCAGCGTCTTCTCCTCCTCGTCGATCTTGATGACGCGCTTGCCGGTCACGACGAGGACGCCGTTCTGGAGCACGTCCCGGACGACGACGGCGACGTGGGCCTCGACCTTGGAGTCCTTCTCCTGCTTGGCGTTGCCGACCTGCGTCTTGGACGAGCGGACGTCGAAGTCGGGCAGGAGGCCGGCGGGGAAGGCGTCGGGCTTGATGTCGAAGCTCTCGAGCCGGGCGGCGAGCGAGGAGCTGGCCGTGCGGTCGACCTTGTCCTCGTTCTTCACCTTGTGCTGCTCGGAGATGACGATCGTCAGGATGTCGCCGCGCGCCCGGGCCGACAGCGTCGACACGAGGTCGCGCGGGGTCGTCCGCTGGGCGGCCTTGGCGTGGAGGGACTGGGCCGGGGCGCCCGGCGCCGCCAGGAGGGCGACGAGGACGGCGGCGGCGGCGAACGCGGTGGTGCTGGTCTTCATGCTCATCTCCTCGCCTCGACGACGACGGTCCCGGTCCCGACGACCCGGCCCTCGACCGAGAGCTTGCGCTTCTCCCGCTCGACGACGACCGGGATGCGGTCCCCGAGGCCGCCGGCCTGCTGGGCCTGGCCCTGGGTGGTGATGCGGATGCGGCCGACCTGGGCGATGACCGTGACGGTCTCGCCCTTGGCGATGATCGACGGCTTGGTCAGGTCCGACTCGAACAGGACCGTGCCCGGCGTGAGGTTGCGCGCGGCCACGCGGCCGCGGCACTGCTCGAGCCGGGTCAGGGGCGCCGCGTCGCCCGGCAGGGCCTGCGCGGCGATGTCGACGCGCTGGACGGCGCAGTGCTCGGCGTCGAAGTCGGCGCCCGAGGCCAGGGCCCTGCGGACCGTCAGGACCTGGCGGTAGCGCTGGAGCCTGAACCCGAGCTGGACCCGGCGCACGACCTCGCCGTCGACCTCGACGTCGACCGAGAACCGCGCCATCGCGTGGCCGAGCTCGGGGTCGGTCAGCCGCGGCAGGAGCTTGCGCGCCTCGCGGGCACGGGGGACCTCGATCGTCCGCGGCCGCACCGTCAGCGTCCAGGCGGCGTCCTTCTCGCCCTGGTCGTGCAGGAGGGCACGGAGCGCGGTCTCGGCGGCCTTGACCAGCTCGTCGTCGTCGACGAGCTCGAGAGCCGCGTAGACCTCGACCTTGTCGCGGCCCTTCCACTCGACCCGCGCGAGGTCGACGCCGCTGGCGCGGATCGCGCGCTCGAGCACGGCACGGTCGACCCAGCGGGCCCAGCGGCTCGTCGGGGTCGCGCCGAGATCGAGGGCGCGCAGGCCCGCCGCCAGCTCGGCGTCGCCGGACGTGACCTCGGCGACGTCGCCGAGGAGGATCCGGGTGCCTGGGACCTGGGCCGAGCGCCGGACGTCGATCGTCGCGCGCGCCGCCGCGGGCTCCTCGGCGTCCTCGCGGTCCTGCGCGGCGGCGAGGAAGAGGATGCCGGAAAGGATTGCCGGGATCGGAAGCATGTGCCTGGTCGGTGGGGGGGGCTAGCGGAGGATCGAGGACGCCTGGGTCAGCATGTCGTCGCTCGCGCGGATGGCGCGGCTGTTCACCTCGTAGGCGCGCTGGGCGACGATCAGGTTGACGAGCTCGGACACGACCTCGACGTTGCTGCGCTCGAGGTGGCTCTGGAGGAGCTGGCCGAGGCCGCTGCCCTTCTGGCCGGGGTTGCCGACGATGGCCTGGCCCGAGGCGTCGGTCGGGATGAAGTAGTTCTGGCCGCGGGCCATGAGGCCGGCCGGGTTGACGAACCGCGCGAGCTGGAGCTGGGCCAGCGTCTGCGCCGTGTCGGGCGAGGTCGACGTCGTGACCTTGATCGTCCCGTCGGGGGCGATGCCGATCTCGAGCGTGTCCTGCGGGATCTGGACGTTGGGCAGGAGGGGGTTGCCGGCGCTCGTCACGAGCCGGCCGTCGCCGTCGACCTGGAAGTGGCCGTCCCGCGTGTAGCCCGTCGAGCCGTCCGGCAGCAGGATCTGGAAGAAGCCGTCGCCGGTGATCGCGACGTCGAGCTTGCGGCCCGTGGCCTCGAGCACGCCCGGCTGGAAGTTGACCGTCGTGCCGCTGAGCTTGACGCCCGACCCGAGCTGGATGCCGACCGGGTTGGGGACGCCGGCGGCCTGGTCGATGCCGGGGGCCTTCATCGTCACGTAGAGCAGGTCCTGGAACGTCGGCTGGCTCCGCTTGAAGCCGTTGGTGTTGACGTTGGCGAGGTTGTTGGAGACCGCGTCGACGTAGGACTGCTGGGCCTTCATGCCCGTCGCGGCCGTGTAGAGGCTCTTGATCACCTTGGGTCCCTCCGTGGACTTTCCCTGCGGCGGCTACGCTAGCCCTGTGCCAATTGGGCGAGCTGCTGTCCGCCCTGGATCGTGGTCGACATCGCCCGCATGACGACGCCGAAGTGGCGCTGTGTCGCGATCATCGACACGAGCTCGTTGACGCTGTTGACGTTGGAGCGCTCGAGGCTGCCCTGCTGGAACCGCGTGAAGCGGTCCGGCGCGGCGGGGCCCGAGGCGGTCGTCTCGGTGAACAGGCCGGCGCCCAGCGGCTCGAGGGCCGCGGGGTCGTCGAAGCGCCAGGCCGCCAGGCGGCCGAGGACGTCGCCGGTCGATCCGGACAGGACCTCCCCGCCCGGCTTGATCATGATGTCCCCGCCCTGCGGGACGAGGATCGGCGCGCCCGCCTCGTCGAGCAGGACGCGGCCGTCCTCGGTCATCAGGGCGCCGTCCTGGCCGCGGGCGAAGTGGCCGCTCCGCGTGTACATCGGCCGCTCGGGGAAGCGCGGGTCCATGACCCGGAACATCCCGTCGCCGTCGAGGGCGACGTCGAAGCGGCTGCCGGTGTCCTGCAGGTCGCCCTGGGTCATGTCGGAGAACTCGCGGAAGGCCGGGACCGTGACCCGCGCGCCGGTCGCGCCGTCGAGGAGCTGCTCGAACGGCGTGACGACGCCCTGGCGGCGCTTGAACGACGTTGACGAGACGTTGGCCAGGTTGGCCGAGATCGCGTCCTGCTTGGAGGCGAGCGCCCGGAGGCTCTGCGTCAGCTCGAGGAGTCCGCGGTCCATGGCTACCTCACGATGTTCAGGAGCTCGGACAGGATCTGATCGGTCGTCGTGATGACGCGGGCGTTGGCCTGGAAGCCGCGCTGGGCCTCGATCAGCCGCACGAACTCCTCGGCGATGTCGACGTTGCTGTTCTCGAGCGCGCCCGCGACGATCGAGCCGGCGCCCGAGTTGAGCGCCGTCGTCTGGATCGCGTTGTCGCTGTTCTGGGACTCGACGAGCAGGGTCTCGCCCTCGCGCAGGAGGCCGCCCGGGTTGTTGAACATCGAGATGCGCAGCGTCGCGATGTCGAGCGACTTGCCGTTGGTGTAGAAGCCCTGCAGCACGCCGCGCTCGTTGATCGCGATGTTGAGCAGGTTGCCGGCCCCGTAGCCGTCCTGGTCGATGGCCGCGGCCGTGGCCTTGTCGCCGAGCATCGACAGCCCGTCCCAGTCGCCCGAGGACCCGAGGTCCATGGCCACGGTCTGGTTGGCCGCGATGCCGTCGAACGTGAAGTCGAGCTGGGCCGAGGCGCCGGTCACGAGGTTGAACGAGCCGTCCGCGTTGAACCGGATGAGCGCCCCGGTCGGGGCCTGGACCGTGCCCTCGGCGGCGTCCATCGAGGCCGAGATCGACCACGCGGTCGTGTCGGTCGCGTCGCGGGTGAAGGTCACCGAGACCGCGTGGGCGCGGCCGAGGCTGTCGTAGACGTCGATCGAGGTCAGGACCTTGTCGGGGCCGGTGCCGTCGCGCGTCGTCTTGAACGCCGGGAACGCGCTCGCGCCCGCGCTCGCCCCGCCCGAGCTGTCGTTGAGCGTGATCGAGAGCTGGGCCTCGCCGGGGGTGTTGGCCGTCAGCTGGATCAGGCCGGCCGCGTCGATCGAGGCCGTGGCGCCGGTCGCGCCCGTGTTGTAGAGCGAGTCGATGTAGTTGAGCAGGTCGCCGACGGTCGTGCCGTCGTTGCCGGCGCCGAAGACGAAGGTCCCGCCGACGAGGTTGCCCTGCGGGTCGGTGCCGGACACGGCGATCATGTTGCCGGGCTGGTAGTCGCGGCTGTTGGTCGTGAGCTGGTTGAGCGGCGTCGTGGCCGTGGCCGCCGACTGCGTGCCCTGGTTGAGCACCGTGTCGAACCCGAGGGTCGACAGCGGCGTGTTGGGCGGCACGTTGTCGAGCTTGAGCGTCGCGCCCTTGCCGACCCGGGTCGTCCGGAACGAGTGGGTCGTCGTGTCCCAGGACACGTCGGCCGTGTTGAGCTGGCCCTCGACGCCGGCCTTCCACTGGGCCTCCGAGACCGCGGCGAGGTTGCCGCCGAAGGCCGAGGCCGTGATCGTCACGGTCTGGGGGCTGCCGCCGTTGACCGTGACCTTGAAGCTCTGGCCGGACAGGGCCGTCAGGTTGAGCGGGAAGGCCATGGGGGGCGAGGGGGCCTTCTCGGCCGCCGTGCCCTCGAGCCAGGCCGCGTCGGAGGACACGACCTCGGCCAGCGGACCCGAGACCGTGGCCGGCAGGCGGCCCGCCCACTTGACCGAGGTCGTCAGGTTGGCCGGCAGCGTGCTCGTCAGCGGGACGTCGATGTCCGAACCGTCCGAGCCGAGGACGGCCAGGCCGGTGCGCAGGTCGACGAGCCGGCGGTCGTTGTCGACGCCGAAGGACCCGACGCGGGTGTAGTAGCTGCGGTCGCCGTCGCTGAGCGTGAAGAAGCCGTTGCCCTGGATCGCGACGTCGAGCGGGCGGCCGGTCGACAGGAACGTGCCCTGGTTGGTGTTGGCGTCGATCGAGCCCAGCGTCGTGCCGAGGCCCGTCTGCATCGGGTTGACGCCGCCCTGGTTGCCCTCGGCGCCGTGGCCGGGGGACATCGTGAACGACAGCAGGTCGTTGAACGTCACGCGGGAGCCCCAGAAACCGGGCGTGTTGACGTTGGCGAGGTTGTTGCCGATGACGTCCATCCAGCGCTGGTGCGAGCGCAGGCCGGACAGGCCGGTGTAGAGCGAGGTGCTGACCATCGATCGTCCTCCGTGGCGCCTCAGGCGTCCTGCTTGGTCTTGTCCCCGGCGTCGTCCTTGTTGCCGGAGTCGTCCTTGTTGCCGCTGACGCCGACGATCGAGGACAGGGGGTTGTCCTTGCCGTCGATGCGGACCAGGACGTTGCCGTCCTCGTCGACGCTGAGGCCCTCGACGATGCCCTTCCTGGTCGTGCCCTTCTCGTCGACGACGTACTCGACCTCGCGGCCGATCAGGGCCGAGCCCTGCGAGAGGCCGTTGAGCCGGGCCAGGGCGCCCTGGAACTGCAGCAGGGCGAGCATGTTCTCGTTGAGCTCCTTCTGCTGCTCCATGCTCGAGAACTGCGCCATCTGGTTCATGAACGACGCGTTGTCGACCGGGTCGAGCGGGGTCTGGGCCTGCATCTCGGCGACGAGGGCTGCAGGAACGGGTTGTCCCCAAGCTCGTGCGGTTGGTCGCGAAGATGTTGGCCCTGTCGCTGCCGACGTCGGTGATCGATCCGGTGTCCATTGGGTTCCTCTCCGGGGTCGCTGTCCCGGTCTCAGGCGAAGTAGTCGATGCCGGTCCCGCTGAGAGGCGCGGGCGTGGCCGCGCGGCCTCGGTCTCGTCGATGGGCCGCAGGGTCCCGCCGCCGCCCCCGTGGGCGCGCCGGAACTCGAGGGCCTCCTGGAAGTGCTCGTCGCGCGTGCGCTGCGGACCTCGAAGCCGGCGACGTCGAGGCCTGCCCGGCGAGCATCGCCTCGAGCTCGGGCAGGCCGTCGCGCAGGGCCTGGGCGACCTCGTCGCGCTCGGCCGACATGCGCAGCACGAGCCGCTTGCCCTCGAGGGCGAGGCGGATCGTCAGCGAGCCGAGCTCCTTGGGGTCGAGGTGCAGCACGGCCTCGCCGCGGCCCTCGCCCAGCGCCATCGTCACCGACTCGAGGATCGAGCGGCGCTCGGCCTGGGCGAGCCGGATCGGCGACCGCGGGCGCGGCGGCGGCGCGGCCGCGGCCTTGGCGGCCGGCCGGCCGATGCTCCGCTGGGCCAGGGCCTGGAACGCGCCCTGCGGTGTCGGGGTCGCGGCCTTGGCCGGCGCGAGCGCCTCGACGGCCGCGGGCTCGACCGCGGGGGCGACCGGTCCAGCGTCGGCGACGCCGGGCACCGCGCCCTGCGGCAGCGCGACCTGGGTCGCGGTCTGCGCCAGCTCCGGCTCGACGTCCGCGCGCGTCCTGCGCGCCGGCTGCGACCGGGCGCCGGCGCCCTCGCCGGTGGGTGTGTCGAGGTCGAGGTGCGGCGTGACCGCGGCCGCGCCCTCGCTGCCGTCGCTCGCGGGGTCGGCCTCGGGGGCGACCTCCGCCCGCTCCCGGACCTCGCTCGTCCGCGGCTGCGCCGCGACCTGGGCCCCGGCGGCGGGCGCGGCCTGCTCGGCCGCGACGGCCTCGAAGCCGCGCGGCTCGGCCGGTGCGCCCTCGACCCTCGCGCCGGTGGCCGGCGCGGGCCGGGCCTGCGGGCGCCGCGGGAGCTTCGTGCCGAGGTCGATCCGCGGCAGGTCCTCGAGGGCGACGTCGATCCTTCCGAACGGGGTCAGCTGCAAGGTCGGGACTCCATGGGGTCGCCCCCGTCCCACAGATCGCGTGCCAACCGCGTCGCGGCCGATGGTGGGGAAGCCTCGGGGCGGCCGCAGCCCGCGCCCCGCGCGGCCCGGGCGGCCGCCGTGGGCGTCGCGGCGGGGCGCGGGACGCCGGAATCCGGACCGCGCGGGGCGGCAGCTCTTGCCGGGCCAGGGGCGTTCCGACCGGCAGGAAGTTCCGGACGAGGGGGGCTCCGGCGCGGGCCGCGGCGACGACGCGCCCTTCGGAGGGCCGCGTCGGCCGACCGTCGAGATCCTCGACACTCCGGGGGGTCTCGGCTCAAGCGCGGCGGCCGGCGTCCGACAATGCAAGGGTCCGGCGGAACGTCCGGAGGTGAGCATGGACCTGAGCAAGATCAGAGGACCGCGAGGCAACGACGGCGAGGCGCGCATCGTCCCGGCCCGGGCCAGGGCCAAGGGCGAGGCCGCGCGCGGCGACGCCGTCCTCGAGCCGGCCGACTCGGTCTCGATCTCGGGCCCGGCCCGCGACCTCGCGGTCGAGCACCAGGCCCTGCTCGGGCGCGCCCTCGAGCTCGACGGTGCCTCGGGCCTCGGCGCCGACGCCGTGGCGAGCCTCCGCGACCGCCTCGCCTCGGGCGAGCTCGGCCGCTCCGAGGTCCTCGAGGAGACGGCCCGCCGCCTGCTGGCCGACCTGTAGCGCTCAGCGCAGCGTCTGGACGACGCGGGCGACCGCGTAGTCGCAGAACATCCGCGGCGACAGCATGAGCAGCTCGGGACCGTGCCGGCTGGCCTCCTCGACGAGGACCTCGTCGTAGTAGTGCAGCAGGTCCTGGCGGCACTGCTCCTTGCCGGCGTTGAAGATCTGGTCCACGGCCCACACGACGGTGCCCGAGTGGACCGAGACGAGGGCCGCGCGGAGGCCGATCGTCGGCGGCGCGACGTCGCCGAACAACGTGATGCGCCCGATCAGGATGCCGTCGAGGTGGAAGCGCCGGGCCAGCTCGACGAGCTCCTTGGCGTCGAGGCGGCCGCTCTCCTCCGACTCGAAGATCGCGACCTCCTGGTCGGACAGGCGCGGCAGCGGGAGGATCTGCAGCCGGCCGGCCTCGGCGATCTCGCGCAGGAACGAGGTCCGCACGTGCTCGCGGATGTCGTCGGGGGCCTGGGCGCCGAGGAACGGCAGGCACATCACGCGGCGCACCGGCTCGAGGTCCTGGGGCTCGGCGAGGTAATGGTGGACCCGCAGGGGGCCGGGGTCGCGGTCGCCGCCGCCGAGGCACGAGGCCGCGGCCAGCGTCGGGAGCAGGGCGAGGCAGGTCAGGGGGCGCATGGCGTCCTCAGCGGCCGGCGGCGGGGGTGTCCTCGTCGGGGCTGAGGCCCTGCCCCACGCGGAGCTGGGACTCGAGCTCCTTCCCGCGCCCGGCGAGGGCGGCGAGGTAGACCTTCTGCTGCAGGCGGCTGCGCTGGATCTGCAGGTCGAGGATGCAGGCCTGGAGCTTGCGCAGCTCCTGGTCCTTGGTGCCGAGCTGGGCCTGGGCCGAGAGCTTGTCGTTGCGCTCGCGGACGCGCTCGGCCTCGGCCTCGCGCCAGCGGCGCTCGGTCTCGGTCAGCGCGCGCTGGAGCTTGTCGCGCTCGCGCGTGAGCTCCTGGTTGCGCTCCTTGAGCTCGACGAACTCGGTCAGCATGTACTTCTGGCCGGCGCCGAGGTCGGTGTCGATCGGCGTGTCCTGGTCGAGGTAGCGCTTGGGCTCCTGCTCGGCGGTCAGGACCCGGTCGGGCTCATCGTCGCTGATCAGCGCCTTCATGCCGTTGCACGCGGGCAGGACCACGAGGACCAGGGCGGGGAGGAGGCGGAACACTCGCGCGGGCTCGGGCTTCATGACGGATCCTCGCTCTCGGTCCCCGCGGTCGGCCGGGGCGCGCCGTCGCCCGCCTCGGCGGGCGCCGGATACATGCACTCGACGACGACCCGCTGGCCGCAGGCGCAGGACACCTCGAGGAAGCGGACGCGGTCGCCGTCGAGCACGGGCTTGACGGTCATCGCGCCGTGGTCGGGGCGGGCGCCGCCGAGCAGGACCGGCTGGGGGAGGAGCTCGATCCGGTCGGCCTTGATGCGGCGGGAGGTCTCGGCTTTGGCGGGGCTCACGCCCGACCTTTCGTCAGGCCAGGACGTCGACCTTGAGCCCCTTGCCATCGGAGCCTCCGATGCGCGGGTCCCCGGCCTCGGGCCGGGGGGTCGACCGCGCCGGGGCCGCGTCGTGGAGCTCGACCGTGTCGGTGGCCGCGAGGCCGGGTCCCGGGCGCCCGCCGCGCGGCTCGCGGTGGTCCTCGGCCGCGCCGCCGTCGAGGGCCTCCTCGAAGGCGCGGCCGCGCTCCTCGTCGCGCCCGTCCCCGGGGTCCCGGCGGGGCTCGATCCGGGCCGGGGTCTGGGTCAGGGGCTGGACGTGCAGGTCCATGGGGGGCCTCCCGGCGCTCAGCGCTGCAGGGCGAGCCGGAGCCGGGCCAGGGCCTTGGACAGGATCTGGCAGACCCGCGACTCGCTGACGCCGAGGACCTGGCCGATCTCCTTGAGCAGCAGGCCCTCGTGGTAGTAGAGGATGACGACCTGGCAGGCCTGGGGCGGGAGCCTGGTGATCTCCTCGCCGAGGATCTCGAGCGCCTCCTTGTGCTCGAGGACCTGTGCCGGGGACGGCTCGTCGCCGACGATCGAGTCGGCCAGGGCCTCGTGCTCGTCGCCGCCGTCGTGCAGCGACAGCGTGCGCTCGACCTGGAGGTTGACGTAGTCCTCGTCGAGCTCCTCGGGCGAGCAGCCGAGGGCCTCGCACAGCTCGTCGCGCGTCGCGGGCCGGCCGTGCTCGGCCGTCAGGCCGCGGTTGGCGGCGTCGAGGCGGCGCAGGCGCTCGCGGGCCGAGCGGGGGATCGGGTCCTGGCGCCGGAGCTCGTCGAGGATCGCGCCCCGCACCGTCGTGAAGGCGTAGGTCTTGAAGGTCGCGCCCTTGGTCTCGTCGTACGAGCGGGCCGCGTGCATCAGGCCGAGGACGCCGGCGCTGAACAGGTCGTCGCGCTCGAGGCCCGGCGGCAGCGTCACGACGAGCCGCCCGACGACGTGGTGCACGAGCGGCAGGTACTGCTCGATCAGCCGGTCGCGCTCCTCCTTGGAGCGCTGCTCGAGGACCCGGGCGCTCACGACTCGTCGGCCTCCTCGTCGACCTTGGACTCGGCCACGGCCGCGAGGACCGTGTCGACGAGCAGGTACAGGAGCGGCGGCCCGACGAGACGGACGACGACCGCGGCGGCGAGGCCGCGCAGGAGCGCGGTCGTCCACGAGCCGCCGACCAGGAGCGAGAGCAGGTAGACGACGCAGAACGCGAGGCTGGCCAGCCACACGGCGGCCGACCGGGCCAGGCCGCGCGTGCCCTCCCTCCCGCCAGTCGCTCCGGTTCCCGTCGTCGATGCTGTCAAGGCAGACCTCTCCACCCATGCGCCATGGGCGCCGTGGCTCCGATGTCATCGACCGCTGCGGACGCCCGTCTTTAGCGCCAGGAGGAGGCCATCCAGGCGGCGGCGCATGGCCGCGTCGCGGCGCCGCGCGGCGTCCGCGTAGGACGCGTCCGAGCACAGCATGCCGGGTGCGAACCAGGCCAGGAGCCGCGGCTCGGGGCGGCCCAGCCGGCGCGCCGCGAGCGTCAGGCGCGCGCAGGCGAGCGCGGCCGCCGCGTGGTCGGGGCGTCGACGACGCAGAGGCCCGGCCCGGGGCCCGCGCGGCGCGCGAGGGCCGCGAGGGTCGCGGCCAGCGAGGCGGGGTCCGGGCGCGTGACGAGAAGCAGCGCGCCCGCGTCGACGGCCGGGCCCGCCCGGTAGCCGGGGACCGGGTCCGAGCGCGACAGCAGCGCGGCGAGGGCTCGGCGCGGGGACCTGACGACGGTCGCGCGGCCGGCCAGGCGCCGGCGCAGGGTCGCGGCCTGGTCGCCGGTCATGCGGGGGCGTCCTCGCCGAGGCAGAGGCCTCGCGCGAGGTCGCCGGCCCGGGCCTGCCGCAGGTCCTCGGGGACGCGCTGGCCGTCGGCGACCCACGCGACCGGCAGCCCCTTCTCGATCGCGAAGCCGAGGGCCTCGCCCGGGGCCTCGGTCTCGTCCCACTTGGTGATGCCCAGCGCCGCGGGTCGGAGCGCGGCGAAGCCGCGGCGACGAGCTCGAGGTCCGCGCCGCGCGGCGGCGGGGACGCAGAGCTGCACCTCGAGGTCGAGGCCGCGGAGGGTGGCGGCGAGGCGGGCCAGGGCCTCGGCGTCGCGCGGGCTGCGCCCGGTCGTGTCGACGAGGACCGGGCCGCGGTCGGCGGGCTCGGCGATGGCGCGGCGCAGGTCCTCGGCCGTGAACGCGACGCGCATCGGCAGGTCCATGAGCTCGGCGTACGCGCGGAGCTGCTCGGTCGCGCCCACGCGGAAGCTGTCGAGGCAGACGATGCCCGGGCGTCTGCCCTCGTCGAGCACGGCGCGGGCGGCGAGCTTGGCCAGCGTCGTCGTCGTGCCGACGCCGGTCGGGCCGACGAGGACGGCGCCGCGGCCGAGCGGCGCGGTCGTGCCGCGGCACGGGATCAGGCCGGCCAGGCCGCGGACGAGGACGGCCGGCAGGGCCGGGTTGTCGGGGCGCAGGAGGAGGGGGTCGAGGCCCTCGACGGCCCGCCACAGGACGTCGACGACGCGCGGCGACAGGCCGCGGGCGACGAGGCCGCGGGCGAGGGCGGCGAAGGCCTTCGGCGCGCGGCGCAGCGGCTCGGGCAGCGGCTCCTCGGGCGCGGCCGGCCGGCGCGGCGCGTCGGGGCGGCGCGCGAGCACGGTCGTGCGGCCGCCCTCGTGGCGCGTCTCGACGATCCACGCGTCCTTGCCGAGCTCGCGCTCGACCCGGCGCAGGGCCTCGGCCGTGGAGCGGGCGACGATGCGGCGCAGGATCATGCCGGCTGGCCCTCCAGCTGGATGCCCTGCACGACCTCGAGCTCGGGCGCCTGGGCGACCTCCTGGTACGACAGCACGGCCGAGCCGGGGATCGCGGGCACGATGGCCTCGGCGAGGTACGGGCGCAGGCCGGCGCGGCAGACGAGGACCGGCGGGTGGCCCTGGCGGACGAGGTCGGCGAGGACCTCGGCGCAGCGCTCGACGAAGCGGCCGAGCATGCCCTGGCCGACGCTCTCGGGCTCGCCCTGGCCGCCGAGGGCGGCCTGCAGCCGGCGCTCGAGGTCGGGGTCGAGCGTGGCGACGCGGAGCTTGCGGTCGCCGGACAGGTGGCCGTCGACGATCGCGCGGCTGAGCCGGAGGCGCACGCTCTCGACCTGGGAGCGGGGCTCGAGGCCGTCGCCGACGGCGTCGCCGAGGGCCTCGAGGATGCGCGGCAGGTCGCGGATCGACACGCGCTCGCGCAGCAGGCTGCCGAGGATGCGCTGGATGCGGCTCGGGTTGAGCGGGTTGGGGACGAGGTCCTTGACGAGGTTGGGGTGCGTCTTCTCGAGGTTGTCGAGCAGGGCCTGGACGTCCTCGCGCGACAGGAGCTCGTGGGCGATCGCCTTGACGACCTCGGTGAGGTGGGTCACGAGCACGGTGGGGGCGTCGATGACCGTGTAGCCCAGGACCTCGGCCTCCTCCTTCTGGCCCTCGGTGATCCAGCGCGCCGGCAGGCCGAAGGCCGGCTCGACGCACTCCTTGCCGTCGATCGGCGGGGCCTGCCCGGTCGGGTCCATGGCCAGGTACTGGCCGGCCCTGAGCTCGCCCTTGGCGACCTCCTGGCCGTGCAGCAGCAGGCGGTAGCCGTTGGGGTCGAGGGAGACGTTGTCCTTGACCCGGACCGGCGGGAGCACGAGCCCGAGGCCCTGCGCGAAGCTGCGCCTGAGCGCGGCGATGTGCTCGAGCAGGCCGCCGTGGCGGCCGGGGTCGACGATCGTGATCAGCCGGTAGCCGATCTCGATGCCGAGGCGGTCGACGGTCAGGAGGTCCTCGATGCGCGCCTCCTCGCTGCGGGCCTCGTCCTCCTCCTCGCCGGCGCCGGGCTCGGGCTCCTCGGCCGGGTCCTCGAGCCGGCCCGAGTAGATCACGAGGGCCAGGCCGATGCCGGCGAACGGCAGGAACGGCAGGCCGGGCACGAGGCCGAGGCCGGCCAGGACGAAGCCGGCCGTCTTGACGACCGTCCGCCGGCCGGCGATCTGCCGGGCCATCTCGGTCGCGATCTCGTCCTTGGACGCGGCCTTGGTGATCAGGATGCCCGAGGCGATCGCGACGACGAGCGACGGGATCTGGGCCGTGAGGCCGTCGCCGACCGTCAGGACCGAGTAGGTCTGCAGGGCGTCCTCGAAGCCGAGGCCGAGCTTGAGCGAGCCGATCGCCACGCCGGCGAGGATGTTGATGCCCGTGATGATCAGGCCGGCGATGGCGTCGCCGCGGATGAACTTGCCGGCGCCGTCCATGGCGCCGAAGAACTCGGCCTCGCGGGCGATGTCCCGGCGGCGCTGCTTGGCCTCCTCGTTGCTGATGAGGCCGGCGTTGAGGTCGGCGTCGATCGCCATCTGCTTGCCGGGCATGGCGTCGAGCGTGAAGCGCGCCGACACCTCGGCGATGCGGTTCTGGCCCTTCGTGATGACCACGAACTGGATCACGATGAGGATCAGGAACACGACGAGGCCGACGACGAACTCGCCGCCGATGACGAACTCCCCGAAGGCCTGGATGACCGAGCCGGCCTCGGCGTTGAGCAGGATCAGGCGCGTCGACGCGACGTTGAGCGTAAGGCGCAGGAGGGCCGTGAACAGGATCACGCTCGGGAACGAGCTGAACTCGAGCGGGGACCGGGCGCTCAGCGTCGCCATCAGGATCAGGACGCTGCCGGTGATGTTGGCCGTGATCAGCAGGTCGAGGACGAAGGTCGGCAGCGGGATCACGAGGACCGCGATCAACGACAGCACGCCGAGCATCAGCGCGACGTTGGCCTTCTCGAGGCCCCGTCCCTGGACGGGCTTGACGGCGTCAGGCATTGGCGGCGCGCTCCTTCAGGCGCAGGACCTGGGCGAGGACCGTCGCGACGGCCTGGTACAGCTCGGCCGGGATCTCGTCGTCGAGGTCGCAGGCGGCGTAGAGGGAGCGGGCCAGCGGGGGCTCCTCCCAGATCGGGACCTCGTGCTCGCGGGCGACCTCGCGGATGCGGAGGGCGACCTCGTCGACGCCCTTGGCGACGACCCGGGGCGCGGCCATGGCGCCGCGCTCGTAGCGCAGGGCGACCGAGTAGTGGGTCGGGTTGGTGACGACGACGTCGGCCTTGGGGACCTCGTCCATCATGCGGCGAGTCGCGAGCTCGCGCTGCGCGCGCCTGATGCGGGCCCGGATCTCCGGGTCGCCCTCCTCGTTCTTGCTCTCGTCCTTGACCTCCTGCTTGCTCATGCGCAGCGAGCGGGTGTGGTCCCAGCGCTGGTAGAGCAGGTCGATGATCCCGATCAGGAGGAGCGGGACGGCGATCCACCACAGGATGTCGAGGGCGAGGTCGGCGACGACCGGGACGGCGACCTCGACCGGCATGTTCTGCAGGTCGAACAGCAGCGGGAGGCGGTCGCCGACGTTGAACCACAGCGTCAGGCCGAGGAGGGCGAACTTGGCCAGGGCGACGAGGGCGCGGACGAGGCCCTTGAGCGAGAAGATGCGCTGGAGGCCGGCGAGGGGGTTGAGCTTGGCCAGGTCCGGGGTCAGCGGCTTGAACGAGACCTGCCAGCCGGCCTGCAGGACGCCGACCGAGGTCGCGACGACGAAGAGCGCCCCGCGAAGGTCACGAGGACCGGGAGGACGAGGTCGATGAAGCCGCCCAGGACGCCGGTCGCCCAGGGCACCGAGGCCTCGACCGGCCGGCGCAGCGTCAGGCCGCGGGTCATCGCCTCCTCGAGCGTGCCGCCGATCCACGGGCCGGCGGCGTCGAGCATCAGGACGCTCGTCAGCATCAGCGCGGCCGTGGACAGCTCCTTGGACAGGGCCACGCGGCCCTTCTTGCGGGCGTCGGAGCGCCGCTTGGCGGTCGGCGCCTCGGTCTTGTCCGATCTGTCGTCGAACAGGCCCATGGCTCAGCGCAGCCCCCCGAGCATCGTGTAGGTGCCCTCGAAGACCGTGTCGAACACGCCGAGGACGAAGTCGGCCGAGGACGTCGTGAACGCGGCCAGGAGCACGACCGCGACGAGGATCCGCAGGCCGAACGAGAACTCCATGAGGTTGACCTGGGGCACGATGCGGGACATCACGAGGAGCGTCCCGTTGACGATCATCAGCACGCCCCAGATCGGGAAGGCGAGCGAGAACGCGAGGTTGAGGCTCTTGCCGCTGAGCAGCACGAGGCCCTCGGCGAGGGCGTCGATGCTGTAGGGGGCGCCGACCGGGACGTGGTCGTAGGTCAGCGCGAGGATCTCGATCATGCGGTGGTGGCCGTCGACCGCGAACAGGAACAGGAAGCACAGGGCCTCGAACAGCCGCGCCATGACGCCGGACGACACGCCGGTGGCCGGGTCGAGGATCGTCGACATCGCGAAGCCCATCTCCTGGCCGAGGATGCTGCCGGCGATGCGCATCGTCGTGAACACGAGCTGGAGGGCGAAGCCCATGGCCAGGCCGAGGACGACCTCGCGGACCACGACGAGGGCGAAGGGCAGGAGGTCGAGGTCGGCGCCGGTCGTCGTGGGGGCGCGGAGGTAGACGATCAGGGTCAGGCCGAGGGCGAGGAGGAGGCGGGCCCAGCGGGATTCGAAGGTCGCGCCGACCGCGAACATCGTCATGACCATCGTGGCCATGCGCACGAAGGTCAGGAAGAAGCCCGGCAGGAAGGCCGACCAGAGCTCCAGGACCTCCATGGCGTCTCCTCTCCGTCGCCGCCGGCAGGGCCGGTCAGGCGACGAGCCCCGCGTAGAGGCCGAGGTTGCGGAACAGGCCCGAGGAGAAGTCGAGGAGCGTGCGCAGGACCCAGGGCAGCAGGAGCAGGAGGGTCAGCGCGACCGCGAGCATCTTGGGCACGAGGCTCAGCGTCTGCTCCTGGATGCTCGTGATCGTCTGCAGGAACGACACGATCAGGCCGACCAGCATCCCGATCGCGAGCGCCGGGGTGATGATCTTCATGGCCACGAGCAGGGTCTCGCGCGACAGGTCGACGACGAGGGAGGTGTCCATGCGGGCCTCCGGGCCTCAGGCGTAGAAGCTCTCGATCGCCGAGCGGAGCACGAGGTTCCAGCCGTCGACGAGGACGAAGAGCAGGATCTTGAACGGGGTCGAGATCACGATCGGGGGCAGCGTGAACATGCCCATCGAGATCAGCAGCGACGAGATCACGATGTCGATGACCAGGAAGGGCAGGAACAGCACGAAGCCCATCTGGAAGGCGGTCTTGATCTCGGAGATCACGAAGGCCGGCACGAGCAGGTGGAACGGCGTCTTGGCCTTGAGCTCCTCGCGCGGCGGCATCTCCTGGCGCGAGATGTCGTACATGAGCTCGAGGTCGCTGACGCGCGTCTGCCGCATCAGCCAGTCGCCCATGATCGTCGCGGCCCGGGAGCCGGCCTCCTCGAAGCCGATCCGCTCCTCCTGGTAGGGGACGAGGGCCTGCTCGTGCAGGTCCTGGAGCACGGGCTTCATGATGAAGATCGTCAGGAACACGCTGAGCCCGGTCACGACGAGGCTCGGCGGCATCTCCTGCACCGACATCGCCCGCTTCATGAACGACAGGACGATGACGATGCGCGTGAAGCTCGTCAGCGTCAGCAGGATCGACGGGGCCAGCGTCAGGATCGTCAGGATCAGGACGATCTCGACGGTCGAGGTCAGGCGCTTCTGGGACGGGTCGCCGATCTGCAGCGACAGGACGTTGCCGCCGCCCTGCGGGGCCTGGGCGCCGGGGGCCTGGGCGGCCGGGGCCTGGGCCGCGGCGGGGGGCGGGAGCGGGGCCTGGGCCCGGGCCGGGGCCGCGAGCGCCGCGACCAGGGCGAGGGGCAGCAGCAGGGCTTTGGCGAGGCGCCTCACGAGCGGGCGGCCAGCCTGGCGAGGAGCTTCTTGAAGTCGGCCGGCAGGGCCGCGGCCTTGGCGGCGGGGGCCGGGCGCGCCTGGCGTGCGGGCGCAGGCCGGCGCGCGGGGCGCGGGATGACCATGTCGCGCGGGACCGCGCCGTCGTCGTCCTCGTCGTCGCCGAGCGCGACCGGGGCGCGCTCGAGCTCGGCGAGGTCGGCGGCCGCGAGGCCGTGCTCATCGGGCGTGAGGTCGCAGAGCAGGCTGAGGCCGTGCTCGGACTCGGCCAGCAGCAGGAGCCGCTCGCTGGCGCGGACGAGGTGGAGCAGGCGCTTGCCCGAGAGGCGGCGCGTCTCCTTGATCCGGATCTCGCGGTCATGGACCGTGTCGATCCCGCCCTGCAGCCTGCGGACGACGAGGATCGTCCCGGCCGCGAGCACGAGGATGCCAGCCAGCGTCAGGGCCACCGTCGTGATGTTCGTGGTCGGCGCGGCGACGGCGCCGGCGTCGCGGGTGCCGTCGGGCTGGCGGCCGGCGACGATCTCGGGGCCGCGGCGCGCCGACGGGGCCTGGGGCTGGATCAGGGTGCTCAGGACGAGCAGGGCGGCCGCGAGGGGGATCAGCAGGAAGAGCTTGAGCTTGTCGGCCTTCACGACGGTACTCCCGTGCCGGAGCCGCTGGGGGGACGGTGGCGGCGACGGGGGTGTCGCAGTCCACCACGGTCCGATGTCGGACCGCGCCGGCCGGGGACTTGAGCGAAATCCCGCTGCTGTCGGGATCTTGGACTACAGCCGGAAGCGCCGGGCGTGGCGCTCGCGCGCGGCGAAGAGGTAGTCCTCGGCCTCGATACGCTTGCGCGTATCCGCGACCTGCTTGGCCGACTTGCCGTTGAACAGGATGAAGTGGGTCCTGTTGAAGGCTACCCGCTGGACTACGTGGAGGCCGTGGTAGGACTCGACCGGGACCGAGATGTCCCCGTTCTCGAGGCCCCAGGCCGTGCGCACGATCGCGGCCGGCAGCCGCTCGTCGAGGCGGCTGACCCAGCCGATCACGCCGCCCTCGGCGGCCGTCGTCGAGTCCTCGCTGTACTTCCTGGCCAGCTCGCCGAAGCTCTGCGGCTCCTGCTTGAGCCGCGTCAGGACCTCGCGCAGCCGGCTGCGGACCTCGGCCAGACGGCCCTCGGGCAGGGCGCCGCCCGGTCCGCGGGTCGCGGGTCGCGAAGAAGATGCGCGACCTGGACCTTGCCACCGAAGAAGTCGCCGTGGCGGATGTTGTAGGTCTTGAGGTCCTCCCATTGTAGACGCCCGGCACGAGGCGGTCGAGGAGGGCCTCGACCTCGAAGCGCAGGCCCTGCTCGCGGCGGTGGCGGGCGGACAGGTCGGGCACGCTCGTAGCCGGCATCGGCCAGCCCATGGCCTGCTCCCAGGACGGCTGCCATTCTGCTCGAAGTCGCGGGCGAGGAACTGGTCGACGCGCTCCATGAGCTTGTGGATCTCGAGCTTCTGCTGCTCGACCTCGGCGCGCAGCGCGAGGACGTCGACGTACTGGTACAGCAGCTGCGGGAGGTTGGGGGAGTTGAGCTCGCCGGCGTCGGCCTCGAGGCGCGCGCGGATCCCGGGGTCGTAGTGGGCCTCGAGGTGGGTGACGAGCTCGCCGAGGCGGACCGGGCGGCCGTCGAGCTCGGCGAGGACGAGGTCCCGGTGCGCGGGCCACTCGAGGACGCGCGGGATCGGGTCCTCGGCCGGGCGGCTGGCCGCGGCCTGGCCGGCCGGGTCCTGGGCCCAGAGGGCCGCGGTGAGGCACAGGGTCTGGATCGGCAGCATGGCGAAGGGCCTTGGCATGGGCCGCTCGGGTCCGCGGCCGGTCGGGGCGCTCAGGCTAACGACGTGGAGCGCCGATCGAAGCTCCGTCCCCAGTCTATCCCGCCCCGATGGCCGCTTCGTCGGCGCGGGCCGATCGGGGAACATGGAGGCCCCGCGCCCTCGGCCCCGCCGGGGGCCGCGGACGAGCCGAGCCGGCGACCCGACGAGGAAGCATGCCCGACCCGATCCACCCGAGCCCAGCAGGCGAGCCCGCGCTCGTGGCCCGCCTGGTCGAGGAGTTCCGCCGGCGCTACGACGCGACGCCGCGGGTCTTCTTCGCCCCCGGCCGCGCCAACCTCCTCGGCGCCCACCTCGACTACAACGGCGGCGAGGTCCTGCCCGTCGCGCTGGCCCGCGGCACCTGGGTCGCGGTCGCGGCCCGGCCGGGCCGCGCGGCCCGCTTCGCCAGCCTCGACCTGCCCGAGGAGGTCGAGGTCGAGCTGGCGGACCTGCCTAGCCCGAGGCCCTCGGCTGGTCGGCATGCTGATCGGCGTTCTGGGTCGAGCTCGGCGACCGCGTGCCCGGCGGCTTCGACTTCCTCGCCTCCGGCAACCTGCCGCGCGGCGGCGGGCTGTCGTCGTCGGCCTCGATCTCGGTCGCGACGGCGCTGGCGCTGAGCCGGCTCCACGACCTCGGCCTCGGCGACGAGGACCTGGCCCGGACGGCCTGGGCGGCCGAGACCGGCTTCGTCGGCGTGCAGTGCGGGATCATGGACCAGTGACGCGGCGGCGATGTCGCGGGCCGGCCAGGCCTTCCTGCTCGACTGCCTGACCCGCGAGATCGACTACGTGCCGCTCGACGACACGCTCGAGCTGCTCGTGCTCGACACGCGCAAGCCGCGCAAGCTCGTCAGCTCGGCGTTCAACCAGCGCGTCGAGGAGTGCCGCGCGGCCTACGCCGTGCTGCACCGCCGCGACCCCGACCTGCCGTGCCTGGCGCGCGCCGGTCGCGCCGCCGTCGACGCGGCCCGGGCCGACATGGGCGAGACGGTCTGGCGCCGCGCGCGGCACATCGTCGACGAGAGCGAGCGCATGCGGCAGGCGCGCGCGGCCCTGGCCGCGCGGGACCACGCGGCCCTCGGCCGGCTCGTGCGCGAGGCCCACGGGTCCTGCCGCGAGTTCTTCGAGGTGTCCTGCGACGAGCTCGACTTCCTCGTCGAGGGCGTCTGCGCGATCCCCGGCGTGCACGGGGCGCGGC
Source organism: Planctomycetota bacterium (assembly GCA_041398545.1). GTDB lineage: Bacteria > Planctomycetota > UBA1135 > UBA1135 > JAWKUM01. The sequence continues at coordinate 6,253 of JAWKUM010000017.1, read as the reverse complement.
TGACCGGGGCGGGCTTCGGCGGCTGCGTCGTCGCCCTGGGCGAGCGCGGGGCCGTCGGCGAGGCCGAGGCCGCGGCGCTGCTCGGGGCCTACCGCGCGCGCTTCGGCTGGGACGCGGCCCTGCTCCGCCTCGACCTCGGCGGCGCGCTCGCCGAGGTCCCGGTCGGCGAGGCCTGAGCGACCGGGCTCAGTAGGCGCGCAGGAAGTAGATCGGCTCGAGCACCCAGTCGCCGATCAGGCGCCACCCGACGGCGATCGCGAGCACGAGACCGATCAGCTGCAGCGACTGGTTGGAGCGGATGTCGTGCAGGAAGTTGCGCACCTCGCGCGGGGCCAGGCCCTCGACGACGCCGGCCCCGTCGAGCGGCGGGATCGGCAGCAGGTTGAACAGGCCGAGCAGGAGGTTGAGGGACATCAGGATCGACAGGCCCGTGGCCAGCGCCCCGTAGAACCCGTCGGTGGCCTGGCCCTGGCCGACGAGGGCATGCAGGAACCACAGGCGTGCCTCCGGCGTGCCCCGGTAGGGGATCTCGAACCAGCCCTGCTGGCGGCCGAGGTACAGCAGGCCGAACGACAGCGAGAACAGGATCAGGTTGGCGGCCGGTCCGGCGGCCGACATGCCGGCCGCCCGCCGGGGGTGGGCGATGGCCCAGTACGGGTTGTACGGGGCGTGGGCGAAGCCGAAGGGCAGGCCGAACGCGAACAGCGAGATGATCGGCAGGACGATCATCCCGAACGGCTCGCGCCGCATGTGGGGGATCGGGTTGAGCGTGACCTGGCCGACCTCGTAGGCCGTGCGGTCGCCGCCGAGGTACGCGACGAAGGCGTGGCTGGCCTCGTGGACGACCATCGAGACCACGAGGGCCAGGTACAGGCCGATGACCTGGGGAGGGGTGAAGTCCACGGCGTCCGCGCGGCCGGGGGGACCGCCGGGGGCGGTCCCTCGCCGACCTCAGTCCTCGTCGTCCTCGTCGTCTTCGTCGTCGACGTCCGGCTCGTCGTCCTCGAGCGTCGACAGGACCTTCTGCACGCGGGTCTGCGTCGCCTCGAGCTTGGCGCGGCAGGCCGCGATCAGCGTCGTCGCGCGCTCCATCTTGGCGCTGAGGTCGTCGATGTCGACGTCCCCGCCCTCGATGCTGTGGAGGATCCCGTCGAGCTCGTCGGCGAGCTCGCCGTACTTGGGGTCCTTGTCCTCGGCCTTCTTCCTGGCTGCCATCTTCGCGTTCCTCGCTGGGGGGTCACTGGGGTGCCGCGGCCTCAGGCGCCGGACCGGCCTCGCTTGTTCGCCTCGGGCTCGCGGCCCTCGCGCCCGGCCTGCTCGCGCCGCGCCTCGACGCGGAGGTCGAGCGCGCCGTCGGCGAGCCGCGCCTCGAGCTCCTGGCCGACCGCGACGCCGCGCACGCTGCGCAGCGCCCTGCCGTCCCGGCCGCGCAGGACGGCGAAGCCGCGGGCCAGCACGCGCGCGGGGTCGAGGGCGCGGCTCCGGAGCTCCTGGGTCTCGAGCCTGCCGGCGGCCCGCTCGAGCGCGCGCGTGGCGCCGAACCCGAGCCGCGTGCCGGCCTTCCCCAGGGCGTAGGCGCCACGGTCGAGCCGCCGCTGCACGCCGACGCGCAGCCGTGTCGAGGCCGCGGCGAGGTCGTGGCGGGCGCCGACGAGGACCGCGCGCAGGTCCGAGTGCAGGCGCAGGGCCCGGTGGCGCAGCTGGTGGCGCTCCTCGCGCAGCCGCGCCTCGACGACCTTGCCGATCTCGAGCATGCAGTCCTCGACGCGCTGCTGGTAGTCGCGGACGCGGTCGACGAGGAGCTCGGCCGCGGCCGTAGGCGTCTTGACCGACTCGGCGAGGAGGTCGAGCACGCACTGGTCGCGCTCGTGGCCGATGCCGATCACGGTCTTCAGCGGGTGCGTCGCGACGGCGCGGGCGACCTCGCCGTCGTCCCACCAGCCGAGCTCGCTGCGCGAGCCGCCCCCGCGGCAGATCACGAGCACGTCGAAGTCGTCGGCGCGGTCGGCGAAGAACGCGAGGGCCGCGAGCACGGTCGGCCGGAGCTTCTCGCCCTGGACCCGGACCGGGTACAGCATCACGTCGAAGCCGAAGCGGCTCTGCTTGAGCGTCTTGGCGAAATCCTGCAGGGCGTCGCCGGTCTCGGCCGTGACGAGGGCCACGCGGAGCGGGACGAGCGGCAGCGGGAGCTCGCGGTTGCGGTCGGCGAGGCCGTCCCGGCGCAGGTCCTGCAGGATCTTCTCGCGCTTGAGGACGATCTCCCCGAGCGTGTACTTGGGGTCGATGTCCTCGAGGATGAGCTGGTACTGGCCGCGGGCCTGGTAGAGCTCGACCTTGCCGCGCATGCGGACCTGGAGCCCGTCCTCGAGCGTCAGGTTGGAGCCGCTCTGCTGCAGCCGCGTCCGGATCAGCGCCATCTGGTTCTCCCAGATCACGCAGGACACGCTGGCCCGGAGCTGCTCCTCGCCGAGCTCGTCCTCGACCTTCTCGACGAGCTCGAAGTACTTGTGCCGGCTGCGGCCGCGCTTGTTGAAGTTCTGGACCTCGCCGACGATCCACATCGGCTCGGCGAAGCTCTGGCGCAGGACCTCGGCGACGCGGAGGTTGAGCTGGCTGATCGTCAGCGCGTTGACCGTGTCCTTGACCTCGCCGAGCTTGATCTTGCGCTCGCCCGTGTCCTTGCCCCCGGAGGCCAGGGCCATGCTGACCTCGGGCGAGATCGAGAACCCGTGGGCCATGAAGATCATGACCGCGGTCTCGCAGTGCTCGATCGGCACCTTCCAGACCTTGGACATCCGGTCCCAGCGCCGGCCGGGGATGTTGCGGACGAGCTCGACCAGGTCCTCCCGGTACGGGAAGGAGATGAACAGGCAGGAGCCGTCAGGCGCGATGTCGAGGGAGCCGACCATGAGGGGGGAGGATCTTAGCGGGGGCGGGGCGACGGGCGAGGGCGAAGCCGCGGCAGCCGGCTCAGGCGCGGGGCCAGGCGCGCCAGCGGCGGTGGAAGGCCGCCGCGACGCGCTCGCCGAGGCCGGCGAGGGTCGGGAGCGCCTCCGGGCCGAGCTCGCGGGCGAGGCTGGTCATGATCCCGGCCTCGAAGCCGCAGGGGCGGATCGCGCGGAACACCTCGAGGTCGGGGTCGAGGTTCAGGGCGAGGCCGTGGAACGTCGTCCAGCGGCGGACGGCGATGCCGATCGAGGCGACCTTGCGCGGTCCGACGAAGACGCCCGTGCCCGCGGGGTCGCGGCGCCCCTCGAGGCCGAGCCCGGCCAGGACGTCGATGACCGTGTCCTCGAGCAGGCGCAGGAAGGCGTGCAGGTCGCGGCCGCGGCCCTCGAGGGCGACGATCGGGTACGCGACGAGCTGGCCCGGCCCGTGCCACGTGACCCGGCCGCCGCGCTCGACCTCGCGGACCTCGAGGTCGGGGACGAGGACCTCGCCGTCGGCGAGGCGCCGGCCCCTGGTGTAGACGCCCTCGTGCTCGACGAGCCAGAGCTCGTCGCCGAGGTCCCCGTCCGCGCGGGCCGCGACCGCGGCCCGCATCTCGCGCAGGATGTCGTCGTACGGCCGGCGCCGGAGCCAGCGCACGGTCAGCGGGGGGGCGTCGTAGCGCGTCGTCGCGTTCATGCCTGTGGCGTGGGCTCGCGGCCGAGGACCTCGTCGACCCAGCGCGGGACCTCGCGCGTGGCCGGGCCCTCGCGGACCTCGTGGAACGGTCCGCCGGTCGGGCGGGGGTTGATCTCGACCGTGCGCGCGCCGCGGCGCCAGGCCAGCTCGGCCAGGCCGGCGGCCGGCCAGACGAGGCCGCTGGTGCCGATCGCGCAGAACACGTCGACCTTGTGCAGGAAGTCGTCGATCTCGCCCAGGTGGAGCGGGACCTCGCCGAACCAGACGACGTGCGGCCGGAGCGCGCTGCCGGTCGCCGGGCAGCGCGCGGCCGCGTCGAGGGGCGTGGGCCAGTCGAAGGCGTCCCCGCGCGCGTTGCGCGCCTTGCGCAGCTCGCCGTGCATGTGCAGCAGCCGCCGGTGGCCGCAGCGGTCGTGGAGGTCGTCGACGTTCTGGGTCACGAGCAGGAAGTCGTCGCCGAGCGCCTCCTCGAGCCGGGCGAGGGCCAGGTGCGCGGCGTTGGGCTCGACCGCGGCCAGGCCGCGGCGGCGCTCCTCGTAGAAGCGGTAGACGAGGTCGGGGTCCCGGGCGAAGCCCTCGGGCGTCGCGACCGCGGCCACGTCGTGCCCCTCCCACAGGCCGTCGGCGTCGCGGAACGTGCGCAGGCCGCTCTCGGCCGAGACCCCGGCGCCGGTCAGGACGAAGACCCGCACCGCTACCTCCGGGCCGAGGCGCGCAGGCGCCGCAGGGCCAGGTCGCAGCGCTCGGCCCCGTGGAACGCGCTGGCGAGGTTCTGGCGCAGGACCTCGAGCGTCTCGCGGCCGTCCCGGCCCTCGTAGCGCAGCGGGTCGATCGCGACGAGGGCCTCGACGAGCTCGGCGACGCCCTCGTGCTGGTGCAGCTCGACCCAGGTGTGGAGCTCGACGTCGCGGAGGCCGAGCTCGGCCAGCGCCCCGCGGCACGCCTCCTTGTCGGGCAGGAGCCACGCCGCGGCCCCGGGGTGGCACGAGGCGAGGATCGTCGAGTAGCCGGCCGTCGGCAGGTCGAGGCGCAGGGCGCCGCCGGGGCGCAGGGCGTGGCGCACCGGCTCGAGCAGGTCGGGCAGCGAGGTCACGAACGGGAGCGAGCCCCAGACGAGGCGAGGTCGAAGGGCCCTCGAGGCCGGTGGCCCGGGCCGGGTCGAGGTCGCGGACCTCGAGCCGCTCGGGCAGGGGGTCGAACAGGCCGGCTCGCCGCGCACGGCCGCGACGACCCGGCCCCGCGCGCCGACGGCGTCGAGGCAGCGCGACGCGGCCGAGGCCAGCTCGCCCGGGGGGGCCAGCAGCAGGACCCGCGAGCCGGGCTCGGGGCGCACCGACACGAGGTCGGGCAGCTTGATCGCGCCGCCGGGCTTCACGGGCGCAGGTCGCTCCGCTCGCCGGCGGCGAAGCCCTTGGGGCCGGCGACGACCCGGGCGGCCGGGCCCTCGGGGTCGTGCTCGAAGAACAGCAGCCAGTCGCCGGCGACCGCCTGCTCGAGGATGGCCTGCTTCTCCTGCATCGAGACCAGGGGCTCGTTGTCGTACGCCATGACCCAGGGCACCGGCACGTGGGCGGCCGTCGGGACGAGGTCGGCGCAGTAGATCAGCGAGCCCTCGGGCCCGTGGACGCGCGGGAGCTGCATGGCCCGGGTGTGGCCGTTGGAGATCCGGAGCTCGAGGCCGGGCAGGAGCTCGCCCGGGCCGTCGATCGTCTCGAGCACGCCGGCCGCGAGCAGGGGCTCCCAGTTCTCCGGCAGGTAGCTGGCGCGGTCCTTCTGCGTCGGCGACGAGGCCCAGGCGAGGTTCTCGGCCTGGACCCAGTAGCGCGCGTTGGGGAAGGTCGGCACGAGGTTGCGGTCCGCGTCGCGCCGCGTCGCCCCCCCGGCGTGGTCGAAGTGCAGGTGGGTCAGGACGACGTCGGTAATGTCACCTACGCCGAGGCCCTCGGCCGCGAGGCTCGTCTCGACCCGGAGCTCGTGGTGGTCGACCTTGTAGATGTCGGCCAGCTTGGGGTCCCACTTCTGTCCGACGCCGGTGTCCACCAGGAGGTTGCGTCCCGTCGGGGCGCCGTCCTCGCCGAGCTCGCGCAGCAGCAGGGCGCGCAGCGCGAGGTCGACGCGGTTGCGCTCGTCGGGCGGGAGCTTGCGCTCCCACAGCGTCCGCGGGACGACGCCGAACATCGCGCCGCCGTCGAGGGCGAAGCGACCGGTCTCGATCGGCAGGGCCTGGAAGCGTCCTAGCTGCATGTGGGTCGGAGAAGTCTAGGCCGGAACGGGCGGGGCTTCGACCGCCGACCTGGACGGCAAGAATGCCCGATCGAGGGGAACAAGCACCACCCGTCCGCACGTCTTCCTGTTTCCCGGGCGCCGCCTCCCTGGCGCCCGATCCGTTCCTTCGGACAGGGCCCCCTGCCCCCGGCCGCCCCGTTCCCTCCCCCCCCTCCCCACCTCTTCCCTCGGGAGTCGCAATGCGTACATCTCTCGCCATGCTCGCCCTCGTCCTCTGCGGCAGCCTCTCCGCCCAGGACGTCCTCTACTACAAGTTCGAAGCCGGCTACGGCAACAAGGTCATCAACTACGCCTACGGCACCAAGGCCGGCCCCGCCGAGGGCACGCTGATGGGCAACGC